>NZ_JBFAJW010000006.1:0-567409 GCF_040655395.1 Nocardia sp. NPDC050435
TGGTGGATGTGGCCCAGTTGATGCTGGACGCGATCACCCGAGTCGAGGCTGATGAGTTGGGTGCGAACCTGGTCGTAATCCAGGAACCCAAACAAGCCCCCGAACCCGAACCCGAACCGGAGCCGGAACCGGTTGCCGCTGCGGCGGAGGCTCCTGCGTCGGCGGCCAAGCCCGCTGGTGGCGGGTTGGCCATGAAGGGCGGCAAGGCCCCTGGTGGCGGGTTGGCGATGAAGGGCGGTAAGGCTCCCGGTGGCGGGCTGGGTATGAAGGGCGCCGCCAAGGCCCCCGGTGCCGGGACCACCGAACCGGCGGCCGAGGACAAGCCCGCGGCCAAGGGTCTGGCCATGAAGGGCCCCGCCAAGGCTCCCGGCGCGAAAGCCGCGGCTCCGGCTGAACCGGCCGCGGAGGAGAAGCCCGCTGCCCCGGTCAAGGGTCTGGCCATGAAGGGCCCGGCCAAGGCCCCTGGCAAGGGTTTGGCCATGAAGGGTGCGGCGAAAGCCCCGGGCGCCAAGGACGACTCGGCTCCCGCCGCCGAAACCCCGGCTACCGAAGCACCGGCGGCTGAGACTCCGGCCGCTCCGGTCAAGGGCCTGGGCATGAAGGGCAAGGCCAAGCCGCCGCGCGGGAGCGCGAATACCAGGGCTGCTGCGGAAACCTCTGGCGTGAAGGGGAATTCGGTATCGACCGTCGCGACACCAGCAGATAACAGTGCCGCTCGCCCAGTCGCGAAACCGGGCGGCCTCGCGATGAAGGGGCTTGCCAAAGCGCCAGGCAGGAAAGGCTGACACGACGCATGGGTGACACTCCGCAGATCATTCGGCACATGGTCGCGATACCGAATCGACAGATCGAGCCGGTGCGGGCGGTGATCCCGGACGCGGTCGTCGACGCGATAGCGCCCGCGCTCATCGAGACCATGCGGGCCGCGGCGATCCGGATTCCGGTGACGCCCGCAGCGCAGCTGGGTGGCACGCGCGCAAAGGACGCCGAGCCCGACTTCGAGACTCGGTCGGAGTGGGATCGCCTCGGGCACCTGCTGCCCGAGCGGTTACTCGGCGCTCTGGAGCTGTGGCTGACCGAAGTGAATGCCCCACTGCTGGAGCCACTTTCAGAGCTATTGCCACAAAAGACCGACACGGGTGTCATGAACGTGACGCTCATGGGCGCCTGCGAGCCGAAGACGGCGCTCGACAAGCTCGAAGCGCTCCGGCCGGGAACCTCCGCGCTGATCAGCGACCTGGCGACCCGAGTGAGCGAGCACCCTGCGATCGTGCCGCTGCTGCGGGTCACCGTGACCGACGGCGACGAGACGGAAATCCCTGCCGCACACGGTAGGGCGTACTTCGCGCTGTGTGTGGCGGTGGCCGCCACCGTGCTGCGCGCCCTGGACCGAGGGCACGAGACGGCGGCCGTGCTCGGGAGCGCTCTGCTCGCCGCTGACGGGCTGCTCCGCGCCGCTCCCCTGCCTCAGGGGTACGAACACGCGCGGGTCGCCCGGATCCGTGAGGGCTATCTGTACCCGCGCGCTTCGAGGGGAGCCGTTGCGGCACAGGATCATCGGTTCGCGCTGACCGAAGCGGAGTTCCCCGAAACGGCCGATTTCGGGGAGAACGGTCTGGTCACCCTCGTCCCGGGCGGGATCGCGGTACGAACCGGCACCGCGGACGGCATCGTGAGTCTGCGGATCGACATCCTCGAAGAGCCGCCCACGGAGGTCGATACGACGAGCTGGGACGAGGTGGTGGAAGTCGCGTGGACCGCGCACCGCGGTCTCGCCTCCATCGTGGGCGCCCCGGCGAACCCGGGATTGCGCCCCAGCTACCGGCTGGTCGAGCAGACACCGCCGTGGCCGGGCACCTACCGAGTCCGCGTGCACGCTGTCAACCGCGACGATCCCCGCAGCGAGCACTACCAGCTGACAGTCTGGAGGTCGGAGAACACGGAACCGGTGGTGCACCGGCGAACCGATCGGCTCGGCTATCGCCTGCGCGGCGAGCCCGAACCCCCGGCGGTCGCGAAGCCCGAGGACGCGTATCGCTGGATAGCGAAGTCGACGCTCGGGGACGCCGCGACGATCACCCTCGTCGCCGGGGCCGATCCGGACACCGTGCTCGAAGCCTTGGGCGCGGATCCGACCGCACCCGGGCGAATGGACACCCTCGGGCAACCGACGTCGGACTACACCACCGATCCCTGGGTCGCGGTGGCACGCGTCGCGGGCGGGTGCTGGCCGTCGAGTACAACGGCTATCAGGCTACCCGACGCCCGGAGTTGCGGGCACTCGCCCGCGGCACCCGCGCGGCATCGATGTTCTGGAACGTCAACGGCCGGACGCAATTGTCCTTCGCCGAGAACGGCGAAGTCCTCGCCACGTCCGAACTCGATGCAGCCCCGACGAATCCCGTGCTCGAACCGTTCCTGCGGGACATGGATCTCGCCGACTACCGCGACGGAATCGCGAAAGGGGTTGTCGCCGTAGGCCGGTTCACCGGCTGCGCCTTCACCGAGGACGACCTCGCACGCTTGGCGACCGCCGGCATCGGGTTCGCGATCTTGCCGCTGCTGGAGGAGCTGCACCCGGAGCCACGGCAGCCCGATGGATCGCGCACCTACCCGGGGAACGGCCCACTGGGTCCCGACACCGACGCCCTGGCCGACCTACCGCCCGAGCGGCTGCGCGAGCTGGCGTGGTGGACGGCGAGCCGCACGGTCGAGCACGCGGGCCTGCACACCGACCCCGAGGTGATCGCGAGCATCGCGGCCCGAGCCTTGACACCCGAGGTCGAACGACGCGTGCGCCGGTCGGCCATCGGTGACCGCGACCAGCACTGGGCCTGGGCGACCGTGCACCGGGCGAGCAATCCGGACCCGCTGGCCGCGGCGATCGGCGCCCTGGACACCGCGCGCTTCGCCCACGGCCCGGACGCCGCCGACTTCATCGGTAGTGCCAGGGAGCACTTCAGCGTGCCGTGAGCAGTGGTGCGAGGTGCGTGCGGGCGAAGGCGGCCAGGTCGTTGTCGAGATCAATGGTGCCGACGGGCTGCAGAATGACCGAATGCACTATCCGGCAGGCGATTTCGACACGGATGTCGAGGTTCGGCGGTTCGGGGAGAGCTTTCGCGCGCAGGGCGCTGCGAAGCAGTTCGGTGGTCGCGGCGACGGCGAGCAGGAAGACGCCCGCACCGCCGGTGGTGAGCTGGGGCAGCAGGCGGTCCGGTTCGAGCGCGAGCATGCGCTCGACCAGTGGATGGGTGCGCCAGCGGGTGACGACGGTGACGAAGATGCCGGCGACGAGGTCTTCGAGGGTGTCGTGGCGGGCGGGGAGCTCGGCGAGTTCGGCGAGCAGGTTGCGCACCTCCCGGCCGGTGACCGCGCTCACCACGTCGTCGCGGGAACCGATCCGCCGGTAGACGGTCACGCGGTCGACCCCGGCCCGCCGGGCGATGTCCTCGATGGTCGTCTTCTTCACGCCCACCTGCCCGAACTGCACCAGGGCCGCGTCGAGGATGCGTTCCTCGACGAACCCGGATTTCGCAGCGTCTTCCGAGGTCGCGGCTGGGGAGGGCATGGCACGACGCTAGCACCGATCGGCCGATTTGCAACAAAAACAGCCAATTTGTGGCTGCAACATTGCCATACAAAATGTGGCGCTGTACGGTTCGCTGTATGGCTGATCACAGTGCAACGACGCGCTCCTATCAGGACGAGGCCCACGCAATCCACGCCCGCGACGTCCACTTCGACTTCGCCACGGTCCCGATGCACTACATCCCGGACGAGGTGGTCGCCACCCACGTCACGAACGTGATGCACCTGGTCCTGCCCGAGGGTGAACGCGCGATGGCCGCCTGCCTGGCCGAGGCGCTGCCCTTCATCGAGGACGAGCGCCTGCGCGAGGAGGTGACCGGCTTCATCGGCCAGGAGTCGATGCACGCCAGCAGCCACGAGGGCGCGCGCGAGCACCTGCAGTCCATCGGCCTCGACGTCGAGTCCTACGTGCAGAAGGTCGCCTGGCTGGTGGACCGGGTCCTGGGCGACCACGGCCTGGACGGGCGGGCCAGGCAGCAGTGGCTCAAGGAGCGCCTGGGCCTGTTCGCGGGCATGGAGCACTTCACCGCGGTGATCGGCGAGTGGCTGCTCGAGGCCGAGGCGCTGGAGGCCGCCGGCATGCACCCGACCATGCTGGATCTGGTCCGCTGGCACGGCGCGGAGGAGGTCGAGCACCGCAGCGTGGTCTTCGACGCCTACATGCATCTCGACGGCGGCTACGCGCGCCGCGCACGCACCGGAATACTCGCCACCGCACTGCTTTTGCCGCTCTTCGTGGTCTCGACGGCCTACCTGTATCGCAAGGATCCCAGCCCGCACAAGGGCCGGTTCTGGGGTGCGCAGTTCGTGAGCGCGACCGTGCGCGGCGTGATCCCCAGCTTCACCACGTTCTTCACCGAGATGCCGCGCTATCTGCGCCCGAGTTTCCATCCCTCGCAACTGGGTTCGATGGACAACGCCCTGCGCTACCTCGCGCATTCGCCGGCGGCCCGGGCATGACCGGCGTCCAGGCCGGCCCGACCCCGAGCCTGCGCGCGCTGGGCGTGGCGATGGACCTCTACAAGCGGGTGTTCACCACACCGGCGCTGGCCCGCCCGAAACCGGTGCGGTTCCACGGATTCGACCTCGACGCCGTGGTCGAGACGGTGCGCACCGAGGCCGCGGACGTCGTCTCGCTCACGCTGCGCGCCCGCGACCTGCGCACACTGCCGTCTTGGCGTCCGGGTTCGCACCTGGACGTGTTCCTGCCCTCGGGCCGGCAGCGGCAGTACTCGCTGTGTGGCGACCCCCGCGATCGGCGGCGGTATCGAATCGCCGTGCGCCGCCTCGACGACGGCGACGGCGGCTCCCGGGAGATGCACGCTCTGCGCACCGGCGACACGGTGCGAATCCGTGGGCCGCGCAACGCGTTCACCTATATCGGCAACGCCCCGTCGTACCTGTTCCTCGCCGCGGGCATCGGCATCACTCCAATCCTGCCCATGGCGTGGGAGGCCGGGGAGCGCGGGCGGCTGGTGTATCTCGGGCGCTCCCGCTCGAGCATGCCGTTCCTGAGGGAACTGCCGCTCGACGCCGAGATCCGCCCGGACGACGAATACGGCGTGCCCGATATCCCCGCTCTGCTGGCCAAGGCGGAACCCGGTGCGGCCGTGTATGTTTGCGGCCCGCCGCCGGTGCTGGAGGCGGCCCAGCGCCACCTGTTCCGGATCAATCCGACCGCTTCCCTGCACACCGAACGCTTCTCCGCGCTACCCGTCACCGACGGGCGGGAGTTCGATCTGCGGCTGGCGCGCTCCGGGCTGACCGTTCGGGTCGGCAGCCGCGAGACCGCGCTGGACGCGCTCCGGCGGGCGCACCCCGGTGTCGTCTACTCCTGCCGGCAGGGGTTCTGCGGCACCTGCAAGGTCGGCGTCCGCTCCGGCGCGGTCGATCATCGCGACCGCCTGCTCACCGCCGACGAGCGCGCCGGCCACATGCTGCCCTGTGTCTCCCGCTCCGCCGACGGACCCCTGGTCCTCGATCTCTGACCGCGAAAGGCTTCGGCCCCATGACAACTCGCTTCGCGCTGGCCCCCTCCGACGACGCTTTCCTGGCCCGCGCCGATCGCCGCTACACCCACTTCGTCGACCTCGCGCAACCGCCCGACCGGGTGTGGGAGGTCCTGACCGCCGACGACGCGCTCGTGTCCTGGTCGCCGGTCGTCACCGCCATGGAGTGGACCTCGCCGCGCCCGTTCGGCGTCGGCGCGACCCGCGTGGTCACGTTGGGCGGCGCGGTCCGGCTGGCCGAACGCTTCTACCGCTGGGAGCACGCCGCGCACCTGAGCTTCACCGTCGACGCCGCCTCGATCCCGGGTCTGCGGCGCTTCGCCGAGGACATCGCGTTGCAGCCGAGCGCGCAGGGCACCCGCCTGATCTGGACCTTCGCCCTCGAGGGCAACGCGCTGCTGCGTCCGCTGCTGGCCGCGGCGAGCCCGGTCAATCGTCTGCTCACCCGCTCCATCGCCCGCGGTATCCGCCGCGCCGTCCCGGGGAGCGGCCGATGACCGGCCCGGAGCCCGCCGAACACCACCAGATCGTCGTTCTCGGCGCGGGTTTCGGCGGGATCGGTCTCGCCGTCCAGCTCCGCGCGGCGGGCTTCGACGACGTGGTTGTGCTCGAACGCGCCGCCGATCTGGGCGGCACCTGGCAGGCCAACACCTACCCGGGCGCGGCCTGCGATGTCCCCTCGCACCTCTACAGCTACTCGTTCGCGCCGAACCCGAACTGGTCGCGCACCTACGGCCGCCAGGGCGAGATCCTCGACTATCTCCGCGCGGTGGCCACGAAACACGATGTGGTGCGCCATATCCGGCTGAACACCGAACTGCTCGACGCCCGCTGGGTGGACGAGGAGTCGGTCTGGCGCGTCCAGACCTCGCGGGGAACGCTCACCGCCGACTTCTTCCTGTCCGCGGCCGGAATCTTCGCCGAGGCCAAGTATCCCGACCTACCCGGTCTGGACACCTTCGAGGGCAAGGCTTTTCATTCCTTGCACTGGGATCACGACCACGACCTCACCGGCGCCCGCGTGGCGGTCATCGGCACCGGCGCCACCGTGGTGCAGATCGTGCCCGAGATCCAGCCCGAGGTCGCCGCGCTGACCGTGTTCCAGCGTTCGGCGCCCTGGATCGTGCCGCGCCTGGACCGGCGCACCTCGCCGCTGGAACGGCTGCTGCTCGGGCGGATCCCGATGGCGCAGAAGGCGCTTCGCGGCACCTGGTACACGCTGATCGAGAGCTTCGGCCTGGTCGGCTTCGTGGACAATCGATTCCGGCATCCGTTCGAACTGCTCGGCCGCTTCCAGCTGCGCCGCCAGATCCGCGACGCGGCCCTGCGCGAGCGGGTCACGCCGGACTACATGATCGGCTGCAAGCGGGCGATCTTCTCCGACGCGTACCTGCCCGCGCTGGATCGCCCGAACGTCGAGGTGGTGACCGAGGGCATCGCCGAGGTCCGGCCGCGCTCGATCGTGACGCGCGCCGGAGCCGAGATCCCGGTCGACACCCTCATCTTCGGCACCGGATTCACCGCCATACCCACCGCCTTCGAGCGCATCGTAGGCCGGGACGGCCTCTCCATCGCCGACCTCTATCACCACCGCCCGCAGACCTACCTGGGCACGGCCATCGCCGGCTTCCCCAACTTCTTCTGCACCCTCGGTCCGTTCGGCGCGGCGGGAAACCAGTCCGCCATCTTCATGATCGAGTCGCAGATCGCCTACATCGTCGACGCGCTCACGACGCTGCGCGACCGCGGCGCGCGCCGGGTCGAGGTACGGACGCGCACGCAGGAGGCGTTCATCGAGGAGATGCGGCGGCGCAGCGCCGGCACCGTCTGGCTGACCGGCGGCTGCGAGAGCTACTACACCACGCCCGAGGGTGGCAACGCGGGCCTGTATCCGAGCTGGAGCTTCGAATACCGCAGGCGCACCCAGCGGTTCGACGCCGAATCCTACGAGGTGGCCTGATGAGTTCGTTCCCCTTCGATCCGCGGGCCTGGCTCCCGGGACGAACCTACGACGTCGCGGGAAAGGTCGTCCTGATCACCGGGGCAGGACAGGGCATCGGCCTGGAGCTGGCGACCCTGCTGCACGCCCGGGGCGCGCGGGTGGTCGTCACCGACGTCGACGCGATCGCGGCTCGGACCACGGCGTCCGTGCTCGGCTCCCCCGCCTATCCGATCGGCGCCGACGTCACCGATCGCGAGCAGATGGACATGGCGGTGACGGAGGCGGTCCGGCACTTCGGCCGGCTCGATGTCGTGGTCGCCAACGCCGGGGTGACGCCGGTCCCCGCGACGATTCGCACCATGGATCCGGCGGACTTCGACCGGGTCCTCGCCGTCAATCTCACCGGGGTGTTCAATACCGTGCACCCGGCGCTCGACCAGATCGTCGCGAGCGGCGGCCACGTGGTGGTCGTCTCCTCGTGCGCCGCGTTCGCCCCGGGCATGGGCGGCTCGCCGTACATGGTCAGCAAGGCCGCGGTCGAGCAGTTCGGCCGCGCGCTGCGTGTCGAACTGGCCGCCTCGGGGGCCAGCGCCGGGGTCGCGTACTTCGGCATCGTCGAGACCGCCATGACCCACGACATGCTCGACGCCGACGACCTGGGCCGGCGGCTGGACGGCATGCTCCCCTGGCCGCTGAGCGTGCGGATCACCGCGGCCGACGCCGCCCGCACCATCGCCGACGGCATCGCCCGCCGTGCCCCGCGCACCATCGCCCCGGCCGGCTGGGAGCCCTACGCCCTGCTCCGGGGCGTGGTGAATCTCGTCCTGGACAGCCGCCTGGCGGCGAGTTCCTCGGTGCACGAGCTGGTGCGCGCCATCGAAACCCGCACCGCCGCAGATCGATCCAGAAAGACCAGAGCATGAGCACACCCCGTTTCGACACCTTGCCCGCGGCGTTCCAGCACACCGCCGCGATCGATCCCGACGCGATCGCGCTACGCACGCCGGGCAACGCGCGCACCCTCACCTGGCGGGAGTACGGCGATCAGGTGCGTGCCGTCGCCGCCGGGCTGGCCGGGCTCGGCGTCCGGCGTGGCGACACCGTCGCGCTGATGATGACCAACCGCGTCGACTTCTACCCGCTCGAGGTCGGCGCCCAGCACCTGGGCGCGACGTCGTTCTCGGTGTACAACACGCTGCCACCCGAACAGCTGGCCTACGTGCTCGGCAATGCCCAAGCGCGCGTCGTGATCTGCGAACCCCAGTTCCTGCCGCGCCTGCGCGCGAGCGGGATCGCGCTGGAGCACATCGTCTGCGTCGACGAGGCTCCGGCGGAAACCCTGTCGGTGGACCAGCTGATCGCTTACGGCACAGCCGATTTCGACTTCGAGGCGACGTGGCGCGCGGTGCGCCCGGACGACGTGGCGACCCTGATCTACACCTCGGGCACCACCGGCAATCCCAAGGGCGTGGAGACGACGCACGCCAACCTGCTGTTCCAGGTGTACGGCCTCGACGGCGTCCTGGGCTTCGAATTCGGCGACACCATCACCTCGTTCATGCCGACCGCGCACATCGCCGACCGGCTCACCGCCCTCTACGTCCAGGAGGTGCTCGGCACCCAGGTCACCTGTGTGCCGGATCCGGCGCAGATCGCGGCGGCGCTGGTCGACCTGCGTCCGACCGTGTGGGGCGCGGTGCCCCGGGTGTGGGAAAAGCTGAAGGCAGCCATCGAATTCAAGGTCTCCGCCGAGCCGGACGAGTCCCGGCGCAAGGCGCTGGAGTGGGCGTTGTCGGTGGCCGCCGACCGCAGCTCGCACCTGCTGGCGGGCGAGCCGGTGCCCGCCGCGCTCGCGGCCGAGTGGGCCCGCGCCGACGAGCTGGTGCTGCGCGGGCTGCGCGCCGCGCTGGGGTTCGACCGGCTGCGCTGGGCCCTGTCCGGGGCGGCGCCGATTCCGCCGCAGACCCTGGCCTTCTTCGCCGGGCTCGGCCTGCCGATCTCCGAGATCTGGGGCATGTCGGAGCTGTCGTGCGTGTGCAGCGTCAGCCATCCCCGGGACGCCCGGCTCGGCACCGTCGGAAAGTTGCTGCCCGGCATGGAATCCCGCCGTTCGCCCGACGGCGAGCTACAGGTGCGCGGGCCGCTGGTGATGAAGGGCTATCGGGGCCTGCCCGAGCAGACCCGGGAGGCGATCGACGCCGAGGGCTGGCTGCACACCGGCGACATCGTGGAGATCGACGCCGAGGGCTTCCTGAAGGTGGTGGACCGCAAGAAGGAATTGCTCATCAACGCCGCCGGAAAGAACATGTCCCCGGCCAATATCGAGAACACGGTGAAGGCGAGCACACCGCTCATCGGCGCGATGGCCGCCCTCGGCGACGGCCGGGCGTACAACACCGCGTTGATCGTGCTCGACGCCGAGACCGCGGAGCCCTACGCGCGCCGGCACGGGCTGCCCGATGCCGGGGCGGCGGCCCTCGCCGTCGATCCCGGTGTCATCCGGGCGATTTCGGCGGGCGTGGCCGCGGGCAACGAGCGGCTCGCCCGCGTCGAGCAGATCAAGCGCTTCCGGATCCTGCCCGTGTTCTGGGAGGCCGGCGGCGACGAGATCACCCTCACGATGAAGCTCAAGCGACGGATCATCGCCGAGAAGTACGCCGCCGACATCGCCGATCTCTACCAGCACGGCCTCGCGCCCGGAGTCCACGAACCCCGGCGGGATTGACCCTTTCGCCGTCCACACATCTTCGATACAGTCTGTTTCAGAGTTCTGAAACAGACTGTCTCACAAAGGAGATGTGGTGCGTCCTCCCGACCCCCGCACCCTGCGCAGCCGCGACAACGCGCTCGCCGCGGCCCGGGAACTGCTGATCGAACAGGGCCTGGCCGGGCTCACCCACGGGGCCGTCGCCGCGCGCAGCGGGATCAGCCGGGCCACCCTGTACCGGCTGTGGCCCGATCCGCCGGATCTGGTGCGCGCCACCCTCACCCTGCACATCGAGCTCGCGCGGCCGCCGCTCACCGGTGAACTGCGCGCCGATCTGCGCGCCGCGCTCGCCGCGACGCACGCGATGCTGCACGAGCCGCTCACCGAGCGGGGCATGCGCGTCATGATCGAACGCTCCGCCGTGGATCCGAAATTCGCGCAGGTCAAGGAGGCGCTGTACCGATCGGGCACCGCGACGCTGCGGGCCGTCCTCGAAGCGGCCGTCACCCGGCGCGAACTCACCGGCGTGGATCTCGACCTGGCCGTCGATAAGCTGCACGGCCCCCTGTTCTTCCGGCGGCTCGTTGCCAACCGCACCTTCGAGCTGGACTACGCGTACGCGGTCGTCGACGACTTCCTGCGCTGTCACGCCACGAAATCCGCATCTCGGCAAGGGGATTCATGATCAAGAACCGATCCGCCGTCGCACGCCTGCTCACCGCCCTGGTGGCGGTGGTGACCGCCGCCGGCGCGCTGCTGGCCGATTTCGTCGTCCCCGCGACGGCGGCGCAGCACATGCACAACGACGCCTGGGCGCCGCACGCGAAGTTCCACGACGCCCAGTACATCGTCATGTCGATCCTGCTCGGCCTGCTCGCCCTCGCCGTTCTCCGGTGGCGCGGCGGCGCCCGCGACGCGGTGTGGACGGCCTGCGCGATCCTCACCACACCGTGGCTGGGCCTGCTTTCGGCCCTGCTGTTCCCGGGCGCCGCGATCGAGGACCCGGAGTTCGACAACCCGGCCGTCCTCGGGCTGCACCCGCAGGTGTTCCTGTCCGTGGTTCTGCTCGCGCTGCTGCTCACGGCGGCGCTGCTCGTGGCCCGGCCGGGCGCTGCCCGGCCGGGCCACCCCGCGTAGCCCCACAATCGATGGCTGCCACCCCAGGCCGCGATCGCCTACCGTGGCTCGGCAGACCACCACCGAAGGGAACCCGATGCGGAATCCGAAGCTCTGGCTCACCACACTCGGACTCGTGCTCGCACCGCTGGCCGTGGCCGCGCCCGCCGCGGCGACCGGTCTGCCGCTCACCCCGGCGACGGAAGCGCCGGCCGCGGTCGACGAACCGCGGCCGTGCGTCAACTATCCGGGCAACATTCCGTGCAACCTGTCCACCTTCTCCGCCTCGCTGGGCCTCGGCAGGTAGCCGCTACGGGCCGACGAGCACCCGGAGTTCCTGGTGCCCGTTGGAGATGAAGCCGATGACCGGCGCCACCTGCGCCGGATCCACGGCGAAACGAAGGTCGGGGAACCGCTCGAACAGTGCGGGCAGCGCGATCTTCGCCTCCAGCCGGGCCAGCGGCGCACCGATGCAGTGGTGGGCGCCGTGGCCGAAAGCCAAGTGGTCCTTCTTCGTTCGCGTGACGTCGAAGGTGGCCGCGGTCGCGCCGTGCAGCTCCGGGTCGCGCCCGGCCGCGGCGTAGGAGGCGAGGATGGCCTCGCCCTTGGCGATGTGGACGCCGCCGATCTCGAGATCCTCCACGGCGTAACGCAGCGGCAGGTGCGCCACCGGCGACTCGTAGCGCAGCGCCTCCTCGATGACGTCGTCCCAGGTGGCACGGCCCGAACGAACGGCGTCGAGCTGCTCGGGGTGGGTGAGCAGGTTGTAGATCGCCTGGTCGAGCAGGTTGACGGTGGTCTCGTGCCCGGCGTTGATGACCAGCATCAGGGTGTCGACCATCTCCTTCTCGGTGAGCCGCTCACCGTCCTCGTCGCGGGTGGAGATCAGCACGCTGGTCATGTCGTCACCGGGGTGCTCCCGGCGCAGGGCGACGAGTTCGCCGACCAGGCCGAACATTTCGAGGTAGTTGGCGTGCGCGGCCTCCGGGGTGATCTCGGTGTCGAAGAAGCGGGCGACGCAGGTGCGCAGGGCCGGCTCCCGCTCCTCGGGCACGCCCATCAGTTCGCAGATCACCTGGATCGGCACCGGGTAGGCGAAAGCCTCGCGCAGGTCGACGCTTTCACCGTCCGGCGTCTTCGCGATCTCGTCGAGCAGCGTCGTGACCAGCTCCTCGATGCGCGGGCGCAGCGCGGCGGTGCGGCGGTGGGTGAAGGCGGGCGACACCAGCTTTCGTAGTCGGCGGTGCTCGGCGCCGTAGGCGGTGAACATGCTGTCCACGGCCACCCAGGGAAACAGCGGCCACTCCGGCGTGATCTCGCCGTTGATGAACGAACCCCAGTGCTGGGCCGCGTCTTTGGACACCCGGGGATCGGCCAGCAGCTGCTTGAGCAGGCCGGCGTCGGTCACCGACCAGGCGGGCACGCCCATCAGGTCGACTAGGGTCACCGGACCGCGCGCTCGAATGCGCTCGTTCTCGCCTTGAATGTCGATGCCGGTCAGGTCCAGCGCAAGAGGTTGCGGACTCACAATAATTCTCCTACAGCACATTCAGAGGCGGGCTCGGCGGGAAGGCCACGGGCAACGCGGCCAGCGCGCGATGGAAAGGCCCAGGGCGCCAAGATAGTTCAGCCGCTGGAACCGCCAAGCGCAACTCAGGCAGGGCATCGAGCAGTTGGTCGACGGCCTCCTGGGCCACCACCGAGGCCACCGGCTTGGCCGGGCAGGCGTGCGGCCCGATGCTCCACGCCAGGTGCGAGCGGTTGCCGATGCGTTCGCCGCCGCTGATCGCCGGATCGTTGTTGCAGGCCGCGAAGCTGATCATGACCGGCTGGTTGGCCGGCAGCCACACGTCGCCGACGGCGATCGGCTGGCGCGGGTAGGAGATGGCGAAATTCGCCATCGGCGGGTCGTTGAACAGCACCTCGTCCAAAGCGTCACGGGTGGACAGACTTCCGCCGAGCACGTCGCCGCCGAAGCGATCGTCGGTCAGGATCAGCAGCAGGGTGTTGGTGATCAGGTTCTGCTGCGGTTCGATGCCCGCGCCGTAGATGCTGATGATGTTGTAGAGCAGTTCGGTGTCGTCGAGGCGGGCGTCGTGCTGCAGCAGCCGGGTCACCATGTCGTCGCCGGGTTGGCGCCGCTTGAGTTCGAGCAGGTCCATCAGCGCCGCGCTGAGCATGGTCATGCCGTGCACGGCGTTGTCGTCGACCGAGTCGAAGAGCATGGCCATGCCGGTGGCCACCCGCTGCCCGATATCGGCTGGGCAGCCCAGCATTTGGTTCAGGCCGGCGAAGACCAGCGGAAAGGCGTACTGCGAGACCAGATCCACCTGACCGCTCTCGCAGAAGGTGTTGATCAGCGAAATGGCGTCGCGTTCGACGATGGCGTGCAGGTTGTGCAGGTCGACGCCCTCGATCGCGCCGACATTGGCCTGGCGATAACGCAGGTGCGTGTTACCGCTGTTGCGCAGGACATTCGGGTACCACATCATCATCGGCTTGACGGGGCTGTCGTCGGGAATCGAGTCCTGCCAGGCCCGCGGGTCGGCCGGGAAGTGGTCCGGGTCGTTCAGGATGCGCACCGCCTCGCGATAGCTGAGCACGAGGGTCGCGGGCACGCCCGGCGCCAATTCGACCGGCGCCAAAGCCCCGTGGGTGCGGCGCAATTCGCGGTAGGCGCCGTGCGGATCGGCGGCGAACTCTTCGGAGTACATCGGGAACCGTGGCCCCTGTACCGCGCTGGACGGGCCTACCGCCCAGGGCGGGGCGGAGTTGAGTAGTGGCGAGCTGTCCAAAGCTGGTACTCCTGACACGATTTGGTACTGAACACAGCGCGAGGGCGAGCCCTCGTGCCTGACCACCCTAGGGCGAAGTACCCCGTTCTCGTCCAGTCGGCGAATCGGTCAGCGATCGGTGCGCGGCCACGGCCTTCCGACATAGGCTTCGACGGCGGCGTTGAAGCGGCGCAGATTCGCGGCGAAGGCGGCGACATCGGCCTCGGGCCAGTCCGCGAGGATCGTCCCCAGCGCGCCGACGGACTCGGCCCGGTCGCGTTCCAGCGCCCGCCGGCCCTGATCGGTGATCCGGAATTTGCGGGCGATCCCGCCGTCCGGGTCCGGGATGCGTTCGAGCACCTCGGCCTTCAGCATCGTCGTCGTCTGCCGGTTGAGCGTGGACTGGTTCAGGTTGAGGGCTTCGCTGAGCTGCGCGATCGTCATCGGGCCCTCCGCCGACAAGCGGCTGAGCAGCGTGTACGCGCTGCGTTCGAGCCGATGCGCGGCGCCGCGGCGCTCGCTGAGGCTGTATCGGCCCAGCAGCATCATCTCGAATTCGATCGAGTCCAGTGCCTTGTCCATCTCACCCTTCCGCCGCCGCCGGACCTACCTTAGATGCCGAAGTTTATGCACAATGCATATTGAGTGTACTGTGCACATCGCATGCATCATGCATAACACTGCTTCCCCGCTAGGAGTTCCTGTGCCATCCACCGGCAAACCGGGCGTCGTGCTCGCGGTTCTCGCCACCGCCGGGATCGTCGCCGCGCTCATGCAGACGCTGGTCATCCCGCTGCTCGGGCAGTTCCCGCAACTGCTGCACACCACTCCCGCCAACGCGACCTGGGTCGTGACGATCACCCTGCTGATCGGCGCGGTGACCACACCGGTCGCGGGCCGCCTCGGCGACATGTACGGCAAGCGCAGCATCCTGCTCGCCTCGATCGTGCCGCTGGCCGCCGGCTCGGTGGTCTGCGCGCTGGCGACCTCGGTCGCGCCGATGATCCTCGGCCGCGGCCTGCAGGGCATGGGGGTCGGCATCATTCCCCTGGGCATCAGCGCCCTGCGCGATCTGCTGCCGCCGGAACGGCTCGGCGGCGCGATCGCGCTGATCAGTTCCTCGCTCGGCATCGGCGGTGCGCTCGGGCTGCCCATCGCCGCCGCGGTCGTCGAATACAGCGACTGGCGGGTGCTGTTCTGGGGGTCGGCCGTTCTGGTCAGCGCGGTCGGCGTGCTGATCTTCCTGCTGGTGCCCGCCACCCCGGCCGCCGACGCGGGCGGCCGGTTCGATTTCGCCGGGGCGCTGGGCCTGGGCATCGGGCTGGTGAGCCTGCTGCTGGCGGTGTCCAAGGGATCCGGCTGGGGATGGAGCAGCCCGAGCATCCTCGGCCTGTTCGCCATCGCCGTTCTCGCACTGGCGATCTGGGGCTGGTGGGAGCTGCGCTCCCGGGATCCGCTGGTCGATCTGCGCACCACGGCCCGTCCCCAGGTGCTGCTGACCAACGTGACCTCGATCGTGGTGGGCATGGCCATGTACGCGCAGTCGCTGATCGCACCGCAACTGCTGCAATTGCCCACCTCGACCGGTTACGGGCTGGGGCAGTCGATGATGGCGATGGGGCTGTGGATGGCGCCGAGCGGGCTGATGATGATGCTCATCTCGCCGCTGGGCGCCAAGCTGTCGGCCGTGCGCGGCCCGAAGATCACGCTGATGGTCGGCTGCGTCGTCATCGCCGTGGGCTACGGCTCCGCCCAGCTGCTGATGGGCACGACCTGGGGACTGCTGGCGGTGGCGGTGATCATCAGCTCGGGCACCGGATTCGCCTACGGCGCCATGCCCGCCCTGATCATGTCCAGCGTCCCGCTCTCGGAAACCGCGGCCGCCAACGGATTCAACACGCTGATGCGCTCGATCGGCACGTCGTTCGCGGCGGCCATCGTCGGCGCGGTGCTGGCGCAGCTGAGCACCACGATCGGCGGTCACGTCATCCCCTCCGACGGCGGTATCCGCGTCGCCTGGTTCTTCGGGCTGGGCGTCGCGGCGCTGGGCGCGGTGGTCGCCGCGCTGATTCCGGCGCGGCGGACCCTCGTCGAACCGGCGCCGCGGCCCGCCGCGGACAAGGTCGGCGCCACGGTGTGATTCGATCGCCGCGGCACCGATGAATTCCGGACGGCTCCGGCGTCCACACCTCTGGACGGCCGCACCGAAACCGGGGCGGCGGGAACTGAGGGAGGCACTGGATGCGGAAGTCGGCGAAACGATGAGCGGCGTGCGGATATTGGTGGCGGGCGCCAGCATCGCGGGGCCCGCGCTGGCGCACTGGCTGCACCGGCGCGGGGCCGCGGTGACCGTGCTGGAGCGAGCGCCCGAATTGCGTCCCGGCGGTCAGGCCGTCGACGCGCGCGGCATCACCAAGGAGGTGATCCGGCGGATGGGCCTGGACGCGCCCGTGCGCGCGGCCTGCACCCAGACCATCGGCGCGCACAGCGTGGACGCCGCGGGCGCCGTGCTGGAGACCTACCGCGCCGACGACGACGGCGGCGACGGCTTCATCGCGGAGATCGAGATCCTGCGCGGCGATCTGTCCCGGGTGCTCTACGAGGACACCCGCGACGGCGTCGACTACCGCTTCGGCGAATGGATCGCCGAGCTGACCCAGGACGCGGACGGGGTCGACGTCCGCTTCGCCGGCGGTGAGCGGCAGCGTTTCGATCTGGTCATCGGGGCGGACGGGGTGCATTCGTCGCTGCGCGCGCTGGTCTTCGGGCCGCACGAGCGCTTCGTCCGCCACCTCGGGCACGCGCTCGCTTTCTACAGCGTGCCCAACGAATTCGGGCTCGACCGGTGGTTGCTCGAGTACCAGGAGGGCGGGCGCTCGGCGGGTCTGCGGCCGATCCAGGACGCCACCCGGGCGATGGCCATGTTCTCCTTCCCCGCGGCCGGCCTCGAGATCGACTACCGCGACATTCCCGCGCAACAGCGCCTGCTGCGCGAGCGGATGGCGGGCTTCGGCTGGCTGACCTCCGACATCCTCGCGCACCTGGACGACACTCCAGACTTCTACCTCGATCAGGTCGCCCAGGTGCATCTGGACAGCTGGGCGCGCGGACGGGTCGGGCTGCTCGGGGACTCGGCGTTCAGTTCGTCGCCGATGTCCGGGCAGGGCACCGGGCTGGCCCTGGTCGGCGCCTACGTATTGGCCGGTGAGCTGGCCGCCGCCGGATGGGATCCGGCGGCCGGGTTCGCCGGCTACGAGCGGCTGATGCGGCCGTTCGTCGAGGCCAATCAGGAGATCGCGCGGTTGAACGCGCGCAGCCGCGATGCCGACGCGCCGGTGCTGGACTTCCAGAGCGAGTGGTTCGGCGAGCTGGTCGGGCGCGCGATCAACGGCGTCGAGCTGCCCGATTACGCCGGGGTGCCCGATTCCGGAGCCACCCTGCCGGCCTAGTCGCACACACCGCCGAAAAAGGCTGCGTCACTGGCGAATTTGCGCACTATAGCCCACCCGGCGGGTCCCGAGCTGGGCTATCACGCAAAACGTGCGAGCCCCGTCCGGGCGTGCTTATCCTCAGGTGATGCGGTTCCGATTTCGTCGGCATGCCCTGGCTCTACTCGCCGCCGCAGCGTCGACCCTGTTGTTGTGCACGCAGTCTCAGGCGATCCCACCCGTCCGGGCGGTCGCTGCCATCGCCCCGGTGGATCCGGGCTTCCTGTGGGGTGTCTCCTCCTCCGGATTCCAATCCGAAGGTCATGCGCCCGACAGCAATTGGACACGCTATATCCCCTCGCACCCCGACTACGACGCGCTCGGCGATTCGGTCGACTTCTACGACCGCTACGCCGAGGACGTGCGCGCCGCCGCCGACCTCGGCGTCCAAGTGTTCCGGATCGGCATCGAGTGGGCGCGCGTGCAGCCCGCGCCAGGAGTCTGGGACGAGCAGGCCTTCCAGTTCTACGACGCCGTCATCGCCGAGATCGTGCGCGCGGGCATGCGCCCGATGATCACCCTCGACCACTGGGTGTATCCGGGCTGGGCGGTGGATCGCGGCGGCTGGCGCGGGCCGGGCATGGTCGAGGACTGGCTGACCAACATGCGGGCGGTCGTCGATCGCTACGCGGCCCGCGCGCCGCTGTGGGTCGCGGTGAACGAGCCCGCCGCCTATATCTCGCACGAGGTCCGCCGCGGCGCCGCCGACGCCGGGGAGATGCTGGACCGAATCGCCCAGGCGCACAACGCCATCTACGACTACATCCACGCCCGGCAGCCGGGCGCGCAGGTGACCAGCAACGTCGGCTATGTCGCGGGCTCGGAGGCGCAGGTCAACGGCGGGTTCCTCGACCGCGTCGGGCACCGGCTCGACTACGTCGGTATCGACTACTACTTCGGCTACGACCCGGCGCAGTCGCTGCTCGGTTCGATCACCCGGGCCCTCGGCTCCGCGGCGCCGAACCTGCCCGGCCAGAACATCTGGGATCTCCCGATTCGCACCGAGGGCATCTACTACGCGCTGCAGCACTATGCCCGCCGCTTCCCCGACAAGCCGCTCTACATCGTGGAGAACGGCATGCCCACCGACAACGGCCGCCCCCGCGGCGACGGCTACTCGCGCAGCGACCACCTGCGCGACACCGTCTACTGGATCCAGCGTGCCCGCGCCCAGGGCATGAACGTCATGGGCTACAACTACTGGAGCATCACCGACAACTACGAATGGGGCAGCTACACACCCCGTTTCGGCCTCTACACCGTCGACGTCCGCACCGATCCCGGCCTCGGCCGCCGCCCCACCGACGCCGTCGGCGCCTACACCCAGCTGATCGGCGCGGGCGGCGTCGCCGCCGACTATCGACCCACGCGCGCGCCCGCCCTCTGCGTCTTCGTCGATCCCCCGGACAGCTGCCTCAACCCGGTCACCGTCCGGTGACCGGCCGTCGCACGAAAACCTGACAGCAGGTGTCGCGGGGTGGTGGCAGGGTGGCCGGTATGGCGACATGGGAGCAGTTCGCGACAGAGGCACCGGAGCTGGCGAAACGGGTGCGGGCGCGGTTCGAGGCGCACGAGACGCATGTGCTCGCCACCCTGTGCCGCGACGGCGCGCCGCGGGTGAGCGGGTCGGAGGTCGAGTTCATCGGACCGGATCTGATGTTCGGATCCATGCCGGAAGCCCGGAAGGCGGCGGATCTGCGCCGGGACGGGCGGTGCGCGATACACGCCCATCCCGGCGACGGCGACGCCAAGGTCAGCGGGGTCGCGGTGGAGATCACCGGGCCGGCGAAGGCGGCCTTCGGATCGCCGCCGGGGGTGCACGACTTCCGGCTCGACCTCACCGACGCGGTGTTCACCTCGGTCGACCAGGCGGCGGAGATGCTGGTCATCGAGCACTGGCGGGCCGGTGGCGGTGTGACGGTCACCCGGCGGCACTGAGCGTCAGCCCGGCTGCACCCAGCGGCGCAGGGCGTCGATCGTCGTCTCCGGTGAGGTGTTGAAACACAACCGGATTCCGGGCGAGCCCTCGATGAGCGCGTTCACCAGCCGCTCGAACAGCAGGGTGTGCTCGGGCGCCATGCGCACCCCCGCGCCGATCATCGCGACCCGGAAAACCCCCTGCGACAGGCATTCCCGCAGCCGCGTCTCGGCCGCCTCGGGATCGGCGGGCAGCTGGCAGGAGACCAGGTCGAAGCCGGCGGCGCGCAGTGCGGCCTCCCCCGCCTCGATGCGCGCGGTCAGCATCGCCTCGTCGAGACCGGGGTAACGGCTGTAGTCGACCGCGCTGGGATGCAGCCCGACCGACAGCACGGTGTTGCTCGAATCCTGGTGGTTCATCGCATGATCCTTCGGTTCCCGCAGAAAGGTGAACAGCGCCAGGCCCAACCCGGCGAGCACGAGGATGATAGCCGCGGCTCTCACCACGGGACGGTTCCTTCGCGATCGAAGAAGCCGCCGGTGGGCCCGTCCGGGCCGATCATGGCCAGTCGGACGATGGCCTCGGCGCCCTGTTCCACGGTCTGGAATCCGGTGTGGCCGTTGAGATCTGTCGCGGTGTAGCCGGGGTCGACGGCGTTGACCCGCAGGTCGCCGAACGCCTGGGCGTACAGGGCGGTGAGCATGTTCAGGGCCGCCTTGCTCGCCGGATAATCCAGTGTCGGCCGCACCAGATCCTGCCACCTCGGGTCGGTAATCGTCGCGATCGAGCCCATGCCGCTGGACACCATGACGATGCGCGGATGGTCCGAAGCCCGCAGCAGCGGCAGGAACGCGGTGACGACGCGGACCGGGCCGAAGACGTTCGTCTCGAATACGGTGCGCAACTCCGTGTCCCGGGTCTCGGCCGGAGGCCGGCCGGTCCCCGCGACGGCGGCATTGTTGATCAGCACGTCGAGGCGGCCTGCCGTGGCCCGGACGAGTTCGGCCGCCGCGTCTACGGATTCCCGCACGGTCACGTCCAGGGGGAGAAAGCGGACCGTCGCGCCTTCCGCGGCCAGTTCGGCCGCCGCCCGGGTTCCGCGCTCGGCGTCGCGGGCGGCGAGGAAGACCTGCCACCCCGATGCGGCCAGGCGCCTGGCCGTCTCGCGTCCCAGTCCTTTGTTCGCCCCGGTCACCAGGGCGATCGTCGATGTCGTCATGGTGTCGACCCTCGCGCCGATCCGCCGGCGCCACCAGGGCCGGTGCGGCATGGGAGCGCCGGTACCACCCCCGGCCCGAGATCCTGCGGCACGATGGGCAGGGTGGACAAGGCTGAGCTGGCAATCGTGTTGCGCACCGCGCGCTCGCGCCTCACCCCCGCCGACGTCGGCCTGCCCGGCGGGCACCGAAGGCAGGTGCCCGGATTGCGGCGCGAGGAGGTCGCCCATCTGGCCGGGCTCAGCGTCGATTACATCGTCCGATTGGAGCAGGGACGCGGACCGAGGCCCTCCGAGCAGGTCCTGCGGGCACTGACGCGGGCGCTGCGAGTCAGCGAATCCGATCGGGACCTGATCTTCCGGCTGGCCGGGGGTGAACCTCCGCAAGCCGGGCACATTCCGCTGGTGATCCGGCCCAGTGTCCTGCGCCTGCTGGACCGCATGGCGGACCTGCCCGCGCTGGTGCTGTCCGCCAAATCCGATGTGCTGGCGTGCAATCCGCTCGCGGCGGCCCTGTTCGGCGACTACTCGGCGTACCCGCCCGCCGAACGGAATCTGCTGTGGCAGCGGTTCCTCGGCTCCGGGCTCGACCGGCTGGTCACCACCCCCGAAACCGACACCGCCGATGCCGCCGACTGCGTGGGCTGCCTGCGCACCGTGCACGCGAAATACCCGGACGATCCCGGCCTGGCCCGGCTGCTCACCGAACTGCGCACCGGCAGCGCACGATTCGACGAGCTGTGGCGGGCCGGGCGCTCCGGGCAGCTGCGCAGCCGCTCGGTCACCCTCGCCCACCCCGAGCTGGGCACGCTCGAGCTCGACTGCGATGTCCTGCTGGTGCCCGAGGCCGACCAGACCGTCGTCGTCTATTCCGCGGCACCCGGCACCCCGTCCGCCTCGGCGCTGGATCTGCTGCGCGTCACCGGGCTGCAGCGGTTCGGCGTGGGCTGATCGGCCGGTTCTGTGCGATTCTGGCGGAGTGAGCGAGCACGTGGGGGCCCCGACGACGGGGTGGTTCGGAGATCCGATCAGGGTGGTGCTGGTGGCGTTGCTGCCGCTGGCGTTGCTGCTGGCGACATCGCTCGCCGAACCGATCGCCGACGGGTCCGCGACGAAAGCCGGCAAGACGCTGATCCTCAGCAGCTTCGTGGGAGTCGCCACGCAGCTGGCGCTCGCGCCGCTGACCATCGCCTCGCTGATCGGCGCTGTCGCGCTGGTGCGGAACAACTTTCGTACCGGAGCCTGGTTCGCGCGGGTCGGCAGCACGGCGGCCACGCTCGTCTGCGTACTCGTCGTCCTCGGCTCGGTCGCCAGTGCCCTCGGCCCCAATTCTTCCCGCTACGAATGGAAACCGCTGTACTCGCTGCCCGCCACCCTGCTCGCGGTGACGCCACAGATCCTGACCGGGATCGCCAACGTCTACATTCTCGTCCGGCTCTCCCGGCGCAGTCGCGCTTGACCTGAACCATAGTTCAGCAATGAGAGTGGTTCCCGAGGGGCGTCGACCGAACGCCCACGAGGAACTGGAGGATTCGTGTCCGAGGAACCACTGCGGCTCACCGTGATCATCGGCAGCGTCCGGGAGGGCCGGTTCGGCCCGACCATCGCTCACTGGATCGCAGGGCTGGCCGCTCAGCACGGCTGGACCGTCGACATCGTCGACCTGGCCGAGATCGACCTCCCCCTGGCGATGCCCGAGTTCGGCGGCACGCCCCCGCCCGCGGCGCAGCGCGCCCTGGCGACGCTGAGCCCCCGGCTGGCCGCCGCCGACGCGTTCCTCGTCGTCACCCCCGAGTACAACCACAGCTTCCCCGCCGCGCTCAAGAATGCCATCGACTGGCACAACCGGCAGTGGCACGCCAAACCCGTCGCCTTCGCCAGCTACGGCGCCCTCTCCGGCGGCCTGCGCGCCGTCGAGCAACTCCGCCTCGTCTTCGCCGAACTGCACGCCGTCACCATCCGCGACACCGTCAGCTTCCACCACGCCTGGACCCGATTCGGCGCCGACGGCACCCCCACCGACCCCACCGCCTGCACCGCCGCCGCCAAAACCATGCTCGACCAACTCGACTGGTGGGCCCGCACCCTCCACGAAGCCCGAGCCACCCGCCCCTACACCGCCTGATCGGAGCGGCGTGAACCCCGCCGGCAGACTGGGATCCACACGGCTCGGGGAGGGATCGCATGAGCGGCATGTTCACTGGTACCGCATGGCATTACGCACGTTATCGACCGGGCTACCCGCCTGAGTTCATCGACGATACCGTCCGTACCTTGCACCTCGACCGCCACAGCCGAGTGCTCGACCTGGGTTGCGGCACCGGCCAGTTGAGCGTGCCGTTGGCCCGTCGAACAGGCGAGGTTGTCGGAGTAGATCCCGAACCGGAGATGCTGGTCGAGGCCATGCGTTACGCGACCTCGACCGGCGTGACGAATGTGCGCTGGACACAAGCCAGTTCGGCCGATCTGCCCGCCTCCCTCGGCCGATTCGACGTCGTCACGATGGGACGCTCGTTCCACTGGATGATTCGCGAGAATGTGCTCGCCGTCCTCCACGGAATGGTCGAGGACCGAGGCAGCTTGGTGATCGCCAACGACAGCTGCCTCGTGTGTCCGATCACGGAGTGGCAGCGCGCGATCGAAGAAATCCAGAATCGTCATCTACCAGGAGGCCGACCGACCGTCCCTGTCGAAGCCACGCCCCACGACGAGATCCTGCGCCGCTCGGCCTTCGCAAAAGTAGAGCGGCGATCATACGAGTTCCAGCGACTGTGGACGATCGAGCAGGTGATCGGCTACTTGTACTCCACTTCGCTCCCACTCCGCCGACTCTTGCCGAGCCGTACGCTTTTCGAACAGGAGGTCACCCGCACCCTGGCTGCTATCTCCCCTGACGGCCTCCTCGTCGAACCGGTCACTCTCGAAGTCTTCATCGCAACCAGGCCATGATCGCTGCGAGACCGCACGGCCATGGAGCTGCGCTCAAACTCCTTTGACCGCGGCACGATCCATGAAGCCGAACAGGTAGCCCGCGACCCGGCGCATCTGGATTTCCTCCGCGCCCTCGGTGATCCGGTAGCGGCGATGATGGCGGTAGATGTGCTCGAAGGGTTTGTGGCGGGAGTAGCCGAGGCCGCCGTGGACCTGCATGGCGCGATCGGCGGCCGCACAGCACAGGCGATTGGCCCAGTAGTTGCACATCGACACCTGTTCGGAGACAGCGAAATTGCCGTATGCGTCCATCGACCACGCGGTCTTGTGCAGGAGCGCGCGCAGCATCTCGCACTGGGTGTGCAGTTCGACCAGCGGGAACTGGATCGCCTGGTTGGCCGCCAGCGGCTTACCGAACGGCTTGCGCTCCTTGGCGTAGGCCACCGCCTGATCGATGCAGTATTGCGCCGCACCGAGACTGGAGGCGGCCTGCCGGATCCGGTTCTCGTTGAAGAAGTGCTGCACGACCGCGAGACCGCGCCCCTCCTGCCCGAAGATCGCCGAATCCGGCACCCGCACTCCGGTCAGCGAGATCCGCGCGTGATCGGTGGGCATGTTGAACGTCCAGAGGTACTCCTCGATCCGGAACCCGGGTGCGTCGGTGGGCACCAGGAACGCGGTGATCCCGTGCCCGTCGCCGGCCTGCCCGGAGGTGCGCGCGAAGATCAGGTCGGCGGTGGCCAGATGCACGCCGGTGTTCCAGGTCTTGGCGCCGTCGATGATCCACTCGTCGCCGTCGCGCACGGCGGTGGTCGCCATGTGGGTGGCGTCGGAGCCGTGGTCGGGTTCGGTGATGCCGAAGGCGAAGAACGCGGTGCCCGCGGCGAGCCCGTCCACCCACTGCGCCCGCTGCGCCTCGGTCCCGTACTCGAGCATGAGCAGCAGACCCACGTTGTTGGCGACGACGGCGTGTTCGTTCTGCAGGTCGCAGTGCAGGCCCAGACCGCGCCGGGCCAGGTGTTCCCGGATCACCGCCATCCCCAGGTTGCTGCCGTCGTGCCCGCCGTACTCCTTGGGGAACGCGTAGCGGTAGTGCCCCGCGGCGTCGGCACGCCGGCGCGATTCCGCCAGCAGCGCTTCCCATTCCGCGCTGGGCAGGCCGTCACGGTCCCAGTCGGTGCGGGCGTCCTCGCGGCGATGGTCGAAGAACCGGATGTTGTCGTGTTCCCGCTCGAGCGGGACGATCTCGGCATCGATGAAGGCGTCCAGCTCGGCCAGATAGCCCGTCAACTCGTCGGGGAGTTCGAAATCCACACTCTCTCCTATGCTTTCGCGTCCGGACGGAGCTGCATGAGCAGGTCCCACTCGATCTCCGGCACCCGGCGGCCACTGGCGGCCATGACGATGTCGCGCACCGTGCCGTCGCAGTGCGCGGCGGCCTGGCCCGCCAGCCCGACACCCCAGGCCAGCGTCCCCATCACCTTCCACCAACGGAATCGGTCCGGGTCGAAGACGCCACCGGCGGATTCGTAACCGGCCACGAACGCCGATCGCCCGGCGAACCCGCCGAACTCCTTGTCGTCCACGCCGAATCGCCACATCCGCAGCGCCGGCCAGGCGAGATCGCGCATGGGGTCGCCGAAGCGCTGCGCGCCTTCCCAGTCCAGGACGGCGCGCAATCCACCGGGACCGACGACGAGGTTGCCGTTGCGACAATCGGTGTGCAGCAGCACGGGACGCGGCGGCGGCGCGGGCAACCGGCGTTCGAGCCAGCGCAGCGCGAACGCGAACACCTCCCGGCCGCCCAGCAGCGCGCGCACGCCCTGCTCGGCCTCGGCCAGCACCTCCCGCGCCGGATCCGCACCGGCGGCCGGCAGAGCTTCCGGCGCGGCGGCCGGGTCGAGGGTGTGCAGCGCACCCATCGCCGCACCCCACTCCGAGGCCACGGCGTCGGCATTGCGCCCTGCGGCGAGCAGCCGTAATACTCTGCGCGGCACTGTCTCGCCGTCTACGAAGTCGGAGATCAGGAACGGCGCGCCGAGGCGCGCGGAGTCCTCGCACACCCCCACCGTCTCCGGCACCGGAACCCCCTGTGCGCGAACCAGTTCGCGCACAGCAGCTTCGGCGGCGACCGAGACGAGTTCCACGGCGGGCGGCACGATCGTCGCGACCATCCGGCGCGCGCCGACCCCGCCGATCTCGGCGGTGAAGGCCACATTGCGCCGACGCGCACCCGCGGACAGGAATTCGACACCGTCGACGCGCACCGGTGCGTCGAACAGTTCGGCGAGGAACTCCCCCAGTCCGGCGGCCGGGTCGGCGTTCACTCACCCTCCCAGCCGTCGTAGCCCGGCTTGGCGATCGCCAGATCGGCGCGCACCACCTCGACCAGCGCCTGCCACCGTGCCCGCTCGTCACCGTCGGGGACCGCGTCGAGCAGTTCGCCCTCGCGCCGCGCGGCCGCCGCGCCGAGTTCGACCTCACGCCGCACGATCCGGGCCAGATTCGCCCCCACCCGCGCCCGATGCCGCAGGTCGGGCGGCAGCGCGGGCATCAGCGAGTCCTCCAGCAATTCGGCCAGGGACTCCAGCAGCTCGGCTGCCGACGGACGGTACTGCACGGCGACTCCCTCGTTGGACGACCACGCCCAGCATTGCAGAGCCGCTCCCCCGCGCCGCCGCCTTTGGACGAGATGTCCAGTCGGAGAGTGCTTTCTCGCGCGACCGCTGGATGATGTGCACAGTGACGGCGCCTTCGACCCTTGACCATACAAACCCGACCATATGTATGGTCTAGCCCATGACGACCCACCCGCCCCGGCCTCGGCAACTCGATTCACCACTGCTACCGAAGGTCTTCAAATACGCCGGCAAGGCGCAGGTTTGGCTCTTCCGGCGCACCGGCGGGCGGATCGGCGGCAAATGGCGCATCGGCGCGGGCTTCCGCAAACCGGTGCCGACGCTGCTGCTCGAGCACCGCGGCCGCCGCTCCGGCGCCGAGTACACCACGCCGCTGCTGTATCTCGCCGACGGCGCCGACATCATCGTCGTGGCCTCGCAGGGCGGGCGGCGCGAACACCCGCAGTGGTACCGCAATCTGTGCGCGAACCCGGACGCGCACATTCAGATCGGCCGTGAGCGAACCCCGGTGCGCGCCGTCGTCGCCGATGCCACCGAACGGGCCCGCCTCTGGCCGCTGCTGCTGGACATCTACGCCGACTTCGGCACCTACCAGTCCTGGACCAAGCGCGAGATACCGGTGGTGATCCTGCGCGCGCGGTAACCCAGCGCGCCTATCGCGCGGGCTGCCGCAATTCCGCGCGGTATGCCCCCGAGACCAATTCGGTCACGGTGTCCACCAAACACGTCAGCACGGTGCTGTCGAGGGCACGACCGCACAGACCGCTGCGGATCCCGTCCCGGACCGCCGCCCGCAATTCCTCGAGCGCCACTCCGGTCCGCGCACACTCGGTAGCCGCGACCGTCAGCTCCTCGGCGAACGCGGCGCACGGATTCTGCACTGCCGCCATGGAGATGGAGGCCAGCTCCAGGCCCAGCGCCAGCAACCCCGCGTGCTCCACCCGCCGGCCGTCCCCGCACTCGCTGTCCAGTGTGTCCTCATTCCCTGCGCTCCCGCCTCTCCACCAGCAACGCCGCGACGAGCCGATCCGATCCGGCGCCGGACACACCGGATCGGCCGCGCGAGGGTGGACACGTGCCCCCCTGCGACACGCACCGTCGACTGTACGGCGGCGAGCCGAGGGGCTCGAATCGCCGGAGGCAATCCTGGAGCGTGCACCATGACCGGAGCGATTCTTCTGGGCACTACCACAAAGCGATTAACCAATTTTGGCTAGTAAACGGTACGCTACTTCGGTAGTCAAATTTGCCTAGGGTTCCACTGGAAGCCCGCTCCCTCCGAGTCGGAGCACTCATCATGGCCAACGAGATCACCGTCCCGCTGCTCCCCTGCGGCTCCATCGACGACATCGTCGAGTTCTACACGATGCTCGGCTTCACCCAGACCTACTACCAGGCCCGCCCCTATCCGTGCGTGGGCCTGCGGCGCGAAGACTTCCAACTGCAGTTCTTCGGCCTGCCCGACTTCCGGCCCGAGGACTCCTACGGCAGCTGCGTGGTCATCGTGCCCGACACCCAGGAGCTGTTCGCAGCGTTCGCCACGGGCATGCGCGCCGTCCACGGCAAGCTCCTACTCTCCGGGATACCGCGCATCACCCGGCCGCGGAAACGTAAGAACGCCGACAACCACACCGGGTTCACGATCGTCGACCCCGGCGGAAACTGGATCCGGATCTTCCCCTCACCGGAAGCCTCCGGCGCGGGCGCGCCCGCGGTCGGCAAGCTGGCCAAGGCGGTGGAGAACGCCGTCGTGCTCGGCGACTCCAAGGGCGACACCCAGCAGGCGATAAAGATCCTGGACGCCACACTCGCCCGCGAGCAGGACCACGCCCCCGCCACCGAACTCGTCGAGGCGCTCGCCTATCGCGCCGAACTCGCGCTGCGCGCCGCCGACACCACCGCCGCGGCCGCGGCCGTCACCCGCGCCCGCGCCGTTCCCCTCACCGAAGCCGAACGCGGCGAGCTCGCCGCGCACCTGGCCGGTCTCGACGACCTGGAGGCCGCCCTCGCGAGCGCGGCACCGCGCAACGAAGACAGCCCCTGAGACGACAGTCTTCATGTCCGGGTGTCGCGGGGCAGGAGCGGGGATGAAGTACCGGGGAATCGCGGAGGCTGTCGCGGCCATGACGGTGATCGGCCTTTTCGTCTACGGCGAGAAGGGAATCGAGTGGACGACGACGGGCGCCAGCACGAGCACGAGCACGCCCGCCGTGTGGAACCCGTGTACCGGAATCCCCGACGACGCGCTGCGAGCGGCCGGACTTCTCCCGGCTACCGAGGACAGCGGCATCCCCAGCCGTTTCGGGTCCGGGCGCGAGGTCTGTCGCTGGTTCGCACCTCATATTTCGTATGCGGTGACGGTGTATTCCACCACCGAGACGGTGACCGAACTCGAGCGGTGGGATGCCGAGGACGCGACGATCGCAGGGCGCACGGGGCGGCGACTGAAGGATGCGGGAGCGTCCGAACACCTGAATTGCCTCGTCGCCTTCCCGGCGCAGCAGGGTGCCGTTCAGCTCCGTGTGCACGTCTATCGCGACTCGCTTGATGACGACATCCCTTGCCGGGTCCTAGATCTGGTCGCCCCACCGCTGATGCCGGTCCTGCCGCGCTGACATGACCGGCCCTACGCGGGTCGGCCGGAGTCTTCGGCCCGATCACCTGAACAGCAGCAGGTTTCACAGCCGCCGCGCGCGCAGCACTCCGGTCAGCATCGGAATCGCGAATTCACCGATCGCGGTTTCCGGGCGGCTCGCCAGCAGATCGCCGATGCGGCCGAGTGTTTCCTGTCGTTGCGGTTCCGGCATGACCAATACCCCGGCGCGCGTGGCGAGCATCGCGACGAAGGACTCCGCGGTCCGGCGCTGCTCGTGCGGGAACTCGGCCTGCTCGGGCGAGCCGAAATGCGCAACCGCGTCCTGGCCCGGCGTGTGCAGGTCGCTCGTCGCGGCCCGCCACTCGGTGACGGTGTCGCGGGGCCCGACGACCGCGCTGCCACCGACGCGCGCGAGTTCGGCCACCCAGTCGACCCGGTTGTCCAGCACGTTCCACAGTCCGGCCAGAATGCCCGCGGGGCCGAGCACCCTGGCGATCTCGGGGCCCGCGACGTTCATGTCGAACCAGTGCATGGCGTTTCCGGCCAGCACGGCGTCCACCGAATCATCGGGCAGCGGGTTCGCACCGCGTTCGGCGCGTAGTCCGGCCGGTGTCGAGCGTAGGCGCGCGCCGCGGTGCCGAAGGACGAAGAATAGAGCAGCCGAACAGGATTTTCCATGCGCCGACCGTATCGGCCGGATGCCAGCGACACCGGCGAAAGGCATTCATGAGTTTCAGTTCGCACCAACAGATTCGGATCAGAATCGCATGGTCCCTGTTCGCCGTCGCGGTCGCCGTCTACGGCGTAGACCTGGGATCACAGCCCTGGTGGCACTTGAGCAGTTGCGAGAAGATCAACGTCGACGCGGCGTGCAAAGCATCCTTGCTGAGCCACTATGGTTTTCGGTTCGTACTGGTCACCGCCTTCGCGGTGCTCGCCTGCCTGGCCCCCATGCTGAGACCCACCCGGTCGACGGCGTGGATCACCGCCGCCGCGGCGACGAGCCTCGTGATTCTCGTCGCCGTCGTGTTCAGCGAACCGTTGTGGTTCGATTTCGTCCCGATCGCGCTGATAGCGATCGTCCTGGCGTTGTTTCACCGCGTGCTCGAGGCCGCTTCGCTACGAGCCCAAAACGACAGCCACTGAAGTCCGCTCGGGGTCGAAGGTTGTCGTCGAGGTCTTTCCGTCGCGCACTTCGGCGACGCTGATCGTGCTGTCTCCGACGAAGGATATCTGTGCGGGACAAGGCCCTTCGGACTCCGTCCACACCAGCGCCTGCCTGCTGAACAGCCCGCCGCGCTCCCGTAGCCATACGCGGCAACCGATGTCGAAAGCATGGACCGGCACCGCGACCGCCTCGTGCCGGCCGTCGGAGCTCACCACGGTATCCGTGACGCCGCCGTCCTCGTCGGACCAGGCCGCTATGAACCCTGTCAACATCCAGAGCGGCACCACCGCCAGCGTCACGACGACAACAAAAGTTCGCCACACCCACTTGCGATATCGAGTCAGCTCGGGTAAGCACAGCACCACGGCGACCGTCCAGAGCATCGGCGACGCGACGAAGGGGATGGCGTCGAACCGGTAGAAGCGTTCTGCCAATCCATCACCGGGCACGGCAATGAACCACGCCGCGATCGCAGCGGCGAAGAGCACGGGGACGGCGATCAACCCGGCAAGCTGTTCCCGGCTCGTCGGGTCGGTATATCCACCCCCGCCCCAGCTCGCGCGCGGGTCGTCACACGACCCGCGCGACGTGGAGGCATTAGTTCTGCTCAAAGGAACTCAACCTTCGGTGCGTGCATGCGGCGAATGCTAGGAGTCCGAACATATCGTCGGCGTATGCGAACCGCATACGGATCGGCGATCCGTCGACGCTCTCAAGCCGTAAGGGCGGAGCTCAGCTGGTGCCCTACCGGATCGGGTAGTCGATTCAGCGCGACCTGCTCGACGGGCGCACACTCGCCCCCGCCAGTGCAGCCTCAGTCGCGACATTGCTGGCCGGTCTCACGTGGCGACCGCTCCAGGACGCACTCACCTTGACGATCTAGCTGGTGCTCCCCCACCTGCAGACACCACTGCACCTCCGGCTACGCAGCACCGCCAAAGCTCTGGCACACGAGTTGCGCTGGCTGCCTGAGTGACATGAGACCTGGCCTGGCCGAACAGAATTGAAATGCGGGCAACGGCCTGACGGGCGCAGCATTGACGGGTGGTCGACAACAACACCGCGCACCCGAGCTGGCCGTCCCTCCTGCTGCCGGCCTCCGGGCTGTTCAGCAAGTGGGGATTCAACGACGGCGCCCTCCTCTACGAATGGCTCCAGAGGGCCGGTGAGGATGGCTGCGACGTCGACCGGTGGTGGTGCGCCGGCTGCCCGGACGTGTGGGAGTTCGACTGCACCGTCGACCTCGTCGATGTACTGGTCGACTTGGTCGAGAATTTTCTGCTTCCCGCGATCCCCGGTGAATTCACCTACACCCACCTCCAGATCACCTGCCACAACCCGGTGCGAATCAGCACCTGGCGAGGCAAGGATTGGGGCGGAAAGGAAACCCCCAGGGAGGTGGAAAACCTTGCGGTCTGGGTGCCCGGAGAAGCGGTGATCGCGGCGATCAGACGTCACGACCACGCGAGGAACGACATCCCAGCACCACCCGATCTCCGCCTCGCCGCCCAGGACCTGTTCTCCCCATTCGGATTCGAGGACGGCGAGCTGCTCCGACACTGGCTGACGAAGGCTGCGGCGGCGGGATGCGACGTCCGCCGATGGTGGTGCAACGCCTGCTCGGCAGAGCGGCTCTGGGTGATCGACCTCAACGAAGTCCTGTGCGAACTGGTTCGCACACACCTCGTTCCCCAGATTCCGGGCGAGTTCACCCTGCGTGAGATCGGTACGAGCCACAATCCCATCCGGATCGAAAGCTGGCACGGTCGAGATCTCAGCGGCGGGAAAAATGTCCCTCCCGAAGCAGCGGGCATCTCCGTCACTGTCCCGGGCCACGTGGTGAGACAGGCGATGCGGCAAGCGACCGAGACAATTTCCCGGGGCGCGTGACCAAGCCCCAGGTGAGCGCACTCAGCGCACGAGATCGATTACGGCGGCGAGTTTGTCCATGTTGTGTTCGAGCACGGTGATGTAGTTGATCCCATGGGTTTTGCGACGCTCGCGGAGACGCTCGGCCATCTGCTCCGGTGTGCCGACGAGCAGGGCGATGAAGTCGTCGAGATCCGCCGCGCCGGTCGCGGGCAGGTGGGGCGCGAGTAGCTGTAGCGCCTCGTCGCGCTCGTGCGGTTCGATCAGCGCCTGGATGAGCACGTTCACCTCTGTGCTGTCGGCTCGGGCGCCGAGCAGCTCCCGCAGGTAGGCGACCCGGTCGGCAGCTTCCGCGGCGTCGGCCAAGGTCAGTACGCCGCTGGCGGCGGTTGCGGCACCGGTGAGGGCGATGATGTCGGCGTGCTCGGCGGCGACGCGCAGCATGCGTTCGCCCCAGCCCGCGATCAGCAGCGGCGGGCCGCCCGCCTGGTCGGGCTGCGGCTGGTAATCGGGGTCGGCGTAGAGCCGCCGCAGTGTGGCCGCCGCCTCTCGGACCGACTCGACGCGCCGCCCACCGCTCGGAAACGCGATGCCGGCGGCCGCGAACTCGTCCTCGACATAGCCCGCGCCGAGACCCAATTCGACCCGCCCGCCGCTCAATCCGTCGACCGTCGCGACGTCGCGCGCCAGCAGCACCGGATTGTAGAAGGGCACGTTGAGCACGAAGGTGTTCACTCGCACCCGCTCGGTGGCCTCGGCGGCGAGCATCATGGCGGGGAACGGTGCGGACATCCCCAGATGGTCCGGGACGCCGACGACGTCGTACCCGAGCGCTTCGGCCCTCCTGCATTTCTCGATCCACACGTCCCGCGAACCCGTGGACAGCATATTCACGCCGAACCGAAACCCGTTGTCTACACCCATCTTTCCTTTCTACGCCGCTGCACGAACGCCTTGCGGGACAACAACTCCGCCGCGGCGGAGCCAAGCGCGGGCCGTGCCTCCCGCACCGGGCGCGTGCATCGGCGTCACGACCGGCGCGGAACGGCTCACGAGTCCTCCCCTCGTGGTCGCGGATCACCGCGTCGGCCGACGCTGCCGGGCCGGCGCGTCCAGCCACTCCAGGATCACCCGATTGACCTCCTCGGGCCGCTCCTGCTGGAGCCAGTGACCGCTGGGCAGCGTGACCTCCTCGACGTTGGGCACGAACGCCGACAGGTTCTCGGCGGGTGCCACCGTGTCGCGGTCGCCGTAGAGCATGAGCGCGGGCTGCCGGATGATCGGGTCGGCGTGGGCGAGCAGGTGCCAGTTGCGGTCGAGGTTGCGGTACCAGTTGATGCTGCTCGTGAAACCCGAGGCCGTGAAGGCGGAGACGAAGACGTCGAGCTCGTTCTCGCTCATGAGCGGGTCGCCGAGCGGTTCCTCCGCGCGGGCGAGTTCGATCATCGCCATGCCCGACCGCGGCTCGGCGGGCGGCTGGTTCTTGCGGAAGAGGTTGCGGAGGAACCTGCGCGTGTCGGCGTCGAGGACGGCGTCGGCGACGCCGGGTTGCCGATTGAAGTGCACGAAGTAGAACTCGCTGCCCAGCGCGGCTTCCATGCCCTGCACCCAGGGCGTCTGCCCGCGTTCGGGATACGGCAGGCTCAGGTTGATCAGTTTGCGCACCCGGTGCGGATGCAGCAGGGTCAGGCCCCAGACCACGAAGGAACCCCAGTCGTGACCGACGAACACGGCGTCGTCGTAGCCGTAGTGCTCGAGCAGGGCGACGAGGTCACCGGCGAGATGCTCGATGTCGTAGGCCGTCACCTCGGCCGGACGGGAGGACCGGCCGTAGCCGCGCTGGTTCGGAACGATGACGTGGTACCCCGCCGCGACCAGCGCGGGCACCTGATAACGCCAGGCATAGGCGTGCTCGGGCCAGCCGTGACACAGCACGATGGGTTTCCCGCCGTCACGCGGACCGGCTTCGAACACTTCGAGCTCCACTCCGTTGACCGCGAGCAGGGTCGGCTGGGGGAAATCGGTGATGGGATGCATGGGCGCTCCTCGAGAACTGGATCGGTCGGCGCGAAACTAGCGGGCATTGCGGACAGAATCGGTCCTACAAGTTCGGCAGACTGAGCACATGCGGACCACTCCCACGGCCCGAGCGCTGCGCTCGCTCTCGCTGTCGCAGCCCCACCGCTTCCGGCGGTGCGGCGCACTCGCCGCGACCATCCCTCCGAAGGAGACCGCGTGACCACGCCGCGATCGGCATCCGACCACGCCGCGACCGGGAAGTTCGACTACCCGATCTTCCACGCCGAGACCCGGGCCCAGTGGCGGGCCTGGTTGTCGGGCAACCACGCCGCCGCGCGCGGCGTGTGGTTGTGCTCGTGGCGGGCCGGGCGCCCCCGCTGCCCGTATCCCGAGGCGGTGGAGGAGGCCATCTGCTTCGGCTGGATCGACTCCACCACCACCATCCTCGACGACGAGCGCGGCTTGCAGCTGTTCACGCCGCGCCGCGCCAAGAGCCCGTGGACCCGGCTCAACCGCCGCCGCGCGGCCGAGATGGCCGAGCGGGGCCTGATGACCGACGCGGGGGTGCGCGCCATCGAGGCGGCGAAGTCCAACGGCTGGTGGACGATTGCCGATCCGGTCGAAGATCTCGAGGAGCCGCCCGCCCTGGCGGCGGCGCTCGATCAGGACCCGCGGGCGCGCGCCCACTGGGACAAGTTTCCGCCCAGTGCGCGCAAGCAGATGCTGTGGTGGATCGTCAGCGCCGCACGAGACGCCACGCGCGCGGACCGGATCGCGCAGATAGTCGCGGCGGCACGCGAGGGGCGGCGGGCGCGCGGCTGATCAGGCGGCCAGCGTCAGTACCCGGGGGCCGCCTTCGGTGACGGCCACCGTGTGCTCGGTGTGCGCGGTGCGGGAGCCGTCGGCCGAGCGGATCGTCCAGCCGTCGGGATCGGTGTAGACGCGGTCGGTGCCGCGCGCGAACCACGGCTCGATCGCCAGGGTGAGCCCCGGGCGCAACGGGAAGCCGCGACCGGGCCGGCCCGCGTTGGGAATGTGCGGGTCCTCGTGCATGGTGCGCCCCAGTCCGTGGCCGCCGTAGTCCAGGCAGACCGGGTAGCCGTGGGCCCGCGCGACCGCGCCGATGGCGGCCGAGAGGTCGCCGATCCGGTTGCCGGGCACCGCGACCGCGATGGCGGCGGCCAGCGCTTCCTCGGTGGCGCGCACCAGCCGCGCGTCCTCGGGCGCGGGCGTTCCGACGATGACGGTGGTCGCCGCGTCGGCCACCCAGCCGTCGATGCCCACGGCCAGGTCCATGGTGAGGACGTCGCCGTCGGCGAGGGTGTAGTCGTGCGGCAGGCCGTGCAGCACGGCGTCGTTCACCGACAGGCACACGGTGTTGCGGAACGGCCCGCGCCCGAACGACGGCGCGTAATCCCAGTAGCACGATTGCGCGCCCCGCTCCCGGATCCGTTCGCGCACATACGCTTCCAGATCCAGCAGGTTGACCCCGACCCGGGCGCGCTCGCGCAGCTCGCCCAGCACCGCCCCCACGAACTGCCCCGTCACCCGCATCCGCTCGATCTCCGTGGGCGACTTCAACTCCACCACAGCATCCACCTCTCGTTGGTATTTAAATACCACCGTAGCGTGCTCGGTATTTTTATACCAATTCCGAGCTCGCCCGGTATCGAGGTCGACAGCCGATCCGGGGCGAACGCACGCGCTTCACCCGACTGACGTACTGTGCCTTCACATGAGCGAAGACCTGGTGGGCAAGAGTGCACTCGTCAGCGGCGCGAGCCGGGGTATCGGGAAGGCGGTGGCGGCGGAGCTGCTGCGGCGCGGCGCGAATGTGCTGATCACCGCGCGCAAGCCGGAACCGCTGGAACAGGCCGCCGGGGAACTGCGGGAACTGGGATACAAAGGGCAGGTCATCGCCCTCGCCGGGAACTCCGGGGACGCGGAGAGCCGGGCCGGGGCGGTGCAGCGGGTGGTCGCGGAGTTCGGTTCGCTGGACATCCTGATCAACAACACCGGCATCAACCCCGTCTACGGGTCGCTGATGGAGGCCGACCTGGACGCCGTGCGCAAGATCTTCGACGTCAATGTCGTTGCGGCGCTGGGCTATGTGCAGGAGGCGTACAAGGCGTGGATGGGTGAGCACGGCGGCGCGGTGGTCAATGTGGCCAGCGTCGCGGGCATCCGCTCCACCGGGGTGATCGCCGCCTACGGCGCGTCCAAGGCCGCGCTGATCCGCCTCACCGACGAGCTCGCCTGGCAGCTGGGCCCGAAGATCCGCGTCAACGCGGTGGCGCCGGGCGTCGTCAAGACCAAGTTCGCCGACGCGCTGTTCTCCGCCGGTGAGGAACAGGCCGCCAGCGTCTACCCGATGAAGCGGCTCGGTGCTCCCGAGGACGTCGCGCGGCTCATCGCCTTCCTGGTCTCCGACGAAGCCGCCTGGATCACCGGTGAGACGGTGCGGGTCGACGGCGGATTGCTCTCCACCGGCGGTATCTGAGCGCCGGATCCCGGGCGGCCGTGCGACGTGAGCCGGGCGGCCGCACGCAGTTCGCGCAGCCACCGCCACAACTCGCGCGGCCGCACACCTTCGCCCAGCCGCCGACATAACTCGCGCGGCCGCTCGGCGCTGCCCCCGGACACACGCGGCCCCGATAGGACTTGCCACCGATACGCGACGGCCGGCGCTCTGGGTTTCAAGTTTCGGCCTGCCGTCGAGGGTCAAGGGATGCGGCGAACTAGGCTGCTCAGTCGAGCCGAGCTGAGGACCGAGCATGCAACCATCCGACGGGCGCAGGACCGCGCATGCCGATCTCGTGGTGTGCGGAGCGGGGCCCGCCGGGCGGGCGCTGGCGCATCGCGGGCTGGCCCGGGGTCTCGCGGTGACGGTGATCGACCCCGCGCCCGAGCGGCGGTGGACCGCCACCTATGCCGCGTGGGCGGACGAATTGCCCGGATGGCTGGACGAGACGGTAGTGGCGACGCGCGTCGAGCGGCCGATCGCTTGGGGGACGCGGTCGCACGACATCGATCGAGCCTATGTGGTCCTCGATACGCCCGGATTGCAGCGATCGCTGGATATCACCGGCGCGCAGGTCATTTCGGATCGGGCCCGCGATATCGGCGAGCGATCGGTGACGCTGGCGTCCGGCGAGGTGCGCACCGGTGAGCGGGTCATCGACGCGCGAGGGCTGGCACGCGATCCCGCGCGGGCGGAGCAGACGGCCTACGGAGTGATCGTCGCCGGCGCACCGGCCGACACGCTCTTCATGGACTGGCGGCCGGACAATGGCGCGGATCCCGCCGCGCCGCCGTCATTCCTGTACTCGGTACCGCTGGGCGGCGGTTCCCATCTGCTCGAGGAAACCTGCCTCGTAGGTCGTCCGGCACTCGACTCGGCGGAATTGCGCACCCGGCTGCTGCACCGGCTGCGTTCGCGCGGTATCGATCTCGGCGGCGACGAGCCGGTCGAACGGGTGCGCTTCCCGGTCGAGGGCGGCCGTCCCGGGCGCACCACCTTCGGCGCGGCGGGCGGATTCCTGCACCCCGCAACGGGTTACAGCGTCGCCGCGACGCTCACCGCGGCGGACACGGTAGCCGCGGGCGAGTCCGCGTGGCCCTGGCCCGCCCGCGCCGTGCACACGTGCCGCTCGATCGGCCTGCGCGCCCTACTCGCCTTGCCGCCCAACGACATTCCCCGCTTCTTCGACGCCTTCTTCACCCTGCCGCCGCACCACCAGCGCGCTTACCTGTCCGGCCGCACCGACCTGCGCGGCACCACCGCCGCCATGCTGGCACTCTTCACCGCCCTCCCGATGCGCCGGCGTCGCACCCTCGCCGCCGCCGTCCTCCCCAGCCGACGCTGACCGCGCCCCGCTCCCGGCGATCCGCCGCGACCGCGCGTCCGGGCCATCTGATCCACAACAGCGCGCCGCGGCTGAAGCATCCCGGTTGGTAATCGCCGCGAAAACCGACCCCGCTCGGCACGACCGGATGTAAGCCCCCCCCCGCACAACCAGCGCGACTCAGCGGAACATCAGGGCCAGGGTCGTGTCGGTGTGCAGGTAGCGGAGGTATTTGTCGAGCACGGCTTCGGGGACGGCGTCGGTGGAGGTGGCGACGGTGACCACGACGAAGTTCTTCTTGGCTTCGTTCTTCCACTTACCGGCCGCGTAGTTGGCGATGTAGGAGCCGGGCCGCAGCCGCAGGTCCTTGCCGTTGAATTTGGTCTGCGCGGCGACGGCGGCGGTGTCGTCGGGCATGGTCAGGATGAACTGGGTGAGCATCAGGCCGCCGTTTTCGGTGCGGTAGGCCAGTTCGGAGGCGTATTGGCAGCCGAGCGCGGTCAGTTTCGCGTCGCGTTCGATGTCGCGGCAGCTGTCGTAGTCACGGCCGTCCACCCAGTCGGCGTGCAGTTCCACCACGCCGAACTTGAAATCCCAGGCGTCGCCACCCAATTCGGTGTAGCTGAAGCGGTTGCCGGGCTTGCTGGGGGCCGGTTTCGTCGACGGCAGCACGGGGGTGGCCATCTCGGAGGTGGTGCTCGCGGCTTCCGGGGCGGAACTCCGGTTCTCCCGGAACAGGAAGTAGGCGCTGCCCACGGTCAGCAACAGCAATACGGCCAGACCCAGCGCGACGAACCGGCCGGGCCCGCGCCCACGATCGGCCTGCGGCTCGGGCGCATCCGCCACGGCCACCGCGGGCGCCCCGGTGAGCGGCGCCCATTCCGCGGAAACCACCTGCGGCGCGGCGACTTTCGGCGCATCCTCCGGCCACGAGACCCACTCGGGTTCCTGCCCCCACCGGTCCGGATCACGCTGTGGGTAGGGTCCGCCGCCGAACCCAGGCGGATACGTCATCGCTGTCCTTCCTCCGCCACGGACGTCCATCCGACCCACGCGGGCGCGCCTGGCTGGCTCCGACCCTACCGGTCCGCCGCGCGCGGCGACGCGCGGAAGTCCGATTCGCTCGCGTATTCGAATCGGTTACGCCATCATGGAGGAATGCGAGCTATTTGGAAGGGCTCGATCGCGTTCGGGCTGGTCAACGTCCCGGTCAAGGTGTACACCGCCACCGAGGACCACGACATCCGGTTCCATCAGGTGCACGCCAAGGACGGCGGGCGGATCAAATACGACCGCGTCTGCACGGTCTGCGGCAAATCCGTCCAATACGCCGATATCGACAAGGCCTATGAATCGCCGGAGGGCGAAAAGGTCATGTTGACCGACGAGGATTTCGCGAAACTGCCGGCCGCCGAGAAACACGAGATTCCGGTGCTGCAGTTCGTGCCCTCCGACCAGATCGATCCCATCCTGTTCGAGAAGAGCTACTACCTCGAGCCGGATTCGAATACGCCCAAGGCCTACGTGCTGCTGGCCAAGACCCTCGAGCAGATCGATCAGACCGCGCTCGTGCATTTCACGCTGCGCCAGAAGACCAGGTTGGCGGCGCTGCGGGTGCGCGAGGGCGTGCTGGTGCTGCAAACGCTGCTGTGGCCCGACGAGGTGCGCTCGGTCGAATTCGAATCCCTGGAGGACGCGGCCGAGCCGCGCCCGCAGGAAATCAAGATGGCCGAAACGCTGGTCGCCACCATGTCCGACGATTTCGATCCGGATCTCTACAAGGACGAGTACCAGATCGAATTGAAGCGGCTGCTGGACGAGGCGATCGCCAGCGGCACCGGCAAGGTGCAGAGCCAGCCGGAAGCCGCGCCCGCGGAAATGGACGCCGAGGTCGTCGATCTGGTGGCCGCGCTGCAGCGCAGCCTGGAGGCCAGCGGCCGCCGCTCGTCCTCCGACGGCGCGGCCGAGAAGAAACCGGCCAAGAAGGCGCCCGCGAAGAAAGCCGCCGCGAAGGCCACGAAATCGACGGCGAAGGCCGCGAGCAAGCCGGCCAAGAAGGCCGCGAAGAAGACGGCCACCCGCAAGGGCGCGTGAGCAAACGCGCATCGACGGCCTGGAGCGGCGCGACCACGTGATCGCGCCGCCCTGGCAAACTGGCGGCATGGAATCCGACATAGCCATCGTCCCGATGGGCCTGGGCCACCTGCGCCAAGTGCTCGATCTGGGACACGAGGTCTTCGACACCACCGCCAAGCCCTACACCTCCTGGTCGCTGACCAGCGTCGCCGAGCACCTGGACAGCGCGGACAACGCCTGCTGGGTGGCACTCGACTCGGATCGGGTGGCGGGTTTCGTGCTGGGTTCCATGGAGTTCGAACTGCGCGACGACTGGGGCTACCTGGAGTGGATCGCGGTCGCCCCCGACATGCAGGGGCACGGCATCGCGCGGCGCCTGGTCGAGGCCTGCTCGGCGGCCCTGTTCGCGGCCGGGGCGCGCCGCATCGTCACCGATGTCGAGGAACGCAACGCCGCCTCGGCCGCCCTGATGACCCGCAGCGGTTTCGCCGCGGCCGCCACCGTCACACTGTTCGTGCGCCCGAATCCGCTGGAACCGCAGGAGGTTTCGGAGGAGCCGCTGCCGCCGATCGCGCCCGGCACCAAACGCGCACTGATCCGCCGCGGCCGCCTGGCCGGCGACAACCGCAGCAGCACCCGCTGAGCGTTCAGCCCGCTGCCGCGCGCTCGCGCCCCTCCTCGAAGAACGCCAGCAGGCTCGACGCCGTCGGCAGGTCCGCGCGCGGTCGCAGCGCCCCGAACGGGGCGTTCCAGAACTCCCCGGTGCGCGGCGTCCACGGGCCGACGTAGGCATAGGGGGCGGGGTGCGCGGCGTCGCCCGGCGAGACCCCGAAGTTCACCTCGGACCGGCTGCTGGCCAGGTCGAAATGCTCCGGCCACAGCACCGGGGTGACATCGGGCGCGAGGCAGCGCAGCGCGGCGTCGCCGGTGGCGAACCACTCGCCGATGATCGCGGCGGCTTCGGCGTCGACCCGCACCTCGTCGTCGAGCTGCTGCCCGGTGGTGTCGGCGTAGCTCCCCTCGGGCGCGCCCGGGCCGATTCCGGCAGCCTTGGCGATCTCGGTGTACGTGCCCTCCAGCGGCACCCGGCCGCCGCCCGGCCCCACCAGCCCGGTTCCCAGCACCGACACCGGCAGCTTCGCGCCGCCGAAGCCGCCGAGCACCACGCGTAGCCGGATGGTCCCGAACTCGCGATACTGCGGGCCCGCGATCAACAGCTCCGCGACGCCGTGCAGCGACTGCCTGGTCTGCCGGTACTTTGCCTCGTCCACCCGAAAATCATCTCCGCTGCGCCGGTCGGAGACACCCGTTTCGGGCTATCCGCCGGAAATCGTTCAACCACATGGTTGACCAATCCGCACACGGAGGCGTATGTTCAACCATGTGGTTGAACATGAATCCGAGCGGCTGGACGCCCTGTTCCACGCGCTGTCGCATCCGACCCGGCGGGGCATGCTGCGTCAGCTCGCCGAGCACGAATGCAGCGTCGGCGAGCTGGCCGAGCCGTATGCGATGACGTTCGCGGGCGCCTCCAAGCACGTGCAGGTGCTCGAGCGTGCCGGATTGGTGCGGCGCAGCGTGCGCGGCCGGATTCATCTCTGCCGCCTGGAGGCCGGCCCGATCCGGGACGGCGCCGAGTGGATGCGCTACTACGAGCGCTTCTGGACCGAGCGGATCGACCGCCTGGAACAACTCCTGCGAGAAGAGGATGGATCATGACAGCACAAGAGCTCTCCGAGTACGGCACCCTGACCGAACCGGGCGCGGTTCGCCTGGAGCGCCTGCTCCCTGGCCCGATCGAGCGGGTCTGGCGCTACGTCACCGAGGCCGAGCTGCGCCGCACCTGGCTGGCCGCAGGCGATTTCGAGCTGCGCGACGGCGGCAGCATCGAATTGATCTGGCGCAACGCGGAATTGACCGGCGTCGAGGACCCCGCCCCGGCGGACCAGAGCGGTGAGCACCACGAGCACGGCGTCGTCCTGGCCTGCGATCCGCCGCGGCTGCTCTCCTTCACCTGGAGCAACGGCTCGATCGTCACCATCGCGCTGACACCGGTCGAGGATCGCGTGCACCTGGAACTGACCCACAGCAAGCTGCCGGATCGCAACGAGGTGCTCGGCGTCTCCGCCGGCTGGCACACCCACCTCGACCTGCTGGACGCCCGGCTGGCAGAGCGCACCCCGGATCCGTTCTGGGCCAAGCTGGATCGGCTCCAGGGCGAGTACGCCGAGCGCATTCCGGAGTAGGCCGCGAGAGCCCGTGCGCCGGTGACGCACGGGCTCACCTCGGTCACCTGCGGAACTTCGCTTCGAGTTCGCGCAGCGTGGCCTGCAGATCGGCCGGGTCGTTGTTCTTGAAGGTGCCCTGGTAGCCGGTCTCGGCGCGCACTGCGGCCGCCACCTCGGGATGGTGGTAGAGCTGCGCGAGCGCGAGCAGGCGCGGGTTGTCCTTGTCGGCGGCGCGGGCGGCGAAGATGTTGATGTACTGCTTCAGATCCGGACGCTCGGGATCATCGGTGTAGATCGTCTCCTGCTGGGTGAGCCCGGCCGGGCGGGCGAAGGTGTCGTCCACGAAGGCGGCGTCCACGCTCTCCAGCGACTGCGCGGTCAGCGTCGGGTCGATGGCCTTCAGGGTGACTTTCGAGGCGGCGGTGTCGACGTCCTCGATCTTGGAGTCCCAGCTCGCCCCGCCCTTCAGCACGATCAGTCCGGCGGCGGACAGGCTTAGCAGCGGCCGCACCTGGTTGGCCGGATTGTTGCTGAGGGTGATCTGACCGCCCTGCGGGATATCACCGACCGCCTTGTGCTTACGCGAGTAGAGCGTCAGCGGGAAGATCTCCGTCGCCCCGACCGGCACCAGCGTGTCATTGTTGCGGACGTTGTAGTTCGCCAGGTAGCGCACGTGCTGGAACTTGTTGAGATCGATCCGCCGCTGCGCCAGCGCCGGGTTCGGCTGGTTGTAGTCGGTGAAGTTGACGAACTCGACCGCGATGCCCTGCTCGGCCGCCTTCTGCTTGAAGACCTCCCAGTGCGGCAGTTGGATATCGTTCACACCGATCCGGACCACGTCCGCATTGTGCTCCCGACCACAGGAGACCGCCGCCAGCAGGGCGAACAGCAGAGGGATCAGCAGCACTCGCCGCAGTTTTCGCATTGCAGGCAACCTAGACGTCCGTCCAGTAATTCGCCAGAGTTTTGCTCAGCACAATTCGAACGGTTGTGAGACCGCTGCCCGCCCCGCTTGGATTACCGGGTTCATACCCGCCACAAGCATTTCAGGAGCAGTTGTGAAGTTCACTCGGGCGCTGGCGATCCCGGTCCTCGTAGCCACCGCGGCCCTCACTCTGACCGCCTGCGGAAAAGACGACGACGCCTCGGCCAACGTAGTCCGCATCGGCACCACCGACAAGGACAAGGCCTGGGACGTCTTCGAGCAGAAGGCCAAGGACAAGGGCATCACCCTGAAGATCACCAACTTCTCCGACTACAAGCAGCCGAATCTGGCGCTGGCGCAGAAGCAGATCGATGTGAACCTCTTCCAGCATCTGCAGTTCCTCGGGGCCTACAACGTCGCGAACAACGACACCCTCGCCCCGATCGGCTCCACCTACATCGTGCCGCTGGGCCTGTACTCCAAGAAGCACAAGACCCTGGCCGACATCCCGGCCGGCGGCGAGATCGCCATCCCGAACGACCCGACCAACCAGGCCCGGGCGCTGTTCGTGCTCCAGGCCGCCGGACTGCTGAAGCTGTCCTCCGACTCCCGCCAGCCCTCCCCCGCCGATGTCGACAAGGGCGCGTCCAAGGTCAAGGTGACCCCCGTGGACGCGGCGCAGACGGCGCTGTCGCTGGCCTCGGTGGACGGCTCGGTCATCAACAACACCTTCCTCGATCGCTCCGGCATCGATCCGAAATCGGCGCTGTACAAGGATGATCCGAACAACCCCGCCGCCGAGCCGTACATCAACGTGATCGTCACCCGCGCCGAGGACAAGAACAACCCGGTCTACCAGCAGCTGGTCGAGATCTGGCGGGACCCGGCCGTGGCGCAGGCGCACGCCGAGGTCACCAAGGGCACCGCGGTCGCGGTGAATCGTCCGGCCGGTGATCTCGAGCAGATCCTGACCCGGGTGCAGCAGACCACCCGCGACGGCAAGTGAGCCGGCCGCCGGCCGTCGAATTCCGCTCGGTCACCAAGGTTTTCGGCACGGGTGAGCAACGGCAGGTCGCGCTGGACGACATCGATCTGCGGATCGAGCAGGGCGAGATCTTCGGCGTCATCGGGTACTCCGGCGCGGGCAAGTCCACGCTGGTGCGCCTGATCAACGCGCTGGAGAAGCCGACCAGCGGCACCATCGAGATCTCCGGCACCCCCATCACGGGTGTGCCGGAGAAGCAGGTGCGGCGGCTGCGCCGCGACATCGGCATGGTGTTCCAGCAGTTCAACCTGTTCCGGTCCCGCACGGCCGCGGGCAATATCGAGTATCCGCTGAAGGTGGCGGGCTGGAAGCGCGCCGAACGCAAGGCCCGGGTGGCCGAGTTGCTGGAGTTCGTCGGGCTCTCCGACAAGGCCCGCAGCTATCCGGATCAGCTCTCCGGCGGGCAGAAGCAGCGCGTCGGCATCGCCCGGGCGCTGGCGACCTCGCCGTCGCTGCTGCTCGCCGACGAATCCACCTCGGCGCTGGATCCGGAGACCACCGGCGAAGTGCTGCGGCTGCTGCGCAAGATCAACACCGAGCTCGGCGTCACCATCGTGGTGATCACCCACGAGATGGACGTCATCCGCGCGGTGGCCGATCGGGTCGCGGTGCTGGCCGAGGGCAGAATCGTCGAATTGGCCTCCACCTTCGAGGTTTTCGCGACGCCGCAGGCGGCGCCAACGCGCTCCTTCGTGGCGACCGTCCTGCACGACGAGCCGAACGAGGCCGAACGGAGAGCACTCGGCGCCCGGCACGGCGGCCGGCTGGTCACCGTCGCGATCGACGACGAGCGCGGCATCGGCGCGGCCCTGGCCGCACACGCCGACGTCCGGTTCGAGGTGGTCTACGGCGGCGTGCGGACCCTACAGGACAAGACCTTCGGCAGCCTCACCCTGGCACTGCACGGACCCGAGGACGCCGTCGCCAAGGTGGCCGCCGAGCTCGAAACCGCCGGAAAGGAGTAGTCGTGCAGACGGATTGGGACAAACTCCAGCCGGTACTGATCGAATCCATCGGCACCACCCTCTATCTGGTGCTGCTCACCTTCGTGGTGGGCGGCGTGATCGGACTGCTGCTCGGCACCGCGCTCTACACCACCCGCAAGGGCGGCCTGCTGGCCAACGCGCCGATTCACGTGCTGCTCAACGTCCTGGTGAACGTCGTGCGGCCGATCCCGTTCATCATCCTGCTGGCCGCGCTCGGGCCGATCACCCTGGAGGTGGTCGGCACCACCATCGGCACCGAGGCGGCCGCGTTCGTGATGATCGTGGCGGCGTCCTTCGGCATCGCGCGCATCGTCGAACAGAACCTGGTGACGGTGGATCCCGGCGTGATCGAGGCCGCGCGGGCGGTCGGCGCGGGCCCGCTGCGCATCATCTGCACGCTGCTGATCCCCGAGGCGCTCGGGCCGCTGGTGCTCGGCTACACCTTCGTGGTGATCGCCATCGTCGACATGTCCGCCATGGCCGGCACCGTCGGCGGCGGCGGGCTCGGCGATTTCGCGCTGGTCTACGGCTATCAGCGCTTCGACTGGCAGGTCACGCTGGTCGCCACGCTGATCATCATCGCGGGCGTGCAGGGCATCCAGTTCCTCGGCAACTGGCTGGCCCGCAAGGTGCTGCGGCGCTGAAAAAGCCCGGCCCGATTCGTGGGTGGACGAATCGGGCCGGGCTTTCCGGTCTTTCGTATCAGCCGGCGTTGGCGGTGCAGGCCGACAGGATGACCCGGGCCGGACGCGGCGAGGCGCTGCCCGGATCCGGGAACGGCGGGGCGCTCATGCCGAGCACCTCGTTGGACAACCGCTCGGCCTCGCCGCGACCGGCCGCCCAGGCCCAGCCGAAGCGGTAATCCGCGCCCTGCGAGACCGAACCACAGGCATTGCGGAACGAGACCACGACGTCACAGTCGCGCCGGGCGCACTCGGCCCGCGCGCCCGCTTCCGCCGCACCCCAGCTGCCGTAGTTGACGGCCGACGAGACACGGGCGGTGCTGCGCGAAATCGCCAGCGCGCCATAGAGATCGCCCCGAGCGGCGTTGTAGCCGCCGTCGACGGAGGTGGCGTGATACCCCTCGACCTCCATGATCTCCACACCGCTCTGCGCGGCCGCGTTGGCCGGGCTCATCCCGGACAACATGATCGCGGTCGCGATGGACGCGACAGCGCCCGCGGCAACCTTTCCAGACATGGACAATGAATCCTCCCCGGTTCAATGGTGATGACAGGCAAGATCATTGCGTAGAAGATCCCGATTGTCCAAAGCATTTCCGGGCGCCGGGCGGCACCGGTGGATCAGCGGATGTTCTTGGTGCAGGCCGAGGTGACAACGGCGGCGGCCCGCGGCTGCGAGCTGCCCAGATCCGGGAACGGCGGCGCGGATTCGCCGAGGGAGACGACGGCGGCCTGCTCCGCGTCGGCCAGCGAGCCGCCGGCCGCCCAGCCCCATTTGCCGTCGGCGCCGCGGGCGATGGCGCCGCAGCCGTCGACGACGCGCAGCACGAGTTCGCAGTCGTAGACCCCGCACTCGCGGATCGCCGCGGCATCGGCGGATACCTTCGACGGATGGTCTACCGCGGCAATGGTTTTGCCGGTGCTCCAGGAAATGCCGAAGGTGCCGTAGTACTTTCCGGCCGCTTCGGCGGGAGCGGCGGCGAAGACGGTGGCCGCCGACGCGGACGTCACCGCGACCACCAGGGCCGACTTACCGAGCACAGACAAGAGGAATCCTCCCCGTTCAGAGATCATACGGGGAGGATCTTCGCGCGTACCGTATCGAATTGTCCAGTGCTGGAAGGTGACTAGACCGTGAAACCGAGGGCGCGCAGCTGCTCGCGGCCGTCCTCGGTGATCTTGTCCGGGCCCCACGGCGGGATCCAGACCCAGGTGATCTCCAGATCCTCGGCCAGGCCGCTGCGCACCAGGGCGTTGCGGGCCTGATCCTCGATGACGTCGGTCAGCGGACAGGCCGCCGAGGTCAAAGTCATGTCCAGCTTGGCGATCTCGTTCTCGACCTTGATGCCGTAGACCAGCCCCAGGTCGACGACATTGATGCCGAGTTCGGGGTCGACGACGTCACGCATCGCCTCCTCGATGTCCTCGAGGTGCTTGATCTCCTCGGCGGACAGCTCGACCTGTTCGGTGGTCTCCGACGGCGTTTCGGTCATGACACTTCCCCATTCGTGGCCTGTTGTTCGGAGGTTATCCGCACGACGGCGTCCTTGAACGCCATCCAGCCGAGCAATGCGCACTTCACTCGCGCCGGATACTTCGAGACGCCCGCCAGCGCGATGCCGTCGCCGATCACGTCCTCGTCGCCCTCGACGGTGCCGCGGCTGGAGATCATCTCGTTGTAGGAGTCGACCACCTTCAGCGCCTCCGGCACCGACAACCCGATGACCTGATCGGTCAGGATCGAGGTGGCGGCCTGGCTGATCGAACAGCCCTGGCCGTCGTAGGAGACGTCGCCGACCGCGCCGTTCTCGTCGACGTGCACGCGCAGGGTCACCTCGTCACCGCAGGTCGGGTTGACGTGGTGCACCTCGGCGCCGAACGGCTCCCGCAGCCCGCGGTGATGCGGGTGTTTGTAGTGGTCCAGGATCACTTCCTGGTACATCTGCTCCATGCGCATGTCTTATGCAACCCCGAAGAACTTCTGAGCCTTCCGCACCGCTGCCACCAGCGCGTCCACCTCGTCCAGCGTGTTGTAGGCGGCGAACGACGCGCGCGCGGTGGCGGGAATGCCCAGGCGCTGCATGAGCGGCCACGCGCAGTGGTGCCCGACGCGCACGGCCACGCCCTCGTCGTCCAGGATCTGGCCGACATCGTGGGCATGGATCCCGTCGACCACGAACGAGACCGCGGAACCGCGATCGACGTTGTCGGTCGGCCCGACGATCCGCACGCCCTCGATCGCGCCGAGCCCCTCGAGCGCCCGCTCGACCAGCGCGTGCTCGTGCGCGGCGATGTTGTCGATGCCGAGCTCTTCGATGTATCGCACGGCGGCGCCCAACCCGACCACCTGCGAGGTCATCGGCACACCGGCCTCGAACCGCTGCGGCGGCGGCGCGTAGGTGCTGGCCGCCATGGTGACCGTCTCGATCATCGACCCGCCGGTGATGAACGGCGGCATCTGCTCGAGCAGCGCACGGCGGCCGTAGAGCACGCCGACGCCGGACGGGCCGAACATCTTGTGCCCGGAGAACGCGGCGTAGTCGACGTCGAGCGCGTGGAAATCCACCGCCATGTGCGGCACCGACTGGCACGCGTCGAGCACGGTCAGCGCGCCGACCGCCTGTGCCCGCCGGACGATTTCGGCGACATCGGAGACCGCACCGGTCACGTTGGACTGGTGCGTGAACGCGACCACCTTGGTGGCGGGCGAGAGCTCGAGCGAATCGAGATCGATCCGGCCGTCGTCGGTCACGCCGTACCACTTCAGCGTCGCGCCCGTGCGCCGCGCCAGCTCCTGCCACGGCACCAGATTCGCGTGGTGCTCCAGCTCGGTGACGACGATCTCGTCACCCGGGCCGACGTGGAACGGGAAGCGCGGATCGGCGAAGGTGTAGGTCACCAGGTTCAGCGACTCGGTCGCGTTCTTGGTGAACACGATCTCCCCGGCGTCCGCACCCACGAATCGGGCGATCGCCGCGCGCGCGTCCTCGTAGGCGTCGGTGGCTTCCTCGGCCAGCTGGTGCGCACCGCGATGCACCGCCGAATTCTTCTCGACCAGGAACCGGCGTTCCGCGTCGAGCACGGCCAGCGGCCGCTGGGAGGTCGCGCCGGAGTCCAGATACACCAACGGTTTCCCGTCCCGGACCGTGCGGGCCAGGATCGGGAAGTCGGCCCGGACACGGGCCACGTCGAGAGTGTGATGGACCATGGCGGTCATATCAGGCTCCAGCGGTCGCGGGAATGAACTTGGTGTAGCCGTTGGCGTCGAGTTCCTCGGCGAGCTCCGCGCCGCCCTCGGCGACGATGCGGCCGCCGACGAACACGTGCACGAATTCCGGCTGGATGTAGCGCAGGATGCGGGTGTAGTGCGTGATCAGCAGCACGCCGCCGTTCTCGCGCTCCTGGTAGCGGTTGACGCCCTCGGAGACGATGCGCAGCGCGTCCACGTCCAGGCCGGAGTCGGTCTCGTCCAGGATCGCGATCTTCGGCTTGAGCAGGCCCAGCTGCAGGATCTCGTGACGCTTCTTCTCACCGCCGGAGAAGCCCTCGTTGACGCTGCGGTCGGCGAAGGCGGCGTCGATCTCGAGCTCGCTCATCGACTCCTTCACCTCCTTGACCCAGGTGCGCAGCTTGGGGGCCTCGCCGCGGACCGCGGTGGCGGCGGTGCGCAGGAAGTTCGACATCGAGACGCCGGGCACCTCGACCGGGTACTGCATGGCCAGGAACAGGCCGGCGCGGGCGCGCTCGTCGACCGACATCTCCAGCACGTCCTCACCGTCGAGGGTGATCGAACCGGAGGTCACGGTGTACTTCGGGTGGCCGGCGATCGCGTAGGACAGCGTCGACTTGCCCGAGCCGTTGGGGCCCATGATCGCGTGCGTCTCACCGGAATTGATGGTGAGGTTCACGCCCTTGAGGATCTCCTTGGCCTCGCCCTCGGGCGTGGCCACCTCGACGTGCAGGTCCTTGATTTCCAGGGTGGTCATCGGATGTGAATTCCTTTGTGGGGTAATGGTTCGGGTGTCAGGCGCCGATCGCGGCGAGTTCGGCCTCGATGGCCGACTCCAGCCGCTCCCGGATCTCGGGGACCGCGATCTTCTGGATGATCTCGTGGAAGAAGCCACGCACCACCAGACGACGGGCGGCGTCCTCGGGGATGCCACGCGCACGCAGGTAGAACAGCTGCTCGTCGTCGAACCGGCCGGTGGCGCTGGCGTGGCCCGCGCCGGCGATCTCGCCGGTCTCGATCTCCAGATTCGGCACCGAGTCGGCGCGGGCGCCGTCGGTGAGGATCAGGTTGCGGTTCACCTCGAAGGTGTCGGTGCCCTCGGCGGCCGCGCGGATCAGCACGTCGCCGACCCACACGGTGCGGGCATCGCCCTTGGGCGAAGCCGGATCACCCTGCAGCGCACCCTTGTACAGCACGTTCGACTTGCAGTTCGGGACCGCGTGGTCGATGAGCAGGCGCTGCTCGAAGTGCTGGCCGGCGTCGGCGAAGTAGAGGCCGAGCAGTTCGGCGTCACCGCCGGGGCCGTCGTAGCGGACGCCCGCGGTCAGGCGCACCAGATCGCCGCCGAGGGTGACGTTGATGTGGCGCAGCGTGGCGTCGCGGCCGACCTTGGCGTGATGCGCGGTGCTGTGCACGGCGTCGTCGGCCCAGTCCTGCACCGCGACCACGGTCAGCTTGGCGCTGTCCCCGAGCACGAACTCCACGTTCTCGGCGTAGGTACCGCTGCCGCGCTCGTCGATGACGACGGTGGCGACGGCGAAATTGCCCAGCCGGATCTGGGTGTGGCCGAAGGCCGTCTTGCCCTCGCCCGGGCCGGTGATGGTCAGCACGACCGGCTCGGCGACCTCGGTCTCCGCGCCGACCGACACGATGGTCGCCGACTCGAAGCCCGAATACGCCTGCGCGGCAACGCGATCGGCCGGCACACCGGCCGTGCCGAGGCGCGCGTCGTCGCGGCCGACCGTTTCCACGGTGACACCCGCGACCGAGTTGGCCTCGACGGTGGCCCGGCCGTCTCGCACGGCGGTGCCGTCCTGCAGGCCGCGCAACCGGCGCAGCGGGGTGAAGCGCCACTCCTCGTCGCGGCCCGAGGGCACCTCGAACGCGTTCACGTCGAACGAGGTGAACACCTCGCCCTTGTTGATCGCCGCTCCGGCGCCCGGATTCGGCACGGACTTGGCCGGGTTTTCGCCCTCGACCGCTCCAACGACTCCTGTCGCCATCAGCCGACGGCTCCTTCCATCTGCAGCTCGATGAGCCGGTTCAGTTCCAACGCGTATTCCATCGGCAGTTCCTTGGCGATCGGCTCGACGAAGCCGCGCACCACCATCGCCATCGCCTCGTCCTCGGTGAGGCCGCGGCTCATCAGGTAGAACAGCTGATCCTCGGACACCTTCGAGACGGTCGCCTCGTGGCCCATGGTGACGTCGTCCTCGCGGATGTCGACATAGGGGTAGGTGTCGGAGCGGCTGATCGTGTCGACCAGCAGCGCGTCACACTTCACGGTCGACTTCGAGCCGTACGCGCCCTTGTTGACCTGGATCAGGCCGCGGTAGGACGCCCGACCGCCACCGCGCGCCACCGACTTCGACACGATGTTCGAGGAGGTGTGCGGCGCCAGGTGCAGCATCTTCGCGCCGGTGTCCTGGTGCTGGCCCTCGCCCGCGAACGCCACCGAGAGCACCTCGCCCTTGGCGTACTCGCCGGTCATCCAGACCGCCGGGTACTTCATGGTGACCTTGGAGCCGATGTTGCCGTCGACCCACTCCATGGTCGCGCCCGCCTCGGCCTTGGCCCGCTTGGTGACCAGGTTGAAGACGTTGTTCGACCAGTTCTGGATCGTGGTGTAGCGGCAGCGGCCGCCCTTCTTCACGATGATCTCCACGACCGCGGAGTGCAGCGAATCCGACTTGTAGATCGGCGCGGTGCAGCCCTCGACGTAATGCACGTAGGCATCCTCGTCGACGATGATCAGCGTGCGCTCGAACTGGCCCATGTTCTCGGTGTTGATCCGGAAGTAGGCCTGCAGCGGGATGTCGACGTGCACGCCCGGCGGCACGTAGATGAACGAGCCGCCCGACCACACCGCGGTGTTCAGCGCGGAGAACTTGTTGTCGCCGGCGGGGATGACCGAGCCGAAGTACTTCTCGAAGATCTCCGGGTGCTCACGCAGGCCGGTGTCGGTGTCCAAGAAGATGACGCCCTGCTTCTCCAGATCCTCACGGATGGAGTGGTAGACGACCTCGGACTCGTACTGCGCGGCGACACCGGCGACCAGGCGCTGCTTCTCCGCCTCCGGGATGCCCAGCTTGTCGTAGGTGTTCTTGATGTCCTCGGGCAGGTCTTCCCAGCTCTCGGCCTGCTTCTCGGACGAACGCACGAAGTACTTGATGTTGTCGAAGTCGATGCCGTCGAGGTTGGAGCCCCAGTTCGGCATGGGCTTGCGATCGAAGATGCGCAGGGCCTTGAGCCGCTGTTCCAGCATCCACTCGGTCTCGTTCTTCTTGGCCGAGATGTCGCGGACGACAGCCTCGGAGAGGCCTCGTTGCGCGCTGGCACCGGCCACATCCGAATCGGCCCAGCCGTAACCGTATTTGCCCAGGGAAGCAATAGTTTCTTCCTGAGTCAGCGGTTGCACCTGGTCGGTGGTCGTCGTCATTCGGCACTCCTTCCGGAGTCGTTCGTTCGTACCGGCGCGGGCTGTGCGGCGGTTTGTGGAGCAGACTTTTTCGGTATCGGTAGTAGCGGCACGTGCGTGGTGCAGGCGCAATCACCGTTGGCGATCGTCGCAAGCCGCTGGACGTGGGTGCCGAGCAGGTCCCGGAACGCCTCGAGTTCGGCCTCGCACAGCTGCGGGAACTCCTCGGCGACGTGCGCGACCGGGCAGTGGTGCTGGCAGATCTGCACGCCCGCGCCCACCTTGCGGGTGGTCGCGGCGAAGCCGGCGTCGGTGAAGGCTTCCGCGATCTCCTCGGCCTTGGCCTCGGTGTCGTGCGGGGTGTGCGACTCCACCGCGTCGATCCCGGCCACGATAGTCCGTGCCCGTTTCCGGGCGAACTCGGTGATGGCCTGTTCGCCGCCGATCTCGCCGAGCTGCCGGATGGCGGCGCCGGCGAGGTCGTCGTAGGCGTGGCCGAGGCGGCCGCGCCCGGCGGCGGTGAGCTGATACTGCTTGGCTGGACGGCCGCGCCCTTTCTGCTGCCACGGCGCGGACCGGCTGGCCCGCGCCTGACCGGAATCGATCAGGGCGTCCAGATGCCGGCGCACACCGGCCGGGGTGAGCCCCAGCCTGGTGCCGATGGCCGTCGCGGTGATCGGACCGTCTTCCAGCAGCAGCTGGACGATGGCGGCCCGGGTGTGGCCCTCGGTGGCGGGCGCAGCACTGGACGCGGTACCAGCCTTGCGACCGGCCCTTTCGTCGTCATTCCGCAAACCCACGGTTTTCACAACACCAGTGTGGCGGAATTCGTTCCCTAAATCTAATAAGGGTGCCCTGATAAACACCCTCCGAGCTTGGCTTTTGATCATGACGTGCGGCCGGGGACGCGCATAACCCGAGATGCCAGCGGTTCGCGGCGGCCCCGATCCGGGTCAATAGTGACCCATCACACAGCGGTGATCTACGCCTATCAGTCCACCTCGGCGGGGGTATCGTCCGACGATCGCGCGCCTCCCGGACGCGATCAGGCGCCGCTCGGCGATATCCGGGAGTTCGCCGGATCACCCGCCCCGCCACCGGCGCGATCGATCGTGCGACTTGGACCACAGCGGGGGCCGGCCGGCGGAGCGCGGGTTGCGGGTCGGCCGGAAGCGGCCCGCGCACTAGGCTTCCGGTCGTGGCGGTACTGGAGGGCGCGCGGCGCCGGACATTGGCGGTCGGGCGCCGGGCCCTCGGGCTCGACGTGCCCGCCCCCGATCACACGGTCGCGGTGCTGCACCGGGACGAGACGGCGGTGCCCGAACTCGACGCCCGGGAGATGTCGCAGTTCAACCGGATTCGGCTGCTGGGCGCGACCGGATCGGTGCTGATGGTGATCAGCGCGCTCGGCGTCGGCGCGCAGCCGGTGCTGCAGAACCCGGTCTCGGGCATGCGGATCTTCGCCATCTTCGGCCGCACCCACACCGCCTCGCTGGCCGTCTGCATGGTCGGCACCACGCTGGTGGTACTGGCCTGGCTGCTGCTGGGGCGCTTCGCCGTCGGCGGCGTCGGCGGCAATCCGCTGCACCGGCTGACCCGCTCGCAGATGGACCGCACCCTGCTGCTGTGGGTGCTGCCGCTGGCCATCGCGCCGCCGATGTTCAGCAACGACGTCTATTCCTATCTGGCGCAGAGCGAGATCAGCGCGCGGGGGCTGGATCCTTACTCGGTCGGTCCCTCCCAGGCGCTGGGCAACGACAATGTGCTGACCCGCAACGTCCCCAACATCTGGCGCGAGACCCCCGCGCCGTACGGGCCGCTGTTCCTGTGGGCCGGGCGGATCATCGCCGAGATCACCGGCGACAACATCCTGGTCGGCGTCTGGATGCACCGGCTGCTCGCCCTGGGCGGCGTCGCGCTGATCGTGTGGGCGCTGCCCCGGCTGTCGGTGCGCTGCGGCGTCGCGCCGGTGAGCGCGCTGTGGCTCGGCGCGGCCAACCCGCTGGTGCTGTTCCACCTGGTCGGCGGCGTGCACAACGACGCGCTCATGCTCGGCCTGATGCTGGCCGGCATGGAGCTGTGCCTGCGCGCCATCGACGACTCCCCCGAATTCGACGGCCGCGCCTACGCGCTGCTGATCTCCGGCGCGGTGGTGATCACCTTGTCGGCGTCGATAAAGGTGACCTCGATGATCACCATGGGCTTCGTCTGGGTCGCGCTGGCCCGCCGCTGGAACGGCGGGCTACGCACCCTGGTCACATCCGCGGCCATGCTCGGCGGCATCGCGCTCGGGGTGACGGCGCTGATCGGCTCGCTCAGCGATCTCGGCTTCGGCTGGATCCACACCCTCAACGTCGCCAGCGCGGTGCGCAGCTGGATGTCGCTGCCCACCGCGATCGGCATCATCACCGGCTTCGGCGGCGTGCTGCTCGGGCTCGGCGACCACACCACCGCGCTGCTCAGCATCACCCGGCCGATCGCGATGGCGGTGGCCGCCTACGTCACCATTCGCATGCTCGTCGCCGCCGGCACCGGGCGGCTGCACCCGGTCGGGGCGCTCGGCGTCTCGCTCGGCGCGATCGTGCTGCTGTTCCCGGTGGTGCAGCCCTGGTATCTGCTGTGGGCGATCGTGCCGCTCGCGGCCTGGGCCACCCGGCCGATCTTCCGGGTCCCGGCCGTGGCGCTCTCCGCGCTGGTCAGCGTGTTGCAGATGCCGCGCGGCGGTGATTTCGAGGTGTTCCAGATCGTCGGCTCGGCGATCGCCACCGCGATCGTGTGCGTGCTGTTCATCGTTCTGACGCGCAATGTGCTGCCCTGGCGGGTGCAGCAGCCGGGGGTGTCGGCTCGGTCACACGGGGGCACGGCTTACCGTGTGACCTCGTGACCTCCTCCGGCCCGGCCGTACGCGTTGACGGCGTCGTCAAACGCTATGACGAGACCCTCGCGGTCGACGGTTTGTCCTTCGAAGTCGAACGGGCGCAGGTACTTGCGCTGCTCGGGCCCAACGGCGCGGGCAAGACGACCACCGTCGAGATGTGCGAAGGATTCGTCACCCCGGACGCGGGCAGCGTCCGCGTGCTCGGGCTGGACCCGGTCGCCGATTCCGATCGGCTGCGCCCGCGCATCGGCGTGATGCTGCAGGGCGGCGGCGCGTACCCGGGCGCGCGCGCCGGCGAGATGCTCGACCTGGTCGCCTCCTACTCGGCCCATCCGCTCGATCCGGAGTGGCTGCTGCAAACCCTTGGGCTGCAAGACAATCGGCGCACCCCCTATCGCCGGCTCTCCGGCGGCCAGCAGCAGCGCCTGGCGCTGGCCTGCGCGCTGGTCGGCCGCCCCGAGATCGTGTTCCTGGACGAGCCCACCGCCGGACTGGACGCGCAGGCCCGGCTGATCGTCTGGGAGCTGATCGACGCGCTGCGCCGCGACGGCGTCAGCGTGCTGCTCACCACGCACCTGATGGACGAGGCCGAGCAGCTCGCCGACCAGCTCGTCATCATCGACCACGGGCAGATCGTCGCCTCCGGCACGCCCGCCGAGGTGACCGCGCACGGCGCCGCCGGTCAGCTGCGCTTCACCGCGCCGCCGAAACTCGATCTCGGGCTGCTGGAAACCGCGCTGCCGGAAGGCTTCGCGCCGCGCGAAACGCATCCCGGCTCGTACCTCGTCGAGGGCGAGATCGACCCGCAGGTGCTGGCGACGGTGACCGCCTGGTGTGCGCGAATGAACGTGCTCGCCACCGACATTCGCATCGATCAGCGCCGGCTCGAAGACGTCTTCCTGGAACTCACCGGACGGGACCTACGCGGATGACACAAGCGGCTTCTGACCCCTTCGCACGATCCAATCGGTTCGTGCCGGGCACCTTCACCCCGGATCCCCGTCCGACCACCCGCGCCGCCATGCTCGCCGCGCAGACCCGGATGGAACTGGTCCTGTTGCTGCGCAACGGCGAACAGCTGTTGCTGACCATGTTCATCCCGATCACCCTGCTGGTCGGCCTGACGCTGCTGCCCTTCGGCAACCTCGGCCAGGACCGCATCGACAAGCTGGTGCCGGCGGTGATGATGGTGGCGGTGATGTCCACCGCGTTCACCGGGCAGGCCATCGCGGTCGGCTTCGATCGGCGCTACGGCGCGCTCAAGCGCCTCGGGGCGACGGCGCTGCCGCGCTGGGGCATCATCGCGGGCAAGAGCGCCGCCGTGCTGATCGTGGTGGTGTTGCAGGCGATCCTGCTGGGCGCCATCGGATTCGCGCTGGGCTGGCGGCCCGGACTGGGCGGCCTGCTGCTGGGCGCGCTGGTGATCGCGCTCGGCACCGCCGTGTTCGCGGCCATGGGCCTGCTGCTCGGCGGCACGCTGAAGGCCGAGATCGTGCTGGCGCTGGCCAATATCCTGTGGTTCGTCATGCTCGGCGTCGCGAGCGTGGTGTTCGCCTCCGACGACCTGCCGACCGCGGTGAACGTCATCGCGCGCTTGATTCCCTCGGGTGCGCTGGCCGTCGCCCTGGAGCAGGCGCTGCGCAGCGGCGTCGATTGGTTCGGGCTGATCGTGCTCGCCGCGTGGGGTCTGATCTGCGGTCTGCTCGCCACGCGGTACTTCCGCTTCCACTGACGGCCGACTCCACGACGTCATGTAGTAGACCGGGTGCGAGCGGGTTTCGGGCGGTCGCTACCATCGTGCGGTGCTGTATCGCGCATTCTTGCGAGTCGTCGACCGCCTGCCGCTCCCGTCGCTGCGGGCGCAGAAGCTGATCGCCGCCCTGGTCGTGCTCACCCAGGCCGGCATCGCCGTCACCGGAGCAGTGGTCCGGGTGACCGCCTCCGGGCTGGGCTGCCCGACCTGGCCGCAGTGCTTCCCCGGCAGCTTCACGCCGGTGACCGTCGCCGAGGTGCCGTTCTTCCATCAGGCCGTCGAGTTCGGCAACCGGCTGCTCGTCTTCGTGGTGACGCTGTTCGCGGCGCTGATCGTGCTGGCCGTGACGCGGGCGCGCCGCCGTCGCACCGTGCTGGTCTACGCCTGGCTGATGCCCGGCGGCACCGTCGTGCAGGCGATCATCGGCGGCATCACCGTGCGCACCGGGCTGCTCTGGTGGACGGTCGCGGTGCACCTGCTCGCGTCCATGGCGATGGTGTGGCTGGCGATGGTGCTCTACGCCAAGATCAGCGAACCCGACGACGGTGTGGACACCGTGCGGGCGCCCGAACCGCTGCGCTGGCTGACCGCGCTGAGCGGCGTCGCGCTCGCGGGCGTGCTCGTCGCGGGCACCCTGGTCACCGCCGCCGGACCGCACGCGGGCGACAAGAGCCTGGAACGGCCGGTGGCCCGGCTCGAGGTCGAGATCGTCACCCTCGTGCACCTGCACTCGCAGTTCCTGGTCAGCTATCTCGCCCTGCTCGTCGGGCTCGGGTTCGGCCTCTTCGCGGTCGGCGTCGCCAAGCCCGTCCGGACCCGGCTGTTCGTGCTGCTGGGCCTGGTCTGTGCCCAGGCCCTGGTCGGCATCGTCCAATACTTCACCGACGTCCCCGGCTTCCTGGTCGCCACGCACGTCGCCGGTGCGGGCGCCTGCGTCGCCGCCACCGCCGCACTGTGGGCCGCCCTGCGCACCCGCGAACCGCTTCCGGTCGAGGCGCCGGTCGGCCAGCCCGCCTAGGTCAGACCACCGAGGGACGGGTCGGGCTGGACCAGATCGTGTCGCCCTGACCTTCCAGCAAGCGGGCCAGATCGACCCGGGCGCTGTCGATCCCGGACGTGCCCGAGACGCAGTACTCGGTTTCGGCGCGGGTGAGGAGCTTGATTCCGACGAGCCGGATCGGTGACAGCGGTCCCTCGACGGATTCGGGCAGCGCCGGATCCCGGACACCGAGCAGCACGGTGGGATTGCCGTCGTCGTCGAGGTAGTCCGAAGCACCCTCCGGCAGTCGCACGCCGGGCAGGGTAATTGTGAGCACGCCGTAGTGCTGCAAAGCACGGGTGAATCGGAAGCCCCCGCTCGACCAGTTCTCGGTCACCGCACGCACCAGTTGCCCCAGCCAGGACGACAACACCTCGCCGGTGCTCATCTCGGCGAAGTCGGTCCCGGCAGCGGCCGCGTACACCTCGACCTCGACGCCGTTGGTCGGCTCGGCGTCGGACCAGGCGATCGGAAACGACAACCCGTAACTCGTCGCCAGCACACCGTATTGCCGCCGCACCACCCGGAAACTCGGATGCTCCGGACTGGCCGGCTCCACCTCCTGGATCCCCATGTTGTCCCAGATCTCGGCGGGAATGAACCGCGACCGATAGCGCGGAGACCGATACTCGGCGTCCAGCCGCCCCCACCCCGCCCACACCCGATCCAGCGCCTGCCAGGTCGGCTCGTAATACTGCGCCTCGATATCGACGTCCTGTGTCTCACTCACCCGGAAAAGCTATCCACTCAGCACTTTTCGCCGCAACGGAGATTCACCCCGCGACTTCGTCCCGGTAGAAGTCCGCCGCGTCGGCTTGGGACCATCGCGTTCCGTGCAGTGCGGCACCGGGGATCTCCGGATAGGGCTCGATGTCGACCCCCGGTCCCGCCGGGGCTGCTACTAGGTGCACGGCCGAGCCGATCAGCAGCGTTTCCTGCCATCGTTGACAGTCGTCGAGCCGGACGCCGACGTCGGCGGCGCAGGATGCACACGCGAGATTCGGGCCGTCACGGCCGTCCAGCCCCCAGCAACCGGTGTGGCAGCGCGCGAGGACGAGGTCCGTGCCGCGGACGTCCCCCGGCGACAGGACGTAGTAGCGGTCCTCCAGCATCTGCACGCCGCGTAGCCCGAGCGGGCGGATCGCGTAGGTGCCGGGCGGCATCCGATGGGGCAGGACCCCGACGTGCCCGGCGGTGCAGGGCTCGTCCGGATACGGTACTTCCCGCAGCGCCACACTCAGCCTCAGCTCGCATCGAGCACAGAAGAACATCCCCACCGGGACGATCGTGGTACAGGGCGGGCGGCGACGCCAGCGAATAACACGAGCCGGCTACCCTGGGGCGATAACCGGCTCGGAGTCGTCGGGCTCAGCGCTCGTTGCGGGCCTTCGGGAAGCGGGTTTGGCGGGCGACCCAGCCGGCCATCTGGGCGAAGTGGCCGGGGCGGGGGGTGACGATGGCGCCGAGTTCGCGGTCCCACTCGTCGGCCTCGGCCAGGTTGTCGACGGCGGCGACGAGTGCCTTGGCCTCCGCCATGGAGCCGACGACGCGGTCGCCGAGGATGCCGTCCTGGCCGACCAGGGTGACGCGCACACCCAACCGGCCGAGGGGCTGCAGGACGGCGGTGGCGGAGCCGCCGTGCTCGGCGACGAATCCCTTGACGGAGGCCACGACGGCGCCCGGCAACTTCACGGGGGTGTCGGCTGCAACGCTCATGACCGACACTTTACCGACCGGTAGGCCGCAGTCCATACCGGCGGGGTACAGGTCACTCCGTGTCAGTGCTAGAACTGAATCCATGCGCGCCATTCAGGTTTCCGAGCACGGTGGTCCCGACGTCCTGCGGCCCGTGGACGCGCCCGACCCGGCGATCGCGCCCGACCAGCTGCTGGTCGACACCCAGGCGATCGGGATCAACTTCATCGACACCTACTTCCGCACCGGCATGTACCCGGCGGCCGTGCCCTACGTCCCGGGCTCGGAGGGCACCGGCGTGGTCGCCGCGATCGGCGCGGACGTCACCGATTTCCAGGTCGGCGATCGCGTCGCCTGGTGCGCCGCGCCCGGCTCCTACGCCGAGAAAGTGGCCGTGAACGCGGCGATCGCCGTTCCGGTGCCGGACGGCGTCGCGGCCCCGGTCGCCGCGTCCGCACTGTTGCAGGGCATGACGGCGCACTACCTGGTCGAGTCGGTGTACAAGCCGGAGCCCGGCGAGACGGTGCTGGTACACGCCGGCGCGGGCGGTGTCGGCCTGATCCTGACCCAGCTGGCCGCCGCGCGCGGCATCCGCGTGATCACCACGGTCTCCTCCGACGCGAAGGAGGAACTCTCGCGCGAGGCGGGCGCGGCCGAGGTGCTGCGCTACGCCGACGACCTGGCCGAGCAGGTCCGCAAGCTCACCGACGGCGTCGGCGTCGCGGCGGTCTACGACGGCGTCGGCAAGGACACCTTCGAAGCCAGCCTGTCCTCGTTGCGCGTGCGCGGCACCCTGGCTCTGTTCGGCGCGGCCAGCGGTCCGGTCCCGCCGTTCGACCTGCAGCGCCTCAACGGGCTGGGCTCGCTCGTCGTCACCCGCCCCAAGCTGGGCGATTTCACCCGCGACCGCGAGGAACTCCGGTGGCGCGCGGGCGACATCTTCACCGCGATCGCCGACGGCACGCTGAATATTCGCGTCGGGGCCACCTATCCGCTGGCCGAAGCCGAGCGAGCGCACCGGGATCTGGAGGGCCGCAAGACCACCGGTTCGATCGTGCTGCTGCCCTGACCTCGGCGCGGCCCGATCTGCCCGCACCCACAGGTCAGCGGGTCTACCCCTCGGCGGCGGTGATGTGGCTGTGCACGCAGCGCCAGCCACTCTCCCCGCGCAGGTAGACATCGGTCGTCCACTCGTCGGCGTCGAACCGATCCCCGCGGTAGTGCGCCGTATTCGTCACGCGCGCCGTGTAGACCGCGATGTCGCCGTACAGCTGGATCCGCGGCTCGCTCACCTCGCGCATCGCGGAGTGCGTCAACCCGCCCGCGCCGACGAGTTCGAGGAACTCGGCGCGCGTGCGCACTCCGGAGTCGGAGACGATCACCCACTCCGGCGCCATGAACCGCGCGATCCGCGCGGGGTCGTTGGACACCATCGCCTCGGCCCAGTTCCGAGCCACCGCACGAACTTCCGCCACCGGGTCCATCCAGCGATCGTAGCCACGATCGCAGCGCATTCGGCCGCGCGGCGGATACCGAATGGCGCGGGTTGCGCGGCCGCGGCTCCGATCAGTAATCGCGGCCGGTGATGCCCCGGTAGACGAAGCGGGTCAGCCCGTCGACGGCCTGCTCGTCGGTCAGTTCCACAGTGCCGTCCTCGACCGCCTGCAGGAGCGCCTGCACCAGCAGGAACATCATCGCCAGGGAGGCGTCCGGCGTGCTGGGCAGCCGTAATCCCTTGTCGGCGAAGCCGGTCACGTGGTCGGCGATGTCGGCGCGCTGCCGCACCGAGAACTCCCCCACCATGCGCGCGAAATCCGCGCTGACGATCGCGGCCTGATTCACCGCCCGCAGCACCGGGGCGTGGGCGCGCGCGAAGGTCCAGTACCCGGCGACGTGATAGCGGACCGCTTCGGGATCGCTGAAATCCGGATTGTGGTCGTCGGCGTCGGCGTGCGCGTCGCCCGCCGCCGCCAGGTCCTGCAGCAGCGCCTGCAGGAGTTCCTCTTTGCTCGCGAAATGGTTGTAGAAGGACCCGGCCGCGCGCCCGGCGGCGGCGGTGATGTCGGTGATCTTGGTGTTCAGGTAGCCGCGTTCGGCGAAGACCCGCATCGCGGCGGCCTTGAGCGCCTGCTGGGTTTCGGCCGCCTTCTCCTGTCGGCTCAGGACCACTCGAACCACCTCCTTGACACGGAAACTTACCAACCAACATACTGAATCTATATTCACTGAATTCAGATTCATTGTAGGAGGAATCGTGTCGGACCTGGTACTCGTCGCGGGAGCCGGACCCACCGGATTGACCCTGGCCCTCGATCTCGCCCGGCGCGGCCTGCCGGTGCGCGTCATCGACCGGGCAACCGAGTTCTTCGCGGGCTCCCGCGGCGACGGCATCCAGCCGCGCACGCTGGAGGTTTTCGACGATCTCGGCGTCCTGGACGCCGTCCTGGCGGCGGGCATCCCGGCGCCGGTGCTGCGCGCCTACGTCGGCGGCGAGTTCGCCGGCGAACACCGCATGGCCGAGCCGGTCGAGCCGACCCCCGCCGTTCCCTATCCGAACCTGTGGATGCTCGGGCAGTCCCGCACCGAACAGATCCTGCGCGAACGGCTCGCCGACTTCGGCGTGCACGTCGAACTCGGCACCGCCCTCACCGCTTTCGAGCAGGACGACGCCGGCGTCACCGCCACCCTGGCGACCGGCGACACCGTCCGCGCCGCCTATCTGGTCGGTGCCGACGGCGGCCGCAGCACGGTCCGCAAGGCACTCGGCATCCCGTTCGAGGGCAGCACCGACGAGTCGATCCGGATGCTGCTCGGCGACGTGCGCGCCGACGCGCTCGACCACGACTACGGCTACTGGTTCGCCGCCGCCGCGAACCCCATGGAAGGCATCGCGCTGTCCCCGTTGCCCGGCGGCCGCCATTTCCAGCTGGCCGCACCGCTGCCCGCCGACGTCGAACCGACCCTGAAAACCTTGCAGGACTTCATCGACCGCTACTCCGCCCGCACCGACATCACCCTCACGGACCTGACCTGGGCGACCGTGTGGCGCCCGAACATCCGCCTGGCGCGGCGCTTCCGCGCGGGCCGGGTGTTCCTCGCCGGCGACGCCGCCCACGTGCACCCGCCGACCGGCGGCCAGGGCATGAACACCGGCATCCAGGACGCCTACAACCTCGGCTGGAAACTCGCCGCGGCGCTCGCGGGCGACGAATCACGCCTGGACAGCTACGAATCCGAGCGCCGCGCGGTCGCGGCCCGGGTACTCGGGGTCAGCACCGAACTGCTCGGCAAACTGGTCGACGGCGACGCGGACGCGAGGGAGCGTGGCCCGGAAACGCAGCAACTCGACATCAGCTACCGCACCGGCACCGGCCCGATCGTCGCGGGCGACCGCGCCCCGGACGCGCCGCTCGAGGACGCCTCCGGTCGTCGGCTGCGCCTGTTCGACCTGTTCCGCGGGCCGCACGCGACCCGGCTGCACTTCGGCGAAACCGGCCCGCTGCCGGTCGAATCCGGCGTCGAGACGTATGCGGTGGTGCGGCCGGGCACCACGGCGGCGGGCCGCCATGTCGTCGATGTCGACGGTCACGCGTTCGCGGCCTATCACGCCACCGAGGGCGACGTCGTCGGGATCCGCCCCGACGGCTATCTCAGCTGAAGAAGCTGCCGATCGTGTCCCAGCCCAGCACCGAATCCACGGCCAGTCCGCAGAAGACCACGGCCAGATAGTTGTTGGACTGCAGGAACAGGCGCAGCGGCTTCACCGATTCGCCGCGGCGCACGCCGGCGTAGAGCTGGTGTGCCATGAGCAGGAACCAGGCGCCGGCGACCAGGGCCACGGCGGCGTAGATGACACCGGTCGCGGGGACCAGGGCCAGGGTGGTGAGCACGGTGAGCCAGGTGTAGACGACGATCTGCTTGGTCACCGTCTGCTCGGTCGCCACGACCGGCAGCATCGGAACCCCCGCGGCGCGGTAGTCCTCCTTGTAGCGCATCGCCAGCGCCCAGGTGTGCGGCGGCGTCCAGAAGAAGATGACGCCGAACAGCGCGATCGCGGGCCAGCCGATGCCGCCGGTCACCGCGGACCAGCCGACCAGGGCGGGCATGCACCCGGCCGCGCCGCCCCACACCACGTTCTGCGAGGTGCGGCGCTTGAGGCCCAGGGTGTAGACGAAAACGTAGAACAGGATGGTCGCGACGACCAGGGCGCCGCTGAGCAGGTTCGCCTGCCACCACAGCCAGGCGAAGGAGGCGACGCCGAGCGTCACGCCGAAGACGAAGGCGTTGCGGGTCGGCACCGCGTCCCGGGCGAGCGGGCGCTTGGCGGTCCGCTTCATCACCTTGTCGATGTCGGCGTCGGCGACGCAGTTCAGGGTGTTGGCGCTGGCGGCGCCCATCCAGCCGCCGAACAGGGTGACCAGGATCAGCCGGATGTCGACGTTGCCGCGGTCGGCCAGCAGCATCGTCGGAATGGTGGCGACGAGCAGCAGCTCGATCACGCGCGGCTTGGTCAGCGCGATGTAGGCGAGCGGGCGGCGCAGCACTCGCGCGACGAGTCCCTCCCCTTGCATCCGATCGGCGAGCGCCGTCGAAGAGCCGTGCGCGTCCGCGATATTCATCGGCGCGGGAGCGGGATTGTCACCCGGCTGTTGCCCAATCCGCACTGTCTCTCCTCGCACGTTTGTGCATCGCATCCGGCCATGGAATCAGCAGTGCGCGGCCCCTACGGCGCGGCAACTACTACAGAGGATGGTAGACCCTCGCCGGTGGTGCACCTGCTCGCGCCCCGGTGTGCCGGGGTAGCGACCGGTCGGTAGTGGGCAATACGCGCCGGTAACCCGGGTTCCCGCTCAGCCGGTCACGGGGCACATCTAGGGTGGTGGGGACACCGCTCCCCCGGTCGCTTGCGACTGCATGCAGGTCGCTCGAAACGGCCAGCCGAAACCCAATGTCAGGAGAACCTCGGTCGTGTCAGTGACAGACGACATCCGCGCCCTCACTCAGCCGAACCACCCGGACGATTGGACGGATCTCGACACCAAGGCCGTCGACACGGTACGCGTGCTGGCCGCCGATTCGATCCAGAACGCCGGAAACGGTCATCCCGGCACCGCGATGAGCCTGGCGCCGCTGGCGTACTCGCTCTACCAGCGCGTCATGCGCCACGACCCGAGCGATCCGAGCTGGGTCGGCCGGGACCGTTTCGTGCTGTCCTGCGGCCACTCCAGCATCACCCAGTACATCCAGCTGTACCTGGCCGGTTTCGGCCTCGAGCTGGACGATCTGAAGACCCTGCGCAAGTGGGGTTCGCTGACCCCGGGCCACCCGGAGTTCCGGCACACCGACGGCGTCGAGATCACCACCGGCCCGCTGGGCCAGGGTCTGGCCTCCGCCGTCGGCATGGCGATGGCGGCGCGCCGCGAGCGCGGCCTGTTCGATCCGTCGGCCGCGCCGGGCGCCAGCCCGTTCGACCACTTCATCTACGTCATCGCCTCCGACGGCGACATGGAGGAGGGTGTCACCTCCGAGGCGTCGTCGCTGGCGGGTACCCAGCAGCTGGGCAACCTGGTCCTGATCTACGACGACAACAAGATCTCCATCGAGGACGACACCACCATCGCCTTCACCGAGGACGTGGCGGCGCGCTACGCGGCCTACGGCTGGCACGTGCAGGTCGTCGAGGGCGGCGAGGATGTCGTCGCGATCGAGGCGGCGCTGGCCGCGGCCAAGGCCGAGACCGGCAAGCCCTCGATCATCGTGCTGCGCACCATCATCGGCTACCCGGCCCCGAACAAGATGAACACCGGCGCCGCGCACGGCGCCGCGCTGGGCGCCGACGAGGTGGCCGCCACCAAGAAGATCCTCGGCTTCGATCCCGAGAAGAACTTCGACGTGGCCCCCGAGGTCATCGAGCACACCCGCAAGGCCGTCGAGCGCGGTCAGGCGGCGCACCGGGAGTGGCAGCAGCAGTTCGACGCGTGGGCCGCGGCCAACCCGGAGAACAAGGAACTGTTCGACCGCCTGGCCACCCGCGATCTGCCCAAGGGCTGGGCCGAGAGCCTGCCCACCTACGACGCGGACCCGAAGGGCATGGCCACCCGCAAGGCCTCCGGCAAGGTGCTCGCCGCCCTCGCGCCGGTGCTGCCGGAACTGTGGGGCGGTTCGGCCGACCTCGCCGAGTCCAACAACACCACCATGCCCGACACCCCGAGCTTCGGCCCGGAGACCATCTCGACCGGCATGTGGAAGGCCGAACCGTACGGCCGCACACTGCATTTCGGCGTCCGCGAGCACGCCATGGGCGCCATCCTGAACGGCATCGCGCTGCACGGCCCGACCCGCCCGTACGGCGGCACCTTCCTGGTGTTCTCCGACTACATGCGCCCGGCCGTGCGCCTGGCCGCGCTGATGCGCGTCCCCGCGATCTACGTCTGGACCCACGACTCCATCGGCCTGGGCGAGGACGGCCCCACGCACCAGCCGATCGAGCACCTGGCCGCGCTGCGCGCCATCCCGGGCCTGAACGTGGTGCGCCCCGGCGACGCCAACGAGACCACCTACGCCTGGCGCACCATCCTGGAGCGCGATTCGGCCGAGCACACCTCGCACTTCTCGGTGTCGGAGCCCCCGCATCAGGACGGCCCGTCCGCGCTGGCGCTGACCCGCCAGGATCTGCCGATCCAGGAGGGCACCAGCTACGAGGGCGTGCGCAAGGGCGGCTACGTGCTGGCCGAGGCCTCGACCGGCACCCCCCAGGTGATCCTGATCGCCACGGGCTCCGAGCTCCAGCTCGCCGTCGACGCGCGGACTACGCTGGAGGCGCAGGGCATCGGAACCCGCGTGGTCTCGATGCCGTGCGTGGAGTGGTTCGACGCGCAGGACAAGGCCTACCGCGACGAGGTGCTGCCGCCCTCGGTCCGGGCGCGGGTCTCGGTCGAAGCCGGCATCGCGATGCCGTGGCACCGTTTCGTCGGTGACGCGGGCGAGATGGTCTCGATCGAGCACTTCGGCGCCTCGGCCGATTTCAAGACCCTGTTCCGCGAGTTCGGGATCACCACCGACGCTGTTGTCGCTGCCGCGCAGCGCACGCTCGAGAACGTGAAGGGATAAACCCATGGCACAGAACGAGAATCTCGTCGCCCTCTCCCAGGCCGGCGTATCGGTCTGGCTCGACGACCTCTCCCGGGATCGCATCCAGTCCGGCAACCTCGCCGAACTGATCGAGACCCGCAGCGTCGTCGGCGTCACCACCAACCCGACCATCTTCCAGGGTGCGCTGAGCCAGGGCCACGCCTACGACAAGCAGGTGAAAGAGCTTGCCGCGCAGGGCGTGGACGTGGACGCCGCGATCCGCACCATCACCACCGACGATGTCCGCTCCGCCTGTGACGTGTTCGCCGGGGTCTTCGAGGCCTCCGGCGGCGTCGACGGCCGGGTCTCCATCGAGGTCGACCCGCGCTTCGCCTTCGACGCGGAGAAGACCGTCGCCCAGGCCATCGACCTGTGGAAAACGGTGGACCGCCCGAACCTGTTCATCAAGATCCCCGCGACCGAGGCGGGCCTGCCCGCGATCAGCGCGGTGCTGGCCGAGGGCATCAGCGTCAACGTGACGCTGATCTTCTCCGTCCCGCGCTACCGCGCCGTGATGGGCTCCTACCTGGACGGCATCACCAAGGCCAAGGCCGCGGGCCACGATCCGGCCAAGATCCATTCCGTCGCTTCGTTCTTCGTCTCCCGCGTGGACACCGAGATCGACAAGCGCCTGGAAGCGATCGGCTCCGACGAGGCGCTGGCGCTGCGCGGCAAGGCCGGCGTCGCCAACGCCCGCCTGGCCTACGCCGAGTACCAGGACGTGTTCGACGGTGGCGCGCACACCTCCACCTACCAGCACCTGGCCTCGGCCGGCGCCAACCGGCAGCGGCCGCTGTGGGCGTCCACCGGCGTGAAGAACCCGGATTACTCCGACACCCTCTACGTCACCGAGCTGGTCGCGACCAACACGGTGAACACCCTGCCGGAGAAAACGCTCGAGGCCTTCGCCGATCACGGCGAGACTCGCGGCGACACCCTGAGCGGCGCCGCCGAGGCGGCGCAGCAGGTCTTCGATCAGCTCAGCGCGGTCGGCATCGATCTCGACGACGTGTTCGCCGTGCTCGAGACCGAAGGCGTGGAGAAGTTCGAGAAGTCCTGGGAGGAACTGCTTTCCGCCACCGGCGCCGAGCTGCGCGGAGCGGGGAGCAACTGACGACGATGGCCGGCACAGCAGAGGTCAGCAAGAACCCGCTGCGTGACGAGCGGGATAAACGGGTTCCCCGGATCGCGGGCCCGTGCAGCATGGTGATCTTCGGGGTCACCGGTGATCTGTCCCGGAAGAAACTGATGCCGGCCATCTACGACCTGGCGAACCGGGGGCTGCTGCCCCCGGGTTTCGCCCTGGTCGGCTTCGCCCGCCGCGATTACGCGGACGAGGATTTCACCCAGGTCGTCCTGGACGCGGTGAAGGCGCACGCCCGCACCCCGTTCCGCCAGGCGGTCTGGGATCACCTGGCCGAGGGTTTCCGCTTCGTGCAGGGCACCTTCGACGACGACGCGGCCTTCGCCAAGCTCGCCGAGACACTCGCGAAACTGGACAAGGAACGCGGCACCGGCGGCAATCACGCCTTCTACCTGTCGATTCCGCCGGACATGTTCCCGGTGGTGCTCGACCAGCTCTCCGAGCACGGGCTGGCCCAGTCCACCGGCAACGGTGACGGGCGCAAGCCGTGGCGGCGCGTGGTGATCGAGAAGCCCTTCGGGCACGACCTGAAGAGCGCCGTCGAACTCAACGCGCTGGTCAACGGCGTGTTCCCCGAGGAGACGGTGTTCCGCATCGATCACTACCTCGGCAAGGAGACGGTGCAGAACCTGCTGGCGCTGCGCTTCGCCAACCAGCTGTTCGACCCGATCTGGAACGCCAACTACGTCGACCACGTGCAGATCACCATGGCCGAGGACATCGGCCTGGGCGGGCGCGCGGGCTACTACGACGGCATCGGCGCGGCGCGCGACGTCATCCAGAACCATCTGCTGCAGCTGCTCGCGCTGACGGCGATGGAGGAGCCGATCAGCTTCCAGCCCAAGCAGTTGCAGACCGAGAAGATCAAGGTGCTCTCGGCGACGAAACTGGTCGAGCCGCTGGACGAGACGACCGCGCGCGGTCAGTACTCCGAAGGCTGGCAGGGCGGCGAGCACGTGGTCGGGCTGTCCGACGAGGAGGGTTTCGACCCGCAGTCGCGCACCGAGACCTACGCCGCCATCACCCTGGAGGTCGATACCCGGCGCTGGGCCGGGGTGCCGTTCTATCTGCGCACCGGCAAACGGCTGGGCCGGCGGGTCACCGAGATCGCGATCGTGTTCAAGCGGGCCCCGCACCTGCCCTTCGATCAGACCATGACCGAGGAACTCGGCCAGAACGCGCTGGTCATCCGGGTGCAGCCGGACGAGGGCATCACCATGCGATTCGGCTCCAAGGTGCCCGGATCGAGCATGGAGGTGCGCGACGTCAACATGGATTTCAGCTACGGCGAGGCGTTCACCGAGTCCTCCCCCGAGGCCTACGAGCGCCTGATCCTGGACGTGCTGCTCGGCGTGCCGTCCCTGTTCCCGGTGAACGAGGAGGTCGAATTGTCCTGGAGCATCCTGGATCCGGTGCTCGACCACTGGGCCGCGGGCGGTAAACCCGAGGCCTACGAGGCGGGCACCTGGGGTCCGGAATCGGCGGAGAAGATGCTGGCCCGCACCGGCCGCGAATGGCGGCGCCCGTGATCGTCGACATGCTCGACACCACCACCGGCGCGGTCACCAAGCGCCTGGTGCAGTTGCGCGAGAGCAACGGTGTCATCACCATGGGCCGGGTGCTCACCCTCGTGGTGTGCACGCTGGACAGCTCCGAGGCCGAGGACGCGATCGACGCGGCCAACGACGCCAGCCGCGAACACCCCTGCCGGGTCGTGGTGCTCGCGCGCGGGGATCGGGAACAGCCGACCAAGCTGGACGCGCAGATCCGCGTGGGCGGCGACGCCGGCGCGGCCGAGGTCATCGTGCTGCGCCTGCAGGGCGAGCTGATCAATCACGAATCCAGCGTGGTGATCCCGTTCCTGCTGCCCGACACTCCCGTGGTCGCCTGGTGGCCGCGGGGCGCGCCGGAGTTCCCGTCCAAGGATTCGGTGGGCCGCCTGGCGACCCGCCGCATCACCGACGCGACGTTCGCGCCGGATCCGCAGGCCACCATCAAGAAGCGCCAGGATTCCTACGCGCCGGGCGACACCGATCTGGCGTGGAGCCGGATCACCTACTGGCGGGCGCTGCTCACCGCCGCGCTGGACGAACCGCCCTACGAACCGATCGAGCGGGTCACCATCTCCGGCCTGCGCGAGGAGCCGGCGCTGGACATGCTGGCCGGCTGGCTGGCCGAGCGGCTCGGCTGCCCGGTGCATCGCCAGACCGGGGAGCTGCGGGTGGAGTTGCACCGCGAGTCGGTGTCCATCGCGATCCAGCGCCCGCAGCACGGCACCACCGCCACCCTGACCCGCACCGGGGATCCCGATCAGCGGATCGCCCTGGCGCGCCGGGAAACTCGCGACTGCCTCGCCGAGGAGTTGCGCCGTTTGGACGCCGACGACATCTATGTCGAGGCCCTCGCCGGAATCGAGAAGGTGATCTATGACTGACCGCACTCCCGCCGACACCGTCGAAGTCCACCCGGATCCCGACGCCCTCGTCACCGCGGCCGCCGCTCGTTTCGTCGAGATCGTGACGGCCGCCCAGGCCGCGCGCGGCTCGGCCTCGGTGGTGCTCACCGGCGGCGGCACCGGCATCGGCATGCTGGAACAGGTCCGCAAGGCGCCCGGCGCCGTCGACTGGTCGCGGCTCGACATCTTCTGGGGTGATGAGCGTTTCGTGCCCGTCGCCGACGCCGAGCGCAACGAGTTGCAGGCGCGCGAGGCGCTGCTCGACCACGTCCCGGTCGATCCGGCGCGGGTGCACCCGGTCGCCGCCTCCGACGGCGAATACCCCGATCCCACGGAGGCCGCGGCCGAGTACTCCGCGGCGGTGCACGCCCACCTCGCCGAGCACGGCTCCTTCGATCTGCACCTGCTCGGCATGGGCGGCGAGGGCCACGTCAACTCGCTGTTCCCGGACACCGACGCGGTGCGCGAGGCGCACGAACTCGTCGTCGCGGTCGTGAATTCGCCCAAGCCCCCGCCGGTCCGAGTCACGCTGACCCTGCCCGCCGTCCGCCGCAGCCGCCACGTGATGCTGATCGTGGGCGGTTCGGCGAAGGCCGAAGCGGTCGCCGCCGCGATCGGCGGCGCGAAGCCGGTCGACATCCCCGCCGCGGGGGCCCAGGGCACGGAGTCCACCCTCTGGCTGCTGGATCAGGAAGCCGCCGCCCAGCTACGACGCTGACCGATCCGAACTGCCGTCCGCAGCGAATCAGATAATATGATTCCCATGAAGGTCATGACCGCTACCGAGGTTGCGCGCAACCTATCGGCGGTGCTCGACGAGGCCGAACACGGCGAGACGATCACCATCACTCGCGGCGGGCGCCGGATCGCAACACTGACTCCGGCCGCCCGCGCGAACGGTGCCGAGGTCATCGCGTTCTTCGCCGCTCATACACCGCTCGAAGGTTTCGGTGATGATGTCGAGACCACTCGTGAAATCCTCATCGACGGAGTGAGCGCAGAGTGGGACGACGACTGATCCTGGACACCGGGGTCGTGATTGCCGCCGAGCGGCGCAAGCTCGATCTGGCCGGTCTCCTGCGCCCGGCCGATGACGTGGTGATCGCCATGATCACGGCCTCCGAGTTGTACCTCGGAGTAGAACTGGCTGACCCCGCACGGCAGGGTGCGCGGAAGGCATTCGTCGATGCCTTCATCGCGGCTACACCGATCGAGGATCACACACTCGATGTAGCACGCTCGCACGCGAGGCTGATGGCACATGCTCGGAGGTCTGGTGTTCCCCGAGGCGCCCACGACCTGATCATTGCCGCAACCGCGGCTGCTACAAGCCGAATTCTCGTGTCGACCGACAGCAAGGCCCAATTCACTGCGTTGCCCGGTGTCGAGTGTCTGCTGTGTTGATGTCACTCGGCGCCGGAAACTTTAGCGTCTGAGTTCGCGTCCCTCAGTACTCTTTCGGTGGATCGCCGAGGATTTCGGTGACCTGAACGGTGTTCGTCGGCAATGATCGCTGCATGACCGAGCAGCGAGTCGATCTGGACGAGGGATTCCGCAGCGCGGTATCGGCGATGGCTCCCGGGCCCGCCGGTACCCGGACGGTCGGGGGTTTCGGCCGCCGGGAGTTGCTCGAGCTGTTCGAATCGCAGGCTGCCAGTAGGCATTTGGATCTGGCGGCGCGGGAGCTGGGGCGGCAGCGGCGCGGCTATTACAGCATCGGGTCGTCCGGGCACGAGGGGAACGCGGCGGTAGCGGCGGCGCTGCGGGTCGGCGATCCGGCGCTGCTGCACTATCGGTCCGGGGCGTTCTTCGTGCAGCGGTGCCGGCAGGTGCCGGAGCTCGATCCGATCCGGGACGTGCTGCTGGGAGTCGTCGCGGCGGCGGCGGATCCGATCTCCGGGGGGCGGCACAAGGTTTTCGGGAGCAAGCCCGCGAGCATCATTCCGCAGACCTCCACCATCGCCTCGCAGCTGCCGCGCGCGGTCGGGCTGGCGTTCGCGCTGGACCGGGCCGCGCGGCTCGGCGTGGCGAGCGAGTGGCCCGCCGATTCGGTGGTGGTGTGCAGTTTCGGGGACGCCTCGGCCAACCATTCCACCGCGGTCGGCGCCATCAATACCGCGATACACACCGCGCACCAGGGTGTTCCGATGCCGATCCTGTTCGTCTGCGAGGACAACGGGATCGGGATCAGCGTGCCGACGCCGCCGGACTGGATCGAGCAGGCCTACGGGGTGCGGCTCGGGTTGCAGTACTTCTACGCCGACGGCTGCGACCTGATCGACGCGCTGACCACCGCTTCGGCTGCCGCACAGTGGGTTCGGGAGCACCGCAGGCCCGCGTTCCTGCGCCTGCGGACCGTGCGCCTGCTGGGGCACGCGGGCTCCGACGTCGAGTCCGCCTACCGCACCCCCGGCGAGATCACCGCCGGCCTGGCTCGCGATCCGGTGCTCGCCACCGCCCGCATTCTCGTCACCGGCGGCCTCGCCACCTCCGGCCAGATCCTGCGCCGCTACGACGAGATCGCGCGCCGCGTCGCCGCCACGGCCGAATCGGTCTGGCGCGAACCGAAACTCAGCTCCGCCGGAGCCGTCATCGCCCCGCTGGCCCCCTCGCACCCCGACGAGGTCCGCGCCGACGTCCTGCGTGCCGCCGCCGACGAGACGACCCACCCGGTGTCGCCTCGGCCGGTGCCCGCCGGCGTCGAAACGGTCGGCACCGGAGCGGCCTGTGACGTGCGAATGACGGTGGCGCAGGCGATCAATCGCACCCTGGCGGAGCTGCTGGCGCGCGATCCCGATGTGCTGGTGTTCGGCGAGGACGTGGGCCGCAAGGGCGGGGTCTACGGCGTCACCAAGGGGTTGCAGAAGCAGTTCGGGGCCCGCCGGGTCTTCGATACCCTGCTCGACGAGCAGAGCGTGCTGGGCACCGCGCTCGGGGCGGGCCTGGCCGGGTTCGTGCCGATCCCGGAGATCCAGTATCTCGCCTACCTGCACAACGCGGCGGACCAGCTACGCGGCGAGGCCGCCACCCTCGCGTTCTTCTCGCACGGCCGCTACCGCAACCCGATGGTGGTGCGGATCGCCGGCCTGGCCTACCAGAAGGGCTTCGGCGGCCACTTCCACAACGACAATTCGCTGGCCGCGCTGCGCGACATCCCCGGGCTGGTCATTGCCGTGCCCGCCCGCGCCGACGACGCCGCCGCCCTGCTGCGCACCTGCGTCTCCGCGGCGCGGGTGGACGGGCGGGTCTGCGTCTTCGTCGAGCCCATCGCGCTCTATCACACCCGTGACCTGCACACCGGCGACGATTCCTGGCCCGCGCCGCTGTCCGGGGAGCACGTGGAGCTGGGCAGCGCCCGCTGCTACGGCGACGGCGCCGACCTCACCATCGTCACCTTCGGCAACGGCGTCCCGATGAGTCTGCGGGCGGCGCACCGGCTGCACGAACACGGTCACGGCGTCCGGATCCTCGATCTGCGCTGGCTCGCGCCGCTGCCGGTGCCCGACCTGCTCGAGCACGCCCGCGCCACCGGCCGCGTGCTGGTGGTCGACGAAACCCGGCGCAGCGGCGGCGTTTCCGAGGCGGTCTGCGCGGCCCTGATCGACGGCGGGTTCGAGGGCCGCGTCGCGCGGGTCACCAGCGTCGACAGTTTCATCCCGCTGGGACCGGCGGCCGCCACCGTGCTGCTCGACGAATCCGCGATCGAGACGGCGGCGGGCAAACTGCTCGCCGAATAAGGCACGCGTGCTCGTTTGGCGTGTTTCCGATTCACCCGCCACGCAGGGGAAATACAGTGGACGGACCACCGCCCGCAGGGGAAGGACAGCCGCATGACCACGATGTCCACGCTCGGCGAAGTGCGTCCCGAGCACGAACGCGACGCCGACCTCGTGCTGGTGCACTACCTGCGATCGTTCCGCCTGCCGGTCCTGGACCTCTGGTCGGCCTGCACGCACCGCGGCCAGCTCGCCCGCTGGCTCGGCACGGTCACCGGCGGCAACGGCACCCTCACCCTGGAGCCGCTGGACGGCCCGGTGCCGGGGCCGGTCGCGATCCGCGTCGAGCACTGCGTCGCGCCGCACGAGCTGCTGGTGCATCTCGACGGCTGCCTGGTCGAACTGCGGCTCACCCAGATCGGTGTGGTCACCAATCTGGAGCTCGTCCGCCGTCATCTCTGCCCGGCCGAAGCGCCCGACGTCGGCCCGCGCTGGCAATACGTTCTGGACCGCCTCAGCGCCTACCTGACCGGCCAGTCACTGCCGCGGTGGTCGGAGTATCCGGCGCTGGCCGCGGAGTACCGGTAGGGCTCAGAAGAAGAAGCCCGCGACACCCTTGCCCGGCTGGGCGCGGGCGGCCCGGGCCCAGCCGACACAGGATTCGATGGCTTCGAGGACGTAGGGGTCGAGTTCGGCGTACTGCTCCGGCGTCGTGGCGGCCCACTGTCGCAGCAGGGTCGCGCAGTCGCCGGCGCTCCATTCGCCGTAACCCGGCACGAAGTCCGGGCGCGGCAGCCCGGCGGGCAGGCTGCCGTACCAGAAGTCGCTGACCCGGGCGTCGAGTCCGAGTTCCTTCATACCCTCGTCGACCAACTCCAGCCAGCGCCCCCGGAACGGGCTGAACGAGCTGTTGTCGAGGAAACGCCCGTGGAACTCGCAGATCGATTGGTAGGCATACCCGTACAGGTGGGCGTAGGCGGTGTCGAACGGGCCGCCGTCGATCACCGCCCGGACCGCGTCGTATTTCCTGGGCGCGCCCGCCGCGATATCGTCGGCCCAGTACTCGTCGTCGTGCGCGAAACGGGCCTGGAATCGCCCGCCCATCATGCGCCGCAGCTTGTCGTCCTCGGAGCCGATCGCGGAACGCGCGGTGGCCAGGTCGACCAGGTAGAGGCTCAGGCTGTAACTCATGGCGCGACGGTAACCGGTCCGACCCGCCGCTCCGCTTATCGAAACCTTATGAGCCGCAGTCTTTCCGGCGGCCGCGGGGTACGGCCGCCGGTGGGCCTCACGACGGCAGCAGGTCGCGCAGGTGGGCGACCAGCAGGGCGTTCACCTCGTCGGTGCGCTCCAACTGCACCAGATGCCCGGCGTCGGAGATCTTGGTGACCTCACGCAGGCCGGGAACATGCGCCTGCATGGTGCCCAGGGGGTCCCGACCGCTGAATCCCTCCATGTCGGGGTCGCGGTCGCCGTACATGAAGTAGGTGGGCACCTCGATCTTCGCGTCCGTGTAGTCGGCGGTGAGTTCCCAGTTGCGGTCCAGCGCGCGGTACCAGTTCAGGCCGCCGGTGAAGCCGGTGCGGTCGAAATCGGCGGCGAGCGTGTCGATATCGCTCTCGGCCAGCCAGCGCCACGGCAGCTCCGGGGCCTCGGGCAGCACGTCGAGGTAGCCGGTGCCCTCGGCGGGATGCTGCCAGGTGTCTAGGTAGTGGTAGTCGGCGCTGAGCGAGTAGTACACGCGCCGCAGGAACGCCTTGGGGTCGGCGGCGAGTTCGGCGTCGGCGATGCCGGGCTTCTGGAAGTAGTCCAGGTGCAGGAAGTGCCGCTTCGCCGCGCGCGCCCACAGTTCCGACGGGGCCTTCGGCGGGCGCGGCTGGATCGGGTTGTTCAGCACGATGATGCCGCTGATCCGCTCGGGGGCCCGCCAGGCCAGCTCCCAGACCAGCTGGGCGCCGAAGTCCAGGCCGACGAAGACCGCCTTCTCGGCCCCGAGGTCGTCGAGCAGGGCCAGCAGGTCGCCGATCACCGCGCGATTGGTGTAGGCGTCCGGGGCGTCCGCGACTTCCGTGCGCCCGTATCCACGCAGGTCCGGGGCGACCGCGCGATACCCTGCCCGGGCGACGGCCGGCAGCTGCCGATGCCACATGTACCAGGTATGCGGGAAGCCGTGACAGAAGATCACCGGGTGACCCTCGCCCTGTTCCGCGATATGCACACGCGCACCGTCCGTTTCCACGAAACGATGCCGCGGTCCCTGTTCTGCCACCACACTGACTCCAAACCTAGAACGTGTTCTCATTTTCACGGTAGTGTCTGGGAGTCGTGAGTGGAATAGCGCAAAAGCTCGACGGAAAGATCGCGGTGGTCACCGGCGCGAGCCGCGGCATCGGCAAGGGCATCGCCCTGGAACTGGGCGCGGCGGGCGCCACCGTGTACGTCACCGGACGCACCTCGGCCGCGGGCCGGTTGCCCGGCACGGTCGCCGAAACCGCCGCGCAGATCGAGGAACTCGGCGGCACCGGCATCCCGGTGATCTGCGACCATCGCGACGACGAGGCGGTGCAGCAGCTCTTCGAGCAGGTCCGCAAGGAGCACGGCGAACTCGACGTCCTGGTCAACAATGTCTACAACTCCCCCGCCGCCGCCCGCTGGCTCGGCAAGCCGTTCTGGGAGGTGCCACCCAAAGCCTGGGACGAGACCTTCGACGTCGGCGTCCGGTCGCATTACGCGGCCGCCTACTTCGCCGCCGACCTGCTGATCGAGGCAGACGGCCTGCTCGTCAACATCTCGTCTCCCGGCGCGGAACGCTACATGCACAACGCCGTCTACGGCATCGCCAAAACCGCCCTCGACCGCCTCACCGCCGACTTCGCCCGCAACCTCGCCGACACCGGCGTCACCGTGGTCTCGCTGTGGCCCGGCATCGTCGACACCGAACTCCTGCAACTGGTCCCCGCCGACGCCGACGGCAAACGCCTCGTCACCCTTCCCGGCGAAGGCACCTACGACCTCGCCCAGGCCGAAACTCCCCGTTTCCCGGGCCGCGCCGTCGTCGCCCTGGCGGCGGACGCCGACCGGAAAACGCGCACCGGCAAGGCCTTCCGCGTCGCCGACCTCGCCGACGCCTACGGTTTCACCGACCTCGACGGGCGAGTGCCGCGCGCGGACTAGGGCTGCCCGGCACCGGTCGAGCGGCATGATCAAGCTATGGACCATCCCCCTCGGCCCCAGCGCGAAGCGGACCTGATCGAGTACTACGACAACGAGATTCGCGAACGCGCCGCACGCGAGCTACCGGCCCCACGGCTACAGCGCCGCGCCGAGTTCATCGAACTGCTGCGGCGCGAGAGCGTCCCGGACCTGCTGGAGATCGGCTGCGGCCCGGGCCGCGACGGTCTCGCGTTCGCCGCCGCCGGGCTCGCCTACACCGGCGTCGACCTCGCCCCGCAGAGCGTCGCGGTCACCCGCGCGCTGGGGCTCGACACCCACCGGGCCTCGGTGCTCGAGCTTCCGTTCGAGGACGCGAGTTTCGGCGCCGGCTGGACCATGAGCACGCTGCTGCACATCGCCGACGCCGACCTGACGGCGGCGCTGACCGAGATCGTGCGCGTGCTGCGGCCCGGAGCGCCGCTGGCGATCGGCCTGTGGGGCGAGCAGCACGGCGGCGAACAACTGTGGGACAACGGCAGCGGGCACGGCCCGGCGCGGTTCTTCAGCTTCCGTAGCGACGACGACGTCCGCGCGGAACTGCGACGGCACGGCGAGCTCGAGCAGTGGCTGACCTGGCCGGGCGAGAGCCGGTGGCACTACCAGTGGGCGATACTGCGGCTCCGGTGAACCTCGCCGCAAACGACGCGGCCGCGGTGACGCTCAGGCGTCCCGCGGCGCATGTCCTGGATGGTCGAGCGGAGGGGCTCGGTCAGGCGAACTTGATCTCCAAGCCGATGCCGAGGATGGCGATCAGCCAAACGATGCCGGTGAAGATGGTGAGGCGGTCGAGGTTCTTCTCGACGACGGTGGAGCCCGACAGGCTCGACTGCACGCCGCCACCGAAAAGGCTGGACAGGCCTCCGCCCTTGGCGCGGTGCAGCAGCACCAGCAGCACCAGCAGCACGCTGGTGATGATCAGGAGGATATCCAGGAACATCCGCATGCCGATCAGTGTATGGGGTGCCGACCCCAGCCCCTAATCGGCCCGGCCGGAACCCACCGGCTAACGCGGGCCGACGGCGACCAGGTGGGTGATCTGGTCCTCACCGACGGTGTAGCGCGACACCTCTTTCTCACGCACCTGGTCCTGTGCGGTCAGGCGCACCTGATGCTGGTGCATGTGCTCGGCCCAGGACCGCACCACGAACGCCTCGACATACCGGTCCAGCATTCCGACGTCGCGGTAGAGCCGCCACTCCATCGCCCCGGTGCGCTGCCGGGACCGCCCGACGAACACCATCGCGGCCATGAATCCGTCCACGTGCTCGGCCGGCACGTCGTAGGTGCGCAGCACCAGGACCGGGCCGTCCTCGGGATCGGGTTCCACGACCAGCGCCGGTTCCGGCCAGTACGCCGACGGCGTCAGATCCATGTCCTCGGCGTTGTGCCGGATCGGCAGCCACACGCTGCTGATCGCGCTGCACCCGAGCAACGCCGCCGCGATGAGCAGCGCCGACACCGCGCCGACCGCGTGCGCGACCAGACCCCACAGCAGCGAACCGATGGCCTGCCCGCCCATGAACACCAGCAGATACACCGACAGCCCGCGGGCCCGCACCCACCCGGGCAGCAGCAACTGCATGGTCGCGTTCATCGTCGACATGGCCAGCAGCCAGGCCAGCCCGGCCCCGACGAGCAGCAGCAACACCAGCGCGAGACTGCCCAGCAGCGCCGACCCGGCCGAGGCGAGGCCGAACAGCACCGCGGCCGCGGTCAACCGCTGCGTGGGCGTGAGCAGCGCCCGGATCCGCGACAGACCGAGCGCGCCGAGCACCGCGCCCAGTCCCAGCGCGCCCAGCATGAGGCCGTACCCGGAGGAGGAGAGCCCCAGTTCCTCGCGCGCGATCACCGGCAGCAGCGCCCACAGCGCGCTGGCCGGCGCGATGAACAGGATCGAGCGCAGCAGCACCCGCCGGATCGCGGGCGCGGCCCGGATGAACCGGGTCCCGGCCTGCAACGCGGCCAGCGGGCGCTCGGTGGGCAGCTTGCGGGCGGTGGCGGGCCGCCGCCACACGGCGAGCACCGCCACGATTCCGACGAAGGAGATCGCGTTCAGCGCGAACACCAGCGTCGGCCCGGACAGCGACACCAGCACACCGGCCAGCGCGGGCCCGACCGCGCGCCCGATGTTGATGTTCATGCTGCCCAGCGCGGACGCGGCCGGGATCTGCTCACGCGCAACCAGTTCCGGCTGGATCGCCTGCCAGGCCGGTCCGGTCAGCGCCTGACCGCAGCCGATCAGGAACAGCAGCGTCAGCAGGACGCCGGGCGTGGTGTGCCCGGTCGCGGTGGCGACCGCGAGCACCGCGGCCAGCACCGCCATCGCCGACTGCGCCCCGAGCAGCAGCCGGCGGCGGTCCACCAGGTCGGCGAGCACGCCGGACGGGATCGCCAGCAGCATCACCGGCAGGGTGATCGCGGTCTGCACGAACGACACCAGCGCCGCCGCGTTCGGCTCGTCGACCAGAATCCACTGCGCGCCGACCGTCTGCATCCACGTGCCCAGGTTGGACACCAATTGCGCGATCCACAGCGAGCGGTAGATCCGCGAACGCAGCGGCGCCCAGGTCGAGAGCGGGGTCATGGCGTCGGCGGTGGTCACTTGCCAGAGCATATCGCCGCGCCGCCGCCCGGCTCCGGATCCCGGCCCGGAACCCTCGGCAAACCTCCCGTTCAGCGACCTGTCGCCGTTAGAATCGCGGCATGACGGCGGAGCGCAAAACGCGGAAGGTGACGATCACCCTCCCCGAGGAAATCGCGGCCACACTGGACATTTGGCGCGAACGCGGTCAGATCGCCTCCGTCTCCGCCTATGTCGCCGATTCGGTGAAGGCCCGCATGGACCGCGCCGAGGTGGACCGGGTCGAAGCCCTCGCCAAGGTGGAGGAGGTGATCGGCGGCCCGCCACCGCTGGAGATGATCAACCGGGCCCGGGCGATGCAGGGCCTGCCGCCGTTGTCACAGAAGGAATTCGACGAGCGCCGCCCCGGTGCCGCGTGAGGGCCTTCAGTCGGGGGGCAACAGCCGCGGGGGCGGCGAGCGAGGCACTGACGTGACCGATCGAAGTGAACTGAGCGGGGTCGTGTTCGACACCGCGGCGTTAACCGCCTGGGCGCATCGCGTGATGTACGCGCAGTCGGTCGTCTGGACCACCTCCGAAGCGGGCAACACCCTGCTGATCCCGGTGACTGCCCTGGTCGCGGCGCGCGCGCTGATTCCGCCGCGCCGCCACGACATCCTGTCCGCACTGCTGGATCTGCCGAACACCGTGATCCGCGGGCTGGACGGTCCCGCCAGCCGGCAGGTGGGCGCCACCCTGCTCGGCCGCCGCGACGCCGACACCATGGTCACCGCCGGTCACGTCACCCTGGAGGCCGTGAATCGCGGCTGGTCATGTCTGACCGATCGCCCGGACAAGCTCCGCGAACTGGATCCGCGGGTCATCGTCGACGTCCTACCCTGATCGCCGGATCCGGTCACCCGGTCCGGCGGCACCGTCCGCGATCACCCCGACCGGCGGCGAATCCGGCTCCGTCGGCGAAGTCCGGCCCGTCGAGCGCGCGTCGCTCGTAGCCGATCACGAGGCAGGCCGGGAGCGGCGGGGCGCGTAGTCCGGCCCCTAGAGCGCGCATCGCTCGTAGCCGATCACGGGGCAGGCCGGGAGCGGCGGGGCGCGAAGTCCGGCCCGTCGGGCGTGCGTCGCTCGTAGATCTCGCGGCAATACGGATCGGCGAGCACAGCGGCGAGGGTCTCCGTGTCCGGCGGATACGGGCGGGCCCGGATCACCCACTCCGCCCGCAACTCCGGAATCGTGTATTGCATTTCGTCCCAGCGTGATTGCGGGGCCGGTGTCCAGTCCATCCGATGCGGCCCCTCGACCAGGCCGGAGTCGTACCCGCCGCGGAACCCGAGATAGTCGTTCCAGGCCCCGTACGAGCTCGTCAGGATCAGCCGGTCCGGCACGCGCAGGGTGATCAGCCAGCGCCCGTGCGCCCACTCGTAGTGCGACAGCAGCAGACTCGCCACCGACCGCACCGCGCGGCGCTGCCGGGCGCGCCCGCGCCAGCACCAGATCGGCGGGGCGCCCGCGCAATCGATGCCGCGCCGCCCCATCTCGGCGGCCATGTCCGCGAAGGCGGTGTGCCAGTTGCCGGTGACGCGCGACCAGTCGGCGCGATAGGCGCCGTGCGCACGCAGCGCGTCGACCGCCTCCGGCGCCTGCAGCGTCCACAACCGCATGACGACCTAGGCGCCGGAGCGCTTTTCGGCGTAGGTGTGCAGCAGATCCTCGACCAGGGCCAGCACCGCGTCGTCCATGGCCGGGTCCGGTACCACGCCGCGCACCACCGCCTGCCCCGAGAACACGTGCAGGACAAGGAAGAACAGCGGTTCGCGCCGCTCCGCCGGGAAGCGCGCCAGCACCGCGGTGCGCTCGGTCTCGGAAACCATGCGCGCGTAGTAGGTCTCGACCTGGGGTGCGATCCGGGTGCGCAGCTCGGCGTCCGAGCGCGCCGCGAGGAAAATCTCGCGCAGGGCGTGGGTCAGGTTGCTCGCCTGCGCGTCGCGCAGGAAGCGCAGCGCGGTGTCGAGCGAATTCTCCTGGCTGCCCAGCTGTTCCATCACCGCGCCGAAGGCGGCGAGCTGGCGGGCGATGATCTCGTCGGCGCTGCGCACGATCAGATCCAGGCGGCTGTCGAACTGCCGGAACATCGCGCCCACCGAAAGCCCGGCGCGGCCGCAGATCTCCTGGACCGTGGCGCGCTGGTAGCCGAGTTCTCCGATGGCCGCGATGGTGGCGTCCACGAGTTTGGCGACGGTCGCGGCCCGGCGTTCGGACTGTGTGCGGCGCGGACGCTGGGAGGTCATGGCTGACCATCCTGCACCGGCGCGCGGTCGTTACAGCAGCCGGGTGGCGTGACCGTTGACACAGCCGCGACCCGCGATTTACAGTCTGGGACGCCCAGTTAGGAAATAAGTGCTCGCTCTTTTTGAGCGACCGTCGGCGCGGTCCGTCCAGCGCATTCTTCGAGGAGTCTCCCGCATGAGTACGACCACCGCCCGCGGCCGGCGCGCCACCCGGGCCTGCCTGGCCCTGGCCGCCGGACTGACCGTCGCGGTTTGCCCTGTGATGGCCGATAATGTTGCCGCACAACCGGTTCCGGTATCCCCCGCACTGCCGTTCCCGATGCCGCCGGCCCCGCCCTACCTGGATCCGGCGTTCTACCAGCCCGATCCGGGCACGGTGGCCGCGGCCCGGCCCGGTGAGATCCTCTCGGCCCGGCAGGTCAATCTCGCCAACTTCTGGCTCATTCCGCTCAACACCAACGCCTGGCAGGTCTCCTACCGCAGCACCAACACCCGCGGCGAGGCGATCCCCGCGGTCGCGACCGTCATCGTCCCGCACCGGCCGGCCCCGACCGGTCAGCGCGGCCTGGTCTCGTTCCAGTTCGCCGAGGATTCGCTGTCGATCAACTGCGCACCCTCCTACACGCTGCAGATGGGTTCGCTGCCCAATCCGCTCAACCCGGTGATCGGCGCGGAGTTCGTCGAAGTCCAGGCCATGCTGCAGCTGGGACACGCGGTCGTGATCCCGGATCACCAGGGGCCCAACGCCGCCTACGCGGCCGGCCCGCTCGGCGCCCGGATCACCCTCGACGGCATCCGCGCGGCCCAGAACTTCGAGCCGGCCGGGCTGCCTGGGACAGCCACCCGCACCACGCTGTGGGGCTACTCGGGCGGCGCGATCCCGACCGCGCACGCCGCCGAACTGCACGACGACTACGCCCCGGAGCTGAACCTGGTCGGCTCGGTCGCCGGTGGCCTGCTGGCCGACATCCGCGAATCGATCGACTACAACAACGGCACCTCCGCCTTCGGCGGCGCGGTGCTGGGCGGCCTGTTCGGCGTCGCCCGCGAATATCCGCTGCTGAACGATTTCATCAACCGCTACATGAACCCGCTCGGCAAGGCTGTCCGGGTGGTGCACGAAAACCAGTGCGTGGCCTTGCAGTTCGCCGGGTTCCCGTTCGTGAACATCAAGGGCCTCTTCGACTACCCGGGCGGTGACCCGATGAGCGCACCCGAACTCCAGCCGCTGCTCGACGAACTGACCCTGGGCAAGCGCGGCGCCCCGCGCTCCCCCCTCTACCTCTACGAGGCCCCGCTCGACGAGGTCATGCCGATCAACGCGGTCAACCGCACCTACGACGCCTACTGCAAGGATCCGAACGCGAGCGTCTTCTACACCCGCGAGTTGCTCAGCGAGCACGGCATCGCCGCCGTGGCGGGCGCGGGTTCGGCGGCCCTGTGGCTCAACGACCGGCTCAACGGCATCCCCGCGCCGACCGGCTGCAACAACCGCGACGTGCTGACCCAGCTGACCGACCCGGGTGCGCTGGCGGCCTTCGTCAACGCGATCGGCCAGACGCTCGCCTCGGCACTGGGGATGCCGATCTGACCTGGGCCTTCCACCTCCGGCGGGCCGTTCAACGGCCGCGTTGACCGGCACCGCCGGAGGGCCTCGGTAGCATCGCGCACATGTCGGCCACATTCCTGCGCTCCGTTCCGATCTTGTTGCTCGCCTGCGCCGTAACCGCATGCGGCAGCGATGACAGCGGCAGCCCCGACCCGACCCCGAGCCCGAGCACCGCCAGCAGCACCGCCCAGGCCGCGCCGACGAACCCGACGGGCCACACCTATATCTCCACCGAGGTCAAGGGTCCGCAGATCCCCGGCGGTGGCCCGCTCACCCTCACCTTCACCGCCGACGGCCGCGTCAGCGGCACGGCCGGCTGCAACACCGGGTCGGCGCCGGTCACCCTGGACAACAACACGCTCACGGCGGGCCAGCTGGCCACCACCCTGATGGGCTGCGAGGGCGACCGCGCCCGCGCCGACGAATGGATGTCGGCCCTGCTCACCTCCGCGCCGTCCTGGGAGCTGAAGGACAACACGCTGACCCTGAAGAACCAGGATCAGACCGTCACCCTGCTGGACAAGAAGATCGCCACCCCGGACAAGCCGCTGGAGGGCACGGTCTGGCGGCTCATCCAGACCATCACGCCGGACGCGCGGACCGCCTCCGTCGCGATCGAGGAGTCCAAGCCCACCCTGACCTTCAAGGACAAGGGCGTCTCAGGCAGTACCGGCTGCAACAACCTCGCCGCCAAGGCCGCCATCGACCAGACCCCCGCCGGCGCCAACATCGTGCTCGACGACCTCGGCACCACCAGGATGGTCTGTCAGCCCGACGTGATGGAGGTGGAGAACGCCGTGCTGAAGGTCCTGAACGCCGCCATGACCGCCGCCGTCGACGCCGACACCCTCACGCTGATGACCGCCGAGGGCAACGGCCTGGTGTTGCGCGCGACTCAGCCGTAACCCGCTGTCCCACACGGCAATCGGCCCGGCACCGCAGCGCGGTACCGGGCCGATCGAGTTCGTGCCGCCGATCAGGGCAGCGGGCCGCCCGCGGCGATCGCGGACAGGGTGGCGAACTCGTCACCCTTGAGCGAAGCCCCGCCGACGAGCGCGCCGTCGATGTCGGCCTGGCCGACCAGCTCGCCGACGTTCTTGGCGTTCACCGAACCGCCGTAGAGCACGCGCACACCGGCGGCGACCTCCGCGGAGGCCAGCTCGGCCAGCTCCTTGCGGATCGCGCCGCAGACCTCCTGCGCGTCGGCGGCCGAGGCCACCTTGCCGGTGCCGATCGCCCAGACCGGCTCGTAGGCGATGACGACCTTCGAGATCTCCTCCGCCGTCAGGCCTTTCAGCGAACCGCGCAGCTGCTCGAGGTTGTACTCGACGTGCGTGCCGGCCTCACGGATGTTCAGGCCCTCGCCGATGCACACGATCGGGGTGATCCCGTGCTTGAGCGCCTGCTTGGCCTTGGCCAGCACGGTGGCGTCGTCCTCGCTGTGGTACTGGCGGCGCTCGGAGTGCCCGACCACGACGAAGGCGCAGCCCAGCTTGGCCAGCATGGCGCCGCTGATCTCGCCGGTGTAGGCGCCGGACTCGTGCTGCGAGACATCCTGCGCGCCATAGGTGAGCAGCAGCTTGTCGCCCTCGACGAGGGTCTGCACGCTGCGCAGGTCGGTGAACGGCGGGATCACCGTCACGTCGACCTTCTCGAAGTACTTCTCCGGCAGTGCGAAGGCGATCTTCTGCACCAGGGCGATGGCCTCGAGGTGATTGAGGTTCATCTTCCAGTTGCCCGCGATGAGCGGTTTACGAGCCATGGTTCAGTCCTCCAGTACCGAAATACCGGGCAGCTCTTTGCCTTCCAGGTATTCCAGCGACGCGCCGCCGCCGGTCGAGATGTGCGAGAAGCCGTCCTCGGGCAGGCCGAGCGCACGCACGGCCGCCGCCGAATCGCCGCCGCCGACCACGGTGAAAGCGCCCTTCTCGGTGGCCTTCTGGATCGCCTCGGCGACCCCGCGGGTGCCCGCGGCGAACTTCTCGAACTCGAACACGCCCATCGGGCCGTTCCAGAACACCGTCTTGGCCTCGGTGAGCAGCGCCGCGAAACGGTCCGCCGACTCCGGGCCCACGTCCAGGCCCAGCCAGCCGTCCGGAATCTCGTTGGCGGGCACCACCTTCGAGTCCGCGTCGGCGGCGAACTTGTCCGCCACCACGATGTCGCGCGGCAGGTGGATGACATCGGCGTACTCGTCGAGCAGTTTCTTGCAGGTGTCGATCATCTCCTCCTGCAGCAGCGAGGAACCGACCGAAAGGCCCTGTGCGGCAAGGAAGGTGAAGCACATGCCGCCGCCGATCACCAGGGTGTCGACCTTGGGAGCCAGCGCCTCGATGACGGCCAGCTTGTCCGAGACCTTGGAGCCGCCCAGCACGACCGCGTACGGCCGCTCGGTGTCGGTGGTGAGCTTGCGCAGCACCTCGACCTCCGTGGCGACCAGGCCGCCCGCGTAGTGCGGCAGCAGCGTGGCCACGTCGTAGACCGAGGCCTGCTTGCGATGCACGACGCCGAAGCCGTCGGAGACGAAAGCGCCGTCGTCGCCGACCAGTTCCACCAGCGCGTGCGCCAGCTTCTTGCGGTCGGCGTCGTCCTTGCTGGTCTCGCGGGCGTCGAAGCGGATGTTCTCCAGCAGCAGCACGTCGCCGTCGGTGAGGCCCTCCGAACGCGCCAGGGCGTCCTGGCCGACCACGTCACCGGCCAGCTGGACGTTGCGGCCCAGTTCCGCGGCCAGTCGCGCCGCGACCGGGGCCAGGGACAGCTTCGGGTCCGGGGCGCCCTTCGGGCGGCCCAGATGCGCGGTCACCACGACCTTGGCGCCCGCCTCGGCGAGCGCGCGGATGGTCGGCGCCGAGGCGATGATGCGCCCCGGATCGGTGATCGCACCGTTGTCGTCGAGCGGCACGTTCAGGTCGGAGCGCACCAGCACGCCCCGGCCTTCCACACCCTCGGCCAGCAGATCCTGCAGAGTCTTGACTGCCATGCGCGTCACAGGGACTTGCCGACGAGGCCGATGAGATCGGCGAGACGGTTCGAGTAGCCCCACTCGTTGTCGTACCAGCCGACCACCTTCACCTGGTCGTCGATGACCTTGGTCAGCGGCGCGTCGTAGATGCAGGAGTGCGGATCGGTGACGATGTCGCTGGAGACGATCGGGTCCACGTTGTACTTCAGGAAGCCCTTCAGCGCGCCCTCGGCCGCGGCCTTGTAGGCCTCGTTGATCGCGTCGATGGACGCGGACTTGGCCAGGGTGACGGTGAGGTCGGTGACCGAGCCCGTCGGGACCGGCACGCGCAGCGCGTAGCCGTCCAGCTTGCCCTGCAGCTCGGGCAGCACCAGGCCGATGGCCTTGGCCGCACCGGTGCCGGTGGGCACGATGTTCAGGGCGGCGGCACGGGCGCGACGCAGGTCGCTGTGCGGGCCGTCCTGCAGGTTCTGGTCCTGGGTGTAGGCGTGGATCGTGGTCATCAGGCCACGCTCGATGCCGAAGGTGTCGTTGAGCACCTTGGCCAGCGGGCCCAGGCAGTTGGTGGTGCACGAGGCGTTGGAGATGATGTTCTGGCTGCCGTCGTACTGGTTGTCGTTGACGCCCATCACCACGGTCAGATCCTCGCCCTTGGCGGGCGCGGAGATGATGACCTTCTTGGCGCCGGCCGCCAGGTGGCCCTTGGCCTTGGTCGCGTCGGTGAAGATACCGGTGGACTCGACGACCACGTCGACGCCCAGCTCGCCCCAGGGCAGGGCCGCCGGGCCCTCCTTGATGGCCAGGGCCTTGATCCGCTGATCGCCGACCACGATGGTGTCCTCGCCGTCCAGCGAGACGTCCTGCGGCAGGCGGCCGAGGATCGAGTCGTACTTCAGCAGGGTTGCCAGGGACGCGTTGTCGGTGAGGTCGTTGACCGCCACGATTTCGATATCGGTGGTGCCGAGCGCCTTCTGCGCCTCCACCGCCCGAAAGAAGTTACGTCCGATACGACCGAAGCCGTTGATGCCTACCCGGACAGTCACGTTATTCGCTCCTCAGCTTTCAAGCGGATATTCATTCCGATGGATGCCACTCTCACACTAATGCCCTGGATCCACCTCACCGACATGCACCTGCCGTTGTGCGCCGTCGTCGTCGACAGCTCCTGCGGCACTGCGGGTTCGGCCGGTCACCGGACTGCTCGCGCACGAAATCCGGAACCGGCCGGGGTCGGAGCACCAGTGTCACCCGAACACAGGAAACCCGCCGCCCCGGACATTCCGGAGCGGCGGGATCTGGCCGAAATTGTCAGGCTTCGTCGAGCAGTTCCGCGGTGACCGCGGATTCGGTGTCCGGGACACCGAGTTCCTTGGCGCGCCGATCGGCCATCGACAGCAGGCGGCGGATCCGGCCCGCCACAGCGTCTTTCGTCATCGGCGGATCGGCGAGCTGGCCCAGTTCCTCCAGCGAGGCCTGACGGTGCTGCACGCGCAGCTTGCCCGCCGCGGCCAAGTGGTCCGGCACGTCGTCGCCGAGGATCTCCAGCGCGCGCTCCACCCGGGCGGCCGCGGCCACCGCGGCCCGGGCCGAACGGCGCAGGTTGGCGTCGTCGAAGTTGGCCAGGCGGTTCGCCGTCGCCCGGACCTCGCGCCGCATCCGGCGCTCCTCCCAGGTCAGCCTGGTGTCCTGGGCGCCCATGCGGGTGAGCAGCGCGCCGATGGCCTCGCCGTCGCGCACCACCACCCGGTCGGTGCCGCGCACCTCCCGCGCCTTCGCGGTGATGCCCAGCCGCCGCGCCGCGCCGACCAGCGCCAGCGCCGCCTCCGGACCGGGGCAGCTCACCTCGAGGGCCGAGGAGCGACCCGGTTCGGTGAGCGAGCCGTGCGCCAGAAACGCACCGCGCCAGGCCGCTTCGGCGTCGGCGATGCTGCCGCCGACCACCTGGGCCGGCAGGCCGCGCACCGGGCGGCCGCGCACGTCGAGCAGACCGGTCTGCCGCGCGAGGGCCTCACCCTCCTTGGACACGCGCACCACGTAGCGGGAGGTCTTGCGCAACCCGCCCGCGCCCAGCACGTGCACATCGGAGCCGTAGCCGTAGAGCTCGAAGATCTCCCGGCGCAAACGCCGGGCAATCGAGCCCATGTCCACTTCGGCCTCCACGATCACCCGGCCGCCGACGATATGCAGGCCTCCGGCGAAACGTAGGAGCGCGGACAGTTCGGCCTTGCGGGAACTCACCTGTGAAACCGTGAGCCTGCTCAGCTCGTCTTTCACCTCGGCTGTCATTGCCACGAGACGCGCTCCTTTCCACCCAACCCGGACCGCACATCCGCGCCCATGTGCCGTCCTTCGACTCGAAGCCCTGCCTTTTGCGGCCGAGGTTGCCGGATCAGCTGATCCAGTGCGGCGGCGAGCTTTCCGGGGTGATGCCGGTCGGTTCCCGCTTCGGCGACATCGGAAAAGGTTACTCGCGCCCGCAACTGTTCGGCAGCCCTGGCCACATGTTCACGCTCTCGACCCTCCGGCACCGAGCCCGAATCGACCAAAACCTCGTCGACAACGAATTCCGGTGCGTGCTGGGACAATACATGCAGATGGCGTTCGGCGGAGAAACCCGCCGTCTCACCCGGTTCCGCGGCCAGGTTCAGCACCAGGACCTTACGCGCACGGGTGTAGACCAGCGCTTCGCGCAATTCGGGAACCATGACGTGCGGAATGACGCTGGTGAACCACGAACCCGGGCCCAGCACAACGACATCCGCGTGCTCGATGGCCGAGGTGGCCTCCGGGCTCGCGGGCGGATCCGAGGGGATCAGCCGGACCCGGCGCACCTTGCCCGGCGTGGTCGCGACCGCGACCTGGCCGCGGATACAGCGGCTCACCCGCGGATCCGCCTCCAGCCCGGACACATCGGCCTCGATATCGAGGGCGATGGGCGACATCGGCAGGACCCGGCCGGTCACCTTCAGCATTTTCCCCAGTTCGTCCAGGGCGTCCACCGGGTTGCCCAGCACCTCGGTGAGGCCCGCCAGGATCAGATTGCCGACCGAGTGACCGGCCAGCGCGCCCGTGCCGCCGAAACGGTGCTGGATCGACTGGGTCCAGACGCCCTCCGGGTCGGCCGCCAGGGCCGCCAGGGCCATCCGCAGATCGCCCGGGGGCAGCACGCCCAGCTCGGCGCGTAGCCGGCCCGAGGAGCCGCCGTCGTCGGCGACCGTCACCACCGCGCAGATCTTGCGGGTCAGCCGCCGGACCGCGGTCAACGTCGCATATAGTCCGTGCCCGCCGCCGAGCGCCACGATGGCGGGATTGGATTCCCACCCGGTCATTCGCGCCCCAGATCCCGATGTACCACGCGCACGACGCCGGGCGCCCCCGCCGCACCCTGCTCGTCGAATAGCGCGCCCATCAGTTCACCGAGCGCCTCGGCGATCGCCACGCTGCGGTGCTTGCCTCCGGTGCAGCCCACTGCCACCGTCATGTATCGCTTCCCCTCTTGGCGGTAACCATTCGTCGTCAGGTCGACCAGGTGGTGCGCCGTGCGCAGATAGTCGGCCGCGCCGGGGCGCGACAGCACGTATTCGCTGACCACCGCCTCCTGTCCCGAATGTTCCCGAAGTTCCGGTATCCAATGCGGATTGGGTAGAAAACGCACATCCAACACCATGTCTGCGTCCAGCGGAACCCCGTATTTGAAGCCGAAGGACTGCACGGTCAGCTGCAATGCGGCGGGTGTACCGCCGCCGTAGGCCTCCTCGAGCTTGCGATGCAATTGATGGATGGATAGCTCGGACGTATCGATGACCAGGTCGGCCGCGGTCTTCACGGTAGCCAGCCGGACCCGCTCGGCGGCGATGCCCGCCGAGAGGGTGCCGTCGCGGCTCTCGCTCTGCAGCGGATGCCGGCGCCGGGCGAACCCGAAACGGCGGATCAGGACATCGTCCGAGGCCTCCAGGAACAGAATGCGGGTGCGCACGCCGAACGCCCGCAGTTGCTCGGTGACGGCCGAGAGATTACCGGTGAAGAACCGGCTGCGAACGTCCATCACCAGGGCCAATCGCCGGATCGGCGGTTCCGCCGCGGCCCCGAGCTCGACCATGCGGCCGATCAGCTCGGGCGGCAGGTTGTCGGTGACGTACCAGCCCAGGTCCTCCAGCACACGGGCCGCGGTACCGCGGCCCGCACCGGACAAACCGGTCACTATGACGACCTCCACCTGCTCGCGCAGGCCGGACTCGGGCGTGCCGGAATCGGCGGCCGACCGGGGGCCGCCCGCAGTGCTGTTCGATTCGACGCGTGTCATGTCCTACCGGATCTGTGTCTAGGGTGCCTCTCGATCATCCCGTACCGGTTCCGGTATCGGGCGCAGACACACAACGTACGCGACACGGAATTCTTCAATTGTCGCTTGCGGGGGCGCGTGTCGCGTCCGCGGCCTCCGCGTTGAGGGCCGCGAGCACCGCTTTCGCCGTCGCGACGCCGACACCGGGCACCTCGGTGATCTGCTCGATGCTGGCCTCCTTGAGCTTGGCGACCGACCCGAAATGGGTGACCAGCGCCGTCCGCCGGGACTCGCCGAGACCCCGCACCGAATCCAGGGCCGAGGCCGTCATCCGGCGCGAGCGTTTGCTGCGGTGGAAGGTGATCGCGAAGCGGTGCGCCTCGTCGCGCACCCGTTGCAGCAGGAACAGGGCCTCGCTGTTGCGCGGCATGATCACCGGATCGGGCTCGCCCGGCACCCAGACCTCCTCCAGGCGCTTGGCCAGGCCGATCACCGCGACATCGGTGATGCCCAGATCGTCGAGCACCTCGGCGGCGGCCGCCACCTGGGGCGCGCCGCCGTCGACGACGTAGAGGTTGGGCGGATAGGCGAATTTGCGGGGGCGGCCGGTGCGCGGGTCGATCCCCGGGCGGGGGTTCAGATCCTCCGGGTCCAGCGCGCCGTCCAGGCCGTCCTCGTCGATGCCGTAGGCGTTCGGGTCCGGATTCGCGAGCGCGTCGGTCTCGGCGGTGTGCGGGGCCGCCGCCTCGGCCGCCAGTTCGTCGCGCTCCTTGCGCAGCCGCCAGAACCGCCGCCGGGTGACCTCGCGGATGCTGCCGACGTCGTCGGAGCGACCCTCGCCCGCGGCCTCCTTGATGGTGAAGTGCCGGTACTCCGATTTGCGCGGCAGGCCGTCCTCGAAGACCACCAGCGAGGCCACCACGTCGGTGCCCTGGACGTGGCTGATGTCGACGCACTCGATGCGCAGCGGGGCGCTGTCGAGTTCGAGCGCGTCCTGAATGTCTTGCAGCGCGGCCGATCTCGACGTCAGATCGCCGGCGCGCTTGAGTTTGTGCTGGGCCAGCGCCTCCATGGCGTTGCGCTGCACGGTCTCGGCGAGGGCCTTCTTGTCGCCGCGCTGGGGCACCCGGAGCTTGACCCCGGAGCCGCGCAGCGCGCTCAGCCACTCCTGGATCTGCTCGGTGTCGGCGGGCAGCTCCGGAACCAGCACCTCGCGCGGCACGACGGTGGCGGCCTGCTCCTCGGCGGCCTGCTCGGCGACCGCGACCTGCTCCCCGTAGAACTGGGTGAGGAACTGTTCCACCAGCGCGGCCCGCTCGCCGCCGGCCTCCGGGGCGTCGATGGCGTCACCGGATTTGTCGACCACCCAGCCGCGCTGGCCGCGCACCCGGCCGTCGCGCACGTGGAAGATCTGCACCGAGACCTGGAGTTCGTCGGTGGCGAAGGCGATCACGTCGGCGTCGGTGCCGTCGCCGAGCACCACGGCCTGCTTCTCCAGCGCGCGGCGCAGGGCCTGCACGTCGTCGCGCAGACGGGCGGCCGTCTCGAAATCGAGCTCCTCGGCGGCGTCCTGCATGCGGCGCTCCAGCTCCCGGACCATCCGGTCGGTCCGGCCGGCCAGGAAGTCGCAGAAATCCTCGACGATCCGGCGGTGCTCGGCGGCGCTGACCCGGCCGACACAGGGCGCGGCGCACTTGTCGATGTAGCCGAGCAGGCAGGGGCGGCCGATCTGGTTGTGCCGCTTGAAGACTCCGTTCGAGCAGGTGCGCGCCGGGAACACCCGCAACAGCAGATCGAGGGTCTCGCGGATCGCCCAGGCGTGCGCGTACGGGCCGAAATACCGGACGCCCTTCTTCCGCGCCCCGCGGTAGACGAACAGCCGCGGGAACTCCTCGTTGAGCGTGACCGCGAGCACGGGGTAGGACTTGTCGTCGCGGTAGCGCACATTGAAGCGCGGATCGAATTCCTTGATCCAGTTGTATTCCAGCTGGAGCGCCTCCACCTCGGTGGAGACGACCGTCCACTCGACGCTGGCCGCCGTGGTAACCATCTGGCGGGTGCGCGGGTGCAGCGACGCCACATCGGCGAAGTACGAATTCAGCCTGCTCCGCAGGCTCTTCGCCTTCCCGACATAGATGACCCGCCGATGCGCGTCCCGGAATTTGTACACTCCGGGCTCGACGGGAATCGTTCCCGGCCCGGGCCGGTACGTCGCTGGATCTGCCACCCGAACAGCCTATCGACTGCCACCGACAGCCCCCGCCGGCACCGGCGGCGGCCGCCGGATCGGCCGCCGGCGCCCCGCTCGCGGTTCCGCTGTCACGATGAGCGGCGCCATCGGCCACCGTGACCTGCGGATTTCGCGTGGGTGCCGCAGTGCGGAGAGTGCTTGCGGCGGAGATCTTTTCGTTGCGATACCGCACGGCGGGCGATGATCGGCGTTAAAGTCCGTGCATGAGGCGCGCACGTGGTAAGTGGGTCGGCGCTGGGGCGGCGCTGACGCTCGTGGTCGGGATAGTCACGGCCTGTTCGGGTGAGGATCAGCAGGCGGGCGGGGCGTGTGCCGAGAGTGCCAACGGCACTCCGGTCACCGCGGCCGCCCCCAGCGGATCGGGCTCGACCAACATCGCCACCAATCCCGAGATCGCGTCGGGGTACCGGTCCGGGATGACGGCGGTGCGCACCCGGACCTACGCGGTGTCCACGGCCAATCCGATCTCCACCCGGGCCGCGTGCGAGGTGCTGAACAACGGCGGCACCGCCGCGGACGCACTGATCGCGGCGCAGGCGGTGCTGGGGCTGGTCGAACCGCAGGCCTCCGGCATCGGCGGCGGCGGCTTCCTGGTCTACTACGACGCCGCGAGCAAGAACGTCGAGGCCTACGACGGCCGCGAGGTGGCGCCGGCCGCGGCCACCGAGAACTACCTGCGCTGGGTCAGCGACACCGACCGCACCGAACCGAAACCGAGCACGCGCGCCAGCGGCCGCTCGATCGGCGTCCCCGGCATCCTGCGCATGCTGGAACTCGCCCACCGCGAACACGGCAAGACCGGCTGGCGCGACCTGTTCGACCCGGCCATCCGGCTGGCCGACGACGGCTTCGAGATCAGCCCACGCCTGGCGGGCCAGATCGCGGAGTCCGCGAAAGACCTCGCCACCGACGAGGCGGCCAAGGCGTACTTCCTGAACTCCGACGGCACGGGCAAGAAGGTCGGCACGGTGCTGACCAACCCGGGCATGGCCAAGACGCTGGGCGCGATCGCCGCCAACGGCGCGGACGCCTTCTACACCGGGGCCATCGCGCAGGCCATCGTCGACGCCACGGCCTCCACTGCGGGCGGGCGCACCGGCGGCCAGATCACCCTGGCCGATCTCTCGGCCTACCAGCCCAAGAAGCGCACCGCGCTGTGCTCGGGCTACCGCGCGCACGAGATCTGCGGCATGCCCGCGCCCTCCTCCGGCGGCAGCACCGTCGCGGCGACGCTGGGCATCCTGGAGAACTTCGACCTCGCGGGCCTGAAGCCGGACAACCTCGACGCCAACGGCGGCAAGCCGAAAGCCGAAGCGGTGCACCTGATCTCCGAGGCCGAGCGCCTCGCCTACGCCGACCGCAACAAGTACGTCGCCGACGAGGACTTCATCCCGCTGCCCGGCGGCTCGATGCAGACCCTGATCGACAAGAACTACCTGAAGCAGCGTGCCGGACTGATCAATCCGAGCCGCAGCATGGGCACCGCCCAGCCGGGCGACTTCGGCCCGGTCCCGCTCGGCGTCGGCCCGCAGCCGCCCGAGCACGGCACCAGCCACATCTCGGTGGTCGACAAGTACGGCAACGCCGCCGCCCTGACCACCACGGTGGAATCCGCCTTCGGCTCCTTCCACGTCGTCGACGGTTTCGTGCTGAACAACCAGCTCACCGATTTCTCGGCCGACCCGCTCGGCCCGGACGGCGCGCCCGTGGCCAACCGCCTGCAGCCGAACAAGCGCCCGCGCAGTTCGATGGCGCCGACCCTGGTCTTCGATCGGGCGCCCGACGGCACGCGCGGCGCCCTGACCCACGTCACCGGCTCCCCCGGCGGCTCGGTGATCATCCAGTTCGTCGTCAAAACGCTGGTCGGCCTGCTGGATTGGGGGCTGGACCCGCAGCAGGCGGTCTCGGCGGTCTCCTTCGGCGCGGGCAACAGCCCCGCCACCGGGATCGGCGGCGAGCATCCCGCCATCGACGCCTCCGACAAGGGCGACCACGACGCGCTGGTGCTGAAACTGCGCGAACTCGGCCACCAGGTCTCGGTGACGTCCCAGGTCAGCGGCTTGAGCGCACTGCGACTCGATCCGGCCGGCGGCTGGATCGGCGGCGCCGACCCACGCCGCGAGGGGGCGGTCTTCGGCGACACCCGCTGATCGGCCGCGACCCCGGCGTCGCCGCGCGCCTCGATTCGATCCGGGGCCGCGCGGCACAATCCCGGTGCTGTCAGGACTTCGCGACGTCCTCGGTGGTGTACTTCGCGCCGAGTTCACGGAAGCGGTCCATCGCGCGGGCCGCGTGCGCCTTGTCGTTGGAGCGGATGGCGAGCAGCGGAACGTATTCGTCGTCGGCGAGTTCCAGCCGAGCCCAGGACTTACGGTCCGGGAAGGACACCCCGCGCACGTGCTGCCAGCCGAAGGTGTTCTCGCCGAGGATGTTCCGGACCGCCACGCCCCGAGGGCCGACGCGCAGGCGCGGGCGGGTGAGCGAGAGGATGCCGGCGGCGATGAGCAGACCGACGCCGATCATCGCGAACTGATCGACGAGGCGGAAGTTCACCCCGGTCGATCCGGACCGCAGCCAGATGCCGCCGATCGCGAAGACCACGATGACGATGATCGCGCAGATCCAGGCGGTGCGGACGGCACGGCGCGGCCGCACCTCGAGCTCCCACTCCGGAGTATCGGCCACGGCGGCACGGCGCCACATGCGTACGACGGGCATTGCCTCAGAACGACTCTCGTAGCGCCCGCAGCGTGAGCGCGGCGTCGAGGGCGGCCTGCGCGGCCTGCTCGCCCTTGTCCTCGGCCGACCCGGGCAAGCCGGCGCGGTCGAGGGCCTGCTCCTCGGTGTTGGTGGTGAGCACACCGTTGGTGACCGGCGTCGCCGCGTCCAGCGACACCCGGGTCAGCCCGGCCGTCACCGCGTCGCACACGTACTCGAAATGCGGTGTGCCGCCGCGGATCACCACGCCGAGCGCGACGACCGCGTCGTGCGTGCGGGCCAGCTCCTGGGCGACGACCGGCAGCTCCATCGCGCCCGCGCAGCGCACCGTCGTCACATGGCGCACGCCCGCTTCCTTCGCCACCCGCTCGGCGTTCGCCACCAGGGTGTCGCAGATCTTGGTGTGCCAGCGCGACGCGACGATGCCGAGCTTGAGGTCCTTGGCATCCGCCAGCTCGAAGCTGGGTACGCCGGTGCCGCTCATGAGGAGCCTTTCTGTGGGGTGCCGGGGACGGGCCTACTGCGCGGTTTCGCCGAGATCGAGCTCGTCCAGGCCGATCAGGTCGTGGCCCATCCGGTCGCGCTTGGTGCGCAGGTAGCGCAGGTTCTCGGCGTTGGCGCGCAACGGCATCGGGACGCGCTCGGTGATGCGCAGGCCGTAGCCGTCCAGGCCGACGCGCTTGGCCGGATTGTTGGTGAGCAGGCGCATCGAGCGGAGGCCGAGATCGACCAGGATCTGCGCGCCGGTGCCGTAGTCGCGGGCGTCGGCGGGCAGGCCGAGGTCGAGGTTCGCGTCCACGGTGTCGCGGCCGGAATCCTGCAGCTGGTAGGCCTGCAGCTTGTGCATCAGGCCGATGCCGCGGCCCTCGTGCCCGCGCATGTAGAGCACCACGCCGCGGCCCTCGGCGGCCACCATTTCCAGCGCGGCGTCCAGTTGCGGGCCGCAGTCGCAGCGCAGCGAACCGAACACGTCGCCGGTGAGGCACTCCGAGTGCACGCGCACCAGCACGTCCTCGCCGTCGCTGATGTCGCCGCGCACCAGCGCCACATGCTCGACATCGTCGTAGATGCTCTGGTAACCGACCGCGAGGAATTCACCGTGCGCGGTCGGGATGCGCGCCTCGGCGACGCGGATGACCTGCTTCTCGTGCTTGCGCCGCCAGGCGATCATGTCGGCGATGGAGATCAGCGCCAGATCGTGCTCGTCGGCGAAGATGCGCAGTTCCTCGGTGCGGGCCATATGGCCCTCGTCCTTCTGGCTGACGATCTCGCAGATGACGCCGGCCGGGCGCAGGCCCGCCATCCGGGACAGGTCGACGGCGGCCTCGGTGTGCCCCGGGCGGCGCAGCACGCCGCCGTCCTTGGCGCGCAGCGGCACCACGTGGCCGGGGCGGGTCAGATCGTCGGCCTTGGCGTCGGGGTCGGCGAGCAGGCGCATGGTGGTGGCGCGGTCGGCGCCGGAGATGCCGGTGGTGATGCCCTCGCGCGCGTCGACGGACACGGTGTAGGCGGTGCCGTGCTTGTCCTGGTTCTGCGCGTACATCGGCGGCAGGCCGAGACGGTCGCAGTCGTCACCGGTGAGCGGCACACAGATGTAGCCGGAGGTGTAGCGGATCATGAAGGCGACCAGCTCCGGGGTGGCCTTCTCCGCCGCGAAGATGAGGTCGCCCTCGTTCTCGCGGTCCTCGTCGTCGACGACGACGACGGCCTTTCCGGCGGCGATGTCGGCGACTGCGCGCTCGATGGTGTCGAACCTGGTCACGTCAGCTGTGCTCCATATCCAAAGAAGTGTCCGGCTCGCCGGCCGAGCACCTTGCCTCACTACATTAGGGCAGTCCGTTTCGGCGACGCCCGCGGCAGGCGCTCAGCCGCGCTGTTGCAGCCGCTCGACGTACTTGGCGATCACGTCGACCTCCAGGTTGACCCTGGTGCCGACGGCGGCCGCGCCCAGATTGGTCAGCGACAGCGTGGTCGGGATGAGCGAGACCTCGAACCAATCCCGCGCGCCGTCGGCGGCGGGCTCCTCGGACCGGCCCAGGCCCGAGACCGTGAGCGAGATCCCGTCCACGGTGATCGAGCCCTTCTCCACCACGTACCGGGCGATCGCCTCGGGCAGCGAGACGCGCACGATCTCCCAGTTCTCCGAGGGGGTGCGGGCCAGCACGGTGCCGGTGCCGTCGACGTGGCCCTGCACCAGGTGCCCGCCGAGGCGGCTGTTCAGCGCGGCGGCGCGCTCCAGGTTGACCCGGTCGCCCGCGCCGAGGCCGCCGATGCTGGAGCGGTTCAGCGTCTCCTGCATGACGTCGACGGTGAAGCTGTCGCCGTCGACGACGTCGACGACGGTCAGGCAGACGCCGTTGACCGCGATGGAGTCGCCGTGGCCGGCATCGGAGGTGACGAGCTTGCCCCGGATGGTCAGGCGCGCGGCGTCGGCCAGCGGCTCGGTGGCGACGATCTCGCCAAGCTCCTCGACGATGCCTGTGAACATGCGCTGCACTCCCTGTCGCGTTCGTGTTCCCGGTGGGCGGAACAAGCTGGGCCCGGCTGCTATTCCCCGCGCTCGCTCCCAGACTAACGACGCCCGGTCGTAGGGCGGCAGCGCGGTTCCGCCCAGCGGCCGATGCGGGATGGAACCGACCACGCGACCGGCAAGCCCGGCGGGTTTCTATACAGCGATACGAAATAGCGGACTATTTACCAGCCCGATATAAACAGACTGCCCAGAATTTCCGCGCATCACGGACGAATCAAGACCATTTCGCCGGAGCGCCGAATCCGCCTGGTACCCAGCGGAAAACACGCCCACACATTCCCCTTGCATCCAAACGGAAATGGATGCAGGATTGTTATGTACACGATCCACACCGTTCGAATTTTGTTCCCCAGTCGGCCATGAAACGGCTTCCACCAGCTGGAAGAGGATCTCGACACCATGGAAAATCCACCACTCACCGGGGGTGCTGCGTGACCACGCTTCTCGACGCGAAGCTGGAAGTTCGCTGCGATCAGTACTGCAACGATTTTCAGATGCCGGCTTCGATCGACCCGGCCTCGCGCCACATTCTGTTGCACATCGGCCAGCACTACGGCGCCATCACGATGCCGTCGGATCTGGGCGAGCAGGTGCAGCGGCGGTTGCAGTCCGCCCGGCTCGCCGCGCCCGTCGTGCACCACCCGCGCGCCGGCAGCTGGACGTTCATCACCGGTCCGGCCTCGGAGGCGCTCACCACGCACGTCTCCGCCGAACTGTTCCGCCTCTACGCCACGGTCGCGTGTGCCGGCAGCCAGGTCGTGCTGCCCTCCGCCGACGACGAGCGCACCGGCTACCGCGTCTGGGTGCAGCAGCCCGAGAACGCCACCACCCTGCCGCCCATCAACGCGGTCATCGAGGCGACGCGGGCGCTCGGCGCCCGGCGGAAATCACAGTACAACTAGCGTTTTCACGCTTCGGGCGCTGAATCGTCCAGCGCCCGAAGCGGATCAGGCCCAGTGCGCGGCGGCCTGGTGGCGCAGCTTCTCCACCGTCGCCCCCGGATCGGCCGTGTTGTAGACCGCCGAACCCGCGACGAAGCAATCGATACCGGCCTCGGCCGCCTGCTCGATGGTGTCGGCGTTGATCCCGCCGTCGATCTCCACCAGCAGGCGCAGCTCACCGGCATCGACCAGGTTGCGCACGATGCGCGCCTTCTCCAGCACGTGCGCGATGAACGACTGCCCGCCGAAACCCGGCTCGACACTCATCACCAGCAGCGTGTCGAAGTTCTTCAGGATCTCCAGGTACGGCTCGATCGGTGTGTTCGGCTTCACCGACAGTCCGGCCTTCGCGCCCGCCGCGCGGATATCGCGCGCCACCGACACCGGATCGTCGGTGGCCTCGGCGTGGAAGGTGACGTTGTAGGCGCCCGCCTCCGCGTACGAGGGCGCCCAGCGGCCCGGATCCTCGATCATCAGATGGCAGTCCAGCGGAATGTCGGTCGCCTTCAGCAGGCTCTGCACCACGGGCAGGCCCAGCGTGAGATTCGGCACGAAATGCGCGTCCATCACGTCCACGTGCAGCCAGTCGGCGGTCGCGACGGCCCGGGTCTCGTCCGCGAGACGAGCGAAGTCGGCGGACAGGATGGAGGGCGCGATCATCGGCTCGGCCGGGCGCGAAAACGTGGGTGTGGACACAAGGCGGGAGTGTACCGAGGGCCGCTCCGGGGAGCCGAACGTGCCTACAGACCAGGCAAACTGTGATTGCGGCGCAGTGGAATGGGTAGCCTTGTCGGGGTGATCAATATTTCGGCGGAACAGGGGACCAGCTCCCCCGTGGAGATTCGGGTGGCCGCATCGGTCACACAGCTGCCCATCGTGCGCGGGCTCGCCGAAACTCTCGTCCTACTCAGCGAATTCACCCTCGACGAGGTCGCCGACATCCGGCTGGCCGTCGACGAGGTGTGCTCGACCCTGATCGCGGTCGCCAAACCGGGCTCCAGCCTGCACTGCCGGTTCACCATCGGCGACACCGAGCTGCTGGTGCACGTCAGCGGCATCGCGGGCGCCGAGGGCATGCCGGACCAGCGCAGCTTCGGCTGGCACGTGCTGCGCACCCTCACCGACTCGGTGCAGGCGACGCAGGACCCCTACGATTCGGCCGCCTCCGGATATCCGACGTCGGTCGAGTTCCGTCGGGTCCGGGGGAAGGCGTAGTGCCCGCAGACGAGACAGTGTTCGAGCCGGATCAGCCCGGTACCAGCGAGACCAAGGAGACCACCGCAGCGGGTGCGGAAGCCGAAGCGGCGCCCACCGACGCCGTGGAAGACGCCGAGACCGTCGAGGAGGTCGGCTCCGGTTCCGGCTACGACGATCTGGGCGCGCTGTTCGAGCGACTCTCGGCCGCCACCGCAGGCACTGCGCAGCACACGGCGCTGCGCGACCAGCTGATCAGCCGCTGCATCCCGCTCGCCGATCACATCGCCCGCAAATTCAGCGGCCGCGGTGAGCCCTTCGACGACCTGACCCAGGTCGCGCGCGTCGGGCTGGTGCACGCGGTGGACCGGTTCGACCCGAGTCGCGGTTCCAACTTCCTGTCCTTCGCGGTGCCGACCATCATGGGCGAGGTCCGCAGATACTTCCGGGACAACACCTGGGCGATGCGAGTTCCGCGGCGGGTCAAGGAGACTCATCTGCGGATCGGCGCCGCCATCGACGCGCTCTCCCAGACCCTGGGCCGCTCCCCCACCGCCAAGGAGATCGCCGCGCACCTCGACGTCGATCCCGACGAGGTCACCCAGGCGGTCATCGCAGGCAACGCCTACCAGCCGAGCTCGATCGACGCCGCCTCGCTGGGCCGCGACACCGACGCCTCGCTGCTGGACACCCTCGGCGAGGAGGAAGGTCAGTTCGAGCGGGTGGAGGAGTACGTCGCGATCCGTCCGCTGCTGGCCGGGCTGCCGGAGCGCGAGCGCCGGATCCTGACCATGCGGTTCTTCGAGTCGATGACCCAGACCCAGATCGCCAAGCAGATGGGCATCTCGCAGATGCACGTCTCGCGCATCCTCACCAAAACCCTTGCCCGCCTGCGCGAACTGTCCGAACGCGAGTAGTCAGCCCGACTGGGCGCGCTGCTTGCGCAGCTTGGCCGGAGCCGCCAGCCACCAGGCGGCGTCGAGCAGTTCGCGCAGCTGGGCGGGATCGATCCGGTCCAGATCGATCAGGATGTAGCCGTACCCGTCGTAGTGCGGGGTGGTGTAGAAGGTCGGGTCCCCCGAGGCCAGCAGCGCTTCCTTCTCCGCCATCTCGCACTGCAGCACCAGCCCGCCCTCGGCCTCGTCCCGCAGCCGCGCGAACCCTTTCCCGCCCACCTTCAGCGCGGGACTACGCCACCAGGTGGACTCCTCCACCTGCGGCAACTCCGTCGCCAACGCGACGACACCCTGCCACGTGATCGCCATGTCCCCAGTCTGCCCGCCGCACCCGGCCCGGGCTTGGACATTTGGAACGCGCGCCCTTCCCCTGCCACGCCGCACGTGGGAGCATCGCCCTCGACGGCGCGACGCCCTCGCTACAGCGGTTTGCGCAGGGCGGCCATGAACATGGCGTCGGTGCCGTGGCGGTGCGGCCAGAGCTGGGCGCCGGGGCCGTCGCCGATGTCGGTGACGCCCGGGAGCAGCGCGCGGGTGTCGAGTTGGGTGGCGCCGGTGCGGCGGACGAAATCGCCGACGACGGAGACGGTTTCGGCCAGGTGCGGGGAACAGGTCGAATAGACGACGACGCCGCCGGGGCGCAGGAGATCCCAGGCCGCGGCGAGCAGTTCGCGTTGCAGGACGACCAGTTCGCGGACGTCGGCCGGGGTGCGCCGCCAGCGGGCTTCCGGACGGCGGCGCAGCGCGCCCAGGCCCGTGCACGGGGCGTCGACCAGGATGCGGTCGTAGCCGGGGGTCAGGCCGCTGGCGCGGCCGTCGACGACGTGCACTTCGACCGGGAGGTCCCGGGTGGATTTGCGGACCAGTTCGGCGCGGTGTTCGGAGGGTTCGACCGCGTCGACGTGGAAGCGGTCGATGGCGGCCAGGGCGCCGAGCAACGCGGCCTTGCCGCCGGGGCCGGCACACAGGTCCAGCCAGCGGCCGTTGTCCGGGCCCTCGAGCGGGGCGCGCGTCAGGCTGAGGGCGACGAGCTGACTGCCCTCGTCCTGCACGCTCGCCAAACCCTCGCGCACCGGCTCGAGTTTGCCCGGATCGCCGCCGTCGAGGTAGACCGCGTAGGGCGACCACTTGCCTTCGTTACCGCCGGTGACCAGCGCCAATTCCTCGGCGGAGATCTCACCCGGCCGCGCCACCAGGTGCACGGACGGACGGGCGTCGTCGGCCGCGAGCGCGTCGCGCAGTTCCGCGGCGCGCACGCCGAGTGCGTCGGCGAACGCCTGCGCGATCCACTGCGGATGCGCGAACTCGAACGCCAGGTGCCCGACCGGATCCGACGGCGCCAGCTCGAGCACCCACTGCTCGGCGGTCTTCTCCCCCGCCCGCCGCAGCACGGCGTTCACGAAACCCGAACGCCCCTGCCCGAATTCGTTGCGCGCCATCGCCACCGAGGTGTCGACCGCGGCATGCGCCCCGATCCGCGTCCGCAGCAGCTGATACACGCCCAGCCGCAGCACATCGAGCAGCCCGCCGTCGATCTCCTCGATCGCCCGCCCGGACCCGGCCTCGATCACCGCGTCCAGCAACCCGAGCGACCGGCAGGCCCCATAGGTGAGCTCGGTCGCCAGCGCCGCGTCCCGCCCCGAAATCCCCCGCTCCCGCAGCAACGCCGGCAACACCAGGTTCGCATAGGCGTCCCGCTCCCGAACGGCCCGCAGCACATCCCGCGCCACCAACCGCACCGGATCCACCCCACCCCGTTCCTTCTGCCGCCCAACACCTTTCGCCTGCGCCCCACGCCCCTTCCCGCCGCCGGACGCCGATCCCTCAGCATCCGCGCGCCCGCGGGCACCAGAGCGCACCGCACCCGAGTTCTCCCGGACAGCACCCGGCGCCGATTCGCCCCGTCGGCCTGCGATGTCACCAGCCTGGGACTGTGCGGAGCCGGTTCGTGGCCGACCAGCGGCTCCCTGTCCGCCGGAACGCGAACCCGGCGACCGATCACCGGAGCCCGATCGCGATTCTTCGGTAGCCGCGCGACCGCCGTCACGGCCACTCGACCGTGGCCCTTCTGCTTTACCGCGCCCGGAATCCCGGCTGCCCGGCCGAGAACCGTCCGCGTTCGCCCGACCGGCCGACTGCGGCGACTTGGCCTGCCCGCTTGTCCGGCGCGGCTGATCGCCCCGCCCGCTCGGGGCCGAGTCGCCGCCGCGGTCGAAGGAGCTGACGCGGCCGACGGCCTTGCGGGGTGCGGCACTTCCCTGTGTGCGGCGCTGGCCGGAGTCGGCGTTTCGCTCCCGGGCGCGGCGGCGATCCTCGGCGCTCATGCGGCTGCCCCGTGGACGCCCGCCACAGCCGCAGACGCGAAGGCGCCGAGAGGTCGCGGGCGCACCCCGGTACCCGGACCGTTCACCGAAACCGTTGTGCCGATCGCTCGTTCGCTCATTACCTGCTCCTCGTTGTCGCTCGATGTCGGCAACACCGCGGTGGCGCCCTGGGTCGGATCGGTCATTCGACGACCGCGCCCGGTTGCAGGCGGGCGCCGCGGGCCCAGTCCAGGGCGGCCATCATGCGCTTGCCCTGGGGCTGGACCTGGTCCAGGCGGATGGCGGTGGTGGCGGTGCCGATGAAGACGCCGGTCTTGCGGACCTCGATGGCGCGGGTCGGCAGTTCCTCCTCGACCATTTCCACCGGGCCCACCTTGAGGCGGGCGCCGGCCACCTCGGTCCAGGCGCCGGGGGCCGGGGTGACGGCGCGGATGCGGCGGCTGATGTTCAGGGCCGGTTCGTCCCAGCGGATGTGCGCGTCCTCGGCGACCACCTTGGGCGCGTGCGAGACGCCCTCGGCGGGCTGCGGAATCGCCTGCAGCGCACCGTCTTCCACGCCGTCGAGGGTGGATTCGAGCAGGCGCGCCCCGCTCTCGGCGAGCCGCCCGAGCAGAATGCCCGCGGTGTCGGTGACCTGGATCTTCTCGGTGACGACGCCGAAGACCGGCCCGGTGTCCAGGCCGGCTTCGATCTGGAAGGTGGAGGCGCCGGTGAACTCGTCACCGGCGTTGATCGCGGCCTGCACCGGCGCCGCGCCCCGCCAGGCGGGCAGCAGCGAGAAGTGCAGGTTGATCCAGCCGAAGCGCGGAATATCGAGGACCCGCTGCGGCAGTAGCGCGCCGTAGGCGACGACGGGACAGCAGTCGGGCGCCAATTCCGTGAGCTGCTCGACGAATTCCGGATCGCCCGCCCGCCGCGGCGTCAGCACCGGGATGCCGTGCGCGTCGGCGAGCTGCCCCACCGGGGAGCGCTGCACCTTGCGCCCGCGCCCGGCGACGGCGTCGGGCCGGGTGACGACGGCGACCACCTCGTGCCGGGTCGAATCGATGAACCGTTGCAGCGACGGCACGGCCGGTTCGGGCGTGCCCGCGAAGACGATGCGCATCAGCGGCCCCGCCCGAACGGGTTGGGCTTGCCGGACTCGCCGGCGCCCCGCGAGGCGCGCACGGTCAGGCCCGCGCTGAACCAATCCGATTCCCGGATGGTGCGCATGGCCTCCTTGCGATCGCCCGGGTCGAGCCGGTCGATGAACAGCACCCCGTCCAGGTGGTCGTTCTCGTGCTGCACGCAGCGCGAGAGCAGATCGGTCGCGTCGAATCGGACCGGCTTGCCCTGCGCGTCCACCCCGGACACCCGCACCCGCAGCGCACGCCGCACGTCGTAGCGCACCCCGGGAATCGACAGGCACCCTTCGGGCCCGACCTGTTCCTCGTCGCCTTCGACCGTGTAGACCGGGTTCACCACGTGCCCCTGCGCGTCGCCGGTGTCGTAGACGAACACCCGCAGCCCGACGCCGATCTGCGGCGCGGCCATCCCGACTCCGCCGTCGTCGTACATGGTGTCGGTCAGGTCCTGGACGAGCTGGCCCAGTTCCCGATCGAACTCGGTGACCTCGGCCGCGCGGGCGCGCAGGACGGGATCGCCGAATAGGCGGACGGGCTGAATGGTCACGGCGGCTCCCGGGAAAACTGGTGGATACGGTCGTCTCATTCTAGTGAGCGACCCGAACCCGCCCGCCGGGCCTCGGAGAATCGCTGCGCGAAGCCGAAGCTTTTCAGATGTCCCAGACGGAAGCCGCCGAAACTGGTAGAAATCCATTGCGGTCCGGGCGGGGTGTCGACCCCTCCGCCCGGCCGCCCGATCAGGAATTGCCGGCGATGATCACCTGCGGGATGCCGGTGCCCAGCGGCACCGCCCGGCACACCGGTTCCGGACTGGCCGGATCCAGGGTCTGCAGGAGCAGGTCGTGCACGAACGGGTCGTACACCATGTGGAAGTGCCCCGTCAGGTTGCTGGGACAGAGGTCCTGCAAGACGAGATTGCGGGCGCCCGGCCCCTGCAGGGCGATATTGCTGAACGGCTGGATCATCTCGTCGACCCGGCTGCCGATGGTGACGTACTGCGGCCCGGCCACCGTGTCACCGCCCGCGTTGAGCTCGGCCATCACCGGTGAGCCCTGCACCTGCTGGATCGCTGCCAGCGAGGTGACGCGAACGAACGCGTCCAGCACCCCGAACGACTGCACGACCGGCACCAGCCCGTACATCACCCCGCCGTAGCTGGGCGAGGCCAGCCCGACCCAGGTGCCCACCTTCGGGGCCCCGCCGAGCTGGTTGACCCAGTACCGGGTGACGTTGGCGCCCTGCGAGAACCCGACCAGATCGACCTGCCGGGCCCCCGTCGCGGCCAGCACGGTGTCGACGAAGTCGCCGATCTGGCGGGCGCTGACGCGCATGTCCTCGGTGCCGTAGGTCTGGGCGCCGGGCGCACCGCCGTAGTTCAGCGCGAAGACGCAGAATCCGGCCGACACCAGCTTGGGGCCGATGGCCGAGTAGTCGGCGTAGGCACTGGAATCGGTGCCGTGCGCGAGGACCACCGGGCGCGGATGCGCCGGATCCGGCGCGCACTCGAAGTTGTTGACGCCCAGCGGAACCGCGCTGGGATGCGTTTTCTGATAGATCGCGGCGGCGAGATGATCCACCTGGACCGGACCGGGCAGGCCCGGGATGTCCGGCAGGCGGTAGCCCGCCACCTCGGCGACCGGTTCCGGCTCGGCTGTGGCGACCCCCGCGCCGGAGCCGACGAATCCGGCTCCGGCCATGGCGAAGGCCAGCAGTACCCGGCCAAACTGTGACTTACCCCAACCCCACGTGCCCCGCGGCTGTTCCATAGCCCAATTATCGACCGAAATGGCGTGAAATGCCTACCGACGCGGGGTGTTTCGTCCTACGACTTTTCGGGGCTGTCGTCTTCGGCGAGGATGCGGTAAAGAGCGCGGCGCGCCTCGGTGAGCACCTCGGCCGCCTTGGCCGCCTGCTCCGGCGTTCCGGCCGCCGCGACCTGTGCCGCGGCACCCATCAGCTGGCCGATCAGACCACGCAGGTCGATCGCCTGATCGCCGACATCACCCTTGACGTCGGCCCAGGGATCACCCAGGTCGTCGCGGTGCTCGGTGACGTAGGCGGTGCCGGCCTCGGTCAGCTGCGCGGTCTTGCGACCGGCCACCTTCTCGATCAGGACCAGGCCCTCGTCCTCGAGCTGGGCCAGCGCGGGGTAGATCGAACCCGGGCTGGGACGCCAGACGTCGTCGCTGCGCTCGCGGATCTGCTGGATCAGCTCGTAGCCGTGCATCGGACGCTCGGTGAGCAGCAGCAGGACCGCCGCGCGCACGTCACCGCGCCGGCCGCGCCCGCCACGGCCGCGACCGCGACCGAAGTGCGGGCCGAAACCGGGACCGAAGCCGGGACCGAACTCGCCCGTACCGAAGCCGCCGCGCCGGCCGTGCCGGTGGTGCGTGTGCCGGTCGGGGCCGAATTCGCCCGGACCGAAGGGACGGCGACCGCGCCGCCCGAATTCTCTGTTCTCGATGTTTTCCATGTCAGCCTCCTTGGGCCTTCGTGTGTATCTCACGCTATCGACGATATATCGACAATCTATCCAACGCAACCCCCGGAACGCACATTCCCCCGGACGCACACAGGCGCGCCCCGTCCGGGACGCGCCTGTGTGATCGAGCGAGACTAGAGCGAGTCGACCCACTCCTGCAGTCGCCTGCCTTCGGTGACCATCAGCTCAGGATCTCGAAAGGCATTGGTGAGCAGTGAGATTCCCTGATAGGAGGCGATCAGCGCGACACCGAGCTCGCGCGCGTCCGCCCGGCCCATGGCCTCGAACTGCTCGGCGGCCCAGCCGACGAGTACACCCATGACCTCGCTGGCCCGGCCCTCGAGCGGGTCGTCCCGCTTGTGCAGTTCCGCCGTGAGCGAACCGAACGGGCAGCCGTAGCGGGCCGCCAGCTCCCGCTCCTCGACCCAGCCCGCGATCAGCCGGTGCAAGCGGTCCCGCGGCGCGGCAAGCTGGTTCAGCTCGGCGATCAGCTCGTCCAGCCCGCGCGCGTGCGCCCCGATCGCGGCGGCGATGAGCTGGTCTTTCGTTTTGAAGTAGTAGTACACGTTGCCGACCGGAACCTCGGCCACGCCGGCGATGTCGGCGATGGTGGTCTTCTCCACGCCCCGCTCGTAGAACACGCGCACGGCGGCCTCGATCAGGCGCTCGCGTTTGCCGGGTTTGGCGCCGGCCACTGAGTTGGTCACCCAACTAACTGTAGACAACCGGGTTCGGACCGGCTACCTTCTTGTTAGTCAGTCAACTAACTCAGGAGTTCGAACAATGATCGTGGTAACCGGAGCGACCGGAAACGTAGGACGCCCGCTGGTGCGGCTGCTGGCGGCGGCGGGCGAGCAGGTGACGGCGGTCTCCCGTCGCCTCCCCGCCGACCTGCCCGCCGGCGCGCGGGCGGTGGCCGCCGACCTGACCGACCCGGCGAGCCTCCCCCTCGCCGGCGCCGAGCGGCTGTTCCTGCTCTTCGCCCCCGATTCCTTCGCGGCCGACGCCGCCGCGATCCTCACGGCCGCACGGGAATCCGGCGTTCGCCGGGTGGTGCTGCTGTCCTCGCAAGGGGTGGGCACGCGACCCGAGAGCGTCTCGCACGGGCAGCTGGGCAAGGCGATCGAGGACGCGGTCCAGCACTCCGGCCTGGAGTGGACGATCCTGCGGCCCGGCGGCTTCCAGTCCAACACCTTCGCCTGGGCGGATTCCGTGCGCGGCGCGCGCGAGGTGGCCGCGCCCTTCGGCGACATCGCCATCCCGTTCGTGGATCCGGACGACATCGCGGCCGTCGCGGCGGCCGCGCTGCGCGAGGACGGCCACCACGGCCGCACCTACGTCCTGACCGGCCCGGCCCCCGAATCCCCGCGCGACCGGGCCGCCGCGCTCGGCGAACTGCTCGGCGAGACAGTGCGTTTCGTCGAGCAGACCCGCGAACAGGCGCGGGCCCAGCTGCTGACCTTCATGCCGCCGGAGGTCGCCGACACCACCTTGGCGGTGCTCGGCGACCCGACCGCCGAGGAGCAGCGCGTCAGCCCCGACGTCGAACGGGTGCTGGGCCGCGCGCCGCTCCCCTACGCCGCCTGGGCCGCGCGCAACCTCCCCGCCTTCCGCTGAGGCTCAGGCCGCGCCGCCGAACGCGCCCGTGACGAGCCGCACGGCGAGTTCGGCGACGCTGGCCGCGTCCAGCAGATCCGACAGGCTCAGGTCCAGGCCGTGGTCCTGGCGCAGCCGGTGGCACAGATCGACCGCGTGCAGCGAGTTCAGCCCCAGCCCGATCAGCGGGCTGTGCCGGTCGAAGGTGTCGGCCGCCGCGCCGAGCATGCGGCCGATCTGCTGCAGCAGATAGTGCTCCAGCGCCGCCAGCGTCCCGGTGGGCGGCGCGGGGGTGGGATGCCCGTTGGGGCTCCAATTCACCACGGCGGCAGGCAGTCCCGTCGCGCGGCGGTGCTCGGCCAGCGCGTCGAGGAAGGCGTTGGCGGCGGCGTCGGCGCCGGGATGCCGCGCCGGATCCGTCGCGACCGGGGCGAGCAGCACGAAGAAATCCAGCGGGCGGGCCGACAGCAACCGGTGCAGCGCCCAGCCGCCGGCCACCTGCGCTCGCAACGCGCGTTCCAGTTCCGCGGGCGAGGGTTCGGCGCCGGCCGGTCCGCCCGCCGCGGCGGCGTGCACCACCCCGGCGAGCGGCCGCGACCGGCGTTCGGCGAGATGCAGGATCCGGGCGACGGCGTGCTCGTCGGCGACGTCGGCGGCATGCTGCTCCACCACCAGACCGGGCATGCGCAAGAACTCCGGCAACTCGGCTTCGCCTGCCCCGGCCCCGAGCACCAGCAGCGATCGGGCGCCGCGTTCGACGAGCCAGCGCGCGCACTGCTCGCCCGGCCCGGCCAAGCCGCCGGTGATCAGATAGGTCACCCCCGACCGGATGCCGCCGCAGAGCGTCTCCGGGTCGGCCCGGTAGACATCGTCCAGTGGCACCAGACGCGGTGCCCACCAGCGGTTCCGGCGCAGCGCGAGCCGAGCTTCGGAGTGCGCGGCTCGGGCCACCGCGGTCAGCCGGGCAGCCTCGTCGGCCCGGGTCGCACCGGTCTCGGGCAGGTCGACCAGGATCACCTCGCGCTGCTGCTCCCGGCCCAGCACCGGCCCGTACCCCCACAGCGCCGCCTGCCAGGGGGCGGCGCAGCGCGGGTCGAGGCCGGCGGCCTGGGCGCCGCGCGTCACCAGAATGGTGGGCACCGCCGCCGGGGTGGCGCGGGCGGTCGCGAGCACGCCCGCGCACAGACCGACCGAGGTCGACAAGACCTCACGGGCCGAGGAGTGCGCGTGCGTGCGCGAACCCAGCGCGGCCAGATTGAGCACGGTGTGCACGGCGGGATCCGGGCCGAGATCGGCACTGATCTCGGCGGCCCCGGCGTGCGGCGCGACCGGGAAGACGCGATAGCCCGCGTTGCGCAGCGCCGCGATCACGGCCGCGTCCAGGTCGGTGCCGCTCTGCCGGATCACCACCCGGCCGGGCTCGTCCCGGGCCTCGGTCCGGAGTTCGACCGCCTGCCAGGCGGTTCGGTACTCGGCGCCGGCGGGCCGGGGCGGTGTGCTCCGCGCGGGCAGCAGACCGGCCTCGCGGCTGGGCAGACCACCGCGGGGATGGAACGGCAAGGCGCGCAGCGGCTTCTCGCGCGCCGGAGGCGGCGCGGCGCGGCGCGCCCGCAGCGGTCCCACCCGCACCCCGGTCAATTCCACGATGGCCGTGCCGTTTTCGTCGTAGACCGTGATGTCGCCGGCGAATCCCGCGTCGTCGTTGCGCACCGCACGCGTCACGCACCAGCGTGGATCCGGCCGGGCGGTGTGGAACCGGACCCGGTCGATGGTCGTGAGCAGCATCGGGCCGTCGGCGGCGGTGGGCAGCAGGGTGAACACCGTCTGGAGGCAGGCGTCCAGGGCGGGCAGCGCCGCGTGCGGGTCGGCGCCGCCGCGGATCCGGGCCACGGTTTCCCCGGGGCCGAACCACATCTCGGCGATCCGCCGGAACTCGCCGACCCACTGGTTGCCGGTCAGATAGTGCTGGTTGTAGAACCGGCCACCGGCTTGCCACCGGGTGCACCGGGCCCGGGCCGCCGCGAGTTCGGGCGGACGATCGCCGGGCGGCGGGTCCTCGGCGCGGGTGTGGGCGAGCACGCTGTCGTCCGGGCCGACAGTGGTCAACCGCCAGGCGTGCTGCTCGGCCTGGGCGACGATCCGGAAGGCGACGCCGCCGCCGAGCCCCGACAGTGTCAGCGATCGACGGAATCGGATGCCGTACAGGGCGATTCGGTCGGTGCCCGAGAGTTCCCGGGCGGCGGCGTGCCACAGCGCCAGCGACACGGCGGGCGACAGCACCGGCTGTCCCGCGCTGAGGTGGCCGAGCAGGTAGCGGTGCCGGGCGTCGAGCCGGCACGGCCATTCGAGCCGGTCCGGGCGCGGCTGAGCCGGGACGCCCAGGATCGGTGCGGCGAGTGGCGCCGGGCCGGATCCGCGCACGGGGCGGCGCGGCTCGGCGGGCTGATTGGTGAGCGGTGTGGTCATGGTCGATCCGTCCTTCGCGTGGCTGGTCAACCGACCATAAGTTCGCTCGCGAGGTCGACAGGCCACCCCGGCGGGCGGCCATTTCCGCACCGGAACACGGTGTCGCGCCGGGCATTCGCTCGGATCCAACTCGAGCGGGAGAATCCGGCCCAAATGGATTTGGATTCGTTCAGGCCAGTCCGGCGACGGTGAGCAGCGCGGCCAATTCCCGTCGCACCAGATGATGGTCGCGGCGGGCCAGGCGTTGCAGCGTGCGATGCACCAGCCAGTCGTAGCGGATGTCCTCCGGGCACGCCTGACAGGCGCGTTGCAGCGCGAGCACCGCGGCGGTGTCGTCCCCGAGCAGCGCGTAGACGTGGGCGATGGTGGTGTAGTAGCGCACGCGCTGCTCGATCGAGGCGGTGTCGGCCAGTTCCACCTGGGCGGCGCAGCGCACCGCGTCGCCCAGGCGGCCGAGCCGGACCGCGATGTCGATCTCGGCGATGGCCACCTCCGCTACGCCGAACCAGACGTCGCGCCGCTCGGGTGTGGCCGCGTCCAGGCCGGACGCGGTAGTGCGCGCGGCCGTGACGAGATCCTGGCTGCCGATCGCGTCGCCCATGCCTGCCGCGCCGTAGGCGGCGATCAGTTGCAGCGCGCCGAGCACCGACTGGCCCGCGCGCACCGGCGTCAGCCGGCGGGCCGCGGCGAGGGCGTAGTCGCGGCATTCGGCGTGATAGCCGAGATTGTTCAGGGCCGCGGCGACGTGCCAGGCGCTCACCGCGACCGGAATCGGCTGCTTGGCGTCGGCGAAGATGCCGACCGGGCGGTCCGCCACCAGCCAGGCCAGGTGATAGTCGCCGACGCGGGTCAGCAGGAACCGCGCCAGGTGATAGGACTCGGCCAGCAGCACTCCGGCATCGTGGGCGGACCCGCTCGCAGTGGTGCGGGTCGCCGCGCGCAGCGACCGCGCCGAGCGCATCACCTGCGGCAGCTGCGTGGTGAGCCGGGAGTAGCGATCCGGCGCGCCGAGCCAGGCCTGCCAGCACTGCTCGAGCGCGGCCCGCACCTGCGCCGGCGGTGGCGGCGGCCCGGCGGCCTCCGCGCCGAACGCGCGCGCCGTCGGGTGATCCATGATCGCGTGATTGAGCGGCGTCAGCACCGGGGCGATGTCGCGGGCGGCCGAGCGGCTCGAGGTCGGGTGCCCGAGCAGCGCCGTCGGATCGTCCAGGTGCAGCACCTCGGCCATCCGGTAGAGGGCGGCGATGCTGTCGAGCTCGCGATGCCCACGCTCGATCTGCCGCAGCCATTCCTCGCTGCGACCGGCCAACTGCGCCACGACCCGGCGAGAAAGCCCGAGCCTGCGCCGCCGGATCTCGATCCGCTCGCCGACGGTGAGCGGCCGCCCGGTGGTTGCCACGTCAAGTCCTTCCTCGCGGGCGCCCGGCGTGGGTTTCCCCCTCGACCGGGCGGGACTTGCGGGTAACGGTATCCGAAACGCGTTCCCGTCGTTGACGTTTCAGCACGCGGACAACACCGTGCCCGGTAGTCGCCCGGTCCGGCGGCCGCCGGTGAGCACCGGCACGCCGCCGACCACGACATCGTCGATGCCGGCGGCGGGCTCGCGCGGTGCCGCGTAACCGGCGCGGTCGCGGACGGTGCGCGGATCGAGGACGACCAGGTCGGCGGCCTTGCCCCGGGCCAGCACGCCCCGGTCGGTGAGCCGGAATCGGCGCGCGGGCCGCGCGGCCAGGTGCACGGCGGCCTGCGCCCAGGTCCAGTCGCCGAGTTCGCGGCAGTGCCGCGCCAGCATTCGCGCGAACGCGCCGTACCCGCGGGGATGCGGGCGACCGCCCAGGTAGATGCCGTCCGAGCCGCCCATGTGGGCTTCGTGGCGGAGCAGGCAGCGCACCGAATCCTCCAGGGCGCGTTCGGGGTAGTCGAAGACGATCCCGACGTCGAGTTCGGCGTCGATGAGCAGGTCGGCGCAGAACGCGGCCGGGCGGCGGCCGGCCCAGCGGGCGGCGATGTCCAGCGGCAGTCCCTCCGCCCAGTGGTAGCGGCCGGGCACGTGCGCGAGAATGCAGCCGTGCCAGCGGCTCTCGTCGAAGCGAGTGTCCAGCAACTCCCGGACCGACCGGTCCGACAGGGCGTCCAGGGTGCCGTCCAGGTCGGCGGTCGCGAGCCACTCCGGCAGCATTTTGGCGAGAATGCTGCATCCTCGGAGATACGGATAGGTGTCGAAGGTGACATCTTGACCGGCGGCGCGGGCGGTGTCGACCAGCCCCGCCAGCATCTCCCCGGGGCCGTGATAGTGCGAGATGTGCACGGCCGCGCCGCTGATCCGGCCGATCGCGCACGCCTCCGACATGCCCTTGTCGGCGGCGTCGCCGTAGGTGCGCATGTGCGTCACATAGGGCAGCCCGCGCCGGGCCGCCGGGGCACAGAGTGCGCCCAGCTCCTCGGCGTCGGCGAATCTGCCTGGCAGGTAACCTAATCCGGAGGAGACGCCGACCGCGCCCTGCTCCAGGCCCTGCTCGACCAGCGCGACCATCGCGGCGAGCTGACCGGCGTCCGGTGCGAGCGGCGAGCCGCCCATCACGCTGTAGCGGACCGTGCCGTGGGGAACCAGGTACGCGGTGTTCACGGCCGTGGTGTGGTGATAGCACGACAGTAGCTCCGCGACCGTCACGCCGGCGTCCGAACAGGTGAGCGCCGGCGGGACAGGGCCGTTGACAGCGGCGAAATAGCGTGCCACCCAGCGCAATGCCGCCGGGGTGGCCGGCGCGAAGGACAGCCCGTCCTGGCCCAGGACGAAGGTCGTCACCCCTTGGCGCAGGCTCGCCAGCTGCACCGCTGGGTCGAGCACCGCGCTCTCGCCGTGCACGTGCGCGTCGATGAAGCCCGGCAGGACATAACGACTGGTCGCGTCGACCTCGGTCGCGGCTCGCACCCCGGCCAGGTCGCCGAGAACGCGGATACGGCCGCCCGCGATGCCGATATCGGCGCGGTAGCCGGGGCCGCCGGTGCCGTCGAAGACCGTGCCGCCGCGAATCAGCACGTCGAATGTCACGGTATTGCCGACAGTTTGGCCGTTGGTCACGCCCTGGAAACTGGAAGCCGTTGGGGCTGGCCCATTGCCGGGCAAGGTGGGTACGGTGAGGGGGTGACCACGGTAGTCCGGCAGGTACTGGTCAGCGAATTGACCAGCGCCGACACCATGCGCGACCCAATCGCCCTCTATCGCCAGGTCTTTCGGCTGTGTACCACCGATCCCGCGCCCAGTCCGCGGCTGCTCGTGTCGCTGGTGCGTAACGGCGGAATTGCTGTCGGAGCCCACCTGGACGGGGAATTGGTCGGGTTCAGCTACGGTTTCCCGGGCCGGGCCCCGATCGGGCACCTCGACGCCCAACGCGCCTACCACTACATGGAACTGCTCGTCGTGCGGCCCGACTGCCAGAACTCCGGGATCGGCCGCACCCTCATGCAGCAGGTGCGCGCCATCGCGATACGCCGTGGGCTGCAACGTATCTACTGGGCCTACGATCCGCTGCGCGCCGCCAACGCGCACTTCTACCTCGACGTCATCGGCGCCTGCGGCTACGAGTTCATCGACAACATGTACGGGGTCGAGGACACCGGGCGCGACCGCGGCTTCCCGACGCACCGCGTCGTCGCCCGCTGGGATCTGGACGCGCCCCAGCGGCACTGGCCGGAACCGCCGCCCGGCCTCGCGCTCGGGGTGCCCGTCCGCGATCACCGGGTCGGCTACGACTCGATGCTGCTCGCCATCCCCGACGAGTGGGAGTATCGCGGCGGGGCCGCCACCGTCGCGCTGCATCGCGATCTGTGTGCGGTCGTGCACGAGTTGATGGCCGGAGGGTACCGGGCGGTTTCCTGCCGGCGGGTCGGTGGTGGGCTCGCGGTCTATCGACTCGTGTGCGGCCCGGTCACCGCGGGTCACACCCTGCCCCTGTGAGTACCGGAACTCCGGAATCAGCCATGCCGCATCGCCCCCGATCGCGTCCACGACGTGTGGAAATACAGTCCACGGTACGCGTTGCCGCGCTCCATCGTCACGTTCCGGCCCGGCCTCCGCCGCAGGCTGTGCGCTTCCGAGCCCAGCCGGTAGAATGCGAAGGTCACCTAGTGATGCTGGGCGGCAGGGGCGCCGCTGCAACGACGCCCCCGCCTGGTGGGTTACCTAGCCCGCAACCAGCGGACCAGCAAGAGCGCACCGGCGATTACGGCAGTACCTGCTAAGAAGATGCCGTAATCGACCGGTGCCTTGCTCTTTGCCCGGCGATGCTTCGCCATTCCCCACCACCTCCCTTCTCGGCACGTTGCGGCGTGGACCGGCTGCCGCAGCGTCCCTGGATGAGAGGCTGTCGTCACTCTACCCGTCTTCGCCACCGAGAACTGTTGGCAGACAAGGGATTACGCGACACGCGACAAAGCGGACGAACAGCGCGTGTCGGACACACGCGTGGGCCGTCAGCCGATGTCGATGGGGTCGATCTGAACCCGCAACGGCGCGTCCGAACGGTGCGTACTGCGGACGGCCTGGGCGGCGGTGAGGGACTTCGCCAGCGCCGCACCGGCGCGCCGGTGCACGCGCAGCAGCATGCGTTCGACTTCGGCCGGATCGTCGCCGCTGGAGAAGGGCTTGCGGGCGCCGGGGGGCAGCGGGACCGGACCCAGCACTTCGACGTCGCCGGGAAGCTCTGCGGTGGACAGCAATTCGGCGATCGACTCGGAGGTGCCGTCGATGGCGGCGAGGCGAACGGCGGGCGGGAAGCCGACTTCCGCCCGGGCCTCCACCTCGGCGCGGGCATGCCAGATCGGATCCCAGCGGATCAGCGCCTGCACGGTGGGGACCGAAGGCTCGGCCATCACGATGACCTGGCCGCGTGCCCGGACCAGGGCGGCGGCTGACATCCAGCGGCGCAGGGCGTCCTCCGCGGTGCGCAGGTCGGCGCGGCCCAGCAGGGCCCAGCCGTCGAGCAGCAGCGCCACCGCGTAACCACCGCGCACCAGCGGTTCCGCACCGACCGTCGCGACGACCACCTGGGGGCCCGGCTCGACCGTGTCCAGCACCATGCCGCCGCCGGAACCCTTGATCGGAACGCCCGGGAACGCCCGGCCGAGTTCCTCGGCGGTGCGCACCGCGCCGATCACGACCGCGCGCAGGGCTCGCGAGGCGCAGGCCGGGCAGCGGTAGGCGGCTTCGACGATGCCGCACCAGCGGCAGCTCGGACTGTGCGCCTCGTCCGCGCGCGGCCCCTGCGGTAATGCCAAGGGTCCGTTGCAATGCCGGCAGCGGGCGGGGGTGCGGCACTTGGCGCAGGACAGCGCCGGGACGTACCCGCGGCGAGGCACCTGCACCAGCACCGCCGCGCCCTCTTTGAGTGCCGCCCGCGCGGCCGCGAAGGCGATGCCCGGGATGCGGATGGCGTTGGCGATCGGGTCCCGCTCGAGTGCCCAGTCGCTGTCGCCCGGGGCGCTGATGCGCGGCGTCGCCTGGCGCAGCACCTCCCGGTCGGCGACCAGGTCGTGGGCCCAGCCCGAGTCGACCACCGCCTGGATCTCCGCGGTCCGCGCGAATCCCGCGGCCACGAACGCCGCCCCCGTCTCGTGCGCCCGCAGCATCGCCACCTCCCGCGCGTGCGGATACGGCGCGCGCGGTTCGGCGTAGGTGTCGTCGCCGTCATCCCAGATGGCGATCAGCCCGAGGTCTTTCGCGGGCGCGAACACCGCCGCCCGCGTCCCCACCACGATCCGCGCACTCCCCCGCAACACCGACAGCCACCGCCGGTACCGCGCCGAAGGCCCCAACCCTGCCGACAACCCGACCGCCGAATCCCCCACCAGCCGAACACATTCCGTCAGCAGCCGATCCAGATCCCGCTGATCCGGCACCAGCAGCACCGCACTCCGCCCAGCCGCCACCACAGTCGCCGCCAACTCCGCCAGCCGCGCCGCCCAATCCTCCCCCGGCAACGCCTGCCAACCCGCCCGCACCCCCTTCCCCTGCCCCAACGCCGAAACAAACGCTCCCCCATGCACATACCGCCCCCACGCCCCCTCCGCGAACCCCTCGACCCCACCTTCCCCGGCCCGCTCCGAGCCGCGACCTGTCACATCGCTCGCCAACTCGGATCCGCCGACCTCGGCAGCCGAATCGTCGGCCGCAGCACTGGGCGCCGACGCCGGACCGGAACCAGCTCCCGCCACACCCATCGATTGCGCCCCAGCCTGTTCTGTCGCACGCGCTTCGGACGCAGCGGGATCACTCGCACCGAGTACCGGGTCGGGCACGTCGGTGCTCGACGTCGGGTACGCCTCAGACGAAGGAACATCCGCAGAGCCGGAGTCTGCGGCGGGGGGTGAAACCGAGGGCTGGGCGGCGTCATTCGGTGTGGGTGGGCCCGTCGCGCCGTCGGCGGAGGGCCGGGGCGGTTCGGGCGAATCCGCTTCCGGTTCGTCCAGATCGATCGGGGTGGCGGCCGAGACCTTCGCCGATTTGGCGGACTTCTTGGCGGACCTCGGTTTTCCGGTTTCCGCGCCCGCGTGGCGAGGTGGGATGGCCAGGCGGAGGACGTCGGCGCGGGTGCCGGCGTAGCGGGCGGCTACGGCGGTGGCGAGGTCGCGGATTTCGGGGGTGAGGACTTGTTCCGGGGAGACGACGCGTTCGAGTTTGACGAGTTTGCCCGCGTGGTCGCTTTTTTCGAGGCGCTCGAGCAGGTAGCCGTCGACGAGGCGGCCGGCGAAGCGGACGCGCACCCGGACGCCGGGGCGGGCGATCTCGTCGAACTCCGGCGGGACCAGGTAGTCGAAATCGCGGTCGAGGTGGGCAGGCGACAACAGCGGGAGCACCCGGGCGATCGGGTGTCCCGCTGTTGTCGGTGTCGTATCCGCGATGTCGACCACGCGGCCGGTGGGTTAGAGCCCGGCGGCGGCGCGGAGCTTGTCCGCCCGGTCGGTCCGCTCCCAGGGGAGATCGACGTCGGTGCGGCCGAAGTGACCGTAGGCGGCGGTCGGCGCGTAGATCGGCCGCAGCAGGTCCAGATCCCGGATGATCGCGCCCGGACGCAGGTCGAAGACCTCGCTGATGGCCGCGGAGATCTTGGTCGGGTCGATCTTCTCGGTGCCGAAGGTCTCCACGAACAGACCCACCGGGGCCGCCTTGCCGATGGCGTAGGCGACCTGGACCTCGACGCGCTCGGACAGACCCGCCGCGACGACGTTCTTGGCGACCCAGCGCATGGCGTAGGCGGCCGAACGGTCCACCTTCGACGGATCCTTGCCGGAGAACGCGCCGCCACCGTGGCGGGCCATGCCGCCGTAGGTGTCGACGATGATCTTGCGACCGGTCAGGCCGGCGTCACCCATCGGGCCGCCGAGCACGAACTTGCCGGTCGGGTTGACCAGCAGGCGCACGTCGGCGACATCGAGTGGGTTCGGCAGGTTCAGCTCGGCCAGCACCGAATCGACGACCTTCTCCCGGATGTCGGGCGCGAGCAGGTTGTCCAGGTCGATGTCGGCGGCGTGCTGGGTGGACACGACGACCGTGTCCAGGCGCACCGGGATGTCGCCGTCGTACTCGATGGTGACCTGGGTCTTGCCGTCGGGCCGCAGGTACGGCAGCACGCCGGACTTGCGCACCTCGGTCAGCCGGCGCGAGAGCTTGTGCGCCAGCGAGATCGGCAGCGGCATGAGCTCCGGGGTCTCGGTGGTGGCGTAACCGAACATCAGGCCCTGGTCGCCGGCGCCCTGCCGGGCGATGGCGTCGTCCTCGCCGCCGACGCGAGCCTCGTGCGAGGTGTCCACGCCCTGCGCGATATCCGGCGACTGCGCGCCGATGGCGACGTTCACGCCGCACGAGGCGCCGTCGAAACCCTTTGCCGACGAGTCGTATCCGATCTCGAGAACCTTCTCGCGGACGATCGTCGGAATATCGGCGTAGGCCGAGGTGGTGACTTCACCGGCGACGTGCACCTGGCCGGTGGTGACGAGCGTTTCCACGGCAACCCGGCTGCGCGGGTCGGCCGCGAGCAGCGCGTCGAGGATGGAATCGCTGATCGCGTCACAGATCTTGTCCGGGTGACCCTCGGTCACGGACTCACTGGTGAATAGGCGGCTGCCAGACGTGGGCACAGTTCTTCCCTCTCCCTCAACGGGTCGTATTCGGGTCGGCTCGATCGTGCGGAGACCGCACCATCACAACCCTTCTCAGACTATTCCAAACCATCGACACGACGACCCAGGTCGGATCGCTGTCAGGAGACTATTCGGCGAACCGTCGTCTCCGGCGCAGCATTTGCTGCGTTCGTATCGATCGCGCCGGGCTCGGCCACAGATCGTTAATTCTCAGCGTGTGAACGACATTGACATGCGCAACATCGACATCGCTGGTATCTCGACATCATCCGGGCCTACTTCCGCAGCAGCGGGCCGAGGGCATCCAGCACCCGGCTCGCCAGCAGCGCCTTGGATCCATGGTCGAGAGCCTGTTCTGTGCCGTCGGCGCCGAGCAGCCAGCCGTCGTTGGTATCCACCTCGAACGCCTTGCCCTCGCCGACAGCGTTGACCACGAGTAGATCGCAGCCCTTGCGCGCCAGTTTGGCGCGCGCGTGGGTGAGCACGTCGCCGTGCTCGTCACCGGTTTCGGCGGCGAAGCCGACGATCGCGGTGTCGGTCAGCTGACCGTCGCGGCGGGCCTGCACCAGACCGGCCAGGATGTCTTCGGTCTTGGTGAGGTTGATGACGTCGGGCTCGCCGGCGCCCTTCTTGATCTTGGCCGCGGCCACGCTGGTGGGCCGGAAATCGGCCACCGCCGCCGCCATGATCACCGCGTCCGCGCCGACGGCGTGCTTGTCGACGGCCGTCTTGAGCTGCTCGGCGGTGGTGACGTGCACCAGGTCGACCGCCGCGGGCGCGGCCATCTCGATGGTGTTGCCCGCGATCAGCGTCACCTGGGCGCCGCGCTGTGCGGCCACCCGCGCGAGCGCGTAGCCCTGCTTGCCGGAGCTGCGGTTGCCGAGGAAGCGCACCGGATCCAGCGGTTCCCGGGTGCCGCCCGCGGTGATGACCACGCGGCGGCCTTCGAGATCACGCGGGATGGCGTCGGCGCGTTCCTGCAGCAGCGAGGCCAGGGCGAAGATCTCCTCGGGTTCGGGTAGCCGCCCGGCACCCGTGTCGGCGCCGGTGAGCCGCCCGTGCGCGGGCTCCATGACGATCGCGCCGTGCTTGCGCAGCGTCTCGACATTGGCCTGCGTGGCGGGGTGCTCCCACATCTCGGTGTGCATCGCGGGTGCGAACAGCACCGGGCAGCGCGCCGTCAGCAGGGTGGCGGTGAGCAGGTCGTCGGCGCGGCCCTGCGCGGCACGAGCCATCAGGTCGGCGGTGGCCGGAGCGATGACCACCAGATCCGCCTCCTGGCCCAGCCGCACGTGCGGCACCTCGGGCACATCGGTGAACACGTCGGTGTGCACCGGGTTCCCGGACAGCGCCTCGAAGGTCGCCTTGCCGACGAACTCCAGCGCCGAAGCGGTGGGGATGACCCGGACCTGATGCCCGGTCTCGGTGAATCGCCGGACCAGCGCGCACGCCTTGTACGCGGCGATCCCGCCGCCGACTCCGACGACGATGCGTATGGTCACTGCCCCTCCGGCTGCCTGCTCAACGGACACGAACTCTGCTAGAGCCTATTCGCCTTCGGAGTGCTCGAGCAGATCGGAGTGGATCTCGCGCATCGCGACCGAGAGGGGCTTCTCCTGCAGGCCGGGCTCGACCAGCGGGCCGACGTACTCGAGGATGCCGTCGCCGAGCTGGTTGTAGTAGTCGTTGATCTGGCGCGCGCGCTTGGCCGCGTAGATGACCAGGGCGTACTTGGACGACGTGCGCTCGAGCAGCTCGTCGATCGGCGGGTTGGTCAGGCCGATCGGGGTGTCGTACGCGGGCACGGTCTTGGTGTCGCTCACTTAGGAGGCTCCTGGGAAGTGGGTGTTGGCAGGCGCGCTGCGCCTACATCGAATTTGTGCTAACGAACAAGGATACCAACTGCTCACAGGCGCTGGTCACCTCGTCGTTCACGATGACGATGTCGAACTCGTCACAGGCCGCCATCTCGGTCCGGGCCGTGGCCAGCCGGCGTTCGATCACCTCTGGCGTCTCGGTGCCGCGCGACACCAGCCGGGAGACCAGTTCATCCCAGCTCGGCGGGGCCAGAAACACCAGGGTGGCTTCGGGGATCGCCGCTCGCACCGACCGCGCGCCCTCGAGATCGACCTCGACGAGCACGGGCAAACCCGCTGTCATGGCCTCCCGAACCGGGGCCGCCGGGGTGCCCGAGCGCTGCAACCCGCCATGGATGTCCGCCCATTCGAGCAGTTCGCCCGCCTCGATCATGGCGTCGAACTCGACTCGGGACACGAACCGGTAATCGCGGCCGTCGACTTCCCCGGGCCGGGGGGCCCGGGTAGTCGCGGACACACTGAAGACCAGTTGCGGCAGACGTTCCCGCACGCACCGCACGACCGTGGACTTGCCGACGGCCGAGGGGCCGACCAGTACAACCAGTCGACCCTTCCGCGTGTGTTCGATCACCCTGGTAATCAGGAGGCGTCGAAGTCGAATCGCGTCAGCAGCGCCTTGCGCTGCCGGTCGCCCAGCCCACGCAGACGCCGCGTGGGGGCGATCTCCAGCTCGCTCATGATCTCGGCAGCCTTGACCTTGCCAACCTTCGGCAGGGCCTCGAGCAGAGCCGACACCTTCATCTTGCCGAGAATCTCATCGGTCTCGGCATCCTTGAGGACGCTCTTCAGGTCGGTGCCACCGCGCTTCAAGCGCTCCTTGAGCTCCGCCCGAGCGCGGCGAGCGGCAGCCGCCTTCTCCAAAGCAGCGGCGCGCTGCTCGTCAGTCAGCTGGGGAAGGGCCACGGTTCCTCCGTCTCATCGTTTATTGCATCAACCCTGCCAGTAACCCGGCAGTCTCAGCGACCGTACCCACGTCGGCCCGCGATTGCGAACCCACCCCCCAGGTCAGCGCATGATTCGCCGATGTCGTAAGGGTGTGCGCGCGTGGATGCGAACGACGCCCCGGTTACGCTGGCGATCTTGTTGGGCGGGCCCCGAAATGTGTTGGTACCAGGCACTTTTCGATGACGGAATGGGTTAGCGGAATAGTTGCGGCACCGGGTTTCCGCTGCGTAGCAAACCGTCACGTGCGCGACCAGGAAGTTTCTCGAATTTTTCCGCGTGTCGCCGCTTTTTCTCGCGTGTCGGATCGAACACATGTCCACGGGGTTGTAACGCACGGACCGCGGGAACCGGTGCACATCGCAAGGTCATAGGTTCATCCAACGATTGGAATCCGCCGTGCGCATTACCGCAAGAACCCTCTCCCTGTGTCTGGCCGCACCCGTCGTCGCCCTCGCGCTGACCGGTGTCGCCTCCGGCACCGCCGCCGCGGCACCCGGCCCGGACGGCTGCGAAGGGTCGATGAACGCGGGCTTCGCCTACAACGGCAACTGCCAGGGCGGCACGGGCACCTACCGGCTCGAGGTCGACTGCTTCGGCTACAACCTGAGCCCGTTCGCGATCGGCCCCTACACGGTCCGCAAGGATTTGCCGGTCGGCCAGGCCGGGACCGTGGCTTGCTTCGGCCCGAACTGGTCCTCGGCCGGATGGGGCTCCGGCGGCCGCGTCTTCCGGCTCTAGGCACACAGACTCCGACGGCGCTCAGAAGGGCTTCTGAGCGCCGTCGGAGGCGTTTTACGGGCGTATCGCGGCGCGGCCTAGGCGCGCAGGAAGGCGAAATCCTCCTGCAGCGCGCCCACCTTGGCCCGCAGCGCCTCCACCGTCGGCCCGGCGGTCAGTACCTCGCGCGAGGCATTGGGCACGACCAGGCGCAACGCCGATTCCGGGACCAGCGCGCGGATCGACTCCGCACCGCCGCCCTGCGCGCCCACGCCGGGCATCAGGATCGGGCCGCCGAGCCCGGACACGTCCAGAGGTTCGGTCAGCGTCGCACCGAGAACGATGCCGACCGAACCGAATTCGTGCCCGGCGTTGCGCCGGGCACACTCCTCGACGATCCCCTGGGCGACGGTGCGCCCGTCCGCGTCCCGCGCCCGCTGCACCTGCGCCCCTTCCGGATTGGACGTGGCGGCCAGCACGAACAGCCCCCGGCCGTTGCGCTCGGCCAGCTCCAACGCCGGTGCCAGGGAACCGAATCCGAGATACGGCGAGACCGTCACCGAGTCGCTGCCGAGCGGGCCGTCGCCGAGCCAGGCCCGGGCGTAGGCGTCCATGGTGGAGCCGATGTCGCCGCGCTTGGCGTCGGCCAGCACCAGGGTGCCCGCACCGCGCAGATCCGCGATGGCACGCTCGAGCACCGCCAGCCCGCCGGACCCGTAGGCCTCGAAGAACGCCACCTGCGGCTTGACCAGCGCGACCGTGCCGATGAACGCGTCGACGCAGAGCTCGGTGAACTTCGCCAGACCGGCCACGTCGTCGGTCAGCCCCCAGGACTCCAGCAGCCCCGGGTGCGGATCGATGCCGGCGCACAGCGGACCGAGCTGCCCCATCGCGTCCTGCAGGCGGCTTCCGAAAGTGGGCATGAGTCCTCCTGTGTCGGTGCGGGTTCCGAGGATGGCGCCGGGGTCAGCCGCGCAGCTTGGAGTGCAGCTCCTGCAGGGACCGCACGCCGATGCCGCCGTTGATCTCGGCCTCGATGCCCTGGACGGCCGCGGCCGCGCCCTGCACGGTGGTGATGCACGGGATGTTCGCGCCCACCGCGGCGGTGCGGATCTCGTAGCCGTCCACACGCGGACCCGAGTTGCCGTACGGGGTGTTGAACACCATGTCGACCTCGCCGTCGCGGATCATCTCCACGATGGTCGGCTGATCGACCGGAGCGTCTTCGGAGTGTTTACGTACCTGCTCGCACGGAATCCCATTGCGCCGCAGCATCTCCGCGGTGCCCTCGGTGGCCAGGATCCGGAAGCCCAGATCGTGCAGGCGCTTGACCGGGAACACCATGGCGCGCTTGTCGCGGTTGGCGATGGAGACGAACACCGAGCCCTCGGTGGGCAGCGAACCGTAGGCCGCGGCCTGCGATTTGGCGAAGGCGGTGCCGAAGTCGGCGTCGATGCCCATGACCTCGCCGGTCGACTTCATCTCCGGCGACAGCAGCGAATCCACGCCGCTGCCGTCCGCGCGCCGGAATCGGTGGAAGGGCAGCACGGCTTCCTTCACCGCGACCGGCGCGTCGAACGGGACGTGCCCGCCGTCGCCCTCGGCGGGCAGCATGCCCTCCTTGCGCAGCTCGGCGATGGTGGCGCCCATGGTGATTCGCGCCGCCGCCTTGGCCAGCGGCACCGCGGTGGCCTTGGAGACGAACGGAACCGTACGGCTGGCACGCGGATTCGCCTCCAGCACGTAGAGCACGTCGTCCTTGAGCGCGTACTGCACGTTGAGCAGGCCCTTGACGCCGATGCCCTTGGCCAGCGCGACGGTGGAGCGCCGCACGGCCTCGATGTCACTGCGGCCCAGGGTGATCGGGGGGAGCGCGCAGGCCGAGTCGCCGGAGTGGATGCCCGCCTCCTCGATGTGCTCCATCACGCCGCCGAGGTAGACCTCCTCGCCGTCGCAGAGCGCGTCGACGTCGATCTCGATCGCGTCCTCCAGGAACCGGTCGATCAGCACCGGGCGATCCGGGCTGATCTCGGTGGCGCGGGAGATGTAGCCTTCGAGCGACTTCTCGTCGTAGACGATCTCCATGCCGCGCCCGCCCAGCACGTAGGACGGGCGGACCAGCACCGGGTAGCCGATGGCGGCGGCGATCTTCTTGGCCTGGGCGAAGGTGGTGGCGGTGCCGTACTTGGGCGCGGGCAGGCCCGCCGCCACCAGCACGTCGCCGAACTCGCCGCGGTCCTCGGCCAGGTCGATGGCGGCCGCGCTGGTGCCGACCACCGGCACGCCGGCGTCGGTCAGGCGCTGGGCCAGGCCCAGCGGCGTCTGGCCGCCGAGCTGCACGATGACGCCCACGACCGTGCCGGACTCGCTCTCCGCGTGGTAGACCTCGAGCACGTCCTCGAAGGTGAGCGGCTCGAAATACAGGCGATCGGCGGTGTCGTAGTCGGTGGAGACGGTCTCGGGGTTGCAGTTGACCATGACGGTCTCGTAGCCGGCCTCGGAGAGCGTCAGCGCCGCGTGCACACACGAGTAGTCGAACTCGATGCCCTGGCCGATCCGGTTCGGGCCCGAGCCCAGGATCAGCACCTTGTCCCGTTCGGTCTGCGGCGCCACCTCGGACTCCGCGGCGGGATCGAGCTCGTAGGCCGAGTAGTGGTACGGGGTCTTGGCCTCGAACTCGGCCGCGCAGGTGTCCACGGTCTTGTAGACCGGGCGCACGCCGAGGCGGTGGCGCAGCGCGCGCACGCCGGTCTCGCCCGCCAATTCCGGTCGTAGCGCGGCCAATTGACGATCGGACAGGCCGTAGTGCTTGGACCGGCGCAGCAGCTCCTCGTCCAGCACGGGGGCGTCGAGGATCTCCTGGCGCAGCTCCACCAGGGCCGCGACCTCGGCGACGAACCACGGGTCGATGCCCGAGGCCTTGGCGACCTCTTCGATGCTCGCGCCGTAGCGCAGCGCGCGCTCGACCTGGTAGATCCGGCCCTCGGTCGGGGTGCGCAGATCTTCGAGGATCTTCTCGATCGCGCCGCGCACGTCGCCGTCGACCGGAGCCCAGGCGCCGTCGTCCTGGGTCCAGAAGCCGGTGGCCTTGGTCTCCAGCGAACGCAGCACCTTGCCGAGCGCCTCGGAGAAATTGCGGCCCAGCGACATCGCCTCGCCGACCGACTTCATCGTGGTGGTCAGCGTGGCGTCGGCGCCCGGGAACTTCTCGAACGCGAACCGCGGCGCCTTGACGACCACGTAGTCCAGCGTGGGCTCGAAGCAGGCCGGGGTTTCCTTGGTGATGTCGTTGACGATCTCGTCCAGGGTGTAGCCGATGGCCAGCTTGGCGGCGATCTTGGCGATCGGGAAGCCGGTCGCCTTGGAGGCCAGCGCGGACGAGCGCGAGACACGCGGGTTCATCTCGATGACGATCAGGCGACCGTCCTTCGGGTCCACCGCGAACTGGATGTTGCAGCCGCCGGTGTCGACGCCGACCTCGCGCAGGATGGCGATGCCGAGATCGCGCATCTTCTGGTACTCGCGGTCGGTGAGGGTCATGGCCGGGGCGACGGTGACCGAGTCACCGGTGTGCACGCCCATCGGGTCCACGTTCTCGATCGAGCAGACGATGACCACATTGTCGTTGCGGTCGCGCATGAGCTCGAGCTCGAATTCCTTCCAGCCCAGGATGGATTCCTCGATCAGCACGTTCGCGGTCGGCGAGGCGGCCAGGCCGCCGCCGGCGATGCGGTCGAGATCCTCCTCGTTGTAGGCCATGCCCGAACCCAGGCCGCCCATGGTGAACGACGGGCGCACGACCACCGGGAAGCCCAGCTCGGCAACGGTTTCGCGGACCTCGTCCATGGTGAAGCAGACCTTGGAGCGCGCCGACTCGCCGCCCACCTTGGCGACGATGTCCTTGAACTTCTGCCGGTCCTCGCCACGCTGGATGGCCTCGAAGTCGGCGCCGATCAGCTCGACGTCGTACTTCTCCAGGATGCCGTGCTCGTGCAGCGCGACAGCGCAATTGAGCGCGGTCTGCCCGCCCAGGGTGGCCAGGATCGCGTCCGGCTGCTCCTTGGCGATGACCTTCTCGACGAACTCCCAGGTGATCGGCTCGACATAGGTCGAGTCGGCGAACTCGGGGTCGGTCATGATGGTGGCCGGGTTCGAGTTGACCAGCGAAACCTGCAGGCCCTCGGACTTCAGCACCCGGCACGCCTGGGTACCGGAATAGTCGAACTCACAGGCCTGGCCGATGACGATCGGGCCCGAGCCGATCACCAGGATGTGCTTCAGATCCTCGCGGCGTGGCATCAGGCTCCTTCCATGAGACCGGCGAAACGGTCGAAGAGATAAGCGGCGTCGTGGGGGCCGGCGGCGGCCTCCGGGTGGTACTGCACGGAGAACGCGCGGCCGTCGACCAGCTGCACGCCCTCGACGGTGCCGTCGTTGGCGCAGACGTGGCTGACCTCGGCCTTGCCGAAGGGGGTGTCGAACTGCTCGCCCCGCTCGCCCTCCAGGGCGAAGCCGTGGTTCTGCGCGGTGATGGAGATGCGGCCGGTGCCGTGCTCGACGACCGGGATGTTGATGCCGCGGTGGCCGAACTTCATCTTGTAGGTGCTGCGGCCCAGCGCCCGGCCCAGGATCTGGTTGCCGAAGCAGATGCCGAACAGCGGCAGGCCCTCGCCGAGGATGCCCTGGGTCAGCGCGACCGCGCCGTCCTGGGTGGCCGGGTCGCCCGGGCCGTTGGAGAGGAAGACGCCGTCCGGGTTCAGTTCCTTGATCTGGTCCAGGGTGACGTTGGACGGGACCACGTGCACCCGCATGCCGCGCTCGGCGAACATGCGCGGGGTGTTGGTCTTGATGCCCAGGTCGACCGCGACCACGGTGAAGCGGTGCTCGCCGACCGGGTCGATGGTGTAGACCTCGTTCGTGCTGACCTCGTCGGCCAGGTCCGCGCCGAGCATCGAGGGCTGGTTGGCGACCCGGGCGAGCAGCTGATCGTCGGCGGCCAGCGCCGGGCCGGAGAAGATGCCCGCCTTCATCGAGCCGCGGGTGCGCAGGTGGCGGACCAGGGCGCGGGTGTCGACGCCGGCGATGCCGACCACGTTCTGCCGCTGCATCGCCTCCGGCAGCGTGGTGGTGGCGCGCCAGTTGGAGGCGCGGCGGGCCGGGTCGCGCACGACGTAGCCGGCGACCCAGATCTTGCCGGACTCGTCGTCCTCGTCGTTCCAGCCGGTGTTGCCGATCTGCGGGGCCGCGGCCACCACGATCTGGCGGTGGTAGCTGGGATCGGTCAGGGTCTCCTGGTAGCCGGTCATCGCGGTGCAGAACACCGCCTCGCCCAGGGTCTCGCCCACCGCGCCGTAGGCGGATCCGCGGAACACGCGGCCGTCCTCCAGCACGAGCGCGGCAGCTTCTTGCTTCGTCGGCCCACCCGTCGCCCGACCGCCGCCCCCCACGGAATCGCTGCGCGATGCAGTAATCATTCGTCGTCTCCCGTCAACTTCTGCTCGGTCCACGCCGGATACACCGTCTTGTCGTCACCTCGGAAACCGGTATCGATCTCGGTTCCGGTCGGCAGCGTCCAGCGAATTACCAGCACTCCGTCTTGTGTCATTACCTTGCCTGCGTGCCCGCGCTCGGTCCGCACGGCGGTGATGGACTCCTGCGGAATCCACAGCGCCGTCGTGCCGTCGCGTTCGAGCAGGATTCCGCGCTCGAACCGGGTCAGTTCCGCGGTGGCCCGGAAACCCAGGTCCCCCACCGCGATCCGGTCCTGCCAGCTGGGCGCGAAGGTGCTGCCCAGGTAGAGGCCGGTGGTCGGTTCGAGCACCTGCGCGCCGAGGTCGGCGGGCACCTGCGGCAGCGCGCCGATGCGGTCCGCCTGCCGGGCCGCGCGGTTCTGCCAGCCCCGGTACATCAGCCACACGCCCAGTGCGAACAGCACCAGGCAGCCGACTACCCACAGTGTTCTTTCCATCTAGCGCACAGCCTTCCCGTCCCGAGCCGTCACCCGGCCGCGCAGCACCGTCGCCGTCACCTTCGCCGGGAACGTCATGTCCTCGAACGGGGTGTTGTTCGAGATGCTCGCCAGCTCGCGCGCCCGGACCGTCCACTCGGCGTCCGGGTCGACGAGGGTGAGGTTGGCGGGCTCGCCGACCTCGATCGGGCGGCCGTGCTCGTCGAGGCCGACGATCGCGGCGGGCCGCTCGCTCATCACCCGCGCGACGCCGCGCCAGTCCAGCAGGCCCGGGCGCACCATCGTCTGCACGATGATCGACAGCGCCGTCTCCAGGCCGAGCATGCCCGGCCGGGCCACCGAGAACTCGCAGCACTTGTCCTGCTCGGCGTGCGGGGCGTGGTCGGTGGCGACACAGTCGATGACGCCGTCGGCCAGGGCCTGGCGCAGCGCGGCCGCGTCGGAGGCCTCGCGCAGCGGCGGGTTCACCTTGTTGACCGCGTCGTAGGTCTCCAGGCGCGAGTCGTCCAGCAGCAGATGATGCGGCGTGACCTCGGCGGTGATCGAAATGCCCTGCGCCTTCGCCCATTTCACCAACTCGACGGTGCCCGCGGTGGAGGCGTGGCAGATGTGCACGCGTGCCTTCGCGTCCCGGGCGAGCAGCGCGTCGCGGGCCACGATGGACTCCTCGGCGGCCCGCGGCCAGCCCGCCAGGCCCAGCCGGGCGGCGTTCGGGCCCTCGTGCGCCACCGCGCCCTCGGTGAGCCGGGGTTCCTCCGCGTGCTGGGCGATCAGCACGCCCAGCGAGGTCGCGTACTCCAGCGCGCGGCGCATGATCAGCGGGTCGTAGACGCAGTGGCCGTCGTCGGAGAACAGGCGCACGGCGCCGACGCCGGCCGCCATGGTGCCCATCTCGGCCAGTTGCTTGCCCTTCAGACCGACCGTGACCGCGCCGACCGGATAGACATCGACCAGGCCGACCTCCTGGCCGCGCCGCCACACGTGGTCGGTGACCACGTGTGAATCGGCGACCGGGTTGGTGTTGGCCATGGCGAAGACCGCGGTGTACCCGCCGAGCGCCGCCGCGGCGGAACCGGTTTCGATGGTCTCGGTGTCCTCGCGGCCGGGCTCGCGCAGATGCGTGTGCAGGTCCACGAAGCCGGGCAGCAGGATCTGCCCCGCCGCGTCGATGACCTCCGCGTCCTCGGAAATCCGCAGGTCGGAACCGATCTCGGCGATCACGCCGTCGCGCACCAGCACCTCGACCGGATCGCCCTCGCCGTACGGGCGCACGCCCTTGATGACCAGTTCCACGGCACCACCTTTCTGACTCATGCGACCGCCTCCTGGGTGCCGACCAGCAGCCGGAACAGCACCGCCATGCGCAGGTGCACGCCGTTGGTGACCTGCTGCAGGATCGCGGCGCGGTCCGAATCCGCAACGCCGGGAGCGATTTCCATACCGCGCAGCATCGGGCCGGGATGCAGCACCACGGTGTGCTCGTCGAGCAGCGCCATCCGGCGCTCGCTGAGCCCGTAGTTGACCGAGTACTCGCGCGGCGACGGGAAGAAGCCGCGGTTCATCCGCTCCTGCTGCACCCGCAGCATCATCACCGCGTCGGCGCCGGGCAGTTCGGCGTCCAGGGTGTGCGTCACCCGGCACGGCCAGGTCTCGACGCCGACCGGCAGCAGCGTGCGCGGGGCCACCAGGGTGACCTCGGCGCCGAGGGTGGCCAGCAGGAAGACGTTGGAGCGGGCCACCCGGCTGTGCAGGATGTCGCCGACGATCACGACCCGCTTGCCCTCGATGTCGCCGAGCCGCTGGCGCAGGGTGAGCGCGTCGAGCAGAGCCTGGGTGGGGTGCTGGTGCGTGCCGTCGCCCGCGTTGATGATCGCCGGGCCCGGCCGGTTCTCCTGGGCGGCCCAGGCGTCCATCCAGCGCGCGATCTGATGGGCGGCGCCCGAGGCGGGATGCCGCACGATCAGCGCGTCGGCGCCGGCCGCGTGCAGGGTCAGGGCGGTGTCGCGCAGCGATTCACCCTTGGAGACCGAGGAGGAGCTCGCGCTGACGTTGATCACGTCGGCGCTCATCCACTTGCCGGCGACCTCGAAGGAGACGCGGGTGCGGGTGGAGTTCTCGTAGAAGACCGTCATCACGGTGCGGCCGCGCAGGGTCGGCAGCTTGTGCACCTCGCGGCCCAGCAGCGCCTGCTCGAAGCGTTCGGCCTCGTCGAGCAGTTCGACGGCGTTGGCGCGGGACAGATCCCCGACACTCAACAGATGCTTCACGCGTCGGCCTCCTGATGCAGGTAGACGCCGTCGCGGCCGTCGTGTTCGGCGAGCAGTACGGAGATGTCCTCCGAGCGGGAGGTGGGGACGTTCTTGCCGACGAAGTCGGCGCGGATCGGGAGTTCGCGGTGGCCGCGGTCGATCAGCACCGCCAGCTGGACCGCGCGCGGGCGGCCCAGGTCGCGCAGGCCGTCCAGGGCCGAGCGCACGGTGCGGCCGGAGAACAGCACGTCGTCGACCAGCACGACCAGCGCGTCCTCGATACCGCCCTCGGGCACCGAGGTGCGCTCCAGCGGGCGATGCGGGCGGGTCCGCAGGTCGTCGCGGTAGAGGGTGATGTCGAGGGAGCCGAGCGCGGGGCGGACACCGGAGAATTCCTCGATCTTCTCGGTAAGCCGCGCGGCCAGGGTGGTGCCGCGGGTCGGGATGCCGATCAGGACCACCCGCGGGGCGGGCCGGTCGTCGGAGTCCAGCGCGGTCTTCTCGATGATCTGATGCGCGATGCGCGCGATGGTCCGGCTGACATCGGACGGCGACAGCAGCTCGCGCCCCGCCGCCACCCATTCCGGGGTATGCCTCTGCGATTGCTCGCCGGACTTGGCCGCCCGATCTCCAGGCACAGCCATGCCGACCTCCTTCCCCGCCTCACTGAACGGTCCGTTAAAGGATGTCTTACGGGTAGCAGCCTAACAGCGTGCCAATCCGTGCTTTCACCAGGCATATCCGGTGTGAGCGGTGCCACGCGGCGGCCTGTGAGCCGCGCCACGCGGCCGCGGGCGGCCCGCGCGCCGCCGCGCTTGCCACGCGCTAGCTCCGGGCCCCGCAAACCCGACCGCGAGTTCCGTTGCGGTGCACAACCATCCGGTCACCGGAATTCCGGCCGCGATAGCCCGCCCGGCGCGCTAACATTGCGCGTCGTTCAACCGCAGGATGGGATGAAATGGATTTCTTGGCTTTGTTCTTCGGCTTCTTCGGCTACAACCCCGACCCCGGCATCTTCTGATCCGGCGGCCGCGGGCGCCAACCCGCCCGCGGCCTCACTGTCGGCCCACCGCCCCGGCGGTGGGCTGTTTCGTTTCTACGGCCGTAGGACGAACGCGCCCAGCGGCGTGCGGCTTTCCAGGCGCCGATGGGCTTCGGCCGCCTGCTCGAGCGGGAGAATCTCCTCGACCCGTGGCGCGAGGGTGCCCGCAGCCGCGTGCGTCAAGGCGGCGGCCCGAAGCTGTGCGACACGGGCCAGCCAGTGCGGTCCGGCGCAGCCGACCAGGGTGAGGCCGCGGAAGATCAAGTCCGCCGCGGTGAGCTGAGCAGGTGCGCCGGAGAGGTACCCGTAGCTGAGCATGCGGCCACGCAGCGGCGTCATCAGGTCGAGCAGGGGTGCGGCCGACGGACCGCCGATCGAGTCGAAGACGATGTCCACGGTGGCAGCGCCGAGGATTTCGCGCAATCGTGCCGCCCAGTCCGGATCGGTGTGATCGACCACCTCGTCGGCTCCCAGCTTGCGCGCGTGCGCGATCTTGGCGGGGCCACCCGCCGTCGCGAGTACACGCGCCGCGCCATGGGCTTCGGCGAGCTGGGTGAGCGCGGCCCCGACACCGGTGGCCGCCGCTTCGATCAGCACCGTTTCCGACCCGGCGCAGGCGGCCGCTTCCCACAGCGCCAGCGCGACCGAGCCGCTCATCAGCACCGCGGCGGCGTCGACGGCGGACAGGCCCTCGGGCAGCGGGGTCGCGGAAGCGGCCGGGGCGCAGACGTATTCGGCGTAGGAACCGCCCTGGGCGTCCACCCCGACGCGGCGGCCGAGCAGACCCGGGTCCGCGCCGGCGCCGACCTCGGTGACGGTGCCGACCGCCTGGAAGCCGAACACCGCGGGCGGCGCGACCGGGCTCGGGAACTCACCCGAGCGCAGCTTGGTCTCCGGGAACAGCACGGGTACGGCCTCGGCGCGCACGATCACCTCACCCGCCCCGGGCCGGGGCGCGGACACCTCGCGCGCGACCAGCACCTCGGGCCCACCGGTGGCCGTCATTACGATTGCCTTCATCGAGAACTCCATAAGTTGACTAGCGGTCCAATTATCCCGACGATATGGACCGCCGGTCAACTTGTCAATGCCGGTGCGGCGCAATGCCGTTGAAGGAGCGCAACAGATGTCCGACGGACCGCCCAGGGAACGGGCCGACGCCGCACGCAACCGGCGCGCCATCCTCGACGCCACCAAGGCCCTGCTGGCCGAGCACGGTGCCGAGGGCGTCACCATGGACCGGGTCGCGGCCGCCGCGGGCGTCGGCAAAGGCACCATCTTCCACCGCTTCGGCAGCCGCGCCGGACTCCTGCACGAACTGATCGCCGACCCGGCGCGCACCCTGATGGCCGCCGTCGGCGACGGTCCGCCCCCACTGGGCCCGGGCGCACCCGCCGCCGACCGCCTGATCGCGTACTTCGAGGCGATGACCCACCTGGTCATCGACAACGTCGAACTCGTCGTCGCCTACTCCGCCGTGCCGCCGCACCCGCAACGCGAAGAGTTCCACGGCTTCTGGGCCGCGCACATCACCGCGCTGCTGCGCGAGGCCCGGCCCGACCTGGACGCCGAGACCGTCGGAGCGCTCCTGCTCGCGCCCCTCGGCGGCGAGCTCGTCCCTCAGCTGGTGCGCGCCGGAGCCGCCGATCGTCTGCTGGCAGCCATGCGTGAACTGGTCGAATCCGTCGTGCGCGCACCGTGACGGGGGGCTTGTTTCCGGTGCGGCGCGCGGGTGTTCCCGGGGTGCTACCGTCGAAATGTGCCGAGCAAGGACGATATTCAGCATCGGGTGGTCACCACGCTGCAGCGCCGGATCTGGAATCCGCTCATCCGGCGGGTGCCCGCGCAGCAGTTGCTGGAGACCACGGGGCGGGTCAGCGGGCAGCCGCGTGTCACCCCGATCGGGGGCCGCCGGGTGGGGCGCGAGTTCTGGCTGGTGTCGGAATACGGCGAACGCTCGCAGTACATCCGGAACATCAAGGCCGACAATCGGGTTCGGCTGCGCGACCGGGGCCGCTGGTACACCGGCACCGCGCACCTGCTTCCCGCGGACGACGCCCGCGCCCGCCTGCGGAGCCTCCCCCGCTACAACAGCACCATGGTCCGGCTGGTCGGCACCGACATGCTGACCGTGCGCATCGATCTCGACGCCTAAAATCATTGGCCCCGCCCCGGCGGCCGGGGCACCATGACTACTCCATCCCCTTTCCGTTCGTCCCGGACCAGCGCTGTCCCGGGACGGCCGAGGGCTGCTCGAACCCGATTCGAGAAGGAGGCGCATGGCCGCCCGGAGATCCGCTGTCAGGCTCGTACTGCATTACTACGGAAAGGAATTGCGACGCCGCCCGCAGTTCGCGGTGCCGGCGCTGCTGTCGCCCGCATTGGGCAATATCTGCCAGTTGTATCTGGCCCCGCTCGTGGTCGCGGCCATGGTGGGCCGCATCGCCGCCACCGGGCACGTCGACGCGGCGCAGCTGGCGCCGTACGTGCTGGGCGTCGCGGGGCTGCTCGTGTGCTCGGAAGTGTGCTGGCGCTTGGGCATCCACTGCTTGAACCGGACCGACGCCTACGGCATCGAGAGCCTGTACGTGACGGCGATGGACGAGCTGCTCGTCCGGGACGCCGCGTTCTTCCACGACAATTTCGCCGGATCGCTCACCAAACGGGCGTTGAGTTTCGCCTCGCGCTTCGAGGAATTCGTCGACACGCTGGTCTTCGAGGTGTGCGCGTTCCTGGTTCCGGTCGGTTTCGCGGCCTTCGTGCTGTGGCGCTACGACCCGTTGCTGGTCGTCGCGATGCTCGGCCTGATCGTGCTGACCGGCGTGCTGATCACGCCGCTGGTGCGCCGGCGTCAGAAACTGGTGGACGCGCGCGAAGCCGCGATCGCGCTGGTGGCCGGGCACGTCGCCGACAGCGTGTCCAACATGCACTCGGTGCGCGCCTTCGCCGCCGAGCCGCAGGAGGCGGCCGAGCATCGGCGGCGGGTCGCCGACCAGCGCCGCAAAGCCCTGCGCTCCTGGGATTACGGCAACCTGCGGATCGATCTCGTGGTCGCGCCGCTGTTCGTGCTCACCAACGTGCTCGGGCTGCTGCTGGCGGTGCGGCTGGTCAGCAACGGGGCCGGGATCGAGGTGATCATCGTCGCGTTCACCTATTTCTGGAACGCCACCGGCATCATGTTCCGGTTCAACCAGATCTATCGGCGGCTGGAGAGCGCGATCACCGAGGCCGCGCAGTTCACCGAGCTGCTGCTCGACCCGCCGCTGATCACCGAGCCGGAACGGCCGCTGGCGCTGCGGCCCACCGACTACGGGGTGCGCTTCAGCCAGGTCGACTTCACCTATCCGGGCGCGAAACCGCTGTTCACCGGGTTGGATCTGGAGGTGCCGCCCGGCACCCGGATGGGGCTGGTCGGCCGCTCCGGCGGCGGCAAGACCACCATCACCCAGTTGCTGCTGCGCATGACCGACATCCAGGGCGGCACCATCAGCATCGGCGGCCAGGACATCTCCCGGCTGAAGCAGGCCGACCTGCGCGGGATGCTGTCCTACGTGCCACAGGACCCGGCCATGTTCCACCGCTCGCTGCGCGAGAACATCCGCTTCGCCCGTCCGGAGGCCACCGACGCCGAGGTGCGGCGCGCGGCCGAGGCCGCGCACGTCACCGAGTTCGCCGACAGCCTGCCCGAGGGATTGTCGACGCTGGTCGGCGAACGCGGGGTGAAACTGTCCGGCGGACAACGCCAGCGGGTCGCGCTGGCCCGCGCCATCCTGCGGGACGCGCCGATCCTGATCCTCGACGAGGCCACCAGCGCGCTGGACTCGGAGGGCGAACTGCTGGTGCAGCAGGCGCTGTGGGAGCTCATGGCCGGGCGCACCGCACTGGTGGTGGCGCACCGGCTCAGCACGGTGGCGAGCATGGACCAACTGGTCGTGCTCGATCGCGGCACCGTGCTGGAGCAGGGATCGCACACCGAATTGCTGCGTGCGGACGGCGTTTACGCGAAGTTGTGGCGGCACCAATCCGGCGGGTTCCTCAGCGAGGACGTCACCGTCGGGTGAGCGCGAAGACCGGGAAGGCGCGATCGGTCTTGGTGCGATAATCGGCGTAGCCGGCGTACATGGCGTCGAGGCGGGGCCACAGCGGTTCCGCCTCGGCGGCCGTCAATTCGGTGGCGGTGACGGGAAAGGTCTGCTCGCCCACCGTGATCTCGGCGGCCGGTTGGGCGCGCAGGTTGTGCACCCAGGCCGGATCGGTGGGCGCGCCCGCGTAGGAGCCGACCACCAGGTAGCGGGCGCCGTCCTGCAGATACAGCACCGGGGTGGTGCGGGTCTTGCCGGTCTTGCGGCCGACGGTGCTCAGGATCAGCACGGGTGCGCCCTTGACCGAGCCGAGCAGTTTCCCGCCGCTGCGCCGGTAGACCGCCGCGCTGACATTCATGATCAGACGCTGGATGTCGTTCTTGATCGCCATGCGCGCCAGCTTATGCCGGTCGCGCGCGCTCGGTCAGTCCCGCGCGAGAATGGCTTCGAAACGCTCGTCCGCGCGGTCGAGCTGGTCCAGGATGTGCTGCTTGACGTGCTCGGCCAGCGGCGTGTCGGGCCGGGCGACCAGTTCGCGGTACACGTCGGTGAGCGGGCGGTATTTGCTGGCGAGCTTGCGCATGTGGGTGCCGGTGGAATACAGGATGCCGACGCCGTTGTCGGTGAAGTCGGACAGCTTCACCACCCGGGCCCACGGGGCGCGGTCCAGGTTCGTGGCGACGTGCTCGCGGTACTGCTCGTGCCGGTCCAGCCGCGGATCGGGGGCCGGATTGGTCACGGCGGCAACGATATCGGCGACGCGGATGCCGAAGCGGCGGGCGAGTTCGGTGAGCGCGGCGTCGGTGGGCGTGCCGGGATGCTTGCCCGCCAGTTCCCGGGGATGGTCCTCCACCGAGTCGTGCAGCAGGCCCGCCACCACGACGTCGGGATCGCGGACCTCGTAGTGGCTGATGATCCGGATCGCCACCCGCAGTAGATGATTGAGATACGGCTCGCGGCCGTACCGATCGGAACCGTGCAGCTCGGAGGCCAGCTCCAGGGCCTCGGTGAGCCGCTCCGCGTCGGGCAGCTCGGCGATCTCCAGCAGTAACCGTTCGCGCAGCCCGGACTCGCCATAGACCTCGCTGATCGTGTGCAGCGGCATCACGGCCAAGACCCCCGCCCCAGGATTGCTCATACGCCCAATCTATCTGGGACACCACCCCCGGCGCGCCCCTAATTCCGCACCCCCGATTGTGTTCTCCCGCACGCTCGGCCCGGAAATTCGCGGCGTGGGCGGGCAGACGGATTCGGAGCCGGAACGCCGAATCCGGTCGCCCAGCACGACCGTGCGGCGGCGCTACCCCGGCGCACGGTCGTGACGGCGCGCGCTCAGATCGGGGCCACCGCGGCGAGGCGCTCGAACTGGTCGTCGGACAGCTCGAGCGCGGCGGCCGCGATGTTCTCGGCCAGGTGCGCCAGGGACGTAGTGCCCGGAATCGGCAGCGTGGCGGGCGATTTGCGGAGCAGCCAGGCCAGGTAGACCTGGGCGGTCGTCGCGCCGAGTTCCGCGGCGACGGCGGCGACCGGGCCGTCGGTCCGGGCGTGCTCGCCCGCGGCGACCGGAAAGAACGGGATGAACGCGATGTCGTGCGCGGCGGCGTACTCGAGCACCGCCTCGTGGCCGCGCTCGGCCAGGTTGTACATGTTCTGCACGCTGGCGATCGGCGTGATCGCCGCCGCCGCGCGCAGCTCGTCGACGCTCACCTCGGACAGGCCGATGTGGCCGACCTTGCCCTCCTCGCGCAGCTGGTGCAGCGCGCCGATCTGGTCGGCCAGCGGTACCGCCGGGTCCAGGCGGTGCAGTTGCAGCAGGTCCAGGCGGTCGACGCGGAGCCGGCGCAGGCTCAGTTCGGCCTGCTGGCGCAGGTAGGCCGGGTGCCCCAGCGGCACCCACTCGGTGGGCGAGGGCCGTACGACGCCGACCTTGGTCGCGACCACCACGTCGCCGCGGTAAGGATGCAGCGCCTCGGCGACCAGTTCCTCGTTCTCGCCGAGCGCGTAGGAGTCGGCGGTGTCGATCAGGTTCACCCCGGACTCGACGGCGGCCCGCAGCACCGCGATCGCGGCCGCCCGATCCACCGGCGCGCGCCAGATGTGCCCCATCCCCGCCTCGTGCCCGGGCTCTGGCGCCGCCGCCAAACGCATTGCGCCGTAACCGATCCGGTTAACCTTCAGCTCGCCACCGAGCAAGAACGACGTACTCATCTGCACCACTCCTCCGATTCGGTCGAACGAGCAGGAGGAACTCCGGACCGCCGGGAGGAATTCCCGGCGGTCGGTCACTCAGCGCGGGATCAGGGTGTTCTGCCGGGCCGCGGTCCACCACTTTCCGCGCTCTTTGACCAGCGCGTACAGGGCGATCATGGCGGGCTCCTGATCGATCAGCGTCCCGTCGGCCGTGGTGGCGCGGGCGAGTTTGTGAGCGATGGCGACATCGGGCCGCAGGAAGGTGATGTCGGCGACGTCATAGCGCACGTACTCGTTCTTCAGAAATCCCGCCAGCCCCGCGCGGTTGGCCTCGAGCAGGGCCGCACGCCCCGTCATGAGTATGCCGACCGCGTTGACCACCGCCGCGTTGGCGGTGAAGGGGCTGGTCAGCAATTCGGCGTCATTGGTGTTGTAGGCGGTTTCGGTGTCGCGCACGATCTGCTCGATGGCGGCGCGGTCCGCGGTGTGCTCGACGGTGGTGTCGCTGACCGTGGGGGCTTCGAAAGCTGTTGTACTCATGACCGACAGCTTTGTACCTCAACGAATGTTCAGGTCAAGCGCGGGCTCAGCGCACCCCGCGCGGACGGAACTGGATGCTGATGCGCGGCCCGGCCGGCTTGCGGGTTTTCGGCACCGCGTGCTCCCAGGTGCGCTGACACGACCCGCCCATCACCAGCAGGTCGCCGTGGCCGACCTGGTACCGGAGCGCCTCTCCGCCGCCGCGCGGGCGCAGGAGCAGTGCGCGGGGCGCGCCGACGGAGACGATGGCGACCATCGTGTCGTGGGTGGAGCCGCGCCCGATGGTGTCGCCGTGCCAGGCGACGCTGTCGCGACCGTCGCGGTAGTAGCACATTCCGGCGGTGCGGAACGGCTCACCGAGCTCGGGACGGTAGTGCTCGCTCAGCGCCGCGCGGGCCTCGTCCAGCACCGGATCCGGCAGCGCCTCCCCCTCCCCGTAGAACCGCAGCAGCCGTGGCACATCGACCACCCGGTCGTACATCGGACGCCGCTCGGCCTGCCACGCCACCCCGTCGACGAGCCGCTCGAACAGCACATCCGCCCCGCTCAGCCACCCCGGCAGCACATCCACCCAGGCCCCGTGCGCGAGCACGGTCCGGCGGATCCGGCCGAGCCCGCCCAGCTCGACCGCACCGAACCCATCCAGCAGCGATCCTTGCAGCACCGGTGTCGACATGGCCCCGAATGTACGCCACATCGAACATACGTGCTAGCGGATACCGGTCACGGCGATTCCGCACACCGCACCCGCAACCGCCGCACCAGATCCACCAGCCCGGCGGCGTCGAGCTGCGGACGGCCCGGCCAGGAGGTGGTGTCGTACCAGGGCACCGAGTCCGGCGTTCCGGCCGGCCGCACGAACACGTGCGCAGGAACCGGCCATCCCCCGAGCTTACGAGTCCGCGCGCGGATAGCCCGGGCGAAGACGGGTGCGCGCCCGGAATCGCCGTCAGTCGCGCAGCACGAAGAAGTAGGGCTCGGTCAGGCCCCGTAGGTCCATGACGCCGAGCAGGGTGTGCGCGTCGACGCGCCGGAAGTGATCGATGATCGGCAGGTGGTCGTAGACCATGGCGGCGCTCACCACGCCCCGATAGCCGACATCGCGCAACCGGGCCGTCGGCTTGCCGGTGCGGAGCGCGAATCCGGTGTAGCGCAGCGTCTTCCGCAGTGCCCGGATGGCGGGCAGCGGAACCTGCCCGGCGAGCCCGAGCGGCACCCGGCGCGGATCGACGGCGAACACCGTCCCCGCCGGGTCGGCGAACAGCAGCGGGTGGACGGTGTCCGCGTCGTCGAACTGCTTTCCATACCAGCCGGATTCGACGAGCACGCCGGCCCACGGGTGCCCGGTGTCGAGTTCCTCGCCGCGCCAGCGGCCGGTGGTCACCTCGGCGACCGGGGCGGCGGGCAGCCGGTCGAACAGCGCCCAGGCCTGTTCCGGCGTGCAGCCGGAGCTCAGCAGTTCCTTCAGCTCGACGCCGTGGTCCATCCCTACTCTTCTCCTCGCGCAGCAGTGCGAGGAAAAGTCTATCTGTCTCTCAGAACGGCTCGTCGGGCAGGAGCTGCCGGACCTCCGGCAGGAACTGGTCGAGTTCGCCGATGTCGAAGCGGGACATGCCGATGACGTGCCAGAACTGGCCCGCCGGGCTGCCGTCCACCTTGTAGCGGCCATCCGGCGCGACCGCCGCCCAGCTCTCGGGCAGCCCGAGCAGAATCGATCGGATGACGGGCGGATCGGTCACCTGCTCCCCCATCGACCACAGGATGACATTGCCGTCGTCGGCGCCGCTGGCCAGCACCCGCCCCGCGGGATCGAAGGCCAGCGACCAGATCTGGCGCTTGTGTCCCTCCAGGGTGTGCAGGTGCCGTCCGGTCGCCATGTCCCACAACCGGACCACCAGGTCGTCGCCGCCGGTGGCCAGGATCCCGGTGGTCGCGTCGACCGCCGCCGCCCAGAGCCGGGCGGTGTGCCGGCCGATCGCGTGCAGGCAGTCACCGGTGGCCACATCCCAGATCCGCACCACCGTGTCCCAGGAGACGCTGGCCAGCCGGTCCCCGTGGAACGCGACCGCGTAGACCCGGTCCTCGTGGCCGCGCAGGGCGCGCAGGAACCGGCCCGATTCCACCTCCCACAGCCGCACCACCTTGTCGTCGCAGCCGGTGGCCATCAGTGTCCCGTCGGCGTTGAAGGCGATCGAGCGCACCCGCCCGCGATGCTCGGTGCAGCGCGCGTGATCCGCGCCGGTGGTGCGGAACCACAGCGTGACGGTGTCGTCGTCGTTGGCGGTCGCGACGAACTTGCCGGTGGGGTCGTAGGCGGTGGCCCAGATCGGCGGCGAGTCGCCGGTGATGTGGCGTTCGTAGGATTCGGTGGCCAGGTTGTACAGGCTCAGGCGACCGTCGTTGCGGGCGATGGCGATCTGATTCGGATCCACCGAGCTGAATCGTGCCGCCTCGTAGGAGAACAACCGGTCCTCGCTGCCGAGCAGGCGCCGGGTCAGCCGCCCGGTGACCGGATCCCAGAACCGGACCACGCCGTCGTTGCCGCAGGCGGCGAGCAGGGTGCCGTCGGAGTTGAACCGCACGGTGGTGACCTGGCGGCCGTGGCCGGTCAGCACGTGCCGGCAGGCGCCGGTCACGGGATCCCAGAGGCGAGTGGTGAATTGGTCGTCGGTGACGGCGAGCTGACGGCCGTCGGAGCGGAAGGCGAAGGGCCAGATCGATCCGGTATGCGCGGTCAGGCGATGCCGGAGCTGCCCGGTTTCGCTGTCGTGCAGCCGGACTCGGCCCGCGCTGTCCCCGGAGGCGAGCTGCTCGCCCGCGGGATCGAAGGTGAGCCAGTAGATGGCCGCACCGGCGTGCTCGGCCGAGGTGTGCCTGGTCGCGCCGGTGTCGAGATCCCAGAGGCGCAGTCCCCCTTCGGTATCCCCGCTGGCCAGGATCGGCAGGCCGGGATGGAAGGCCAGGGTGTAGACCCGGCCGGTGTGCCCGGTCAGTTCCCGCACCCGGCGGCAGGTGCCCGGGTCCCACAGCGACACCGTGCCGTCGATCGCGCCCGCGGCCAGCAGGCCGCCGTCGGGGCTGAACGCGATCCGGAACACCGACCCCTGCGCGGCCTCGAAACGGCCCTGCTCCGTACCGGTTTCGGTATCCCACAACCGGACGACGCCGTTGCGGTAGGCCGCGGCCACGGTGCCGTCGTGGAAATCCATGCTGTAGATGAGCTCGCCCTCACCCGGACGGCACTCGTGCAGCAGTTCTGCCTCCGGCAGCGACCACAGCCGCAGCACGCCTTCGGCGTCGCCGGTCGCCAGCACGTCACCGCGCCGGCTCAGCACCACCGGCCACGGCCAATTGTCGTGCCCGCTCAGGATCCGGCGCAGGGCGCCGGTGGCGGCGTCCCAGATGCCGACGGTGCCGTCACCGGAGCCGGTGATCAGGACCTGCTCGGTGTAGCCGACCGCGAACGTGCGCGCGCGGTGGGTCTGCAGGGTGCGCAGCGGCCGTCCGGTCTCGGTGTCGTAGATCAGCACGCCGCCGTTCTCGCTGCCGATGGCCAGGGTGCTGCCGTCCGGGCTGTAGGCCAGCGGCTGCGGCAGGCGGCCGTGGCGGGCGTGGAAACCGTGCCGCACGCCGATCGCGGCGGGCGCGAACTCGGTGTGCACCACCGCGCCGGGCACGATCGCGGCGCCGCGCAGCTCCGTCTCGCGCGGCGGGCCGATCACGTCCAGCAGGGCGGCGCGGTGCCAGCGGGTGCCGACGGCGCGGGCGCCGGTGAGGTCGGTGCGCGCCAGCCGGGCGCGCGTCAGGTCGGCGCCGCTGAGATCGGCGTCGGTCAGGACCGCGTCGTCGAGCCGGGCCCCGGCCAGCCGCGCACCGCGCAGGACCGCGCCCGCCAGATTCGCCCCGACCAGCCGGGCCCCGGTCAGATTCGCGTCGCTGAGGTCGACACCGCGCAGTTCGCGGTAGGACAGGTCCGCGCCCGCCAGCATGGCGCCGCGCAGATCGGCCGACGGCGCGGTGGCCAGCCGGGTGCTGACCCGTAATGCGTTGCGGCGGGCGTGTTCTCCGGCGTCGGGATCGGCCAGCACCGCCTCGGCCCACGCCCCGGCGGCGCGGTGATCGGCCAGATCACAGAGGAAATCGACGGTCAGCTGCGACAGCGGCCTGGCGGCCAGCTGTGGCGGGGCGACCGCACCGCCCCGGAACTGCCCGGCGATGTGGTTGGCCACCAGCCACTCGGTCACCGACGAATGGATGAACCCGAACAGGTTCTCCTCCGTGCGCACCAGCAGGCTGCCGGACCCGATGGCATGGGCCTGCTGCTCCGGGGTCATCCGATTCGAGCCGGTGATCTCCACCAGATCCTGCGCCACATCGGTCAATTCGGTCATGCGCAGATACTGCTCGCCCGATTCCCAGCAGCGCAGCGCGAAAGCCGTGACCGCCAGCCACAATTCGGCGCGACTGAGTCCGGGCAGCGTGCCCGCGACCGACCCGGTGCGCCGGGCCTCGAATTCCAGCCAGGCGTCCAGGATTTCGCGGTACAACCCGGCCGGGCCCACCGCGCCCTCGGTATCGGCGGCGGCCCGCAGCCGGGAATCGTCCAGTTCGGCGATGAAGCTGAGCATGCGCGGATTACGGGCCAGGCCGAGCAGATCCTGGATGCCGGTGATCCGGCGCATGCGATCGTCGGCGCGGGCCGGATCGCCGCCGTAACGGTTCACCAGGAACGCCCGGATCTGGTCCTGCCCGAACGGTTCGATGCTCAGGATGTGGCGGTCCTGCAGCATGCCGACCCGCTCCCCCAGCGCCGAGAGCACCTGGGAACGGGACTCGAAATGCTGGGTACGGCTGGCCACGATGATCTTGGCCTTGCCCGCCGCCGCCTGGAGCAGCGTCTCCAGATGCTGCGCGGCGAATTCGTAGCTGATGCGGGTGGCGAGTTCGTCGAAGCCGTCGAACAGCAGCACCACCCGGCCCTCGCGCAGCATGTAGTGCAGCGCGTCCAGATCGATGCGGCCCTCACCGTGATTGGCCAGGTGCGCGGCCACCAGCCCGTCCACGGTGTGCGACTTGTCCAGGCCGCGCAGCTCGATCAGGATCGGGATGAGCGCAGGTCTGGTCTCGGTGATGCGCCGGGCCAGCTCCCGCAGCGCGAAAGTCTTGCCGCGCCCGAAATCACCGAGCAGCAGCACGAATCGGCCGTGGTCGGCCGAGACCACGCGCAGCAGTTCGCCGACCAGGTCCTCGTGGGCCTGCTCGTCGCCGTGTTCGAGCATCCGGAAGTGCTGCGGCACATAAAGATCCGGCGGATACCTGCGGTCGTTGCGCAGCCGCGCCAACTGCCCGGCCAGATACTCGTCCAGATCCAGCAGACCCTGGAAATCGGTGAAACTGCGCAGCCAGACACCGTGGCTGGCCGCCTCCTCACGCAGCGAAAGCGGCGGCGCCGCACCACGATAGACCAGATCGGAGCCGTATTCCGGGTCCTGGGCGAGGAATTCCTCGACCACCTGCCTGGTCATGTCCCCGACGTGCACGCCGACCCGGCGCACGCCGACGACCTCGCCCTCCTTGTGCACGACGAGCAGGTGCGGCGGATCCGAGGGCACCCGCCGGATCCGCGCGCCGGGGAACCTGGTCTCGCACACCTCGGCGACCCGGTCGAGTAATCGGCTGTGCGGATCGAGGATTTCGGCCTCGCCGTTCTCGGGCTGCTCGAGTTCGAGCTCCTCGGGCGCGGGCAGTTGCAGCGGCGCCGCCGGTGGCAGCGCGGCGGCGGCATGGGCCCAGGTCTGGGTGAGCGTCGCCCACGGCTCGCCCGGCCGGGCTTCGGCACTGCTGTAGCGGGCCAGCCCGTCCAGGGTGACGTGCACGATCTCGTCCCGCCCGGGCGCGGCGGCGGGGAGCACCGGCAGCACGCCGCCCAGCCGGTCCAGGTGCCGCCCACCGGGACCGGGTCCGTGCAGCAGCAGGTTCAACCGCCCGGCCAGCAGCCGGGACAGCGCGTCGGCATCGCGCAGCACCGTCGGATCCTCGGGGGCGGCGGCGGGACCCGGCAGCGGATCGTGCCGCAGCACGCCCAGCCGCAACCAGCCCAGCCGCTCGAATTCGCGCAGCTGCTGGGCGAACCAGGCCGCCTGCGCCGTGCCGATCTCGCCGTAGTCGTCGCCGACCCGGTGCGTCATCGCCATCGTGGAGTTCAATCCGGCGACCACCACCCGCAATTCCGGGACCGGGAACAGCGTCCACGGCTGGCCGATGTCGAACACCAGGTGGTCCAGCCCCTGGTACAGCTCCCCGAACAAGCGGGAGAACTGCTTGAGCTTCGGGAAGTAGGGCGGCTGCGGTTTGCGCTCGTTGGCCTCCTGCTCCAGGAAGTACGCCTGGCAGGCGGCCTTGGACACGTCGTGGTTGCCCGGCACCACGATCAGCCGGCTCGGCTCCAGCCCGAGCAGGATCCGCAGCCCTGTCAGGAAGCGCAGCGCCTCGTCCACCTGGCTGGGACGCGCGGATTCGGTCAGATCGCCGGTGATCACGACCAGATCGGGCTTGGGCACACCCTGATCGACCAGCTGGGTGACATTCGCCCAGATGTGAGCCTGCAGATCGCCCGCGGTCGCCGGATCGTCGCGCCCGAGCAGGCCGCGGCCGAAGCGCGGGCCGGCCACATGCAGGATGGACAACCCCTCGTGCCCGGCACCCGCGAGCGGCGCGGCGCCGGGAAAATCCGGGGCGGCCACGGGAGTGCGCCGGTGCCAGGGCCTTTCGATGGTGTCGGGCTCGTCCTCGGGCCGGTGCTCGGGCACGGCGTCGAGCGGGAACGCCGGGGCCAGGCCGGGTTTGGCCCGGCCGGCGAGCAGGTGACCGACCCGCTCCAGCAGCGTCCGGCGCGCCAGGTCGGAGCTGGCCACGCCGACCAGATCCACATAGGTGATGGTGGCGAGCAGGCCGCTCAGCTCGCACTCGGCGATCCGGATCGGCAGCAGTTTGCCCGGTTCGGTGCGATAGGTCGCCTGCCATTCCTGGGTGCCGCCCTTGGAATTCAGGTAGTTCTCCGAGACCACCGCCAGCACCACCGCGGATTCCCGTACACCGCGGTCCATGAAGTCGATGAAGTTCGTGCCGGGGACGAAATCCCAGGCCTGGATCAGGGTGCGGTACCCCTCGGATTCGAGCTGCCAGGCCAGCCAGGTCGCCCATCTTTCGTCCGCCGGGGAGTAGCTGATGAAGAAGTCGCGGGGCTGGGCGCTCGGCTGCGTCACCCACCCAGTATGCCCCGGCACTAGATCATCTTGGGAGACACCGGAATCAGGGCTCGCCCCCGCCGCCGAATCACCTGTCCGGCCGCCCTGCGCGCCGAAGCGGGTGCCGAATGCGATCATGAAGCCGTGCCCGATCAGGTCGAATCCGCCGCGTCACCGCCGCCGAACGAGCAGACCCGGCGCATCTGGGGGTTGACGATCCTGGACTGGGTCCGGATCGCGCTGCTGGTGGCCGGGCTGCTCTGCGTGGCCACCGGGGCGCTTCCCCGCGCCGAGGCGGCCGACAACATGCGGCGCATCTGGCCGCTGCTGGTATTCCTCGGCGCGGTCATCATTCTGGCCGAACTGACCAGGCAGGCAAAGGTTTTCGACGTCATCGCGCATCGGCTGGCGATCCTGGGACGCGGCTACTACCCGGCGCTGTTCGGGTTGTGCGTACTGTTCGCCTCGGCCACCACGATCCTGCTCAACCTGGACACCACCGCGGTGCTGCTGACCCCCGTGATGCTGGCGCTGGCCGGCCCGGCCCGGATTCCGCCGTTGCCGCTGGCGATGCTGACGCTGTGGCTGGCCAACACCGCCAGCCTGCTGCTGCCGGTGTCGAACCTGACGAACCTGCTCGCGGCCGAGCGGGTGGCGCTGCACGCCACCGACTTCGCCGCCAGAATGTGGGCGCCGCAGGTGGTTTCGATCGCGGCCACGATGCTGTGCCTGTGGGTGTTCTACTGGCGGCGCGGGCACCGCGACGCCGATCGCTACGTGCCCCCGGAGCCGGTGCGGCCGCGGAACCGGCGCGAGCGGGCGCTGCTCTACACCACCGGCGGCGCGTGCCTGCTGTTCATCCTGGCCATCCCGATCGTCGGCGAGCGGATCGACGTGGCGGCGGTCATCGCCGCGGCGATCGCGCTGCTGGCCTTCGCCGTCTTCGATCGCTCGGCGCTGAAGTTCGCGCTGTTCCCCTGGCAGCTCCTGGTTTTCGTGGTCGGCCTGTTCCTGGTGATCCCGACCCTGAGCAGGCACGGGCTCTCCGACCTGATGCACTGGCTGATCGGCGACGACCCCGGCGCCGAGGGCGCGTACCGCGCGGCCGCCGCCGGCGCCGGCCTGTCCAACGTCGCCAACAATCTGCCCGCCTACACCGCGGGCGAGGCCGTCGTCCCCGGCGAGAACCGGAACCAGTTGCTGGCCTTGCTGATCGGCACCAACGTGGGCCCGATCGTGACGCCGTGGGCGTCCCTGGCCACCCTGTTGTGCCTGGAGTTCTGCCGCACGCACGGCGTGCGCGTGCCGATGCGGCGGTTCGTGCTCACCGGGTCGGCGCTGGCGGCGCTGGCGACCATCGGCTCGGTCGCGGCGCTGCTGGTCACGGGCTAGCGCAAGCCCGTCACGGCCACCTCGGCAGCGGATTTGACCCAGCGCGCGAGTTCGGCGGCCATCCGCGGGCTGCCCGCGAGGAAGTCGACCTCGCCGCCCAGCGGATCGATCGTGTCGTCCAGCGGCGTGCCGCCGAAATCGGTGATCGCGACGCCGGACTCGCGGGCGATCAGACTGCCCGCGGGCAGGTCGACCACGCCCGCGCGGTAGCCGACGAAGCCGTCGATGTCCCCGCGCGCCAGCATGATCCAGCACAGCAGCGGCGACCACAGCTGGATCAGCCGGCGGGCGTTCGTCTCCAAGGTCAGGCGCATGGCCCGGGCCACCGCATCGGTGCGCGCGACCGGATAGCCCTGCAACCAGGCCAGCACCGGCGCGCTGTCGGGCCGGGGTGACGCCGGCTGCCAGAGCGGGCCGTCCGGGCCCAGCGCGCCGCCGCCGCGCACCGCCGACCAGGTGTGGCCGGTGAGCGGCTCGTGCACGACACCCACGACCGGCGTGCCGTAGTGGCACAGCGCGATGCCGACCGTGCACACCGGCAGGCCGATGGCGATGTTGTTGGTGCCGTCGAGCGGATCCACCACCCAGCACCACGCCTCGTCCGCCCCGGCCAGCAGGCCGGACTCCTCGGCCAGGATCCGGTGCGTGGGGAACGCGCGACGCAGGTGCCCCAGGATGATGTCCTCGGCGCGCAGATCCAGATCGGTGACCAGGTCGCCGGCGGCGCCCTTCGCGCGAATGGCCAGCGCGCCCCCCAGTCCGGCGCGGATCGCCGCCCCCGCCTCCTCCGCCGCCGCGCGCGCCACCCGCGCCGCGGCGTCGGGCGGGGCGGCCAGCGTCGGCACCGCGTTCAAGACGTTGCTCGGTCCCATTGCTCCTCCAGGTGAGCCGGCTGGGTCAGCTGTTCCAGTACGGTCCGTGCCACGCGGCGCGTCTCCTCCGGAGTGCACGGCACGCGGTGCACCCAGTGGTCGTCGGTGGCCAGACCGCCGAGAGATCGATCGGGCTTGCCGTGACGGTACTCGCCCAAGGCTACGGTCGCAGCGGCGCCGACCACCTCGGATACATGGAATACACCGTGCGGGAGGGTATATGCGTCCCCGGCCCGGAAAAGTTCATGCGAACGCAGCCGATAGCCCACCACCTGCGGGGTGGCGCGGACCAGATCACCGTCGGCGCCGCTCTGGATCTCGAACACCCGGTGTGTCGGCCGCTCGGGCGCGTCGAGGAGCTCGAACACCTCGTTGCCGACCGAGCCGTAGAGCACCAGGCTCAGCAGATCCCAGCTGTGCGCGTGAATCGGCGAGGTGGTGGGCCGCGAGCGCATGCCCTCGGCCCACACGTGCAGGCACACCCCCAGATCGCCGCCACGCCACACCGGGAAGCACAGGAACCCCAGCGGATGCCGGACCACCGTGACCGTCGCCGCGCCGGTGGCCACCGGCGTCAGGTACTCCCGGACCCAGCCGCCCACTTCGCGGGCCGCGGCGGTGGAGCCGATCGAACTACGTAGTCGGGCATAGGGATTCATCAGAATGGGTTCTCCGGGTTCAAGGCACGACGCACGATCTCGGCGACGTCACGATCCTCGAAAGAGGCAGGCAGGGGCAGGCCCAGCGCGTCGAACACCGCGCGCACCTGCTCGACCGTGGGCGGATCGTCCAGCTGGACGTCGCGGGCATTGCCGAGCGGCACCTTCTTGGCCTGATCGAAGCTGGAATCCAGCTCGCGGCTGAAATCCCGGTAATAGGGCTTGTCCCGCTCGAACATCATGGCCGGGGTGTTCGGGTTGTCCTGGGTGATGATCACGCAACTCGTCGACAGATCCCAGCGGAAGGTCGTCATCACCGAGGAGAAGCCCACCGCGATATCCAGCGGGCTGTACTGCTGCTTGTACCAGCAGGCGGCGAGCACCGTGCCGAAGGACTCCTGCTGCACCCGCCGGGTGGTCCACGGATCACGAGCGCGCGTGGCGTCCGGCGCCACCGAGGCGCGGAACTCCGCGTAGGTCTTGCAGAGCAGTTCGTTGGTCGGATCCAGGATCTCCAGGCGGACCCGCAGGCTGCGCTGGGCCTGGCGGGCGTTGCGCACGCACTCCTTGAGGGTGACCGCCCGGATGTAGGTTCCGGTGCCGCCCTTGAAGATCCACTTCTCGGTGTCGCGCCGCGCCAGCGTGTGCTGGTGGCCGATCTCGGGGCCGTTGAGCATCTGCACCGAGGACGCGTCCCGCATCGCCTTGGCCGAGAGATGCCGATCCCGCAGCAGCGTAGTGGCCAGCAGCGCCAGCACCAGCAGCACCGCGGCGTCCACGGTGTCGGTGCCCAGCACGTCGATGACGGCCAGCACCCCGACGACCAGGGCCAGGACCAGCGCGACCAAGCCGTCGACGTTGTTGCGGAACCAGGTCAGAAACCGAGCCATGCACCACCCTCCCCGTGTTTCCCCCCAGGATAGGTGCTCCGTGGCCGCCCCCACACCCGATTCCCTTGACCTCGAGCATGGTTGAGGAATCAGGATGGAATCCGTAGCCGCCGGGCCCCGTACACCCACCGGCGTCTACGACAGCAGCCGCACACTCCTCGAAGAGTGTGCGGCTGCTGGCTTTTCGCGAATCAGGCGTCGGGCTCCGGACGCGGCGCACGAGTCGCGGCGGCCGCGGCGCGGACCTGCGGGGCCACCAGGACCACCTGCCCGAGCACGCCGTTGATGAACGACGGCGAATCGTCGGTGGACAGCTCCTTGGCCAGCTCCACCGCCTCGTCCACGGCCACCACCGGCGGAACATCGTTGGCGTGGAACAACTCCCACACCGCGATGCGCAGGATCGCGCGGTCCACGGCGGGCAGGCGGGACAGCGTCCAGTCCTGTAGATAGGACTCGATGGTGCCGTCCACCCGATCCAGATCGTCGGCCACGCCTTCGACCAGGGTGTGGGTGTAGGCGTGCACCGGAGCCACCGACTGGTCGCCGCGGGACAGCTCGACCCGTTCGCTCAGCAGGTCGGCCACGTCGACGTCGCGGGCCTCCGCCTCGAAGAGCAGATCCACCGCGCGGCGCCGGGCCTTGTGCCGGGCGCCGAGCTTCTTGAACTTCTTGTCTTCTGGCTGCTGCGGCACAGTCACAGTATCCGCGTCAGGAGTTGACGCGGCTGATGTAGCTGCCGTCGCGGGTGTCGATCTTGAGCTTGTCACCCACGTTGATGAACAGCGGGACCTGCACCTCGGCGCCGGTCGCGATGGTGGCCGGCTTGGTGCCCGCGCTGGAGCGGTCGCCCTGCAGGCCCGGCTCGGTGTGGGTGACCTCGACCTCGATGGAGACGGGAAGCTCGATGAACAGCGCCTCGCCCTCGTACATGGCGATCTGCACGCCCATGTTCTCCAGCAGGAAGCCGCCCGCCTTGCCGACGATGGCGTCGCCCAGGTGGATCTGGTCGTAGGTCTCGCCGTCCATGAAGATGAAGTCCGAGCCGTCGTGGTACAGGTAGGTCATGTCACGGCGGTCGACGGTGGCTGTCTCCACCTTGACGCCCGCGTTGAAAGTCTTGTCGACGACCTTGCCCGACACCACGTTCTTCAGCTTGGTCCGCACGAACGCGGGGCCCTTACCCGGCTTGACATGCTGGAACTCGACAATCTGCTGCAGGTTGTTGTCGATCTTCAGCACAAGGCCGTTCTTGAAGTCGCTGGTGTCCGCCACGGTTCTCGGCTCTCCTCGTTCGTCACAGGTCGTACCGCGTCATTCGACGACGGTCAGGTCTTTGCTGGTGTTGGTGAGCAACTCCGGGCCCCCTTCGCGCACCACGAGCGTGTCCTCGATCCGGACTCCGCCGCGGCCGGGAAAGTACACACCGGGTTCGACGGTCACCGCCACGCCGGAGAGAAGTGTACCGGTTCCGGTTTTCGCGATGCCGGGCGCTTCGTGGATCTCCAGCCCGACCCCGTGGCCCAGACCGTGCGTGTACAGCTTGCCGTGCCCGGCGGCCTCGATCACCGAGCGCGCCGCCGCGTCCACGTCGACCACCTCGGCGCCCGGCCGCAGCGCCGCGCGGCCCGCCCGCTGCGCCTCCTCGACCAGCGCATAGGTCTCGCGCTGCCAGTCGCTGGGCGCGCCGAGCACGAAGGTGCGGGTCATGTCGGAGTGGTAGCCGTTGCGCACCGCGCCGAAATCGAGTTTCACGAAATCCCCCGCCGCCAGGACGGCGCCCGTGGGCCGGTGGTGCGGAATCGCGGAGTTGACCCCGGCGGCGACGATGGTCTCGAACGCGATCGCGTCCGCGCCCTGCTCGTACATCGCCCACTCCAGGTCGCGGGCGACCTGGCGCTCGGTGCGGCCCGGACGCAGCCCGCCGCGCTCGAGCAAGGTGGCCAGCGCCGCGTCGCCCGCCGCGGCAGCGGCGCGCAGCTGGGCCACCTCGTACTCGTCCTTCACCAGGCGCAACTGCTCGACCAGGCCGCGCACGGCCACCAGTTCCAGACCCGTCTTCTGTTCGGCGAAGCCCCGGTGCTGATCGACGGTGACGACATGGCTCTCGTAACCGACCCGGCCGACCTGCCACTCCCCGGCCAGCTCCACGATGCGGCGCGCGGTGGCGCGGGCGATCTCGGCGCGCAGGTCGGGGACCTGCGCGGCGACCTGATCGCGGTAGCGGCCGTCGGTGCCGATCACCGTGCGCTCCTCGGCATTGCGCATCTCCCACGCGTGCACCAGCAGCGCCGCGTTGGATCCGGTGAAACCGGTCAGGTACCTGATGTTCACCAGGTCGGTGACCAGCAGGGCGTCGACCTCGTTCTCCATCAGCAGGCTCCGCAACGCGCCGCGCCGCGCCGCGTAATCGGGCCCGGGGCCCACGTGATCAGCACACATGGATCCAAACTACCGCCGGGCCGGTGCGGCGCGGAGCCACAACACGAGACCGGGGATCGACCGGACCCGGGTCAGACGGTGACGCCGTAGTCGCGGGCGATGCCGGTCAGCCCGGAGGCGTAGCCCTGGCCGACCGCGCGGAACTTCCACTCGGCGCCGTTGCGGTAGAGCTCGCCGAAGACCATGGCCGTCTCGGTCGAGGCGTCCTCGGTCAGGTCGTAGCGCGCCAGCTCGCTGCCGTTGGCGCGGTCGACCACGCGAATGTAGGCGTTGCGGACCTGGCCGAAGCTCTGCGCGCGGGTGTCCGCGTCGTAGATCGAGACCGGGAACACGATGCTCTCGATGGCCGGGGAGGCATTGGCCAGATCGACGTTGATGACCTCGTCGTCGCCCTCGCCCTCGCCGGTGCGGTTGTCACCGGCGTGCTCGATCGTGCCCTCGGGCGACTTCAGGTTGTTGAAGAAGACGAAGTGGCCGGGCGAGACGACCTGCTTGTCGCCGCCGAGCGCGATGGCGCTGGCGTCGAGATCGAAGTCGGTGCCGGTGGTGCTGCGCAGATCCCAGCCCAGGCCGACGGACACCGCGGCCAGGTTCGGCGCCGCTTTGGTCAGCGATACATTGCCGCCCTTGGACAGACTGACACCCATCTCGATCTCCTTCGATCATCGCGGCGGCCGTCCCGAAAGGGTTGCGGGACAGTCCGAACCGTCCCTTTTCACAGTATCACGTGCCACTGTATGGTTTGCCGGGCCGACCTCATCGGAGGTCGGCGGGGCCGCCCGGCAACAGACGTCGCAGCACATCGGTGATCGTCAGCAGGCCCACCAGCCGGCCCGTTCCCGCCTCGGTGACGACCACCAGGTGCCGCCGCGCCGACCGCATCGTGCGCAGCGCCTCGTACACCGGCAGGTCCGTCGCCATGCGCAGCACCGGTCGTGCCAGCTCCCAGGCCGTAGCGCCCGGCCGTGCGGTGAGACTGTCGCGCACATGCACCATGCCGCCGATCTCGTCCCCGTCACGGATCAGCAGGCGCAGATGACCGCTGGCCCGCGAGACCGCCTGGATCTCGGCCGGGCCCGCGCCCGACGCGACAGCGCTCGGCGCGGCATCGGGATGCACCAGATCACCGACGGTGAGGCGTTCCAGCTCCAGCGCGCTGATCAAGTTGCCGTGGTAACGCTCGTCGAGCGTGCCCACGGTGGCGGAATGCTCGACCAGATGCCGCAGCGCGGCCGGGTCCTGCCCGGCCTCGACCTCGTCGACCGGCGTCACCCCGACCTTGTGCAGGCACCAGTTCGCCATCTGGTTCAGCGCGGTCAGCAACGGGCGCGTCAACCACATGAACGCGCGCATCGGCAGTGCCAGCAGCGTCGCCGATCGCTCCGGGTGGGCGATGGCCCAGGACTTGGGCGCCATCTCCCCCACCACCAGGTGCAGGAACGTCACCACGATCAGCGCGAGCACGAAACCGGCGACGTCAGCGAGTCCGAGCGGTGCGCCGAGGCGCTCGAGCGCGGGCGTCAACCAGTGGTGCACAGCGGGTTTGGTGATCGCGCCCAGCGCCAGCGTGCACACCGTGATGCCGAGCTGGGAACCGGCCAGCAGCACCGACAGCTCCGCGGAACTGCGCAGCGCCGCACGCGCCGCGCGGCTGGCCGGGGCCGCGTCCTCGAGCCGGTGCCGCCGCGCGGCGATCAGCGCGAACTCCACCGCCACGAAGAACGCGCTGGCCGCGATCAGCATGACGGTGATCGCGAGAATCGTCCACGGATTACTCATCGGCGTCCGCCTCCGACTCGGTGTGCACGGTGACGAACACCGCGGCGGGGACATGCCGGGCTACCGTGCGGACCCGCGCGGTCAGAGTACGACCCCGCGGTGGCAGGTCGGTCGCGTAGTCGGAACCGTTGCGCGGCAGGGTGATCGATACCTCGTCGCCGGGCTCGGGCAGACCGCCGAACTCGGCGATCACCAACCCGGCCAGGGTCTCGTAGCCGCCTGCGGGCAGGCGCACCTCCAGGCGGCGTTCGATCTCGTCGAGGTGGACGTCACCGGCGATCAGCCAGCCCGCGCCCGAACGCACAATCTCCGCCTCGGCGTTCTGATCGTGTTCGTCGGCGATCTCACCGACGAGTTCCTCGGCGATGTCCTCGACGGTGACGATGCCGGCGAAACCGCCGTACTCGTCCACCACCAGCGCCATCTCCTCGTCGGCGGCGCTCAGCGCGGCGACCACCTCGGGCAGCGGCAACGATTCCGGCACCAGCACCGCGGGCCGGAGCCGATCGCCCGCGACGCCCGCCGGCGCGCCGCCGAGCAGATCGTGCAGGTGGATGACACCGCGCAGGTCGTCACTGCTCGATCCGACGACCGGATAGCGGGTGTGCCCGGTTCCCATCCGGGCCAGGACCGCGTCGACCCCGTCATCGACGTGCACGACGTCCACGCGCGAACGGGGAATCATGGCGTGCGCCGCTGTCCCGGCCGGAAAGTCCAGGATGCGATCGAGCAGCGTGGACAGTTCGCGCGGCAGCTCACCGGCCGCCCGCGAGGCGGCGACGATGTGCTCGAGGTCGCGCGCTGTGGCCGAGTGCTCGACATCGTGCACCGGCTCGATCCGCAGCAGGCGCAGCAACACATTCGAGGACTGGTCGAACAGCCGGATCAGCCAGCCGAAGACGGTCAGATACAACGTCGTGGAGCGGGCCAGCCATCGGGCCACCGGCTCCGGGCGGGCGATAGCGAGATTCTTCGGGAACAACTCGCCGAAGAGCATCTGCACGACGGTGGAGAACGCGATGGCCAGCACCGTTCCCACCGCGACGCCGACGGCCGTCGGCACACCCACGCCGCCGAGCAGGCGGCCCAGCGAACGACCGATCAGCGGTTCGGCGACATAGCCGACTAGCAGGCCGGTGACCGTGATGCCGAGCTGCGCGCCGGACAGCATGAAGGAGGTGCGCCGGGTGACCGCCAGGGCCCGCCGTGCGCCCGCGTCGCCCGCTTCCGCGCCCGCCTTCAGCCGGGACCGGTCGACGGCCATGTAGGCGAATTCCTGGGCGACGAAATAGCCGGTCAGCGCCGTGATGCCCAGGACCACGAGGATGCCGAGCAGCAGACTCGCGAACGTCAGCACGACCGCACCTCCCGGCTAGATCGCGGGGGCTGGTCCGCCGGGGGCGGGACGGGTTTTCGGCGTTTGCGCGATGCGCGTCTCATGGCCTCTCTCAGTGGTCGGAACGTGCCGTCTCGACGGTAGCCGCGCGGCGGCTCGCGAGCATGCGCTTGGCGATCTCGATGATGATCGGCAGCACCGAGACGAAGACGATCAGCAGGAAGATGAGGTCGATGTTGTCGCGGACCAGGGCGATCTGACCGAGGAGATAGCCGAGGTAGGTGACGCCCGTGCCCCAGAGCACGCCGCCGATGACGTTGTAGGTGATGAAGACTCGGTAGCGCATGCCCGCCGCGCCCGCAACGACGGGCGCGAAAGTACGCACGATCGGCACGAACCGGGCCAGCACGATGGTAATGGGGCCGTGCTTGAGAAAGAAGGCGTGCGATTCATCGATGTAGCGCTTCTTGAAGAAGCGGGCGTCGTCGTTCTTGAACAGCGCGGTGCCGCCCTTCGCGCCGATCAGATAGCCGACCTGGTCACCGGCGATGGCGGCGATCGGGATCAGCACCAGCAGCACGCCGATCGGCGCGAAGGGCGCGATCTCGGTGGATTTGGAGGCGGCGATCAGGCCGGCGGTGAACAGCAGAGAGTCACCCGGCAGCAACGGGAACAGCAGTCCGGATTCGATGAAGACCACCGCCAGCAAACCCACCAGCATCCAGGTGCCGAAGGAATTGAGCAGATTCACCGGGTCCAGAAAACCTGGCAGCAATGCCAGATTCGTAGTTGCCACGCTGGCGAGATCAGACATGCCACACAGTATCACGCAGCACTGTATGGTTTCGGGGAGGTCGGGCGCATCGCGGCGTGCGCCCAGGTAGCACGTGCCGCTGTATGGTATTTGTCTCCGTGGAAGGAGGCCATGATGACCGAGACGCTGCTCAAGATCGGTGAACTGGCCGCACGCGCCGAGGTCAGCTCGCGCACGGTCGATTACTACACCACCATCGGCCTGCTCGCGCCGGCCCAGCGCAGCGCCGGCAACTATCGCCTCTACAGCCCCGCCGACGTGGAACGGATCCAGCTCATCCAGCGGCTGGAATCGCAGGGCATTCCGCTGGAGGAGATCGCGGCCGCGCTCAGCGCCGGTCCCCGCGACATCAACGAGGTCCTCGCCCGCATCGATGGCGATCTGAAGAATCTGGCGACGGTCAGCGAATCCGCGCCCGCCGAGATCCACGGCCTGCTCGACATCATCGCCACGCGGGTGCACTCGCTGATCGCGGTCGCCATGCAACTTCCGCCCAACCTGCCGCTGATCTGAGCCCGGCTTCGGAACGTGGGCTGTCCACATCGGTGAAAGTTGTCCACAGCCAGCGGTTCCGGGGTTGTTTTCCGGCGGCCGCGGACGAGGCTGGAAGGCATGACGATATCGGCTTTCACGGTGTTCGCGCTCTGGTGCGCGGTGCTGAGCGGGTGGGATCTGCGCGCGCGGCGGCTGCCGAATGCGCTCACCGGGTTGCTGGCGCTCGGCGTCCTCGGATACGCGCTGAGCACAGCGCAATTCGGCGCGGCGGTCGCGGGCGCGCTGCTGCTGGCCGGGCCGTACCTGCTGGTTCATCTCCTCGCGCCCGCGGCGCTGGGCGCGGGCGATGTGAAGCTGGCCGCCGGATTGGGGGCCGCCGCCGGGCTCGGCGGCGCGCAGGCCTGGGTTTGGGCGGCGGTCGCGGCGCCGGTGGGCACCGCGCTGGCCGGGGTCGCCCTGCTGTGCGCCAACCGGATTCGGCGCCCCGCCGGCGAGCGCTCGCTGCCGCACGGGCCCGCGATGTGTGCCGCCACGTTGCTCGGCCTGCTCGCCGCGCCACCCTGACCACCGCCGGTCGCGGTGGCCGGTTACGGCCGCCCCCACGCGGTGCGATAACCACGTGCCCGTAATCACGGCCGCCCGGATGCTGGAGGGCGGGCCCCGACATGGAAGGATATAGGGCGTGTTGCGCTGGATAACTGCCGGAGAATCCCATGGTCCCGCTCTCGTCACCATCCTCGAAGGGATGGTCGCGGGAGTCGAAGTGACGTCCGACGAAGTCTCCGCACAGCTGGCGCGCCGGCGGCTCGGATACGGGCGCGGCGCCCGGATGAAGTTCGAGGCCGACAAGGTCACCATGGTCGGCGGCGTGCGCCACGGCCGCACCATGGGCGGCCCGGTCGCCATCGAGGTCGCCAACTCCGAGTGGCCCAAGTGGACCACCGTGATGTCCGCCGACCCGGTGGATCCCGCCGAACTGGCCGACCTGGCCCGCAACGCGCCGCTCACCCGGCCCCGTCCCGGGCACGCCGATTACTCCGGCATGCTCAAGTACAACTTCGACGACGCCCGCAATGTGCTCGAGCGCGCCAGCGCCCGGGAGACCGCGGCCCGCGTCGCGGCCGGCACCGTGGCGCGCAACTTCCTGCGCCAGGCCTTCGGCGTCGAGGTCGTCTCGCACGTGGTCTCCATCGGCGCGGCCGCGAACACCACCGGTGTCGTCCCCACCGCCGCCGATCTCGCGGCCATCGACGAGAGCCCGGTCCGCGCGTTCGACAAGGACGCCGAAGCGGCCATGATCGCCGAGATCGAGGCCGCCAAGAAAGATGGCGACACCCTCGGCGGCGTCGTCGAGGTCGTCGTGGAGGGCCTGCCGGTCGGTCTCGGCTCGTTCATCAGCGGCGCCGATCGCCTCGACTCCCGGCTGGCCGCCGCGCTCATGGGCATCCAGGCGATCAAGGGCGTCGAGGTCGGCGACGGTTTCGAAACGGCGCGCCGGCGCGGCAGCCAGGCCCACGACGAGATGAAGCCCGGCCCGGACGGCGTGCTGCGCTCCACCAATCGCGCGGGCGGCCTGGAAGGCGGCATGACCAACGGCGAACCGCTGCGGGTGCGCGCCGCGATGAAGCCGATCTCCACCGTGCCGCGCGCGCTGTCCACCGTCGACATGACCACCGGCGAGGAAGCCGTCGCGATCCACCAGCGCTCCGATGTGTGCGCCGTGCCCGCCGCGGGCGTGGTCGCCGAAGCGATGGTGGCGCTGGTCGTCGCGCAGGCCGCGCTGGAGAAGTTCGGCGGTGACTCGCTGGTCGAGACCGTCGACAACGTCACCAGCTACGTCAAGCGGATCAGTTCGCGGCCACATATTCCGACAGCGCAATGATCGTCCAGACCGATCCACGCGCGCCGCGCGTGGTGCTGGTCGGACCGCCGGGGGCGGGAAAGTCCACGATCGGCCGCAAGCTCGCCAAGGAACTCGGTGTCGAACTGTTCGACACCGATGCCGGGATCGAGGCCGACACCGGTCGCACCATCCCGGAGATCTTCGCCGCCGACGGCGAGCCGGAGTTCCGCACGATCGAGGAGCGGGTGGTGCGCCGCGCCATCCAGAACGAGCGCGGGGTCGTCTCGCTCGGCGGCGGCGCCGTGCTGTCCGCCGAGACCCGCGCCCTGCTGCGCAACCGCACCGTCGTCTACCTGGAAATCAGTGTGGCCGAGGGGCTGCGCCGCACCGGCGCCAGCAACCAGCGCCCGCTGCTCAACGGCGCCGACCCGGCGGCCAAGTACCGCGAGCTGATGCGCAAGCGCCGCCCCCTCTACCGCGAGGTCGCCTCGATCCGCGTCCGCACCGACGGCCGCAGCCCCGGCCGCGTCGTGCGCATGATCCTGGCCAAACTCGGCGTCGAACCCTCCACCCCCGACCCCCTCGCCCCCGAAACCCCCCTCACCCCACCCCCGTCCGGCAGCAGCCGCTCCCGCGCCCGCCGCCGAGCCCGAGCCCGCGCAGCCGCCGCCCGTCGCAACCCGTCCGCTTCCGACGGCGCGAACACAACAGGCGATACCACTACCGCCGACAACGATCCCCGCGACTCCGCTGGGCCTCGCGCAGGCGGCCGTCGGCGCGATCGCGCCGGAGGTAACGCCAGCAGCAGCCGCGGCAACAACAACGTGAGCAGCGGCGGCAGCAGCACCGGCGGCAGCGGCAGCAGCAGTGGCGACAGCGCCAGCAGCGGCAGCAGTGGCAGCAGCAGTGGCAGCGGCAGCAGCAGCGGCAGTCGCAGCAGCAGTGGCAGCGCCAACAGCGGCAGTAGCAGCAGCAGTGGCAGTGGCGGCGGCGCCAGCAGCGGCGGCGGCAGTGGCAGCGGCAGTGAAACGCGCGGTCCTGGCACCACTGGCGGCCCCAACTCCGAACCTGACGTTCACACCGGGCTCGGTGCTGCCGAAACATCGGGCAGCTCAGCCGCATCCAGCACCGAGAACGACAGGCATGCCCGGCGTCGTGGCCGACGCCGAGGTGGCAGGCGAACGCCCGCCGATCCGGGCGGTGACTTATCCGGCGGTACCTCTACCACTGGGCGACCGTCGGGCGCGGGCGACTCGAACAGCCTTGCGCGACCGGACCATCGCGCCGGCCGGGCAGGCAGGCGCTCGAACCCGACGGACACCACCCGCCGTCCGTCCAACGATCGGCCGAACGCCGACCGCCCGCGATCGCCCCACACCCAGGCGGCCGCTGATCGACCCGAAACATCCCATAACCAAGTGGATTTCGCGACCCCGGCCGCACAGCGCGGGCAGCGACCGGCCGCCCCTCCACACGAGCAGGGTGCGGACGCGTCGCCCGGCCGCCGTCCCCGGCGCGCCCGCCGGGCCGCAGGCGCTCCCGCCGCCCGCACGCCGAGCGGTTCGGCGGCGGACTCGGCCGGTGGCGAGGTGCGTTCGGGGCAGCAGAGTGGTAGCGGCGCGGCGGAGCCGGCGGCGAATGCCGGTGGACAGTCCAGTGGTAGACCAAGTTCGAGTGGGCGCGCTCGGCGGGCGCGTGCTCGTCGCGCGCGTATGCGAGATCAAGAGCCTTCGGCACGAACAGAATCGGAGCAGACAACGTGAGTGAGCCGACCCGTATCGAGGTACGCACGGCCGACCCGTATTCGGTGATCATCGGGCGCGGGTTGCTCGGTGAGCTCGTCGAATCGGTGCGCACGGCGACCAACGGGGTGCGCACCGTGGCGATCTTCTATCAGCCGCCACTGGCCGAGACGGCCGAGGCGGTGCGCAAAGCCCTGGCCGACACCGGGCTCGACGCGCACCGGATCGAGATCCCCGATGCCGAGGCCGGCAAGGACCTGCAGGTCGCCGGTTTCTGCTGGGAAGTGCTGGGGCGCATCGGGCTGACCCGCAACGACGTCGTGGTGAGCCTGGGCGGCGGCGCCGCCACCGACCTGGCCGGTTTCGTCGCCGCCACCTGGATGCGCGGCGTGAACATCGTGCACGTGCCGACCACGCTGCTGGCCATGGTGGACGCGGCCGTCGGCGGCAAGACCGGCATCAACACCGAGGCCGGCAAGAACCTGGTGGGCAGCTTCCACGAGCCCGCCGCGGTGCTGGTGGACCTGGCGACGCTGGAAACGGTGCCGCGCAACGAGATCGTCGCGGGCATGGCCGAGATCCTCAAGGCCGGTTTCATCGCCGACCCGGTCATCCTGGATCTGGTGGAACGCGACCCGGAGGCCGCGCTGGACCCGACCGGTGACGTGCTGCCGGAACTGATCCGCCGCGCCGTTCAGGTGAAGGCCGACGTGGTCGCCGCCGACCTCAAGGAATCCAGCCTGCGCGAGATCCTCAACTACGGCCACACCCTGGGCCACGCCATCGAGCGCCGCGAGCGCTACCGCTGGCGGCACGGCGCGGCGGTCGCGGTGGGCCTGGTGTTCGCGGCGGAGCTGGGCAGGCTGGCCGGTCGTCTCGACGACGCGACCGCCGACCGGCACCGCAGCGTGCTGGCCAGTGTCGGCCTGCCGACCACCTACGACGCCGACGCGCTCCCCCAGCTGCTCGACGCCATGCAGACCGACAAGAAGACCCGCTCCGGCGTGCTGCGCTTCGTGGTGCTGGACGGCCTGGCCAAGCCCGGCCGCCTGGAGGGCCCGGACCCGGCGCTGCTGGCCGCCGCGTACTCGGCCATCGCCCGCGAGGACAGCCCGTCCGGCGGCGCGATCCTGCTGTAACCCCCACCGCGACAACGAAAGCCCCGGCCGCCACATAAGGGAGGCCGGGCCTTTCGTGTCGCCACGCCGCGAACTAGCTCGCACGGGGCCGAGTTCACCTTCAGGCAGCGGTACCCGCGTGCTCGCGCGCCGCCGAATTCCGCGCCTTCTCCAACCGCCGCTCCGCGACCATGCGCCCGATGCCCACTCCGGCCAGGCCGGGCAGGAAGATCAGCAGCACGATGAACGACGCGGCCGCCGTCATCTCGAACAGCAGCGGGTTGTCGCCGAGGTCGAAACGCGGCAGGAAATCGAGCAGCCAGGACACCAGGCCCATGCCGAGCCCGCCCGCCACGGCCGCCTTCAGCCACACGATGGTCAGGTCGGAGCCGTGCTCCGGGTCGGGATGCACTTCGCGGTCCTTGCGTCCGTCGAGCACGCCCCAGGCCACGACGACGGCGATCAGCGCCGCCAGGCACAGCATGCGCAGCCACGAACCCTGCGTCGGCCAGTACACCATCGCGAGCCCGAGCAGGGTGCGCATGGCGACCACCAGCCCACCGAGCAGCACGGCCCGCATCACCCAACCAGTCATGGCCAACACCATAACCCGCAGCTAGACGAAACCTAACTAGAACCGGTGCTAGAAATTTCGCAATGCGCTCAGTCGTCGAGGGCCGCGGCCATCTCCGCGCGCGGCGCGGGCCGCCCGGTGAACTGCTCCACCTGGCCGTACGCCTGATTCAGCAGCATCTGCAACCCGCTGACCACGGTGTGCCCCGCCCGCTCGACGGCCTCGGCGAGCGGGGTCGGCCACGGGTTGTAGATCGCGTCGAGCACCACCGGCGCGACGGCCACCGCGTCGGCGACGACCGCGGCCGCACCGGACGGAATGGTGCTCACGACGGCCCCCGCGCTCGCGCACGCGGCGCGCACGGCCTCGGGATCGAACCCGGCGACCGCGGCCGTCATGCCGAGCCGCTCGGCGAGTTCCAGTGCGCCGCGGGCTCTTCCGGCGTCCCGAGCCAGCACCGTCACCGATTTCGCGCCGAGCTCGGACAGCGCCAGTAACGCCGGGCGCGCCGTGCCGCCCGCGCCGAGCACCACGCCCGCGCTGATCGTGCCGACGCCTCCGCCGCGCAGCGCGCCCAGCACCCCGTCGACATCGGTGCAGTCCGCGCGCCAGCCGCCGGGCGTGCGCAGCAGGGTGTTCGCGGAACCCACCAGCACGGCCCGCTCGGTGCGCTCGGCCGCGTAGGCGAGCGCGGCTTCCTTGCCGGGCATCGTCACCGACAGGCCGACCCACTCCGGACCCAGCCCGTCCACCAGGCCGGGCAGCTGCTCGGCGGAGCATTCGATCCGCTCGTAGGTCCACGGCAGGCCGAGCGCGCGGTAGGCGGCCAGGTGCAACTGCGGCGAGCGGGAATGCGCGATCGGCTGCCCGAGGACCGCGGCCTTGCGTACCTCAGCGTCCACTGTCGAGGATCCCGCTCTCCTGCGCCTTGCGGATATTGCGCAGGTGCTCGGCGTAACTGGCGGTGAACAGCGTGGTGCCCTTGGAATCGATCGTCACGAAGTACACCCAGTCGCCCGCTTCCGGCTTCTCCATGGCGCGCAACGCGTCCAGCGACGGCGCGGCGATCGGATTCGCCGGCAGGCCGGCCATCGCGTAGGTGTTCCACGGCGTCTTGGTCTCGCGGTCCTCGTCGGTGGTCGCGAGCTCGGTGGTGTCGAGCGCGTAGTTCACCGTCGAGTCGAACTGCAGGGGCATGTCGATCTTCAACCGGTTCAGGATGACCCGCGCGACCTTCGCCCGATCCTCCGGCGACGCCTCCCGCTCGACCAGGGACGCGGCGATGAGCGTCTGGTAGGGGGTCAGCTTGGTCTCCGCGCCGGATTGCAGCAGGCCGGTCTGCTCGTAGCTGGCCGCGCTCTGCGTGATCAGCTGCCGCAGGATCTGCTGCGGTGTGCCGCTCGGATCGAAATCCCAAGTGCCGGCGGCGAACAGGCCGTCCAACTGCCGGGTGCGGTCGGGGGCCGCACGCACGGAGTCGATGGCCCAGGACGGCACGCCCAGCGCGGCCAGATCGGTGCTCGCGCCGGCGGCGGCGAGGGACTCCGCGCTGACGCACTTCTGCTGGGCCGCCATGCCGATGCAGCTGGCGGCGGAGATCTTGGTGTACAGGCCCTCGGTCTGTGCGCCGGTCTTCACGTCGTGCTGATCGTGCAGCAGCCGCCCCTCGGCGACGACGAGATTGCCGACCCGCGAAGTCTTTCCGACCAGCGTGGTGACCGCCAGCGCGGCGGGACTCTCGCTCGGGATCGCGTAGAAGCCCGGCTGCACCGAGGTCATGTTCGCGTTGCGCATGGCCGCCTGGTAGAACGCGGAACTGCTCTTGACCACGCCCTTCTCCAGCATGGTGTCCGCGATCTGGGTGGCGGTGTCGCCGGGATGCACCTGCACCACGACCAGCGGACCGCCGGCGCCGGTGTAATCCGGCGGCGGGCCGAAGGATTTGGCGAACTGCATCGCCGCGAATCCGGCCGCGCCGACGAACAGGACGACGAAGACGCCGCCGATGATCCACAGGTTGCGGCGGCGGCGTTTGCGCTCGGCCGCCTTGCGCGACGCCGCGCGCGAGCGCCGGCCGCGCCCCGATTTCGGCGCCCGGCCGGCCTTGCCCTTGCCCGCCGCGCGGCCGCCCGCGGTCTTGGCCCGCTTCGGCGGCGGCGGCGGTTCGGGATCGTCGTCGTAGTCGGCGTCGTACTCGCCGTCGGCGTCGTACCCGTCGTAGTCGGGGTCTTTGCGGTCGTAGAGCGCGGGGCCGTCGTAGAACGGTTCGTCGTCGGTGTAACGCGGGATGACGGTGGTGTCGTCGTCATAGTCGTCCCAGGCATCGGGGTTCGATCCGGTCGCCGCGCGCCCGCGGGGCTCGGCGGCCCACGCCCGGTCGTCACGCTTGTAGCGGCGATCAGCCTCGCGCTGCCGGAAGCGTTCCTCGGCCCGCGCCCATCGATCCGTCATGCATCGCCCTCCGACGACGCACCACGTTCCTCTTCGCCCGACCTCAACACCGCACTCCGTTCGTCCAACCATCCTTGCAGGATCGACACGGCCGCCGCCTGATCGATTACTTGGCGCTGACCACGCGTGCGTACTCCGCTGTCCCGCAATGCACGTGCAGCTGACACCGTAGTCAAACGTTCGTCGGAAAGCCTGATCGGCACCGGGGCGATGCTGGCCTGCAAACGCTTGGCGAATGCCACGGCCAGCCCCGCCGCGGTGCCCTTCTCCCCGCGCAATGTCCGTGGCAGGCCGACAATAACCTCCACCGCCTCGTACTCGCGCACAATTTCGGCAATCCTGGCGATGTCGGCCGGCGGACCGCCCCCGCGCGCACCGGATTTCGCGCGCGCGACCGTCTCGACGGGTGTCGCGAGAATGCCGTCAGGGTCACTTGACGCCACGCCGACGCGCACACTGCCGACATCGATCGCGATGCGCCGGCCCCGCCCGGGGTCGGTCGCCGGATCCGGCCGGTGACCCCCCTCGGGCAATTCGGAATGTGAAGACTCTGCTGTCATCAGGAGGCCAGTTCGGCCACCCGCGCCCGGACCGCCGCTAGACCGGTGGTGATGCCCGAGGGATCCGAACCGGCGCCCTGCGCCATCTCCGGCTTGCCGCCGCCGCGCCCCGCGATGCTGGGACCGAACGCGCCCACCAGCTCACCGGCCTTGAAGCCGAGATCCTGGGCGGGCTTGTTGACCGTCACCACGAACGGCACCTTGCCCTCGGCGTTGCCGAGCAGCACCACGATCGCGGGCTCGGTACCGAAGCGGCCGCGGATGTCGGTGGCCAGCGTGCGCAGGTCACCGCCGCCGACGCCCTCGGGCGCGGCCACCGCGACCAGCAGCACGCCGCCGATCCGCTCGGCCTGCTCGACGAAGGTCGACACCGAGGCCAGCACCGCGGCCATCTTGGTGCGCTCGAGCTCCTTTTCGGCGACCTTGAGCCGCTCCACCAGCTGCTCGACGCGGCCGGGCACCTCCTCCGAGGGCACCTTCAGCGACGACGCGACGCCGGCCAGCAGCGCGCGCTCCTTGGCCAGGTACTTGTAGGAATCCAGGCCCACGAAGGCCTCCACGCGACGCTTGCCGGAACCGATGGCCGACTCGCCGAGCAGGGTGATCGGGCCGATCTGCGAAGAGTGCTGCACGTGGGTGCCGCCGCAGAGCTCCATCGAGAACGGGCCGCCGATCTCCACGACGCGCACCTCGTCGCCGTAGTTCTCGCCGAAGAGCGCCATCGCGCCCATCTCCTTGGCCTTGGTCAGGTCGGTGACGAAGGTGTTGACCGGGAAGTCCGCTCCCACAGCGTCATTGGAGACGGCCTCGATGTCGGCCTTCTGGTTCTCCGAGAGCTGGCCCGTCCAGTTGAAGTCGAAGCGCAGGTAGCCCGGCTTGTTCATCGAGCCCGCCTGCACGGCGTTCGGGCCGAGGATCTGGCGCAGCGCGGCGTGCACCATGTGGGTGCCGGAGTGGCCCTGGGTGGCGCCCCGGCGCCAGGCCGGATCCGCCTGCGCCAGCACGACATCGCCCTCGGTGATCTGGCCCTGCTCCACCGTGGTCTTGTGCACCCACAGCTTCTTGGCGATCTTCTGCACGTCGTTGACGGTCAGCTTCAGGCCCGAGGCGGTGATCGAACCGCGGTCGGCGATCTGACCGCCCGACTCGGCGTAGAGCGGGCTGCGGTCCAGGATGACCTCGACGTCCTGGCCCGCGGTGGCGACCGGGACACGCACGCCGTCGGCGATCAGCGCGAGCACCGTGGCCTCGGAGGTCAATTCGTCGAAGCCGGTGAACTCGGTCTCGCCGCGGTCGACCAATTCCTTGTAGATCGACAGGTCGGCGTGCCCGTGCTTGCGGGCCTGCGCGTCGGCCTTGGCCATGGCGACCTGCTCGGCCATCAATGAGCGGAAACCGGCCTCGTCGACGGAAAGCCCGGCCTCGGAAGCCATTTCGAGGGTCAGCTCGATCGGGAAACCGTAGGTGTCGTGCAGCTTGAACGCGGCGTTGCCCGGAATCGTCTTGCCGCCCTTGGCCTCGACCTCGTCGACGGCGTCGGAGAACAGCTTGGAGCCGGTGTTGAGCGTCTTGAGGAACGCGGCTTCCTCGGCGACCGCGACATCCCTGATGCGCTCGAAGTCGGCGCCGAGTTCCGGGTAGGACGGCGCCATCAGATCGCTGACCGTCTTCATGAACTCGCCGATCACCGGCTTGTCCGCGCCGAGCAGGCGGGCCGAGCGCACGATCCGGCGCAGCAGGCGGCGCAGCACGTAGCCGCGGCCGTCGTTGCCGGGGTTGATGCCGTCGGCGATCAGCATGGCGCCGCTGCGGGCGTGGTCGGCGATGACGCGGAAGCGCCGGTCACCCTCGGCGTCGACGCCGTAGGAGCTACCGGTGAGCTCTTCGGCCTTGGCGATGATCGGGCGCAGCAGATCGGTCTCGTAGACGTTGTCCACGCCCTGCAGCAACATCGCGACCCGCTCGACGCCCATGCCGGTGTCGATGTTCTTCTTCGGCAGCGAACCGATCGGCGGGTGGCCCTTCTTGGGGCTGAGATCACCGCGGATGTCCTGCATGAAGACCAGGTTCCAGATCTCCAGGTAGCGGTCCTCGTCGGCGACCGGGCCACCATCCTTGCCGTGCTCCGGGCCGCGGTCGAAGTAGATCTCCGAGCACGGGCCGCCCGGGCCGGGCACGCCCATGTCCCAGTAGTTGTCCTCGCCGTCCCGGAACTGGATGCGCTCGGCCGGGATGCCGATCTTGGTGCGCCAGATCTCGGCGGCCTCGGGATCCTCGTTGTAGGCGGTGACCCACAGGCGTTCGGGATCGAAGCCGTAGCCGCCTTCTTCCTGCGACTTGGTCAGCAGCTCCCACGCGAGGGAGATGGCGCCTTCCTTGAAGTAGTCGCCGAAGGAGAAGTTGCCGGCCATCTGGAAGAAGGTGTTGTGCCGGGTGGTGACGCCCACCTCCTCGATGTCACCGGTGCGCACGCACTTCTGCACGCTGGTAGCTCGCGGGTACGGCGCTGCTTGTTGACCCAGGAAGTACGGCTTGAACTGAACCATGCCCGCGTTCACGAAGAGCAGGGTCGGGTCGTCCAGGCTCAGCGGGGCGCTGGGCACCTCGGTGTGGCCGGCACGGACGAAATGTTCCAGGAATCGCCGTCGGATCTCGTGGGTCTGCACAGGTATCCAGCCTACCGGGACGGCGCATCCGGTTTTTCAGGGGCCGGAGCCGTCGGCCCAGGCGAGCAGCGGCTCGGTTTCCAGCACGACGCCGACGGGCTCCGGCAGTTCCATGGTGTGACCGAACTCGGTGCGCGCGGTCTGGGCGTACCAGCCCTTGACCGGGTGGCTGAAGACGAACGCGCCCCGCACCGCGCGGTCGATCAGCAGGTACAGCGGGATGCCGGCTTCGGCGTAGGCCTGGGTCTTGTGCGCCCGCGCCCGCTGGTCGGTCTCGGATTCGTAGGCGGTGATCTCGATGACCAGCAACACCTCATCGGGCTCGGCCCAGCCCGCGCGCCGCCGGAACGAACCGTCCGGCGCGAGCACGCCGTCCGGGCGCACCCGGCCTTCCCGATCGGCCTGCACCTTCAGATCCAATGCCGGATACAAGCGCAGCTCGGGGCGCTGCCGCAGAATCTGCTGGGTGAGCGCGCGCCGGATCTCCACGCACTGCTGATCCGGGGCGACCTTCGCGCCGAGCGCGCCGTCCAGGAACTCCAGTGCCACGGCGGTGGGCGCGTGCCCGGCGAGCGCCTCGAATTCCTCGATCAGCAATTGCGGGCCGTCGCCGCGCACGGCCAGTTTGCCCGCCCGGAATTCGAGCCGGAGCGCGGCGGGCACGTGCACGGCCAGCGCCTCGACCTGCTCCTTCGACAGCTGCGGCCGATCCGGGCGAACCTGCACCGCGCACCTCCTCCGACCCGGTGGCAATACCCACGTCGGATGACCCTACGCCCGGCAACCCTTCCGCACCCACGCTTTCGCCGGGCCGGGCGCACCGTCGAGCGAATCCCCTCGTCACTCAAATAGCGTTGGGACAGAACGTTATCCGCGCGTGATGTGGTAACCGGCGAACTTCACTTGCCGCGGACGATCCGGCGCAGCTTCTGGACTCGCGTACCGATTTCGCGTTCGTTGCCGTGGTCGGTCGGGGCGTAGTAATCGCGGCCGACCAGATCGTCCGGCGGATACTGCTGGGCGAGAACGCCGTCCGGATCGTCGTGCGGGTACCGGTAGCCCTGGGCGTTGCCCAGCTTGGCCGCACCCGCGTAGTGGCCGTCGCGCAGGTGCGGCGGGACCAGGCCGGCCTTGCCCGCCGCGATGTCGGACATGGCCGCGCCCAGCGCGGCGGGCACGGCGCCCGACTTCGGCGAGGTGGCCAGGTGGATGGTGGCGTGGGTCAGCGTCAATTGCGCCTCGGGCATGCCGATGAGCTGCACCACCTGGGCGGCCGCGACGGCGGCCTGCAGCGCGCTGGGATCGGCCATGCCGATGTCCTCGCTGGCGGAGATGACCAGTCGGCGCGCGATGAAGCGGGGATCCTCACCCGCGCTCATCATCCGGGCCAGGTAGTGCAGCGCGGCGTCGACGTCGGAGCCGCGAATGGACTTGATGAAGGCGCTGACCACGTCGTAGTGCTGATCGCCCGCGCGGTCGTAGCGCACGGCCGCCTTGTCGACGCTGGCCTCCACCAGATCCACGTCCACCGTGCCGTCGAGCGAGGACTCGGCCGAGGCCTCGAGCGCCGTGAGCGCGCGGCGGGCGTCACCGCCGGCGATCCGCACGATGTGATCCAGCGCGCCGTCGGTGACGGTGTACTCGCCGCCATAGCCGCGCGGATCCTCGACCGCGCGCTGGAGCACCTCGCGGATATCGGCGTCGGTGAGCGACTGCAACTGCAACACCAGTGACCGCGACAGCAGCGGGGAGACCACCGAGAACGACGGGTTCTCCGTGGTCGCGCCGACCAGCAGCACGATCCGGTTCTCGACCGCGGCGAGCAGCGCGTCCTGCTGGGTCTTGGAGAAGCGGTGCACCTCGTCGATGAACAGCACCGTCTGCTCGCCGACGGTCAGCCGGCGGCGCGCCAGATCGATGACCGCGCGCACCTCCTTCACGCCCGCCGACAGCGCCGAGAGCGCTTCGAACCGGCGGCCGGTGGCCTGCGAGATCAGCGAGGCGAGGGTGGTCTTGCCGGTGCCGGGCGGACCGTAGAGCAGCACCGAGGCCGCACCGGACCCCTCCACCAGCCGCCGCAGCGGCGACCCGGGACCGAGCAGATGCCGCTGGCCGACAACCTCTTCCAGCGACGCCGGGCGCATGCGCACCGCCAGCGGGACGGAATCACCGGCGCCGCGGAACTCGACGCGGCCCCGCCCATCCGACTCCCCCGGCGCCTGCCCGGGCACGTCGAACAGCCCATCGGTCATGCCCGCGCCTGCCTCGGGGCAGGCGGAGAGAAGATGCGCGCGGTCATGTCTGCGACCGTACCGCGCACCTCCGACAACTTCGCACGCGTCGCGGCGCGGGCCAACGCGACGTGAACCGAGCGCGAACATCCGCACAAAACTGGACACTCGACCAATATCGAGGTGTTTCAACTTGCCTGACGGCCCGGGATCGACTGAGATCAATAGACGTGGCCGAAAACATGGTTGTTTCAGATTCCGCCCGCGCGCGGGGATCGATGGGTCGGCGGACACTGCTGAAAGGCAGCGCCGCCGCGGCCGCCGCGACCACGCTGCTCGCCGGTCCGGCCCGCGCCCAGGGCGCGGTATTCCGGCACGGCGTAGCCTCCGGCGACCCACTCCCCACCGCCGTCGTCCTCTGGACCCGGGCCACCGTCGCCGAGGACGCCACCCCCGGCTCCGGCATCGGCCCCGCGACCCCCGTGCGCTGGGAGATCGCGACCGACGAGGGCTTCGGCACCCTGGCCGGCTCCGGAACCGTCACGGCCACCCGCGATTCCGACCACACCGTCAAGATCGACGCCACCGGCCTGGCACCCGGCCGCGAGTACTACTACCGCTTCTCCGCGCTCGGCGAGACCTCCCCCACCGGCCGCACCCGCACCGCCCCGGCCGACGCCGACACCCCCGACCGCCTGCGCTTCGGCGTCGTGTCGTGCTCGAACTGGGAGGCCGGCTACTTCGCCTCCTACCGGCACCTGGCCGCCCGCGGCGACCTGGACGCGATCATCCATCTGGGCGACTACATCTACGAATACGGCCGCGGCAAGTACGGCGGCCGCAGCGGCGCGGTGCGCGGGCACGACCCGATCAACGAGATCGTCACGCTGGCCGATTACCGCATCCGGCACGCCCAGTACAAGACCGACGCCGACCTGTCCGCGCTGCACGCCCTGCTGCCCTTCATCTGCACCTGGGACGACCACGAGTCCGCCGACAACTCCTGGTCCGGCGGCGCGAACCACCACGATCCCGCCGTGCAGGGCCCCTGGTCGGACCGCCGCGCCGCCTCCGCCCAGGCGTACCTGGAATGGATGCCGGTGCGCGCCAAGGGCTCCGGCGCGGACGTGCAGATCTACCGGCGCCTGCGATTCGGCACGCTGGCCGAGCTGTCCATGCTCGACCTGCGCAGCTACCGCGACGAAGAGGTCACCCCCGGCGCGGGCTGGCGCAACGTCGACAACCCGGCGCGCACCCTCACCGGCAAGGCGCAGATGGAATGGCTGACCGCGGGCCTGGCCTCGGCCCCGGTGCGCTGGAAGCTGATCGGCACCTCGGTGATGATCGCGCCGCTGGTCTTCCCGCCGCTGGACCCGGCCACCAGCAAGGCGTTCACCGACGCGCTGGGCGTGCCGCAGTCCGGCGTCCCCGCCAACGCCGACCAGTGGGACGGCTACACCGCCGATCGCCGCACGCTGTTCCGCACGCTGACCGACAACCAGGTCTCGGACGTGGTGTTCCTGACCGGCGACATCCACTCCTCCTGGGCCTCGGACCTGCCGGTGGAGGCCGCGACCTATCCGGCCGGCCCGACGGTCGGCGCGGAGTTCGTCGTCCCCTCGGTCACCTCCTCCAGCATCGGCGAGATCATGAAGTCGGCGCCGCGCACCACCTCGGTGCCGATCGAGGAGACGATCAAGGGCGTCAACCACCACATGCGCTATGTGGAACTGGAATCGCACGGCTACGGCGTGCTCGAGGTGACCGCCGAGCAGACCCAGATGGACTGGTTCTACGTGCTCAACGTAGAAGACCCGAATACCGCCGTCCGGCACGGCGCCTCGTTCGCGGTGCGCTCGGGCGGACGGCTGGAGCCGCGCCCGAGCCCGGTGGTCTGACCGATCGAACACCTCGGCCGGGCACCGTCTCGCGGTGCCCGGCCGAGGTGTTCGATGATTCCGGCGGCTACTCCGACCAGCGTTCCTCGAGCATCGCCGAGACCTCGTCGGCGAAATCGCCGATGACGTCGTCGCCGGTGCAGCGCGCGTCCTCGGCGAGCGCGGCCCAGCGGTTGATCAGCGCGACCGAGCGCGGCACCGACAGGCCGTGTTCCCGGGCGGCGGCGATCCGCGCGTGGTCGGCCGGCAGGAACCAGTAGGTGCTGAGCCAGACCCAGATCAGCCGGGCCTCGAGGATGCGTTCGGCGAGCACCGCGTCGTCGGCGAGCGCGGGCCAGACGCCGACGACCTCCGAGCGCCACGCCTCCACCATCTGCCGCGCGCGATCGCGGGAGAGCTCGAAATCGCAGAGGCACCCGGGCGCGGACACCAGCGCGTAGGCGATGTCCAGGGTGGCGTCGCGGAAGCCGCCCCACTCGTAATCCAGGAAGCGGGCGCCCTCCTCGTTGAGGATGACGTTGTCCGGGCACAGGTCCGACGGGCTGAACGCGCGGAAGCGGCCGGCGGAGAACAGCCGGTTGCCGCGCACGATGCGCTCGGCGATCTCGCCGGGCACCTCGATACCGAGCTCGCGGCGCAGTAGCCCGGGCACCTCGGAGATCGCCGTCTCGGCCTGCTGGGCGATGCCGTCGACCCGGTGCATCACGTCCACCCGGCGCAGCAGCGCCACGAAATCGGCCTCGCGGCCGACCGTGGCCGCGTGCATGCGGCCCAGAGCCTGCGCGAAGGCCATCAGCGCGTTGCGGGTGGCCGGCTCGGCGCCGGACTGCAACTGCTGGGTGAGCAGCGAATTCTCGCCGAGGTCGCTGAGGATCAGCAGGCGGTCGGGCAGGCTGTGGGCGACCAGGTAGGCGCCGGGGCGCTGATGGCGGCTCAGCGCGGTGGTGAACTGGTAGGAGACCGCTTCGCGCAGGAATGCCGAATCGATGCTGACGACACCGGGGGCGAGGCCGCCGGTGCTGCGCTCGTCGGCGTTGCCGCGCACCTGCTTGATGATCAGGGTGCGAGGCAACGAGAAGGCGTTTTCTGAAACGCGCACGCGTAGGACCGTCGTCCTACCACTACCGCTGAGTTCCATCGGATCGCTCAGCTTCACCGGAGCACCCATTCGCTTTGTGAGCAATTGCTGTGCTGCGGACACGACTTCGGCGGCGCGTTCGGCCAATAGTGCGGTCATCGCCTTTCAAGCTACTCGCATCGGGTCACTTCTAGCGAGCGGTTGCACAACCTTTCCGCGTCGCTCGGCGTGTCTGAGGTTGTGGTTGCCGGGTGCGCGCTGTCTGCTTGACATCAGGCGCAATCGTCCGGTTTTCTCATCGTGAACTGTTGTGCGCCACACCGCAAACCAGTTGCGCCGGAAAGGTCGACGAGAATGACCGACACACCGCCTTCCGCCCCCCGCGATCCCCAGCGGGATCCGGCCGGCGACGCGCCCGACTCCGGGAGTGGCGATCCGCACCCCCAGGCCGGTCACGGCAAGCACGAGCTGCCGGGGGCCGCGGGCTACCCGCAGTTCGGCGGGCCGGGCGCGGCGCAGTACGGCAACGAGCCGGTGGAGCCGCCGCCGCACCTCGGGCAGCAGGGTTACCCACCGCAGCAAGGCTTTCCACCGCAGCAGGGTTACCAGCCCCAGCACGGATACGGGCCCGAGGGTGCACCGCCGCCGGGCTACGGGCCGCAGGGCGGGCCACCACCCGGATACGGGCCCCAGGGCGGGCCGCCACCCGGCTATGGCCCCCAGGGCGCACCGCCTCCCGGATACGGGCCCCAGGGCGCACCGCCACCCGGATACGGCCCCCCGGGAGCCCAGCAGCCCGGTTACACCCCCCAGGATGCCCCGCCACCGCCCGGACACGGTTTACCCGGGGGCGGGCAGCCGCCCGGCCCGCAGCCGCCGAAGCAGCCCACCTACGGCTATCAGGCGGCCGCCCAGGGTGCACCCACCGGTCTCGAGGTCGGCTCCGCCCTGGGCTACGGCCTGGACCGGTTCCGCGCGAATCTCGCGCCGTGGCTTGGCATTACGGCGGTCGGCTTCGGCATCTACCTGGTGTACTGGATTTTCGTCCTGGTTTTCGAGCCGAATTCGGTCCTGGTGCTGATGGTGCTGTTCCTCGCGGTGATGGCGGCGCTGTGGCTGCTGCAGGCCGCCATGGTGCGCGGCGCGCTCTACGAAACCGACGGCACCCCACCGGTTTTCAGCTCCTACTTCCAATTCCGCAATGCCGGCAACGTGCTGCTCACCTCGCTGATCGCCTTCGCGGCGACCTTCCTCGGCCTGGCGCTGCTGGTGCTGCCCGGAATCATCATCGGCTTCCTGTGCATGTTCGCCCTGCACTTCGTCATCGACCAGGATCAGGGTCCGGTGCAGGCGATCAAATCCAGCGCAAACCTGGTCATCGCCAATGTCGGTCCGGCGCTGCTGCTGGCCCTGGCGGTCGCCGTGATCACCTTCCTGGGCGCGCTGCTGTGCGGCTTCGGCCTGCTGTTCGCCGCGCCGGTCGCCGTCATCGCGGTGACCTACGCCTACCGCGTGCTCACCGGGGGCCTCGTCGCACCGGCGCGATAAGCCGTGAACGACTCCGCCCCCGCGCTCTCGCGAGCGCGGGGGCGGAGTTGCCGGACTACTCGGCCTCGTCCTTCGGCTTCTTCTTGTCCTCGGGCTTGAAGTCCAGCCCGGCTTCCTTGCGCTGCTGCGGGGTGATCGGCGCCGGCGCGTCGGTCAGCGGGTCGACGCCGCCGCCGCTCTTGGGGAAGGCGATGACGTCGCGGATCGAGTCGACACCGGCCAGCAGGGCGGTGATGCGGTCCCAGCCGAAGGCGATGCCGCCGTGCGGCGGGGCGCCGAAGGCGAACGCGTCGAGCAGGAAGCCGAACTTCTCCTGCGCCTCCTCGTTGCTGATGCCCATCACCTTGAACACGCGTTCCTGGACATCGCGGCGATGGATACGGATCGAGCCGCCGCCGATCTCGTTGCCGTTGCAGACGATGTCGTAGGCGTAGGCCAGCGCCGCGCCCGGGTCGGTGTCGAAGGTGTCCACCGACTCCGGCTTCGGGGAGGTGAACGCGTGGTGCACCGCCGTCCAGGCCGAGTGCCCGAGCGCCACGTCGCCGCTGGCGGTGGCGTCGGCGGCGGGCTCGAACATCGGCGCGTCCACGATCCACACGAACGCCCAGGCGTTCTCGTCGATCAGGCCGCACTTGCGGGCGATCTCGCCGCGGGCCGCGCCCAGGATCGCCCGGCTCGCCTTGACCTCGCCGGCCGCGAAGAAGACGCAGTCACCCGGCTCCGCGCCGACGTGCTTGGCCAGGCCCTCGCGCTCGGCCTCGGACAGGTTCTTGGCGACCGGACCGGTCAGCTCGCCGTCCGCGCCGATCAGCACGTAGGCCAGGCCGCGCGAGCCGCGCTGCTTGGCCCACTCCTGCCAGGCGTCGAGCTGACGCCGCGGCTGGCTCGCGCCGCCCGGCATGACGACCGCGCCGACGTAGGGCGACTGGAACACCCGGAACGGGGTGTCCTTGAAGTACTCGGCGCACTCGGTGATCTCGACCTCGAAGCGCAGGTCCGGCTTGTCGGAGCCGTAGCGCCGCATGGCCTCCGCGTAGGTCATGTGCGGGATCGGGGTGGTGATGTCGTGGCCGATCAGCTTCCACAGCGCGACCAGGATCTCCTCGGCCAGCAGGATGACGTCGTCCTGGCGGACGAAGCTCATCTCGATGTCGAGCTGGGTGAACTCGGGCTGCCGGTCGGCGCGGAAATCCTCGTCGCGGTAGCAGCGCGCGATCTGGTAGTAGCGCTCGATACCGCCGACCATGAGCAGCTGCTTGAACAGCTGCGGGCTCTGCGGCAGCGCGTAGAAGCTGCCCGGCTGCAGGCGGGCGGGCACCAGGAAGTCGCGGGCGCCCTCCGGGGTGGAGCGCGTCATCGTCGGGGTCTCCACCTCGACGAACTCGTGCCGGGAGAGCACCTCGCGCGCGGCGGCGTTGGCCTTGGAGCGCAGCCGCATGGCGTGCGCCGGGCCTTCGCGGCGCAGGTCCAGGTAGCGGTACTTGAGGCGGGCCTCTTCGCCGGGCTGCTCGTCGAGCTGGAACGGCAGCGGGGCGCTCTCGTTGAGCACCTCCAGCTCGGTGACGTTCACCTCGATCTGGCCGGTGGGCAGCTCGGGGTTCTCGTTGCCGTCGGGCCGCTGCTCGACGACACCGGTGACCCGGACGCAGAACTCGGCGCGCAGCTTGTGCGCCTGCTCGGCCGCCGCGCCCTCGCGGAAGACGGCCTGCGAGACACCGGACGCATCACGCAGATCGATGAAGATCACGCCACCGTGGTCACGCCGCCGGGCCACCCATCCGGTGAGGGTGACGGTCTGACCGGCGTGCTCGCTTCGCAGCGAACCAGCCAAGTGGGTGCGCAGCACGGTGTTCCTTTCGACGAATGCGGATGCGCAGCCATCGTAGCGATGACGCAGGCCCAAGCCCTAATAAGGGCGGCCGCCCACAGCGGCCGCGACACGGTGGCGGTGAGCGCCGCATTGCTGGGTATCACATGTAAAGCTGTAGGCGCGCTAGCTCCATCGCGACGAACCGCGCCCGACCGGCCACTCGATTTACAGGAGCGACATCCATGACCTTCAACGAGGGCACACAGATCGATCCGGGCGCGGTGCGGTCCGGTGGGGGCGGTCCCGGCATGGGCGGCAAGCTGGCGCTGGGCGGCGGTCTGGGCGGTTTGCTCCTGACCGTGGTGGTGCTGCTGCTGGGCGGCGATCCGGGTTCGGTGCTGGGCGGCCTGAACGGCGCACAGGAGGCGCCGGCGGTCACCGAGGGCACCCCCGAGCACTGCAAGACCGGCGCGGACGCCAACAAATACCTGGACTGCCGGGTCGCGGCCACCGCCACCAGCCTGAACGCGGTGTGGGGCACCGAGTTTCCGAAGCAGACCGGCGGCAAGAAGTACGTCAAGCCGCAGGTGGTGCTGTTCTCCGGCGCCACGGCGACGGGCTGCGGCAACGCCACCAGCGAGGTCGGTCCGTTCTACTGCCCGCTGGACCAGACGGCCTACTTCGACGTCACCTTCTTCAACGAGCTGACCACCCGCTTCGGCGCGAGCACCGGCCCACTGGCCCAGGAGTACGTGGTGGCGCACGAGATCGGCCATCACCTGCAGAACATGCTCGGCGATCTCGGCCGCGCGCAGCGCGATCCGAACGGCCCCGAGTCCGGCGCGGTGCGCACCGAACTGCAGGCCGACTGCTACGCCGGGATCTGGGCGCACTACGCCGACAAGCAGCCCGCCCCGGGCGGCGATCAGCCGTTCCTGAAGACGCTGACCGACCAGGACGTCAAGGACGCCCTGTCGGCGGCCGCCGCGGTCGGCGACGACCGGATCCAGCGCGCGGCCACCGGGCGGGTCAATCCGGAGGCGTGGACGCACGGCTCCTCCGACGAGCGCCAGGCCTGGTTCCTGGCCGGTTACAAGTCCGGTGAGCTGAAGGGCTGCGACACCTTCGGCGCCTCGGATCTGCGCAATCCGCCCGCGCTGCGCTGATCCTGCGGCGACCGGGCGCTTTTCACTGTCACACTGTTCGACACCGCGACGCGCGGGAACCTCCGAGGTTCCCGCGCGCTCGGCTTGATCAGGCATACCCGGTTCGCACGGATAGGGGTTTCATGCGCAAGACGAAGTCGGTTCTGCTCGCACTGGTTCTGTTGACGACCGCCGGGTCGGGTCTGGCCGCGGCCGACCCCGCACCCGCCCCGCCGGACCTGGCGGAAATCACGCTGACGAACATCCCGCACGGCTGGTCCGGCCGCAACGATCTGCGCCCGGAACTGCAGGTCTACGCGGACGGCCGCGCAATCATGAAGCCCGACGCCGCGGCGCCGGCCCGGCCGCCGGACGTGCCGCCGCAGGAACTGCACGGCGTCATCCGCCCGGACGTCTTGCAGGCGGCGCAGGCCGAGATCCGGTCGTTGACCGAGGTCGATTTCGGCGAACCGACCACGACCGACGAGGCCAAGCAGATCATCGACTACCTGCCGCGTACCCGGGGCAAGGAACTGCATCTGATCCTGTATGCCCCGGGCGCGACCGAGGGTTTGACGACCGAGCAGCAGGACGGGCGGATCCGTTTCGCGGCGCTGTACCGCCGCCTGCTGGACGCGTTCGTCGTCGAATAGCGCGCGAAGAACGGTGTCCCGCTTCCGGATTCGGAAGCGGGGCACCGTTCTTCGAACCGTCTAGAACTGATCCTGCTCGTAATCCATGCCGAGCATCTCGTCGGAGTGCGTCGCGCCGATGACGTCGGGCGTGGACTCCCCGAGCGGGCCGGTGAGATCGTCGTTGCCGGTCAGGCTCTGGTACGGCGTGACGTTGCGATCGTGCTCGTCGTCGTCGTTGTTGCCGCGGTTGGCGGCGGCCGCCGGGTTACCCATGAACGAGTTGCCGGCACTGGCCGGCGACGTCGCCGCGTTCAGGCCGCTGCCCAGACCCGTCGGCACGGTGGGCGCGCGCAGCGGCGAGACCGTGCCGGGCACGCCGGAGACGCCCTTGGCCGCCGGGTTCCCGCTCGTCGGGTTGCCGGTGGAGGTGCGCGGGGTGCCGGTGGAGGTGCGCGGCGTGCCGGTGCCGAGCACCGTGCTGGCCGGGTTGGCGGAGGTCGGACTGGTGGTCGACGCCGGGGTGGTGGCCGCGGTGGTCGAGGTCGGCGAACCGCTGCTCAGCGCGGACTGCGCCTGCGTCGCGGCCTCGGAGGCCGTGTTCGACAGCGGTTCGGCGACGTTCTTCGCCACCGTCTCCGCGACCTCCTGCACCGAGGGCATGCCGCTCTGCCCGAGCAGGCCCTGCAGCATGGCGTTCAGCTCGGTGGTCTTGCCGGACAGATCACCGCGGGTGGCGTTGACGACCGAGACCGCGTTGCCGAGATGCTCGGTGGCCGAGGCCACCAGCGCGGCCTGGCCGGGCGGGGTCAGGATGACCGGAGCCATCGCGACCGCCTGCGAGGCGAACGACGTCGCGATACCCGACAACTGGGCGTTGCCCGTCTGCACCACGGCCGCGGCCTTCTGGGTCAGATCGGAGATGTCGAAGCCGCGCTGGCTGGTCTCGGTGCCCTGGACGTTGGCCTGCTGGGCGGCGTTGGTGGCCTGCTCGGAAGCCTTGCCCTCCCACAGTTCCTGGACGCTGGTGATGGCGCCCTGGCCCACCTCCATCGCGGATTCGATCACCGAGGACGCGCTGCTCATGATCGCCGTCGGGTCGAAGGAGCCGAGCACACCGGAGCCGAAGCTGCTGAGCAACTCCAGAATCGGGCTGATCAGCTGGTCGACGCCGGGCAGCGCGGGCAGCGAGACGCCGTTGAGGAGCGAATCCACCGCCTTGGCCGGATCGTTGATCACCGCGGACAGCCCCGAGGTGTCGGCGACCTGAGCGACCTGCTTGGCCAGATCACCGGAGGTGAGCGCGCCGTTCGCTTGCGTGAGAGCGCTGCTGGCGGCGACCTGCGCCTGCTGCGCGGCCGCGGTGATGGTGCCGTGCGCACCGCTGAGCAGGCTGGACACATCCGTCGGCACGGCGCCGGACAGGTCGGGCGTGTCCGAGATCGGTTGCCCCGTCAGGCCGCCGAGACCGAGACCGGCCGGCATGGTGCCGGTGTTCTGCTGTTCCTCGGCGAGCTTGCGCGCGAAAACCAGCGCGGGCGACTCGGGTTCGGCCACCTCGGCGGGCCACTGCCCGAGCGAGACATCCGGGATGCCCTGCTGCGCGGTCTGCGCGGCGGCGATCGCGGGCTCGTGCGGGGTGGCCGCGGCGTGCTGCAGCGACTCCGAGGCCGGGATGTCCTGCGGCGCGATCACGCCGGTATTGCCGCTGTCGATCGGCTTCATCTATTCCCCCGCCTCAGATCTTGTTGTTCTGCACGGCCAGGTTGACCGCGTTGCTGCCGTCCTGGGCGAGGTATTCGTTGGCCGCGGTCTGCGCGTTCGCCGCCAGCTCGCTGTACTTGGCCCCCAGTTCGTTCATGTCCTTGGCCTGCAGCACCTGGGCCGCGGCGAAGCTCATGAGGAAGTCGGCGCCGATCACGCCGAAGACCGGGACCATGGCGGCGACGCTGCCCGCCGAATCGACATTCGCCACGCCGAAGATCTGCGCCGCGATGTTCGCGTTCTGCACACCGAACATCCGGACCGCGTCGGTATCTACCGCGAGATTCGACAAGTTGGCACCCCCCAAGTTGTTTGTGACATCACTGTGTTTCGCCACCTAGCGTTCGAACCGGCCGCTATGGTTGGCGCTCAATATAGCCGAGAACGTGTCCGGTTTTCGAGCCGATACAGGTGTCCGGACGCAGAACTGGAACGTGTTGCAAATTAGAACAAGTTCTATATTCTCGATCACATGAAGGTCGCAGTGACCGGCGCAGCCGGCTACCTTGGCAGTAACCTGCTCCCCTTGCTCACCGAGGCGGGCCACGAGGTCACCGCCATCGATCGGGTCGCCCCCGAAAACCCCGACCCGCGCGTCACCTGGGTCTCGGGCAATGTGCTCGACCCGGCCTCGATGCGCGAGGCCCTCGACGGCAGCGAACTGGTGTATCACCTGGTCGCGGTGATCACGCTGTCGGAGAAGAACGATCTCGCCTGGAAAGTGAACACCGAGGGCGTGCGCGTGGTGGCCGAGGCCGCGCTCGCGGTCGGCGCGCGGCGCATGGTGCACACCAGCTCCATCCACGCGTTCAACCAGTACACCTGCGGCGGCAGCATCGACGAGTCCACCGTCCGCTCCACCGATCCCGCGCTCCCGGTCTACGACCGCTCCAAGTGGCAGGGCGAGGTCGAACTGCGCAAGGTCATCGACAAGGGCCTGGACGCGGTGATCTGCAATCCCACCGGCGTTTTCGGCCCGGCCGATTACTGCACCCCGCTCTCGCGGGTCAACCGCACGCTCAAGGACGCCGCCGCGGGCCGGGTGCCGGCGATGATCAGCGGCGGCTTCGACATGGTCGACGTGCGCGACGTCGCCCACGGCCTGACCCTGGCCGCCGGCCAGGGCCGCACCGGCGAAAACTATCTGCTCGGCAGCGAAATGGTGACCACCATGGACCTGTGCAAGATGTCGGCGAACTTCAACGGCAAGAAGGGCCCGCGCTTCACCATCCCCGCCAAGCTGGTCTCCGGGGCCATGCCGGTGCTGGAACCGATCGGCAAGCTGATCGGTAGCGAGGTGCTGTCCAAGGCGGCGCTGGGGGCGATCGTCTCGGCTCCGATCGTCGATCACTCCAAGGCCACCGCCGAGCTCGGCTACCAGCCGCGTTCCACCGAGGAGACGGTGCGCGACCTGGTCGCTTTCTTCAACGATCCGTCCGCCTTCGAACCGCAGGCCACCCGCCGCATCGCTTGACACTCGATAGAACACATGTTCGACTGAGGGGGTGCGGTGGCAGAACCAATCCCTGGACGCCGACGACGGCGCACTGCCCGGTCTCGACCGGGCCGGGTTCGTGCGCACCGTGCAGACCCCCGAATTCGACGGCATCACCTTCCACGAGGTGCTCTGCAAGAGCGCGCTGAACAAGACGCCCGAGGCGTCGAATCTGCCGTTCAACTGGACGATCAACCCGATGCGCGGCTGTTCGCACGCGTGCCGGTACTGCTTCGCCCGCCCCACGCACGAATATCTGGATCTGGACGCCGGCCGGGATTTCGACGCGCAGATCGTGGTGAAGACGAACATCGCCGCGGTGCTGCGCAAGGAACTGGGCCGGCGTTCCTGGCATCGGGAGCCGGTGGCGCTGGGCACCAATACCGACCCGTATCAGCGCGCCGAGGGCCGATACCGGTTGATGCCCGGCATCATTCGCGCGCTCACCGAGTCCGGCACGCCGTTCTCCATCCTGACCAAGGGCACGCTGCTGCGCCGGGATCTGCCCTTGCTCACCCAGGCGGCGCGGGCCGTGCCGATCCGGGTCGCGGTCTCGATCGCGATCTTCGACCTGGAGCTGCACCGCGGCCTGGAGCCCGGAACGCCGTCCCCGCGTGCGCGATTGGAGATGGTCGAGGCGCTGGCCGGCGCCGGGTTCGAGGTGAATGTCATGGTGGCGCCGGTGATTCCCTATCTCACCGACAGCCGGGCCCACCTGGACGAGTTGTTCGGCGCGATCGCCGCGGCGGGGGCCGCCTCCGCGGTGGCGTTCCCGATGCATCTGCGCGGCGCCACGCGTGGCTGGTTCCTGGAGTGGCTGGCCCGCGAGCACCCGGCCCTGCTGCGCCGCTACCGGCAGCTCTACGGCCGCGGCGCGTATGTGACGCCCGAGTACGCGGCGTGGTTGCGCGAGCGTCTGGATCCGCTTTTGCAAAAACACGGTCTGACAAGGGAAACCGCGCTACCGTCGGCAGCCGAAACCAAGCCGGAGCACCCCGCGGATCCGCAGCTGGCCCTGTTCGCCTGAGCCTGCTCCCGAGATCGGAGTACTTTGGCCAATGGCACCCGTCGATGACGAGGAAGTGACACAGGCCGATGGCGCAGTGGACCCAACCGGCGGACCAAAGTGATGCCGCCGCAGTGAAATTGGAAAAAGTCGTGATCCGGTTCGCCGGTGATTCCGGGGACGGCATGCAGCTCACCGGCGACCGTTTCACCCACGAGGCCGCCGCGTTCGGCAACGACCTCGCCACCCAGCCCAACTTCCCCGCCGAGATCCGCGCACCGCAGGGCACACTGCCCGGGGTCTCCTCGTTCCAGATCCAGATCGCCGATTACGACATCCTCACCGCCGGCGATCAGCCCGACGTGCTGGTCGCGATGAATCCGGCCGCGCTGAAGGCGAACCTGGAGGAACTGCCGCGCGGCGCGACCGTCATCGTCAACACCGACGAGTTCACCAAGCGCAATCTGGCCAAGGTCGGCTACCCCGCCGACCCGCGCACCGACGGCACGCTCACCGATTTCGTCGTGCACGAGGTGCCGATGACCTCGCTCACCCTGGGCGCCACCGAACCCGCCGGCGTCGGCAAGAAGGACGCCCAGCGCGCGAAGAACATGTTCGCGCTCGGCCTGCTGTCCTGGATGTACGGGCGCCCGATCGGCGGCACCGAGCGCTTCCTGCGGGAGAAGTTCGCCGCGAAGCCGGAGATCGCCGAGGCGAACGTACTGGCCTTTCGCGCCGGCTGGAACTACGGCGAGACCACCGAGGCCTTCGCGACCACCTATCGGGTGGCGCCCGCGACGCTGCCGCCGGGCACCTACCGCCAGATCACCGGAAACACCGCGCTCGCCTACGGATTGGTGACGGCGGGGCAGCTCTCGGGGCTGGAGGTCTTCCTCGGCACGTATCCGATCACCCCCGCCTCCGACATCCTGCACGAGCTGAGCAAGCACAAGAACTTCGGCGTCACCACCTTCCAGGCCGAGGACGAGATCGCCGGCATCGGCGCGGCGCTGGGCGCGTCGATCGGCGGCGCGCTCGGCGTCACCTCGACCTCGGGGCCGGGCCTGGCGCTCAAGAGCGAGACCGTGGGCCTGGCCGTGATGATGGAACTGCCGCTGGTGGTGGTCGACGTGCAGCGCGGCGGCCCGTCCACCGGGCTGCCGACCAAGACCGAGCAGGCGGATCTGTTGCAGGCGCTGTTCGGCCGCAACGGCGAGTCGCCGGTCGCGGTGCTCGCACCGCGCTCCCCCGCCGATTGTTTCGCCGCCGCGGTGGAGGCGGCGCGGATCGCGCTCACCTATCGCACGCCGGTGCTGCTGCTGTCCGACGGCGCGATCGCCAACGGCTCGGAGCCGTGGTCGATTCCGGACGTGGCCGAGCTGGCGCCGATCGATCCGGGTTTCACGCCGGCGGGCACCGAGAATTTCCAGCCCTACGCCCGCGATCCGGAAACCCTGGCCCGGCCGCTGGCGGTGCCGGGCACGGCCGGTCTCGCGCATCGCATCGGCGGTTTGGAGAAGGCCGACGGCAGCGGCAACATCTCCTACGAGCCGGCCAACCACGAGCTGATGGTGCGATTGCGCCAGGCCAAGATCGACGGCATCGCCGTGCCCGAGCTCGAGGTCGACGATCCCGACGGCCGGGCCGAACTGCTGCTGATCGGCTGGGGCAGCTCCTACGGCCCGATCGGCGAAGCCTGCCGGCGGGCCCGCCGGCGCGGCGTGCCGGTCGCGCAGGCGCATCTGCGGCATCTGAATCCGTTGCCGCCCAACCTGGGCGCGGTTCTGCGGCGCTACCGCACGGTGGTCGCGCCGGAGATGAACGGCGGCCAGCTGGCGCTGCTGCTGCGCGGCAAATACCTGGTGGACGTGCGGCCCTGGACGAAAATCGCCGGCACCGCGTTCTCCGCGCAGGAACTCGTCGGCGTGATCGATGCCGCGCTGGACGGTTCGATCGAGGATCTGGAACACGACAAGGCGTTCACCGCGCGGGCGCGCGCCACCTATCTCACGACCGGGGGCAACCGATGACCATCACCGAAACCTCGCTTGTCGGAACCGAACTCGGGCTCGCGGGCGTGCCGCTCGCCGCGGGCCCGCAGAAGGTCAAGGATTTCACCTCCGACCAGGAGGTGCGCTGGTGCCCGGGCTGCGGCGATTACGTCATCCTGGCGACGGTGCGCGGCTTCCTGGCCGAGCTCGGCGTGCGCCGGGAGAACCTGATGTTCGTCTCCGGGATCGGCTGCTCCAGCCGCTTCCCGTACTACCTGGACGCCTACGGCGTCCACTCCATCCACGGCCGCGCGCCCGCCATCGCCACCGGCCTGGCGGTGACCAGGCCGGATCTGTCGGTCTGGGTGGTGACCGGCGACGGCGACGCCCTGTCGATCGGCGGCAATCATCTGGTGCACGCGCTGCGGCGCAACGTGAACATGACGATTCTGCTGTTCAACAACCGGATCTACGGCCTGACCAAGGGCCAGTACTCGCCGACCTCGGAGCCGGGCAAGATCACCAAGTCGACGCCGATGGGGTCGGTGGACCATCCGTTCAACACGCTGTCGATCGCCCTGGGCGCCGAGGCCACCTTCGCCGCCCGGGCCCTGGATTCCGATCGCGCGGGTCTCACCGAGGTGCTGCGCGCGGCCGTCGAGCACCGCGGCACGTCGTTCGTGGAGATCCTGCAGGACTGCCCGATCTTCAACGACGGCTCCTTCGACGTGCTGCGCAAGGGCGAGGCCGAATCCCGGCTGATTCCGCTGCGGCACGGGCAGCCGGTCCGCTTCGGCGCCGACGGCGAATTCGCGGTGGTCCGCGACGGTTTCGGCCTCGCGGTGGTGCCCGCCGCCGACGCGGCGGAGTCCGAGATCATCGTGCACGACGCGTATTCCGACAATCCGGAGTACGCCTATGCGCTGTCGCGGCTCTCCGATCAGGATCTGGGGCACGTCGTGACCGGCGTGTTCCGCGCGGTCACGCGCCCGACCTACGACGACGGCGTGCGCGGGCAGTCCGCGGCGGCGCGGGCACGCCGGCCGGTGGGCCCCGATTCACTGCAGGCCCTGCTCTCGGGCACCGAGACCTGGACTGTCGAGGCGTAGTTCACGCAGACGAAAGCGGGCCCCGGCCGGAGCCGGGACCCGCTTTGCCGTGTCGGTCAGTAGGCGCTGCGCCGGGGCGCGGCCGCAGGCCGCCGGGAGTTGTTCAACCGGCCCGTGGGCTGAATGGGCTGAATGCTGCGCACGGCCGCGTTCTTCGCGCCGCGCCGGGCCGCGCGGTTCTGGGCCTGCTCGGTGGTGTTTCGCATGGGTTCTCCTTCGCCTCGATCCGAACCACTGCGTTCGTAGTGATGTGAATGTAGTACTCCAATTGCAGTGGTGTCAAGGGGTGGATCGGAAACGAAAAAGCGCACGGCCGCGTGGCCGTGCGCTGCTTTTCGTAGCTGCGAGTTTCAGTCGCGCTTGGCGAACCCCAGATCGATGACCGCGTCCCGTTCGGCTTCGAGTTCGGCGACGCTGAGGTCGATGCGGGCCCGCGAGAACTCGTCGATCTCGAGGTCCGGCACGATCCGGTAGCCGCCGTCGGCGCAGGTGACCGGGAAGGAGCTGATCAATCCGGCCGGGACGCCGTAGGACCCGTCCGACGGCACCGCCATCGACGTCCACGCACCCGCGGGCGTGCCGAGCACCCAGTCGTGGACGTGGTCCAGCGCCGCGCTGGCCGCGCTGGCCGCCGAGGACGCGCCGCGCGCCTGGATGATCGCGGTGCCGCGCTGCTGCACCGTGGGGATGAAATCGTCACGCACCCAGGCCTGGTCGTCGATCAGCTCGAGCGCCGGGCGGCCGGCGATGGTGGCGTGCGTGAGATCCGGGTACTGGGTGGCGGAATGATTACCCCAGATCGCGACCCGGGCGATCTCGGCGGCGGGCGTCGCGCTCTTCTTGGCCAGCTGTGCGATCGCGCGATTGTGATCGAGCCTGGTCAAGGCCGTGAATCGCTCGGCCGGCACATCCGGGGCGTTGCTCATCGCGATGAACGCGTTGGTGTTGGCGGGATTGCCGACCACGAGCACTTTCACATCACCGGCGGCGCTGGCGTTGATCGCCTGGCCCTGCTCGGTGAAGATCGGGCCGTTGGCGGCCAGCAGATCCGAGCGCTCCATGCCCGCCGTGCGCGGGCGCGCGCCCACCAGCACCGCGACATTCGCGCCGTCGAACCCGACCCACGGATCGTCGCTGATATCGATGGACTCCAGCAGCGGGAAGGCGCCGTCGTCGAGTTCCATCGCCACGCCTTCGAGCGAGGCCACCGCCGCCGGAATCTCCAACAGCCGCAAGCGCACCGGAGTGTCGGGGCCGAGCATCGCGCCGGAGGCGATCCGGAACAGCAGACCATAGGCAATCTGGCCGGCGCCGCCGGTGACGGCGACGGTGACGGGGGCTTTCCGGGTAGCAGCGCTGCTCACGACGAACTCCTTGCGATAGAAGGACACTCGTTGCCCACCCTAGCCACGCGAACCGCCGCCACGAGCTAGGCGTGAGCTACGGAACAGTCCGGTTTTCGCTCAGTCCCGCGACCGGGTGGAGGCGGCGTCGAAGTCGGCCACGAAACGGGTCAGCAGACGGGCGAATTCGGTGCGGTCACGCTCGGGCCAGTCGGCGATCGCGCGGCCGAAGAACGCCCGCCGGAGCTCGCGTGCCTGCACGAGCGCGGCGCGCGCGGCGGCGGTCAGGTGCAGCAGCACCCGGCGCGCGTCGGACTGGTCGGCCCGCCGTTCCAGCAGGTCCTCGGCCACCGCGCGCGCCACCAGGCGGCTGGCCCGGGGTTGATCCACGTTCAACCCGGCGGCGATATCGCCGACAGTGCAGGCCCCGTCCCGCTCGGCGACCGCGTCCAGCACGGCGAACACCGTGGGATCGATGGTCGGCCCGGCCCCCCGGAACTGGTTCAGCGTGCGACGGGTCTGACTGCGCCGAATCGCGACCATCGCCCGCTCGATCGCCGCGGTCGCCGGGTCTGCCTGCTTCATGGTCGCCATCCTACATATGCATGCTAAATTACATATAGATGTACTTTTACAAGCTTATGGAGACGCTCATGTCCGACCGTCCGCTCGGCTACTGGCTCATGCACATTCACACCGGCTTGGAGGCGAATTTCGCCGCTCTGCTGCGCGATCGCGGCCTGGTGCGCCGCGGCTGGCAGGTCCTCAACACGCTCGGCCGGGGCCCCGCCGACCTGCCCGCTCTCGACCGCGCGCTCGCCCACTTCCTCGACGACTCCGAGCCGAGCGTCGCGCCACAGCTCACACCCCTGCTCGCCCGGGGCTGGCTGCGCACCGACACGGAGGGGCGCTACGTCCTGACCGAAACGGGCCGGGCGGAATACCATGCGGTGACGGAGTTGGTCGAGGCCGAGCGCGCCGCGCTCCTCGAGGGGATCGGCCCCGAGGGCTATCGGACGCTTATCCGCCTGCTGGAGCGGGTATCCGGGAACGTGGACGCTCTAGCCGCCGCTCGGCGGTAGCCGACCTGGGAAAACACGAAAACCCGCGCACCCCATGCATGTTTGCATCGTGTGCCACTTCGCAGCGCGTGCATACCGGCAGTCGCTGCGTCAGTTCAGTTCGGCGACTTCCCTGTCCGTGAGCACGATCGGCGAGACGAGATCCTTGGCGCGGGCGAACTGCACCGCCCGATAGAGCGGCCGCTCCCCCAGCGCGGCGTCGCGGGCCTCGGCGCGCAACTGCCGCACCAGCACACCCGAAACCGCCACGGCCGCGGCCAAGTGGCTCGCGGCGAGCGCGTCGGCGAGTTTGCGCAGGCCGAGCAGATGCAGTTCGCGCCCGCTGCCCGCGTCGGTGTACATGGCCAGCGGAATGATCTGGGTGTCCGGGCCCGCGGTGAGGCGCAGCACCACCCGGCTCAGCCGCCCCGGAAACACCAGCAGTTCGACCCCGTTGGCGGCGGCGACCTCGATGGTGCGCGCACCCAGCACCCGCTGGGCGTGGATCGTGGTCCCGTGCAGCCACATTCGCCGCCGGCGCGAGGCCAGCGCGTACCCGGCGGTCGGCGCGCCGACGGCCAGGCCGATCGCCAGCGCCACCGGCCAGCTCGCCACCGTCGCCGCCAGCAGCGCGGCCGCCACCCCGATGCCGGCGGCGATCAGGGCCAGCCGGCGCAGCGTCGGCGCGTAGACCTCCGGTGCGACCAGATCGAGCCCGATCCGCGAATCCCCCGCCGGCCCCCCAGCATTGCTCTCCACTGCCCCAAACCTCTCCGCGACACCACCGCACCCCAGGGTGCGCAGACACGGTACCGCGCAGCCCCGGAATCAGCTGCGCTTCAACGATTCCGTGACGGGGGCGACGCTGGTGGGCCATCGGGCGGGCAGGCAACCGCACCGCCGCCGAGGCGCGAAGCAGACGACCGCACGGACGCCGGGGCGCGAGGCAGACAACCACACCGACGCCGGGCGCGCAGCATGCAACCGGCCTGGCGCGAGGCAGGCAACCACGCAGTCCTCGGGGGCGCGAGGCAGGCGAACACCCGCCACGCGGTCCGCGGGCGATCAGAGCGCGGCGCGCACCGCGTCGACGACCTCGTCCAGCGACACCTGCCGCTGCTCGCCGGTGGCCATGTCCTTCACACCGATGGTGTTGTCGGCCAGATCGCGGTCGCCCAGCACCAGGGTGACCTTCGCGCCGGACTTGTCGGCGGCCTTCATCGCGCCCTTCACGCCGCGCCCGCCGTAGGCGAGATCGACCCGCACGCCCGCGGCCCGCAGCTGGGCGGCCAGGACCACCAGGCGCTGCTTGGCGGCGTCGCCGAGCGGCACACCGTAGACCTCGCAGCGCGCCGGATCGCCGGCCGCCTTGCCCTCGGCCTGCAGCGCCAGCACCGTGCGGTCGACGCCGAGGCCGAACCCGATGCCGGACAGCGGCTGACCGCCGAGCTGGGCCATCAGCCCGTCGTAGCGGCCGCCGCCGCCGATGCCGGACTGGGCGCCGAGACCGTCGTGCACGAACTCGAAGGTGGTCTTGGTGTAGTAATCCAGGCCGCGCACCATGCGCGGATTCACCACGTACCGCACGCCCAGCGCGTCGAGATAGCCGAGCACCTGCTCGAAGTGCGCCTTGGCGGACTCGGAGAGGTGGTCGATCATCAGGGGCGCGTCGGCGGTCAGCTCCCGCATCTCCGGGCGCTTGTCGTCTAGCACGCGCAGCGGGTTGATCTCGGCGCGCCGCCGCGTCTCCTCGTCGAGCGGCAACTTGAACAGGAACTCCTGCAGCAGCTCGCGGTACTGCGGGCGGCAGGTGTCGTCGCCGAGCGAGGTGAGCTCCAGGCGGAAGCCTTCCAGCCCCAGGCTGCGGTAGCCCGCGTCGGCGATGGCGATCACCTCGGCGTCCAGCGCCGGGTCGTCGACGCCGATCGCCTCGACGCCGACCTGCTGCAGCTGCCGGTAGCGGCCGGCCTGCGGGCGTTCGTAGCGGAAGAACGGACCGGAGTAGACGAGCTTCACCGGCAGCTGGCCGCGATCGAGCCCGTGCTCGATGACCGCACGCATCACCCCGGCGGTGCCTTCGGGCCGCAGCGTGACGCTGCGGTCGCCGCGGTCGGCGAAGGTGTACATCTCCTTGGAGACGACGTCGGTGGACTCGCCGACGCCGCGCGCGAACAGGCCCGTGTCCTCGAAGATCGGCAGCTCGATATGCCCGTATCCGGCCAGTCGGGCGGCGCGGAGGAGACCGTCGCGCACCGCGACGAACTCGGCCGAACCGGGTGGCACGTAATCCGGGACCCCCTTCGGGGCGGAGAAGCTGCTGGTCTTGGTCACGAGGGCAAGTTTCCACCACCGCGCCCACCGAAGTCCAACCGGTTGTTCACCGTGCGCGCCGCGCAGGTTCTCAGGGAAGTGCACGGGTGTCTCAGGAAGGAATGGCACACTCTTACCCCGAAGAGAACGGAAAACGGGAGGAACGTGGTAGTGCCGACCAACGAACAGCGCCGAGCGGCGGCCAAACGCAAGCTCGAGCGCCAGCTGGCCAATCGCGCCGAACGGGCGCGCCGGCGCAAGCAACTGACCATCGCCGGATCGGTACTCGGCGTGGTCGTCGCGGTAGCGGCGGCCACCGGGGTGTATTTCCTCACCAAGGGTGAGGACAAGAAGGACGACACCGCCGCCCCGGACGCCTCGCTGACCGCGGCCGCGCCGCCGGCCGCCAAGCCCAAGGCCGACCTGGTCAACTGCACCTACGCCGACAGCCCGCAGCCCGCGGCCAAGGCCGCGACGAAGCCGGAGAAGACCGAGGTGCCGACCACCGGCGTGAACGCCAAGGTCAGCATGAGCATGGAGACCAGCGCGGGCCCGATCGGCCTGACGCTGAACAACGCCGAGTCGCCATGCACCGTGAACAGCTTCGTCAGCCTGGCCAAGCAGAACTACTTCGACAACACCTCCTGCCACCGGATGACCACCGGCGAGGGTCTGAAGGTGCTGCAGTGCGGCGACCCGAAGGCCGACGGAATGGGCGGCCCCGGTTACCAGTTCGCGAACGAGTACCCGACCGATCAGTACGCGGCGAACGATCCGAACGCTCAGTCGCCGGTCGACTACAAGCGCGGCGTGCTCGCCATGGCCAACGCCGGGCCGGGCACCAACGGCAGCCAGTTCTTCGTGGTCTACGGCGATTCGCAGCTGCCGCCGCAGTACACCATCTTCGGTTCGGTGGACGAGAACAGCCTGGCCACCCTGGACAAGATCGCCGCGGCCGGCAGCGACGACTCGAACGGCCCCGGCGACGGCAAGCCGCTCACTCCGGTGGAGATCAAGTCCGTCCTCCTGGATAACTGATCAGCGACACTCCGATCAGCGGGATTGACTTCGGGCCCGGTACCTCACAGGTACCGGGCCCGCACTGTATCCCCAGGTAGGACCCCAAAAGGCAAGGCACACCTAATCATCCGGCAAGGGTGCCCTTAAACCTGATTTCCTCCTGAACTTCCCGATGCGTGACGGAATTGTGCGTTATATGCTTGATCCGGCACGTCCGTACGATTGGTGCAGGCGTTTCTCGGGTAATCTCGAACCAAGGAGTACACGTAGCGTAGCCATCCCTAAATACCTGAGGGAGATCCCCCGGGAAGCCACGACACGAGTCCTCTGGGTGTCCACGTTTGCAGGCGGGACATCGCTCAGCGGGTTACAGTTCGCGTGGCGATGTCCGGACGAAGCACCACACCATCCATAGTGATCACTGCAGCATCGGGGAGCAGCCATGTCCGAGGAACTGGACGACATCGGCCGGGAGACCGCGGCCATGATGAGGACAATGTTGCAGCTTGCGACCCTCGTCGCACTGCGCACCCGCGAGCGTGGTCAAAAAGAAGCCGAAGCTCGCGTCAAGGTCACCGAAGCCCGGGTCAAAGAGGCCCGGGAGCTCCAGATCCGCGAGGCGCGCGATTCCAAAGCCAAGGATCCGCGCAACCTCGAGCTCGCACGCATGGTCGAGAAAGCCGTGCCCGCCAAGGGCATTTCGCTGGAGAAGGATCGTTTCTCCGCACAGGCCGAGGCCACGCGCATGGCGGCCAATGCCAGCGCCGCCAAGCAACCCCTGGTCCGCTACGACTCCCAGGAACGCCGCCAGGCCATCGCGGCGCACCTCGCCCGCCTCGGCGTGGCGCCGGAGCTCGCCGCGGTCCGGATGCTCATCGAGGTAGGGCAGGCCACGCCGCCGGAAGAGGCCGTACGGGCCCGTAACGAGGAAGCCAGGGCGGTCGCCGCCCGGGGCCGGGAGCAGGAAGCCCGCGGCCTGGAGCGCGTGCGACAGTAGCGCCACGGCACCGAAAAAACGAACGCCCGCTGCGAACAGCGGGCGTTCTGCTTTGCGCGGGGCCTCACATCCGGAAGTCGCCGATCGTCGGATCGCCGAACATGCCCTGCGCCGGGGACTTCAGCGGTAGGGGACTCAGCATGTCTTTGTGGCCGTTGCGGACCGAGCAGTACTTGAACGGGCCGCGTGGATCGAACAGCTTGGTCATGTGCGGGTCGGCGTGGTCGAGGAACCAGATGCTCAGGCCGGTGCTGGGCTCGAGCCGGTAGTGCTCCCAGGCCCGCCACAGCGCGTCCAGCCGGGCCACCGCCTCGGCGTGTTTCCACCACTCCGGGCACCACACCGTCTCGCTGATGTCGGTTACCTGACGCCGGTACACCAGGCTCAGGTAATTCTCGACGAACTCCACGACATTGGTGTAGATCATCGGTTGTTGCTGCTGTTCGGTCACAGCGGGCGAACCTCCTCTACTTGCCCGGAGTCTTGGGGCGGAACGACTTTGGTCAGCTTGGGCGAGCCGATCAGGTCGGAAATCGTGGTCTTGCGGGTCGGATCGTGGCGCGCGATCGAAGACTTGACCTCAGTAGCGTAGTCGCCTTCCCACCACGGAACCGTGCGAACCAGCACCGCCGGCTGCCCGGAGGTGAACACGATCGCGCGCCCCTTCGGCAGGGTGGTCAGCCCGTGCACGGTGAACGTCTTGGACGCGCCGAGCGATCGCGAATAACTCTTGCCGCCTTTGGATTCCGAGACCGAGGAGGAGATGGACTCGTATTCGCCGATGGCCTCGGAACGGTCGCGCAGGAAGTTCATGTCGTCCACGCCGCTGCCGAGCACCTTGATGTTGGCCGCCGACCACAGGGCCAGCATCCCGGCGTCACCCCAGCAGCGCGCGCCCTGCGCCCAGGATTGCAGCACCGTCATCACCACGATGCCGCGGGAACCGAAGTGGCTGTACTGCTTGGGCAGATCCTTCCAGCGCACCACGTTCGCGGCCTCGTCGAGCACCGCGAGCAGCGGGATCGGCAGCCGGCCGCCGGGCGAGCGGGACGCCTTGCGCATCGCGACGTCGACCACCGCTTCGGTCAAGGCGCTGACCAGCGGGGCGGCCGAGCCGCGGCCCTCCAGCGAGAGGCTGTAGAGGGTGCCGTTGCGCTCCACGAACTCCAGTTCGTCGAACTGGCGGCGGTCGCCGCCGGGCAGCACCCACGGGTGCACGTTGGACAGCTGCAGGCAGCGGATCATCTTCTTCGCGGTGCCGAAAATGCCACTGCGCGTGCGTGGATCGGCGTTGTACTGCATGGCCAGGCCGGAGGCCGTGTAGTCGTGGCTGGCCGCGCGCAGCAGCTCGATGGGTTCGTGGTCGCCCGGGTTGGTGACCCAGTCCCAGACCTGCACGATGGGCCGGCGCGCGACCGCCGCCGCCAGGAACAGCCCGGCCAGCAGATCCTCGGCCTCGGGGTCGAAGAAGACGTCCGATTTCGAGCTGTCGGTGCCGTTGTCGGCGTCGGCGAAGTGCCCGGCCAGGCGCTGGGCGCGCATCTCACAGCCCTCGCGGCGCGCGTCCACCCAGTCCAGCGGATTCCAGTACCAGGTCGGGTCCTCGTCGGCGACGCCCTGCGGGTCGAAGACGAAGGTGGGGCTGCCCTTGGCCTCGCGCACATCGCGAGTCGCGTCGACGACGTCGCGCTTGTTGGAGGTGGTGAGCACCGGGCCGATGGCCGACAGGATCGCCGGGATCACGCGCGAGGTCGACTTGCCCTGGCGCGGACCCCAGATGTCGAGGTGCAGGTCCTCGTAGGAGCCGTAGAGCATGATCCCGTCGGCGACGCCGACGCCGATCGGCACGCCCGGGGCGTCCTTGAAACCCAGCTTCATGCCGAGCTGCTCGGCCTTCTCCCGCACGCCGGCCTCGGTGAGCGAGGCGATCGCGCCGCCGTTGCCCATGTGGCCGGCCTTGTCGTCCACGGCCAGTTTGCCTTTGGTCGCGCGCTTGGCGCGGTTCTTGCGGAAGAGCAGGAAAAGGCCGATCATGCCCGCGACCACGACGACGATGACCGTCGCCGGCTTGGGCCAGCTGAGCTGCCCCCGCACCAGTTCGACCACGATCGTGATCGGATTGACCGGGACGTCCTGGCGGACTACCGCCAGCGCGTTGCCCAGGTGCAGCGCGACCCACAGCACGCCCAGCAGGCCGAGGCCGACGTAGGTGAGGATGAGGGCGTGATCGGGACCGACCGCGGCCGGGTCCGTCACCTTCTTTTTCTTCGCCATGTCGTGCCTCCTCGATCCTTTCTGCCATGACGCGCGGGGTTGAAAACCCTTGTGCGTCAGCGGTATGCGTCCAGACGCCAGCCCGCCGGGGTGCGCACCACCGTGGCGATCACGGTGCTGGGGGGTAGCGCTTCCTTGCGCCCGTTCGGATACAGCACCGTCTGCTCGATGCCGATCTTGTACTGCTCGGTGTTCGGGTCCGCGCCGGCCGGCGGCTTCTCCCCCGACGCGAAGGTGAAGGCCTGCACCGTCGCCTTGGCCCGGGCCCAGTCGGCCCACTGCAGCGTCACTTTCGGCGCCGTGTTCTGCGGGGCGGCCACCGTGCTGCTCGGGGCGGCGCTACTGGTCGGTGCGACGGTGGTCGCGAACGGGCCGACGCCCGTCGCCCGGGTGGTCGTGGCCGGAGCCGTGGTGACCGTGGTCAGCGCGGGTTGCGCGTCGAGCACCCGGATCAGGCTGGGACCCAGCCATTTCCGGGCACGCTCCAGCGACGCGCCCGGCAACTCGGTGGCCGGCTGCCAGGTGAAGATCTCCTTCAGCGCCGCCACCGCGACGCCGTCGGGCGTCACCGGGTCCGGCGCGGGGACGTTCTCGAGCAGGCGGGTGGTGGACGTGGCGGACTGGGACGCATCGGAATTCGCGTCCCTGTCCCGGGCGCATCCCGCGCCGAGCACCGCCACGCTTGCCACCAGCACCACCACCAGTTTCGTGGACCTGTTCGAGCGGCCTGCCGTGCGGCCGCCAGCGAATGCGATCGGTTTGTCGGACACAGAACTCCTGTACTTCCAGGCTAACCGTCCGGACCGGCCCTGTGCGGGTCCGTGCCCAACTCGCGTCCCGGCGTGTTTCACAGCACCCGCCTCGCGCGCGCGTCGCCGGGCACCGGGACCTCGCGGACGCCCGCGCCGGGCACCGACTGGATCATCGTCCCGGTACCGGAGTAGATCCCGACGTCGGCGGGGCCGCGCGGGCCGAAGGAACTGAACACCAGATCGCCGGGCTGCACCTTGCTCATCGACACCTCCGTCCCTGTCTCCCACTGCTGTTCGACGGTGCGCGCCAGGGTGACCGTGCCCGCGGAGGCCGCGAACACGGCGGCCGCGGTCAGGCCGGGCGCGTCCAAGCCGCCCCCGCTGGGGCCCTGCGGTCCGCCGCCGCCCCAGACGTAGGGCGTGCCGAGCCAGTCGTGCGCGGCCTCCACGATCTGCGCGCCGCCCGCCTCCTCACCGGGTGTGAAGCGGCCTTGCGCGCCCGGCGAGCGGTACTGCGGTTCCATCGCCAGGATGTTGCGCACGTAGGGCTGGGTCTCGGACAGATGGGCCGCATACTGATTCGGCATGCCGCCGGAGGCCAGCACCGCGCCCTCGCCGGCGTTGTAGGCGGCCAGGGTGAGCGCGGTGACCTCACCCTGCACCCGGCCCTCGGTGATCCACCGGCTCACCTTGCCCGCGATGGCGCACATGTAGCGGCCCTGGCCGATGATCGCGTCGCCGTCGTCCCACACGCTTGCCACGCCGTTGCCATCCGCGTCGATCACATACGGCTGCCCGTCGTCGGGATTGATGGAGGCGGCGGTGCCGGGCAGGAACTGCGCCAGGCCCTGCGCACCGGCCGGGGAGGTCAGGCCGCGACGGAACCCCGACTCCTGCTTGGCCTGCGCGGCCAGCAGCGACGGCGTGATCTCGGGGCACAGCGACCCCGCGCGCCGATACCAGATCTCCAGTTCGGCGGGCACCTTGCCGTCGGCCAGCGCGCCGCCCTGGGTGCCGAAGCCGCGGCTGCACCGCGGATCGGCGGAATACCACTGCGCGCCACCCAGATCCGGGGTCGGCGCGCCGTCCAACCAGGGCAGCGGGTCGATCTGGCGACCGCCGGTGAACCGGCCGCCGGGCACGATCTCGAAGTGCAGGTGCGGGCCGCTGGATTCGCCGGCCGAACCGACCAGGCCGATCTGCTGGCCCGCGCGCACGCTGTCGCCGGTGCGCACCAGCACGCCGTAATCCCACATGTGCCCGTACACCGCGGAGTAGCCGCGGCCGTTGGTGTCGATCGAGTCGACGACGATCCAGTTGCCGAAACCGGACGCCGAGCCGGCCGCGACGACCTTGCCGTCGGAGACCGAGAAGATCGGGGTGCCGTCGGCGGCCGCCATGTCGACACCCTTGTGGTCGCCGCCGCGCGAACCGAAGGTGTCGGAGACGGTGAAGGTACCCGCGGCCAGCGGCATGGTCCGGTTGATCGGGCCGACGCCCGCGGCCAGCGAGGGGGTGCCGGTCACGGTCGGATTCGCCTGCGCCGCACTGGGATTCACCGAGGTAGCACCCGGGTCGGGCGGTGCTCCGCTCGCGCGCGGGTCACCCGGGGCCCAGCCGCCCAGCGGCGGCAGCGCAGTCTGCGAGGCGCCCACCACGGGGGTGCCCTCGCACGGGTCCTCCACCGCGGGCAGCACCACCACGAGCACCAGGGCCATCAGACCGACGACCAGGCCCATGGCGAGCCACAGCACGCCCTTGGCGTTCATCGCGTGCCGCGCTTCACGTCTGGCGGCGGGCTTCGTTGAGGGTGTCGGCGAGCGTCCGGTTCATCTCCGCCGCCGCGGCCAGCTGCTGTTGCAGCAGCGCCACTTTGCGCCGCAGGGCGGTCGCGTCCATCCGATCCAGGCCCGGGCCCTCCGCCGCGCGCACCCAGTTCCGCACCGAGTTGGTGTGCACGCCGATCTGATCGGCGACCACCCGGCAGGCCTCCGACTCGCTGCGTAGCTTGCCGGTCAGCGCGATGACCTGCTCGACGGCGGCCTTGCGCACTTCCGGCGACACTCTGCGATATGACCGATGCGGCATCATGATTGCGTCTCTCTCACGCTGAGTCCCACCTCGCATGATCAGGGCCCTGCATGGTTACGCCGCCTTGCCGCCTCCGGGCCTGACTTTTCATGCGGCGCTCCCATCCGTCCCGCGCGTAGTGGATTCGGTGAACTCACTGAAGCGCGAGTTGGTGTCGTGGATGCCGCTTTCGCGCTCGGACAGCGTGAACTCCATGTGGAACGGGATCCCCGGCCGGCGATCCTCGCCGATCTTGATGAGGAACTTGCCGGTGCCGGGCGGCGAGGGCCGCTGCTGACCGGGTTTGAGCGCCTCGCCGGTCAGCGCCTGCGGCGCCGACCAGCCGGTGACCATCTCGGTCTCGGCCGAGGTGAACGGCACGATGCTGTCCAGCCGCTTGACCTCCTCGCCCGGCAGCGCGCCGAAGATCTTGGCGCGCGCGCGTTCCAGGAAGCCGAGCGCCTTGGCGATCGCGGCCTCGGAACCCAGGGCCTGCAGGTCCTTGATGGTGTGGCTGATCATGATCAGCGAGGTGGCGATGCCGCGCTGCAGGCGGGTCAGCTCGTCGACGCGGTCGACCATGAAGTCGCCCAGGCCGAGCACCTGCCACAACTCGTCCATCACGACCTGGAAGTAGCGCTGCGGGCCCAGGTCGGCGTCGGAGAGCACGTGCGCGGCCTCCACCGAGGCGAATCCGTCGGCCCAGCAGGCCAGCATGACCGCGGCTTTGAGCTTCTTGTCGCCGGTCGGGATGTGCGAGACGTCGATGCAGACCGCGACCGAGCCGGTGTCGATGGGCACCGAGGTCTGGCCGTTGAAGATGGCGCCGAACGGGCCCTGGGTGAGCGCGCGCAGCGAGCGGCGCAGGCCCTTGATCGCGATGTTGTACTCGTCGACGTCGTCGGCGCCGGCGTCCAGGCGCAGTTCGTCGCCGCCCGCGACGATCACCTCGAGCAGGTTCTCCATGATCGGCGGCTGGTCCGGGGTGTAGCCGCTGCCCGGCTGGTAGAGGACACGCAGCGCGGTCGCGATCAGCGTCTCCTCGTAGTCGCGCACGCGCGCGCCGCGCACCAGCTCCACCAGGCCCGCGATCAGGGTGACCTGCCGGGCCCGCAGATCCTGCAGCACCTGCAGTTGCAGCGCCGGGAACTCGTCCAGCAGCGGCACCACGGAGCCGAGCACGCCCGCCGCCAGCGGGTTGAGCTTGCCGTGACCGTACCCCAGATCGATGACCTGACCGCCGACCAGCTCCACCATCCGGCGATAGTCCGGCTTCACGTCGGCCAGGATCAGCGGCGTGATGCCCTGCGCGATGCCGCCCAGCACGATCCGGCGCACCAGCGAGGACTTGCCGAAACCGTTGAGACCGAGCACGAACAGGCTGGGCGCGGTGATGAAGCTGCCGCGCAGGAACCAGTTCATCGGATCGAAGCAGACCGGCGCGCCGGTGTGCAGATGCGAGCCGAGCGGGGTGCCGATCAGCGGCGCGCCCGCGCCGACCGACCACGGCCACAGGCCCGCGACCTGCGCGGTGGTGGCGCGGTATTCGACCGGACGGCCGACCACGTTCATCTTGCCGCCGCCCGCGCCGCTGAAGCCGCGGTCGGTGAGTTGGGCGGTGCTGCGGTCGAATCCGTCGACTAGGACCTGCTCGGCGCGCGCGGCGTAGTTGCGGCGGCGCATGTCGTCGGTGCGCACCCGGAAGGCGGCCCAGGCGGCGCGCAGGCCGTTGCCCTCGCGGCTGGCGATCTCGAGCCGGGACCGGGTGGCCTCGTCCAGCAGCGGCGGACCCTGCCGGGTGCGCTTGTCCGCCTTGGCCTTCGCGCGCCGGGCGGCCTTGTCCTGGACCGGGGTGCCCATGGCGCGATCGGCGGCGTAATCGGTCTTCTCCGGCCGCCCGCCGCGGCCGCGCTCCGCGCGCACCGGCGGCTTCGCCGTCCGCTCGGGTCGTGCCGCGTGCGCGCCGCGCTCACCGCGCGGCGGCCGCGGCACGGCCGCGTCCCGCGACGGCCTACCGGCCTCTGCCCTCCCCGCGCCGCTGCGCGGCGGCTCTCCCGCACGCGGGCGGCGTTCCGGCTCCTGGGCCCCGCGGCGCTCCCGCGCCGACAACTCCGCGGCCGTCCGGCGCCGATCCGCCCCGGGCGCACCGGCTCCCGGGCGCCGCCGCTCCGCGCCGGGCTGCGCGGACTCCGCCGGACGGCGACGTTCCGCACCCGGCTGCGCGGACTCCGCCGGACGGCGACGTTCCGCACCCGCGGCGCCGGCCCGCGGCGCCTCCGCCGACCGGCTTTGCTCCGCGTTGCCGGGATGCCCCGGATCGCCCTGGCGACGCTCGACGGAGCGACCGGACTCCGCCGGACGCCGCCACTCCGCGTCCGCCTCCTGCGACGATTCGACCGGCTGGCGTCGCTCCGCCCCCGGCTCGCCCGACCGACGACGATCCGGCATCTCCTCCAGCCCGGATCGCTGCCGCACCCGCGGTGACTCTCCGGACCGGTCGCCGGCCGGCAACAACGTCCACTCGTCGTCGCGGGACTTGCGGCGGGCCGGAGCCTCGTCGCGCCCGGACGTATTCGGTTCGGACGTGGTCGAACCACCCGGATCGGTGCCGGGCCCGCGCAGATCGTCGTCGTGGTCCATGGATCGCCTACCCTGCCAATGCCTTCGGAATGGTCGCGTGCTCCGGCAGGATCACCCCGCAGCCGAGCGAAGCCGCGAAGGCCGCCGACTGGTAGCGGTAACACCGCCGGATCTTCAAGCGCGCCTGTGTGGACAGGTCGCGGGTGATGGCTTCGATGCGCGGCAGGTCACCGCGCAGCGGCTCGGTGATGGTGACCAGCGCGCCGAACCGGGTGACGCCGTGGCCCCGGGCCTGCTCCTCGCGCGCCTGCTGGGTGGCGCCGACCCGCAGCGTGGCCGCCGCCGAGACGACGCCGCGCTCGCTCTGCTGGGCCACCAGCGCGTTCTTGAAGTCGTCGTCGACGATCTCGGCGGCGTCGGCCGCCGAGTGCGGCCGGTAGACGATGGCGATCCGCTTGCGCGGCACCTCCGGGTTCGGTGCGAGCAGCCGCTGCAGCACGCGCTCGTCCACCGCCCCCTCGGGGGCAGCGTCCATTTCCCAGGTGACCGAACGGCCGCCGTCGTGGATCAGGTGATCCCACTTCTCGTCGTGCGAGACCGGGCCCGCGTCGGCCCAATCCAGGCCGTGCCCTTCGGGATCGGAGGCCGCGACCTCGAGGTCGGCCTGCGAGGCCGGATCGTAGCTGCGGCGGATGAAGCCGATCACCTCGTCGGCCGACATCGGCTGGGCGCGCACGCCCGCCTCGGCCAGCGCCGCGCAGATACCCGGCAGCCGGCGGCCGATCTCGACGGCCTCCTCGGCCGGGTTCTTGCGCCGCTCGGCCGTGGTGGCCTTGAAGGTGATCGCCACGCGCGGCAGCAACTGCACCCGCTCCTGCGGCAGTTCGGTGGCCAGCTCGTACATCACCTGCTGCGCCAGCTCCGGCGCGTCCGGGCGGGTGATGGTGGAAACCTCGGTGAGCAACCGGTTTCCGGTCTCGGGCACGGTGTCGATCACCGGCACCACCGCCACGATGTCGGAGGTCTGGCCGACCGAGGCCAGGAAGGTGCCCCAGGCCGAGACCCAGCGATCGATCACCGGCTGGTCCACCGCCTCGTGCCCCTGCGGCCAGGCCCGCAGCACCACCGTGTACTGCGCGAACTGGGGCAGGTGGATCATGCCGAAGCTGTAGCCGCCGGCGTCGATGCCCTCGTAGAGCTTGGAGGGGGCCAGCAGGCCCGGCAGCCGGGTGACGCCGCCCGGGATCCGGGAGAACCGCCCGCCGCGGTACACGTGCTCGCCACGATTACGCGAGCGCATCCAGTTGAACATCATGATTCCCGTCTCGTAGCCGGAGCGCCCTCCGGTCCGCCACACCAGTGGCACCATCACCAGAACACCGAGGCCGCCGACGATCACGCCCCATTTGAAGCCGCCGACCATCGCGGTGATCAGCGCCGTGATCACGACCACGAAGCCGATCACGGTCTCCTCCCAGCGCAGGCCGAAAAGGCCCGCGCTGCGCGGCTTCTGCCAGAGCCCGTAAGACCGGCGCTCGTAGGTATCCGTCACCATGCCGACTCGCTAGCGCTCGCCGACATGGCGCCGGGCCGTGCTGGGCTTTTGGTTCCTTCGCTGCGCTCAGTCACGTTCATCGCGGAATGGTGCTCCTCCCGAGGTCGGGCGACCGATTCGCCCAACGGTCACCGGCCATGTCTCCCATGCTTTGTTCGGCGCTGTTGAAGCTGCTGGTGGCGGCTCTGGCCGCGCCGATCCGGCCCGCGGCGCGTGCCGCACCGGACGATACGGCGGTGGAGCCGCCTGGCCCGGAGGCGCGCGGTGGCTCCCCCGTAAGTGGTTGCCCGCCACCGCCGCCGGGGCGGGGCGGGGGCACCGGACGCGGGGCTCCGCCGCCGCCGCGCGGACCGCCCGCGCCACCCGGCGGACCGGTGCCGCTGCCGCTGACGTAGCCGGGCCGCCCGGCCGCCGCCGTGCCCTTGACCCCGACGGCCTTGGTGCCCATCGCGCCGAGCGCGGCCGCGGCGACCAAGGTGCCGCCCGCCGCGGTCAGACCGGAACCGCCGGAGCCGACGATCGCGACCGCCGGGGTGACCAGGCGCATCAGCGCGGGCAGCACGAACGCGACGCTGCACAGCAGCACGATCGCGACCAGCATGCGCTGCGCCTCTTCGCCTTCGGGCAGGCTGGTGGTGGCGGTGAGCCCGTCGACGTGCCCGGCGGTGGTGAAGGCGATCATGTAGACGATCGCCGCCACCGGTTTATAGAGCATGAACGCGATGATCCAGCCGACCAGTTTCTGGTAGGAGCTCTTGCCGATGTCCATGCCGGAGGACGCCGCCGCCAACGGCAGCACACCGGCGGCGACGATCAGCAGGCCCTGACGGACGATGGCCAGCACGATCTGCGCCAGCGCGCCGAGCAGGCCGACGATCGCGATGATCAGCACCAGACCCGGCGAGAACGCTTGCAGCTTGGACGTTTTCACCATGAGCTCGGCCAGGTCCTTGGCGTTGCCGTTGGTGGAATCGTTGATGATCCACTCGGAGAACCGGTCCGAGGCCTGCGTGCCCGCGACGATGATGGCGCCCAGCATCCAGGACGAGAACACCACCCGGGCGAACATCCGGAAGCCCTCTTCCGCCTCACCCGACACGCCGCCGCGCCGGGCCGCGGCCAACCGGCCGCCGGAGATGATCACCGAGGCTATCAGCAGCATGATCTGGATCTGATAGGTGTAATCGTTGATCTTGGTGAACAGCGAACCACCGTCGCTGGCCGCCTCGTTCGGCACCTTCATCCAGAACGTCAACGCCAAGATCAGCGCCTCGCCGAGACCGTTCATCAGCGAGTCCACCACCTTGCCGAAGGTGGAGTCCCAGGCCTTGTCCCGGACCGCGGCGGCGGCGTCGCCCGGGTGCGTGGTGGCGTTGCCGCCCTTGCACACCGCGGAGGCGAGATCACCGAGCGACGGCGTGCCCGGGATGCCGACACCGTCGAGCGTGTCGTGTATCTCGTTGCAGGTCTGGTCGAAGCCGTAGGTCTGGCCATAGGCCACGGTCGGCGTCGCGACCATCACGGTGAACATCACCGCGAGGATTGTGAGGAGCTTTTTCACCATGGCGTCCACCCCGTCAGCGTCGTAATGGTTTCGGTTTGCGGTCTGCCGTCCGGACCGGGCGCCGACTGCAACCGCCAGTCGCCGTCGACCCACACCACTGCCAAACGTGTTGCCATCCATCTGGTGCCACCGCCCTCGCCGGCCGCGGCGCGCGTGGCGATGCGCATCGTGGCCTGCTCGGGCGTGTACTTCTCGATCTGGAACGCGTCCGAGGCCACCAGCCACTTCGCCGCGGACTCCGGAAGCTGTTCCGGCACACCGCCTTCGGCGAGCTTGCGCTGGTAGGTGTCTTGTTCCTGCGCGGTCAGCACCATTTGTCGCTCGCGCAGCCGGGTGTCGGCCGGGCGGGCGTTGGCCCGGTACATGATCTGCGCGCCCGCCAGGATCGCGCCCTGCGGGGTGTGGCTGTAGCCGAGCGCGAGCCCGTCCTCGACGCGCGCCGGGCCGTCGGAGGTGGAGAACGGCAGCGAGACCCCGTAGACGCGCTGCCAGCCGCCCGCACCGCGGGTGCCCGCCGGAGCCGCGGTCAGCCAATCCGCGTCGGCGGTCGTGCGCCGCTGCGCGGCGTTCTGCGGCAGCGGCTGCCCGGCCGGGTTGTTGGGAATGTCGACCCGGCGGCCGAAGACGTCGACCGCGGCGCCCGCGAAACCGACCGGAGCCGCCGACACCGTCTGGGCGAGCGGCCCCGTCCCCGAGGACGCGTTGGTCGCCTGCACCCGCTCGTCGCCGGAGTCGTTGTCGCGCAGCGCCGAGACCGTGACGCCCGCGGCGACCAGCACGGCGACGGCCGCGCCCAGGCCGAGCAGCGTCAGCCGGGAACGGCGGGCGGTAGCGCGCGGGTTCACCATTTGGTCCACCCCGCCAGCGAATCGATCAGCTCGGTCTGCGAACCGCTCGAGGTGGCGGGCTTGAGCCGCCAGTCGCCCGCGTCCCACACCATCACCAGGCGCATCGCCACCCAGGTCTGCTTGCCGTCGATCACCTGGCCGCGCGAGGCCAGCTGCAGGATCGCCAGATCGTCGGCGTAGTTCTCGACCTTGAACGCGTCGGAGGCGACGAAGTATTTGGTCACCTTCTCCGGCTGCTGCTTGGGCAGGCGGTTCTCGTTCAGCGCCTTGTCGTAGGCCGCGATCTGCTGGGCCGAGACCCGCACCTGCCGGACGTAGAGGTCGCGGTCGGCCGGGCGGGCGTTGAGCCGGTAGGTGATCTGCGCCGCGGCCAGCGCGGCGCCCTGCGGGGTGTGCGAATACCCCACGGCCAGACCGTCTTCGATCCGCGTCGGGCCGTCGGAGGTGGAGAACGGCACCGAGGCGCCGAACACCCGCTGCCACCCGTGCGGCTGCGTGGTGCCAGCCGGTGCGCCGGTCAGCCAATCCGGATCCGCGGGCCGGCGCTGCTGGGCCGGGTCCTGCGGCAGCGGCTGGCCCGCCGCGTTGTTCGGGATGTCCACCCGCCGCCCGAAGATATCGACCTCCGGATCGGTGAAGCCCTGCCCGCCGGTCGCCGTGGCGGCCGCCGGATCCTGCGGGCCGCCGTTGTCGTCGCGGGTCAGGAACATGACGGCGCCGACGATCACGATGAGGGCGAGTACCGCGGCGGAGGCGATCGCGCCGAAGGAGACCCGGTCGCGCGGGTACGCGGCCTCCTTCTCTTTCGCCATCATTTCGGTCCTTCCAACTCGACGAGGTCGCTGGGTAATTCGGTGATCGCGTCGATCGGGCGCGCGGTCGAGCCCGGATCGGGTAAGCGCAGTCGCCAATCGTCGAGGTACCACTCGACGGTGGTGTGGTTCACGGCCTTGGAGGCGTCGGAGTATTCGGTGTAGATGTCCACCGCCGACCGCTGCGGGGTGTACTCGGTGATCTTGTAGCCGAGCAGGCGCGGCGCGTATTCGGGCGCGGCCGGGCCGGTGATCGACAGCTGCACCCGGTTCACCGACCATTCGTCACGCGCCGGGCCCGGAACGACCTCTTTCGCGATGACCTTGGCCCACTGGTTGTCCGGCGCCACCGACATCCGCACGGTGTGGGTGATCGCGGCGACCGCCGCCCCGGCCGGCGTGTGGGCGAAACCCGTTGCCGCGCCGTCGGCCTCGGACTCGGGCCCCTGGTCGGTCCGCGGCAGTTGCACGCCGTGATAGGCCTGCCAGCGGACCCCACCGGGCCCGGCGTTGAGATCGGGCGCCGCCTCGGTATCGGACCCGCAGCCCACCGCGGCGAACACCGCGAGACCGAGCAGCCCCGCCGCGGGGCGGTAGCGGGCCCGGCGCCGCGGGGCGTGGTCGGGCTGGGCGGGCATCGAGGCCGGTTCTGTCATGTCGGTAGGAACGCCAATGCGATCCCCGACGCCGTGCTCGCGACCGTCGCTCCGATCAGGCTCATCACCACGCCGTGGGTGGCGTCGTTGACCGCCATGTCGCTGCGGAACGCGATCCAGAGCCGGCCCGCGGAGAAGATCATCCAGGCCAGGCAGATCAGGAGCACGAACCACAGCAGCCAATTCAGCAGCTGCATCAGCGGTTCCAGGACCTCCGAGGGCAACTGCTTGTATGCCAGCATCACGGTATCCGTCATCGCTATCCGATGAGCGCGTTCATGATGGTGCCGGCGCTGGTCGCGACGACACCGCCGATCATGGCCCCGGCCACCATCTTCGGCGATTCCAGACCGCCGCCGGTCCACTTCTCCCAGGCGAACTTGCCACCCGCGTAGACGATGCCGCAGATGCCCGAGAGCAGAACGAACCACGTAAGGTAGCTGACCAGTTGCAGGAACTTCTCCGATCCCGGCGGCGCCTCCGGGGTCGGGTTACCGACCTGGGCCAGCACGGTGCCGTAGGTGTCCTGCACGGCGAGGAGTAACGAGCTCATCGGGTGCCTTTCTCGAAATCCGAAGGTTCGGCGACCGACCTCACGGCTCCTCCCCCTCTTCGAAAGCTGTACGGGCGTCGATCTTTTCGCGAACCGTGGCGACAATATCCGCCCCGATTTCGCGGACCTCCAGCGGTACCTCCGCGAGCGGATCGATCTTGCGTTTACGCTCCGGCAGCGGGTCGCCCGGCGTCCAGACCGGCAGCGCGTCGGCCTCCACGAGGGTCCACTCCTCGTACCACGGAACCTGCCACATCGGCCCGGCCAGCGAGCCGACGACGTCACGATAGCGGCGGATCTCCACCGGCATCTTCCCCGGGCGCGCGGCGACGGTGACCAGGCCGAGCACCTCCGAGGGTCCGCCGAAACCGAAGTGGTGCTGGCGCAGCAGATCATGGGCGCGGGTCAGCCCGGCGATGGTCTCGCGCGCGACCAGCACCACGAACGGCGACTCCCGGTCGAACACGCCGGGCCAGCGCCGGCTGGCGTCGGCCGCCGGCGCGAGCACGTGCGCGAGCGTGGTGGCTCCGGCACCGCCGTGCACGCCCAGCAGCCACAGCAGCGGCGCGCGCCCGATGCCGGGTACCGGGCGGTCCCAGACGGGGGCGCGGCGGGACTCCGGCGGGGCGATCACGCCCGCCGGCTGCGGAGTTTGCTTGCGCTGACCTAGTTTCGACATGGCGGCGGTCATGATGCCACCCCCGTCAGCAGGCGCCCATAGGCTCGTCGGGTCTCCGGGGCCAGCTCCGAGTGCCGGACCAGTTCGCCGCGCGCCAGATGCGGATCGTAGGGAATCTCGTTGATGTCGCGGACCCAGCCGGCGAGGTGCTCGCGCAAATGATCGGCTATGCGCGAGTCGGCGCCCGGAAGCTGGTGCGAGATGACGATGGTGGTGTCACCCACGATGCCGCCCCCCTGCCCTTCGGTGCCGTGTCCGTACTGGTCGTCGAGCCATTCCAGGGTGACGCGCAGCCGGTTCGCGGCATCGGCGCGGGCCGGAATGGCAAGAATCAGAGCGACATCGGAGTCGTCGAGCAGGGGGCGCAGCTGCCGTCCGGCTATCGGGCTGCCGCCGTCGTAGACGCCGGTGAACCCGGCGTCGTCGATGGCGCGCGCCACCGTGAGGTAGGTCGCACGCCGGCGCAGCGGCGCGGCGTCGCGCCAGAGCAGGCCGATGCCCGAGGTCGCCAGCGACAGGCACTCCTTCACCGGCGCCGGCTCGTCGTTGCCGCGCCCGTACAACCAGGATTGCAGGCTGATCGGGTGCAGGTGCTCGTCGGCGCCGCGCAGCGCGAGGTCGCTGCCCGCCGCGGTGGCGTCCACCGCCACGGTCGGCGTGCCCGACATGCCGAGTTCACCCGCGATGCCCAGGGCCGTCGTCGTGGTGCCCGCCCCGCCGCAGCCGCCGACCACCAGGATCGGGCGTGGCGCGCGCTGGGATTCGTGCTGCTCCCCGGTGCCGGCCCCCGCCCCCCCGCCGCTCTGCCTGTTCCGCCGTAACCGCACCACTGGAGCCTTGCCGAGGCGATTGCTCGCAGGTCGCTCGAAAAGACCCACCTTCGCGGACTTCGTCGCCGCACCCGCCTCGGGTGTGTCGTCGAGCCAGCGGCTCCAGTCCTCGCCCATCGCTATCAGCTCTCCTTCATCCGGCCGCGATACCCGTGATCAGGGTGCGGCCGCCGATCACCGCGGTGGTGACCGTCTGCTTGTTGTACGTCGCCGGTGTGCTGTCCGGCCGTTGCTCGGTGACCTCCACCGAGTACTTGTCCGTGCCGATCGCCACGATGCGCACGCAATGCCGGGTACCCGCCGGAATGGTCTGGATGCCCTGCTGGATCACCGCGGCGGGCGAGACGCTCGCGCCGGGGGCGACGACCTGCAGCGCGCGGTCGGCGTCGCGTTCCACGTAGTAGGCGTACTGGAACGACAGAATGGCGTCCGGCCCGGAGCCGGTGCCGCCGGGTTCGGAACTGCGCACCACCCGGTCGGTGCGTTCCACGGGGCAGACGGCGGCCGGATCGGACTGTGCGCTGCCCGCGGTGAACTGCATGGACTCTCGCGGCGAGCCCGCGCTGTCGTTGCCGGAGGATTTCAGCAGCCACAGCGCGCCCGCCCCGGCTAGCGCGAGCAGCAGCACCGCGACGGCGAGCACGGCCAGGACCCGGTTCCGGCCGGGCAGCGGCCGGCGGACGCGCTCACGCACCACACCCCAGCGGCCCTCGTCCTCGGGCTCGTCGTCGTAGTCGTCGTCCTCGTCGTCGTCGGCCCACGGGAAGCGGACCAGGTCGGCGTCGCGACGGTGACCGGCGGCGGGGGCCCGCTCACCCACCCAGTCCGACCAGCCGCCGGTGAATTCGCTGCGCCGCGAAGGCAGATCCGTGGGCACCTCGGCGCGCGCCCGGGCCACGTCCGGATCGTTCGGGTCGGGTTCGCGAATGTAATCGGGGTACTGGGCCGGGCCGTCGTCGTCGGCGCGCAGATCGTCCGCGCGCACCGGCGCGGGAGCCGGTGTGCCCGTCTCCGGCTCCAACGGGGGGAACCAGCGGGACAGCTCTTTGTACGACTTCAACATTCCCCCCTTCCCACGGAGCCGGGCAACTGGTGTCGCATCGGTCAGACCCTCTCGGCGCTCAGTTCGTCAAGGACGGGTTGCTGGATCTGGGGGTGCCGGGTACCACGGTGGGCGTAGTCGACGCGCCACTGGTTGGGGCGCTGGCGGCTCCGTTCCCGAACGGAAATTCTCCCGTACCGGACGGGTTCGGCGTAGTCGACGCGCCGGTAGCGGGTACCGATAATCGAGGCACCGCCGTGGTACTCAGCGGCTGCGGCGCGGTGCCGCTGCCCTGCGTGTCGTCCAAATCCCGGGCCAGCGCGGCGAACCAGTCCGCCACGAACCGCACCGGCGCGTCGCCGCCGGCGGTGACGGCGGCAGTGCCGTAGGCGCCGTGCCGCTGCACCGTCTCCCAGTACTTCACCCAGGTGGTGACGTTGAGCAGTTCGCTGTTGTCGGTGATGTTCTGGACGACGGCGGTGAACGCCTGGCTGACCAGCCGCGAAATGGTGGTCGGCGGGATCAGTTCCGGGATCGCGCCGAGCAGTTTCGTCCCGAGCAGGGCCAGCCCCGCCACGGGGTTGGCCAGCCCGGCGGTGGCGAGCTCGGCGATGGTGGCCGGATTGATCACCGCCTTGACCACGGTGACCACCGCGTTCAAGCCGATCAGCCCGACCTTCAGCAACGCCTGGAACGCGCTGTTGACCTCGATCGGCGTGCGCGGGTCGGAGGCGTCGGCGAGGCGCTCGGAGATCGACTTCTTCGGCGAGAGCGACAGGTTCGACAGCGAGTTGCCGGAGATGTCCTCGTTGACCACCTTCGAGACGGTCTTGATCGAGGTGTAGGCCAGCGCTTGCGCCACCGAGACCAGCGAGGCGATCGGGTCGCCGCCGCTGACCTGGGCCTGGCCCGCGATATTGGCCACCGCCCGCAGGATCGGCGCGCCCGCGGGGGCATCGCACGAAAGATCGCCCGCCGTACAGAAACTCGCGACGCGGCCGGTCAGCGCCGCGAAGTTCTTGGCCTGATCGCGTTCCGGGGCGATGCCGCCGCCGGAGGCCGGGGTCTGGTTCAGCGCCGCGATGGCCGCCACCTCGGCGCCGTCGGTGCCGGGCGCCGCGTCCGGGTTGGTCTTGCCCGGCGAGCCCGGGAACAGCGGCGCACCCGAATTCCGGGTCGGATCGCCGAAAAGCGCTACGGCGGCGACCTTGTCGGCCGGGACCGCGCCCTTGCCCTGCCCGACCTCCTGGGCGAACAGCGAGGCCACGTGCGCGCCCTGGGAGTAGCCGACGATCGCCAGATCGGTCTCGGGGCAGCGCTGCAACACCTGCTGCGCCATCGACTTCAGCCGGTCCAGACCCGCGCCGACCGACTGCGCGTAGGGCGCCGGTCCGCCATTGGTGAAACCGCCGAAACTGGATTCGTACGGCACGTAGGCGCGGTCCACCAGCCCCTGCTCGCCGGCCTTGGCCAGCAGCGGGCGGAATACCGTGGACAGCATGCCGGTATCGGTGCTGGGCGCGGCGTCCGGCGAGGATTCACCGGTGCCCTGAATTCCCAAGGCGTACAGCGCCGGACAGGATTCGATGGAGAGGTCGAGAGAGGGCTCGGCCTGGGCAACTGCCGGAACCGCCGCGGCAAATGCCACAGCAACGGCGAGCGCACTGAGCACCCCCGTGATTCTTGCCGGGTAATTGGCCATAGCGAACCGCCATCAATCCGTATTGCCGCTGGTGAATCTTGACGTCCTCAAACGCATTCGACGGTAACAGATTCCGGCTATGACTGCCGACGTCGCGAAAAGTTTCCGCCCATCCGGCGGAGATGCTGAACACAGGACGGCGCGGCGCCGGAATGTGAACAACAGTTTTCCGACCCCGAGGGGCCGCACCGCAATCCTCCGGCGAAGTGTGCGCGGGCCTCGAAACCGGTGTGCTGCCGGGCAACTGAGGCCGCCATGGTTCGCTTGTGGAAGGAAATCTACCCGCCACGCAACGAATTAACCTCTGCGACACGCAGCGGAAAGTTCCTGTTCGCGCCGATGCGCTCGCGACTAGGTGGCGGAGGTGACGCGGTAGACGTCGTAAACGCCCTCCACATTGCGCACCACATTCAGCAAGTGGCCCAAATGTTTCGGATCGCCCATCTCGAAGGTGAACTTGCTGATCGCGACCCGGTCGCCGTGGGTGGCCACCGAGGCGGACAGGATGTTGACCTTCTCGTCGGCCAGCACCTTGGTCACGTCCGAGAGCAGGCGGGTGCGATCGAGCGCCTCGATCTGGATGGCCACCAGGAACACCGAGGACGGCGAGGGCGCCCACTCCACGTCGATGATGCGCTCGGACTGCTCGCGCAGCGAGCCCGCGTTGGTGCAGTCGGTGCGGTGCACGCTCACCGCGCCGCCGCGGGTCACGAAGCCCATGATCTCGTCGCCGGGCACCGGGGTGCAGCACTTGGCCAGCTTGGCCACGGTGCCCGAGGCGCCCGGCACCAGCACGCCCGCGTCGCCGGTGACGCGCTGCCGGCTCGGCGTGGTCGAGGGCGTAGAGCGTTCGGCCAGTTCGTTTTCCACGTCGCCGATGCCACCGAGCTGGGCCATCAGCCGCTGCACCACATGGTGCGCGGAGACCTGGTGCTCGCCGACCGCGGTGTAGAGGGTGGAGATGTCGGTGTAGTGCAGCTCGTGCGCGACCGCCGTCATCGCGTCCACACTCATCAAGCGCTGCAACGGAAGTCCGACCCGGCGGACCTCCTTGGAGATCTGCTCCTTGCCGGATTCCAGCGCCTCCTCGCGGCGCTCCTTGGCGAACCACTGCCGGATCTTGGCCTTGGCGCGCGGGGAGACGACGAAGTTCTGCCAATCCCGGCTCGGGCCGGCGTTCTGCGCCTTGGAGGTGAAAACCTCGACCACTTCACCGTTTTCGAGCTGGCGCTCCAGCGCGACCAGCCGGCCGTTGACGCGCGCGCCGATGCAGCGGTGCCCGACCTCGGTGTGCACCGCGTAGGCGAAGTCGACCGGGGTCGACTTCTGCGGCAGCGTGATCACGTCGCCCTTCGGGGTGAAGACGAAGATCTCCGGCGACTTCAGGTCGAAGCGCAGCGACTCCAGGAACTCCGCCGGGTCGGCGGCCTCCCGCTGCCAGTCCAGCAGCTGGCGCATCCACGCCATGTCGTCGACTTCGGCGGTGTCGTTGGAGTGCTTGCCGCGCGTCTCCTTGTAGCGCCAGTGCGCGGCGATGCCGAACTCGGCGGTGCGGTGCATGTCCTGGGTGCGGATCTGCACCTCCAGCGGCTTGCCGTCCGGGCCGACCACGGTGGTGTGCAGCGACTGGTAGACGCCGTAGCGGGGCTGGGCGATGTAGTCCTTGAAACGGCCCGCCATCGGCTGCCACAGCGAGTGCACGACGCCGACCGCGGCGTAGCAGTCGCGCACCTCGTCGCACAGGATGCGGATGCCGACCAGGTCGTGGATGTCGTCGAAGTCCTTACCCTTGACGATCATCTTCTGGTAGATCGACCAGTAGTGCTTGGGGCGGCCCTCGACGATCGCCGTGATCCGCGAGGCCGCGAGCGTGTTCACGATCTCGGCGCGCACCTTGGCCAGGTAGGTGTCGCGCGAAGGCGCGCGGTCGGCGACCAGGCGCACGATCTCGTCGTACTTCTTCGGGTGCAGGATCGCGAACGCGAGGTCCTCGAGCTCCCACTTGACCGTGGCCATCCCGAGTCTGTGCGCAAGCGGCGCAATGACTTCCAGGGTTTCCTTGGCCTTCTTGGCCTGCTTCTCCGGCGGCAGGAAGCGCATGGTGCGCATGTTGTGCAGGCGGTCGGCGACCTTGATGACCAGCACGCGCGGATCGCGGGCCATGGCGATGATCATCTTGCGGATGGTCTCCGCCTCGGCGGCCGCGCCGAGATTCACCTTGTCCAGCTTGGTGACGCCGTCGACCAGGTGCGCGACCTCCTGGCCGAACTCGCCGGTCAGCTGCTCGAGCGAGTAGCCGGTGTCCTCGACCGTGTCGTGCAGCAGGGCCGCGACCAGGGTGGTGGTGTCCATGCCGAGCTCGGCCAGGATGTTGGCCACCGCGAGCGGGTGCGTGATGTACGGATCGCCGGATTTGCGGAACTGGTGCGCGTGCCGCTCGTCGGCGACATCGAAGGCGCGCTGCAACAGCGTCAGGTTGGCCTTGGGATACAGCTCGCGGTGCACCGAGGCCAGCGGCTCCAGCACCGGCTTGACCGCGGCGATGCCGCGCTGACCGGTCATCCGGCGGGCCAGGCGGGCGCGCACACGGCGCGAGGCGGAGGTCGGGACGGCGGCGGTGGCGCCGCGGGCGGGCGGCTCCGCGCCCGGCTTGGTGGCGGGCATGTCGGACGGCGTGGGCGCGCCGTTCGACTCCGCGGGTGCTGCCGATTGCCCGACATTCGCCTCGCCCAAGTGTTGAGCCATGCCACCACCTCTCCGCAACCATTCGGCAGGCTCGGAGCCCTACATGGTTACACCAGCCGCCGCTTCCGGGCCCGACCTCGCATGCCGGGCTCGATCGCAACACCTTATCCGACGCTGCAACCGCCCAGATCACCACTTTAGTCCGGGTATCGGACCAGCGACCGATAGGTGAATCCCGGGTTGGTATCGGAGGTGAATTCTGTTGACACCATTCGCCGCTTGTGGCTGGCTGAGGCGGTGTCTGTTCGCGTCGCCGCCGGGGCCGATCTGCATATGCGCCCGGCGGTCGCCGGAGAATTCCGCCCGGCCTTCCGGGAACTCGCCGCGCACGCCGATCTGCTCCTGCTCGCCGGCGACCTCACCGACAGCGGCGCGATGGCCGAGGCGGAACTGCTGCGGGCCGAACTCCTCGACCTTCCGGTCCCGGTCGTCGCCGTGCTCGGCAACCACGATCACGACCGCAAGCAGGGCTATCGGATCGCCGCGCTGCTGAGCGGGATCGGGGTGCACGTCTTGGACGGGACCGCGCTGGCCCTGGATCTCACCGGAACGCGCGTAGGGATCGCGGGCGTGATGGGCGGCAGCGGCGGATTCCCCGGGCATCCCGGCGACCCGGAACACGCCGGCCTCCGCCACCGCGAGCGCATGCTCCGCGGACCGGTCGACGCGCTGCGCCTGGAGCAGGCCCTCGATGCCCTCGACTGCGATCTCCGGATCGCCCTCACGCACTTCTCCCCGGTCCTGGGCACGCTCACGGGCGAGAATCCCCGGATCTACCCCGGTCTCGGATGCCACGAACTGGGCCTGGCGATCGACCGCGCCGGGGCCGACCTCGCGGTGCACGGGCACGCCCACGCCGGGACCGAGGTGGGCAGCACCGACGGCGGCGTTCCGGTACGCAACGTCTCCTATCCGGTGCTCGGGCGGCCGTACGCGGTGTACTCGCTCGAGGCGTGACGCCCGACCGAGTCGACGCGCGCGCCGGAAGTGACCCGCTCCGAGCGCGAACAAAGTGCGGTCGACACGCAGGCGGGCGCCGCAATAGGACTCCGAGGTACAGCGGTCGAAGGGAGTCGGCGGGACGGTAGGTTCGCCTGGTGATCATCCTGCGCTCGTTGCTGTTGTTCGCGCTGGCGGCCGTGGCCGAGATCGGGGGCGCGTGGCTGGTGTGGCAGGGGTGGCGGGAGCAACGCGGGGTGCTGTGGATCGCGGCGGGGGTGATCGCGCTCGGGGCCTACGGGTTTGTGGCTACTTTTCAGCCGGATCCGAATTTCGGGCGGATTCTGGCCGCGTACGGGGGCGTGTTCGTGGCGGGGTCGCTGGCGTGGGGCATCGTGGTCGACAAATTCCGGCCCGACCGGTGGGATTACCTCGGCGCCGCGATCTGCCTGATCGGCGTCGCGATCATCATGTACGCGCCGCGGCGCTGACCGGATCCGGGTCGAAGGCCCAGACCGCGGCGGGGCGGCCGGTGGGCTTGGTGCGACGGCGCTCGGTGGTCCGGGTCAGGCCGGGGATGGCGGCCAGGGTGCGGTTCAGATTGGCCGGGTCCGGGCGCGCGCCGACCAGCGTGGTGGCGAGATCGACGGCGCGGGTGGCCGGGAATTCGGACCCGGTCAGGGCGCGGGTGAAGGACAGGTCCTTCCACAGCAGGCGCGCCAGGTGGGCGCGGGCCGCGGTAATGATGCTGTTGTGGTCGAAGGCCAGCGGGGGCACCTCGTCGAACGGCGCCCAGCGGGCCGGGCCCTCGTGCTCGCCGGCCACCGCCCACATGGCGATGGACAGCGTCGGCCCGCGCGGGTCGCGATTGGGTTCGTCGAAGGTGACGAGCTGACCGACGGCGCCGATCGCCGACTCGGGCACGCCCAGCTTGGTGTGCACCGCGCGCCGCGCCGCCACCGCGAGCCTTTCGCCGCGCCCGAGCAGCACGCCGGGCAGCGCGAGCGCGCCGGTGAACGGCTCGTGCTCGCGCGGCGCGATGCCGACGGTGACCGCGCTGTCGGAAGCCCAGAAGCGGAGTGTCACCACATCGACCGAGACCATCGATTGCTCCACGGCGCACCATCCTGCCGGACGCCGCGACGCCCCCGACTCCGGGGCGGGGCTGCTACTGCCCACTGACCGGGGCCTAGCAGGGCAGCGAATCGCGGGCTACCTTCGCGAGGGATGCGCACAACGGCTCGGCACGCCGCGGCAGCCCTCGCGACCACCCTGGTCGCGATGCTGATGCCTGGCACCGCCGTCGCGCCCGGCGTGCCCGCGCTGCGGCCGGATTTCCTGTGGGGCGTCGCGGTCTCCGGATTCCAGGCTGAAGGCCATGCGCCGGACAGCAATTGGCTGCGCTACATCCGGCAGCATCCCGAGTTCGACGACTACGGCGACGCCGTCGACTTCTATCACCGCTACCCCGAGGACATCCGGCTAGCCGCCGCGCTCGGCGTGCAGGTCTTCCGGATCGGCGTCGAGTGGGCCCGCCTGCAACCCGATGGCCGCTCCACCTGGGACGAGGCGGCGTTCCAGTTCTACGATAAGGTCGTCGCCGAAATCGTCGCGGCCGGCATGCGGCCGATGCTCACCCTCGACCACTGGGTGTATCCGGGCTGGGCCTACGACCGCGGCGGCTGGGACCACCCGGACATGGTGCGGGACTGGGTCGCCAACGCGCGCCGGGTGGTGGACCGCTACGCCGACCGGAATCCGCTGTGGGTCACCATCAACGAGCCCGTCGCCTACATCAGCCACGAGGTCGCCCTGAGCGGCGCCGACCGCGCGACCATGGAGAAACGCGTCGCGGCGGCGCACAACGCGATCTACGACCACATCCACCAGCGCTCCCCCGACGCCATGGTCACCAGCAATGTCGGCTATGTCGCGGGCAACGACCTGCAGATCAACGGCTCGGTGCTGGCCGACATCGGCCCCCGCCTGGACTACATCGGTTTCGACTACTACTACGGCTTCGAACCGCCGAAACCGGATCCGTCCGAACTCTGGGAACTGCCCGTCCGCCCCGAGGGCATCTATTTCGCGCTGCGCCGCTACGCCCGCCTGTTCCCCGGCAAACCGCTGTTCATCGTGGAGAACGGCATCACCACCGAGAACCACGCCCCGCACCGCACCGGGTACACCCGCGCCGAGCACCTCCGCGACTCGATCTACTGGGTGCAGCGGGCCGCCGCCGACGGCATGAACATCATCGGCTACAACTACTGGAGCCTCACCGACAACTACGAATGGGGCAGCTACAAGCCACGTTTCGGCCTCTACCGCGTCGACGCCGCCGCCGGCGACCTCACCCGCGTCCCCACCGAAGCGGCCGCCGCCTACGCCGCGATCGTCGCGGCCGACGGCGTCACCCCCCACTACCGCCCCTCCCGCCCACCCGCCGACTGCACCCTCATCGACCCACCCGCCAGCTGCGCGGAGCCCGTGACCCTGCGCTGAACCACGCCCACCCAACGCCGTGCCGGTAGCGCGGCCGTGCCGGTAGCGCGCGGCCGCCGAACCCGATGCGCCGCGCGCAGTCCGCACATCGCGAGCGCGCCAACAGGGTGCGCCAGCTCAGTCAGGCCCTCCGACGGGAGGACCGCCGGCACGCGGTGTGCACTCGCGAGCCAGTCGGTCGGCTCGCTCGGCTGATTCGCGACGAGCGACGGCCGGCAGGCGGCAAGCGGGCGGCAGGCGGCAAGCGGGCGGCAGGCGGGCAGCTTCCTGATCGAACCGAGGCAACGCGTCGTCAAGCGGCAGATCGCAAGCGCGACAACGAGGTGCGGTCGGCGCGGTCGGGGCCATTGGACGCGAGGACCACTGGCACGTCGAGTTCGCTCGCGAGGTAGTCGCTCGGCTCGGTCGGCTGATTCGCGACGAGCGACGGCCAGCAGGCGGCAGGCGGCAGGCAGCAGGCAGCAGGCAGCAGGCAGCAGGCAGCAGGGTCGGTGCGGGCAGCTGCCCCGTCAAACCCGAGGTGACGGGTCGTCAAGCGGCAGATCGCAAGCGCGACAACGGGGTGCGGTCGGCGCGGTCAGGGCCGTTGGACGCGAGGACCACTGGCACTTGGAGTGCACTGGCGAGGTAGTCGGTCGGCTCGGTCGGCCAAGCGGTGAGGTGGGGGCGGGCGGTGGTCAGCAGGCTGGTCAGGGAGCGCTGGTGGTCGAGGTCGCGCCAGGTTCCGAGGGGGAGGTCGGTGCGGAATCCGGACGGGGTGTCGTAACCGATTGCGACCGAGTCGGTTCGCGCGTCGAGGTGCGTTACGGCGAGGCCGTCGACGCCCGCGGCGGCCGCGAGGGCGTAGCGCAGGAGCGGGAGGTCGAGGGGGCCGCGGCGGAAGCCGCCTTGGTAGGGGCCGAAGGTGTTGTGCGGCTCGGGGATATCGAGCGCCGGGTCCTCGGTCGGGAGCGGGCCCGCGCCGTGGCGGGTCTGGTAGGTGCGGGTCACTCCGAGGACGTAGGCGCGGGCACCGATCCCCGCGAGCAGCGCGCGGGCGTTGCGCGGTTCCACCGTGGACCACGTGGTGTGCGGATGAAAACCGCGCCACTCGTCCAGCAGGATCCCCTGTGCCCCTTCGAAGATCAGCCGGCCGCGCCGGGCCAGGTGCCCGAGTTCCCTGTCGTCCACGATCCGCACGGCGGCCGCGAACTCACCGTACATCGCAATGAGGTCGGCGATCGGCTCGTAGCGGTGGGAGCTGGGCGCGATCAGCGGGCCGTAGTGCGCGGCCAGGAGATCGAGCTTCTGCCGCAGGACCCGCGGGCGCAGGCAGTCGCCGACGGTCGGCGCGTCGTGTTCCAGTGCGTAGGCGGCGGTTTCGCCGATGCCGCGCCCGCAGGAACCGTGCCGCGAGGAACCCCTCGCGTCCTCGCGCGCACGGTTCGCGGCGATGTGGATCGGCGTGGTGAGCAGCGCCCGGCCGTCGATCCGCAGCAGCGCCAGCGGATCCGGGACGCCGAGCGCCGCGAGCTGCCGCGCCTCACCGGCCAGCGCGATCGGCTCGACCAGCATGTGCCGCGACAGCAGGGTGGGCACGCCCGAGAAGGTGCCCGAGCCGAATTGCGCGAAGGTGTGGTGCTTTCCGTCCGCGACGACGTTGTGCGCGGCCTGCGCGCCGCCGTTGAACCGCACCACCGCCGAGACGCCCAGCCCCGCGTCGGGCGAGCACAGCCAGTCGACGGTGGCCCCTTTACCGGCGTCCCCGAATCCGAGATCCACCACCACGATGTGCTCGCTCACCCCTCCCCCTCAGCGCTTACCGGGCGGCAGGGCGCGCGTGATGGCCTTGCCGACCGCGGCCACCTCCGCGGCCGAGCCGAGATCGGCCAGGTCGGCCAAACCGGTGTCGAGGTCGACCCGGTCTTCCTCCAGGCCGACGGTCAGCGCGATCAGCTCGCACACCGCCGCGGGATCGTCCAGCTTCAGGAAGTTCTGGCCGAGCAGCTCCCGCCAGTGCTCGGCGATCTCGGGGTCGTTGTAGTAGCTCGACTGGTTCGGCAGGATGTAGTAGACGTGCCAGCGCTCGGCGAGCTGCCGGTAGATCGATTCGACCGAGATGTCCTTGCGCACGTGGTCGCCGATGACGGCGCGGATGTGCCGCGAGGCGAGCTTGCGCTTGTTCAGCTCGTCGCCGATCAGGAACAGGTAGCCGCGTTTGCGGCGCTTGTCCCAGGCGTCGGTGGCGGTATGGGTCGCCATGAAATAGGCGGCCAGTTCGTAGCTTTCGGATTTCTGGCCGCCCCCGCCGCCTTCGAGCAGGATATTGCGCAGCTGCTCGTCCATCCGGTTGTCCGACTCGAACTGCCCGACCTGCAACGGGACCCGGTCGCAGTCGGCGTCGCCGACCGCTCCGAACAGGATCTGCGGATCGTCGGCGTAGCCCTTGCGCTGCAACAGCCCGTGCAGTTTGCCCAGCTTGCGCTGCATGATGATCGGCACCTGCCCCATGGAGCCGGTGACGTCGAAGAGAACCGCGATGGGCAGCGAGTTGCCGTGCTCGGCCGAATCCCGGCATTCCCGCACCCCGACGCCCAGCGGGTCCAGCGCGGGGTGCGCCTGCCAGGTGTCGTAGGGCTTGCCGCGCATCTCGGCGGTGTAGCCGAAGTCGTCCAGCCCCCGGCTGGCGCGATAGGTCTTGGCCGCGCTGTAGGCCGTGTCGTCCCAGTGTCCGTAACCCATGGTGATCAGTCCTCCCGTTCGATCTGTTTTAGTCTAAGCCACCAAAACAAATCGCGTCAAGAACGCGAACGCCCCCGGCCACAGCGGGCCGGGGGCGCTCATCGGGTCATCGGACCAGCGTTTCGACGAGTCCGTCGGGGGTGAGATCCACCCGGCGGGTGACGCCGATGTCGTCGAGGAAGCGCGGGTCGTGGCTGACCACGATCAGCGCTCCCTCGAAACTGGACAGGGCCTGGGTGAGGTGTTGCAGGCTGGGCAGGTCCAGATTGTTGGTCGGCTCGTCGAGCAGCAGCAGCTTGGGCGCGGGGTCGGCCAGCAGGAGCATGGCCAGCGCCGCGCGCAGGCGTTCGCCGCCGGACAGGGCGCCGGCCAGGACGTCGGCATCGGTCCCGCGGAACAGGAAGCGGGCCAGTTGCGCCCGGATCTGCTGCGGCAGCACATGCGGCGCCGCCCGCGCCACGTTCTCGAACACCGTCAGGTCCTCGTCGAAGATGTCCAGGCGCTGCGGCAGCATGCGCCACGGCACCTTCGGCCCGGTAGCCGCGATGTGTTGCAGCAGAGTGGTTTTGCCGACACCGTTGCGACCGGTCAGCGCGATGCGTTCCGGCCCGTGCACCGACAGAGTGACCGTCGGACCGCACGCCAGCCGCACGTCCTCCAGCTCGAGCACATCCTGCCCCGGGTAGAGGCGGGTGTCCGGGAGCTCGATCCGGACCTCCTTGTCGGCGCGCAGCATCGCCTCGGCCTGATCCAGCTGCTGTTTCGCGTCCTCCACTTTCTCGAGATGATTGTTGCGCAGCTTGCCGGCCGAGACCTGGGCCTGCCGTTTGCGCTCGTTCATGATGATCTTCGGCTCCCGCTTCTGATCCCACATCTTCTGGCCGTAGCGCAGCCGCCGGTCCAGTTTGATGCGGGCCTCCACGAGTTCGCGCGCCTGTTTGCGCACATCGCTCTTCGCGTCGCGGATCGCGTGCCGCGCCGCTTCCTGCTCGGCCGCGACGATCCGCTCGTACTCACTGAAATTGCCGCCGAACAGCCGCAATTCGCCCTGCCGGAGCTCGGCGATGGTGTCCATCCGCTCCAGCAGCTCACGGTCGTGGCTGACCGTGAGCACGGTGCCGGAGAATTGGCCGATCACCTCGTAGAGCCGTTCCCGCGCAACGTGATCCAGATTGTTGGTGGGCTCGTCGAGCAGCAGCACGCTCGGCTCGGCCAGCAGCTGCGCCACCAGCCCCAGCAGCACCGTCTCGCCGCCGGACAGGGTGTCCAGGGTGCGGTCCAGCTGCGCCGCCGAATCGGCGAGGTAGTGCAGGCCGAGCCGGCCGAGCAGCGCCACCGCGCGCTCCTCGACATCCCAGGCCGCGCCGACGGTCTCGAAGTCGGACTCCTCGGCGGCCCCGGATTCGATGCGGTGCAGGGCTTTCCGGATCTCGGCGATGCCGAGCACGGCGTCGACCCGCTGCCCCTCGGCCAGGCCGAGATCTTGGCGCAGATACCCCAGCTCCCCCGAGACGGTGACCGAACCGCGCTGAGCGGTGAGCTCACCGGCGATCAGCCGCAGCAGCGTGGATTTTCCCGCGCCGTTGCTGCCGACGAGGCCGAGATGACCGGGACCGAGAACCGCCGCGAGCCCCTCGAAGACCGGGGTGCCGTCAGGCCAGGTGAAAGTGAGATCGGAAATAGACAGAAAAGACATGCGTCCTCCTGAGGTTGCGACGGTATCGCGGCGCGCATACTGCGGGCCGCCCGAAAGCGCTACCTCAGAACTTCAACGGCATGACTCCGATCAACGGGATTAAGACCCGACTAGGTTAACCACACTTCGGTGATTCGCGCCAGTGTAATTCACATCACGCCGGCGCGATCCCGTCGGTCAGACCTTGACGATGGCGGTGACCGGGTAATCCCCTTGGCGCTCACGGCCTTTCAGGAATTCCAGCTCCAGTACCACGGCCGCGGAGACGATCTCGGCACCGGCCTGGCGGAACAGATCGGCGGCCGCGGCCAGGGTGCCGCCGGTGGCGAGCACGTCGTCCAGCAGCAGCACGCGCTTGCCCGCGAGCTCGAGCCCGTCGGCCGGGATCTCCAGCGCCGCCGTGCCGTACTCCAGGTCGTATTCGCGGTTCAGCACCGGCGGGGGCAGCTTGCCGGCCTTGCGCACGGCGAGCACGCCGGTGCCCAGCGTGGCCGCGACGCCCGCGCCGAGCAGGAACCCGCGCGCGTCGACGCCCGCCACCAGATCGGCGTCGGGCGCGCAGGCGGCCAGGCAGTCGATGACCGTCCGGAAGCCCTCGGCGTCGGCGAACACCGGGGTCAGATCCGCGAAACGCACTCCGGGCGTGGGGAAATCGTCCCGCCACCGGGTGAGGCGCTGCACCGCCGCGCCCGCCAGCGCGGTCCGCTCGGCCACTAGCTCCTCGGATTCGATCGCCGCGTGCTTGCTCATCGAGCCCTCTCCATGGTCACTGTCTTCATTTGGCGGCATTCGCGGGCCCTCCATGGTTACGCAGGCTGCCGCCTCCGTGCCCTGAGCTCACGCCGCCGGCCGTCACCGCTTCAACACCCAGCGGTCCATGTTCCAGCCGGACCCCGCCTGGGTGGGGCCGGCCACACCGTTCTGCAACCCTTCGGCGAACGCGATGGTGCGGGGAGTGGCGAACAACGGAATGCTCGGCATCTCCGCCCACAGCAGGTTCTCGCCCTCGGTGAGCAGATTCAGCTGGGCCGTCGAATTATCGTCGGCGGCAAGCTGATCGGTAATCGAATCGTAGCGGCCATTGCCGAATCGACCGAAATTGAGGCCGTTTCCGGTGCGCAACGCGCTGGTGGCGGCCACCCCGGACAGCGACCCGGAGGGCCCCGGCACGCCGCCGGCGCCGCCCAGCACGGCATCGACCTTGCCCGCCGCCAGCTGACTCGGATCGAAGTCGGCCGCGCCCGCGTCGACGACGGTGATGCCCGCACCCTTGCAGGACTCGGCGATCATCGCCACGGTGCGGGCACGGCGCTCGTCCGGGCCCAGATAACCGATGCGGAGAGTTTGCCCGGCGGCCTTGGCGGACGCCAGCGTGGCCGTCGCCCGGGAGATGTCGGGATTCAGGTACTTCTCGGCGGCCCCGGTGACCGCGGGGTAGAACAGCGAATCCTGTTGCACGATATGGCCGTTCAGCGGACCGGCGCCGAGCGCGGTCTTGGGCAGGTCCTTGGCCTTGCCGAGCTGGTTGTAGAGCTCCTGACGCGGCACGCACTGCGCGAAACCGCGACGCGCGTCGGCCGAACCCAGCACTCCCCCGGTCGCCAGCACCAGCTGCTCGGCGCCGCGCCCCGGCACCGTGCGCGTCGAGAAACCGCCCAGGTCCAGGTCTTTCACCGACTCGCCGCCGATGTCGACGACGCTGACCGACCCGTCGCCGATCTTCTTGCCCAGATCCGCCGACTTGCCGTACACCACGATGCGCCCGGTCTCGGGCTTGTTGCCCCACCAGCGCTCGTTGGCGACCAGCACCACGCCGTCGGTGGGGCTGAACGAATCGATGCGGTACGGCCCCGAGGACGGGAACCGGGTCAGATCCGCGCTCTCGGTCAGAGTCCACCCGGTGTTCCAGAAATCGGCCAGTCGCCCGGCTCCGGCGGCGTCACCGGTCTGCAAGGGCGACACCACGTTCGGCACGTTCGCCGCGCTCGCCGCCACGTGCGCCGGCATCAGCTCGCCGGCCGTGAACAGATTGCGCCAGTACTGGTAGTGCCGATCCGGCCGGAACACCACGGTCGCGTCCTTGGACCCGGGCTGGCATTCCACCCGCTCGATGTCGGCGTACCCGGCGGTGCTCGCGGCGTCGAACAGCGACCCGCCGCCGGGCTTGGTGAAGCGGCCGCTGCGCGCCGCCCAGGTCAGGTACAGGTCGTCGCAGGAGGTCGGCACGCCGTCGGAGTACACACCGTCCGGGTTGAGCCGGTACTGGACGGTCTGGGCCTCGCCCGGCACCTCCTTGGCGGTGCCGACATCGGTGTCGGCGACCTGCTGCCCGTCCGGCCCGGTGTAGTAGAACCCGGTCAGCACCCGGCCGAAGACGGCGGTCGCGCCGCCGCTCGCGCCCAGGGTGCTGCCGCCGTTGTAGCTCGCGATCGCCGCGTCGACGGCGTACCCGATGGACGGCACCTGGCTCTGGCTCGAGCACCCGGCCGCCAGCCCGGCGACCGAGGCACCCGCCGCGACCACTCCGATCAACCGCACCATGACGCGTGATCGCTGCATCTGAACGAAACCCCCTGGGGTACTAGTTCCTTCGCTTGTGCCGTTTCCCGCTCGGGCGCGCGCCCGGCGGCGGGGTCTGCCCGGCGGCGCGGCGGATCTCCTGCTCGGAGGGCGCGCGACCGGTGGCGGCCACGGCCCGCTGCTCGGCGGCCGCCAGGGCCCGCGCGCTCGCCACGCCGGATCGCTTGGCCAGCACCTTCCTGGTATGCGCGGCGACCGGGCCGAAGCGCTCCTTGATCGACACCAGCAGCGGCGTGGCGAAGAAGATCGAGGAGTAGGTGCCGACCAGCAGACCCACCAGCTGCACCAGCGCCAGGTCCTTGAGCGTGCCGACGCCGAGCAGCCAGACCGCGATCACCAGCAGGCCGACGATCGGCAGGATGCCGATCAGCGCGGTGTTGATCGATCGCATCAGCGTCTGGTTGACGGCCAGGTTGGCCTGTTCGCCGTAGGTGCGGCGGTTCACGTGCAGCACGCCGCGGGTGTTCTCCTCGACCTTGTCGAACACGATCACCGAGTCGTAGAGCGAGAAGCCGAGAATGGTGAGAATGCCGATCACGGTCGCCGGGGAGACCTCCAGGCCGACCAGCGAGTAGATGCCCGCGGTGACGAGCACGTCGAAGACCATCGCGGCCAGCGCCGCGACCGCCATGTCCCGCTCGAACCGGATGGTGATGTAGACCGCGACGATGGCCAGGAAGACCGCGAGCGCGATCAGCGCCTTCTTCGTGATCTGATCGCCCCAGGTCTCGCTCACATCCGAGACGCTGATCGCGTTCAGGCTGGGCTTGCCGCTGGAATCCTTCGGCTGGAACTCCTGGTACAGCGCGGCCTGCAGCTTCTCGACCTGCCCCTGATCCAGGGCCTCGGAGCGGATCAGCATATTGCTGGTCGCGCCGGCGCCGACCTTCTGCACCGATTCCGGATCGGTGCCGATCGCCGCGCGATAGGTGTCCTCGACGGCGCTCTGGCTGACCGAACCCGGGAACTGGATCCGGGTGCCGCCCTCGAAATCGATGCCGAAGTTGAAGCCACGCACCAGGATGCTGCCCAGCGAGATCAGCAGGATCACAGCGGTGATGGCGTACCACATGCGGCGCCGGCCGATCACGTCGATGGCGCCGGTGCCGGTGTAGAGGCGACTGAAGAACCCGTGCCGGGCCTTCGCGTCGTAGTTGTCGTCGTAGTCCACGCTGTCCTCGGCGTCGCGCTTGCGCAACTGCGGGCTGGTCTGGTTGCTCATCGAGTCCTCACACCTTCGGTGACGGCGCCGGCGGCCCGGCGTTCGCGCGCCACCTCCTGGACAGCGCCCAGGCCGTTGACGCCGGGCCTGGACCAGAACTGACTCCGCGAGGCCAGCATGACCAGCGGCGCGGTCACCAGGAACACCACGATGACGTCGAGCACGGTGGTGAGACCCAGGGTGAACGCGAAGCCCTTCACCTGGCCGACCGCCAGGATGTAGAGCACCGCGGAGGCGATCAGGCTGACCGCGTTACCGGAAAGGATGGTGCGCCGGGCGCGCTGCCAGCCGCGCGGCACCGCCGAACGGAAGCTGCGGCCCTCGCGCATCTCGTCCTTGATGCGCTCGAAGAACACCACGAACGAGTCGGCTGTCATGCCGATACCGATGATCAGACCGGCGATGCCGGCCAGGTCCAGGGTGAACCCGATCCAGCGGCCGAGCAGCACCATGATGCCGTACACGGCGAGGCCCGAGGCGACCAGCGAGATCGCCGTCAGGAAGCCGAGCATGCGGTAGTAGGCCAGGCAGTACAGCAGCACCACCGCGAGGCCGATCGCACCGGCCAGCAGACCCGCCCGCAGCGAGGACAGCCCCAGGGTCGCGGAGACGGTTTCGGCCTCGGAGGTCTGGAACGACAGCGGCAGCGAACCGTACTTCAGGGTGTTGGCCAGTTCCTTGGAGCTGGCCGCGTTGAAGTTGCCGGAGATGGTGGTGCGACCGCCCAGCTGCGGGCCCTGCTGCACGACCGGAGCGGAGACCACGCGCGAGTCGAGCACGAAGGCGACGCGGTTCTGCGGGGACTGCTGCTTGATGGCGTCACCGGTGATCGCCGCCCAGGCGTCGCTGCCGCCGGACTTGAATTCCAGGTTGACCTCGTGGCGCGCCTGCTGGCTGTTCAGCCCGGCGGTGGCGTCCTTGATCTCCTGGCCGTCGATCTTGCTGGGGGCCAGCAGGTAGATCTCGGGATTGGCCGAGCCGGGAACCGCGCAGGTGATCAGCGGCAGGGTCGGGTCGTCGTTGCCGGCCAGCGGGTCGGGCTTGGAGCAGTCCATGGCCAGCACGGCCGCCTGCTGCACCGCCGGATCGCTGCTCTGCCGGGTCGCCTTGGCTTCGGCGATCTCCTTCTGCGCGATCTCCTGCGGGGTCAGATCGCCCGGATCGGCGGGCTCGGTGGGCGCCTGCGCCGGGAAGACGCGCTGCTGCGGCGCGGGCTCGACCGGCGGCGCCTCGGCGGGCGCGGGCTCGGCCGGCGGCGCGGCGGGATCGGGGACCGGCGCGGGAGCGGGCGCCGGAGTGGGCTGCGGCTGCTGGGCCGCGCCCTGCGAGGCCACCTTGCCGTCGGGGCCGACCGGCACGGCGGCCAGCACCGGGCGGATGTAGAGCTTGGCCGTGGTGGCCAGCGCCCGGGCCTGCTGCCCGTCGTCGCCGGGGACGGTGATGACGATGTTGTCACCGTCGATGACGACCTCGGAACCGCCGACACCGAGACCGTTGACGCGGTTCTCGATGATCTCCTGGGCCTTCTTCAGGCTGTCCTGGCTCGGCTTGCTGCCGTCGGGGGTGCGTGCGGTCAGCGTGACCCGGGTACCACCCTGCAGGTCGATGCCGAGCTTGGGCGTCGGGGCTTTGTCCCCGGTGAAGAACACCAGCGCATAGATCACGGCCAGCAACGCGGCGTAGACGCCGAGCAGCCGGAGCGGATGTTGCGCCGATCCCTGAGAAGGTGGCACAGCAGGTATCTCCTAGGCGGAAGTCGAATGTGAAACTAGAGGCAGACGCGTGCCTCGGGAAGGCGAGAAGCCCCCGCAAACCACGGAGGCTACCGCGAGCATCGCCGTACGGACACAGCCGCGGCGGGATTCCCGGGCGGCGGCGCGGAATCAGTCCTTGGTCAGCCGGGTTTCGGTCTGCGCGGGCGACTCTTCGACGACGGTGGTCTCGGTGACCGGCTCGGTGGCGGGCTCGACGGTTTCGGCCGGCTCGTCGGCGGTTTCCGTCTCCTCGGGAAGCACCCGGCCGATCGCCGCGCGGGACCACGTGGTGACGACGTCCTCGGCGATTTCCAGATCGACGGTGTCGTCGTCGACCTCGACGATGGTGCCGTACAGACCCGACGTGGTGACGACCGCGGTGCCGACCTTCAGGCTGGCCTGCATATCGGCGACGGCCTTACGCTGCCGGCGGTTACCCAGGAAGAGGAAGGCGAGCATGCCCAGCAGCAGGAGCGGAAACAGAAGTTCCATCGTCGAAGTCAGTCCCTAAGTCTTGTGGATGAATGGACAGATACGTCCCTAGTCTGCCAGTTCCTGTAGCAACCGCCACACCGGCACGCCTCTAGACGGCGACGGGCCCCGCCGTGGCACAACGGCGGGGCCCGATCCGGGCGTACCTCAGGCCGGGGCTTTTACACCCGCGGCGTCGAACGCGTAGTCGTCGAGCGGGAAGCTCACCGCCTGCTTGTGCGTGCTGACGGTGCTGTTCGGCCGCAGCAGCGCCGCCTCGCCGTGCTGGTTGAAGTAGTAGCTGCGCGCGGTGGCGCAATCGCCGCCGTAGAACACCGAGGAACCCAGCTTGTCGGTGACCTGGTCCAGGAAGCGGTCGTTGGCCGCCGCGGTCACCTCGAAGGTCTGCGCGCCGCGCCGCTTCATCTCGCCGAAGAGCCGGCCGATGTGCTTCATCTGGCCCTCGATGGTGGTGAAGTAGGACAGGCCGCTGTAGGAGTACGGGCTGTTCAGGCTCAGGAAGTTCGGGAACTTCGGGACGGTGATGCCCTCGTAGGCCTGGAAGCGGTTGTCCCGCCACCACTTTCCGAGGTTCACGCCGTCGCGGCCGATGATCTCGATGGCCGGGAAGTTCACGTCCCACAGGTTGAAGCCGGTGGCCAGGATCAGGGTGTCGATCTCGGTCTTGCGGCCGTCGGCGGTGACGATGCCGTCGGGTTCGATGCGCTCGATCGAGTTGGTCTCCAGGCGCACGTGCGGCTGGTTGAAGACCTTGAAGTAGTGGTTGGAGAAGGTGGGGCGCTTGCAGCCAAAGTCGTACTTCGGGGTGAGCTGCCGGCGGGTCTCCTTGTCGCGGACCTGGGCGAACAGGTGCGCCTTGGCCAGCACCGCCGCGCCCCGGTTGAACACCTTGGCCTGCTTGTAGTGCAGCACGCCGACCACCATCAGCGCCTCGAGCAGGCTGGTGTTGACCATGCGCGCGGCCTTCTGGGTGGCCGGGACCTTCGCGAAGAGCTGCTGCACCGGAGCCGGGATCGGGGTGTCGACCTTCGGGACCACCCAGATCGGGGTGCGCTGGAAGACCGTCAGCTCCTGGACCTTCTTCGCGGCCTCGGGGACCAGCTGCACCGCGGTGGCGCCGGTACCGATCACCGCGGCCTTGCGGCCGGTCAGATCGAAGTCGTCCTCCCAGGCCGTGGTGTGCAGGATCTTGCCCTGGAAGGTCTCGATGCCGGGGAACGGCGGGGTGTAGGGCTGGGACAGGAAGCCCGTCGCCGTGGCCAGGTAGCGGCCGGTCAGGGTCTCGCCGCCCGCGATCGTGACGACCCAGTGCTGGTTCTCCTCGTCCCAGCGGGCACCGTCGACGACGGTGGCGAAGCGCATCCGGCGGCGCAGGCCGTACTTCTCGGCGACGTGCTCGGCGTAGCGCTTGAGTTCGCGGCCCGGCGCGAACAGCCGCGACCAGTACGGGTTGGGCTCGAAGGAGTAGGAGTAGGTGACCGAGGCGATGTCGACGGCCAGACCCGGGTAGTGGTTGACATGCCAGGTGCCGCCGAGATCGGCTTCGCGCTCCAGGATCACGTAATTGCTCAGGCCGAGCCGGTCGAGCTCGATGCCCGCACCCATTCCGCCGAATCCCGCACCGACCACGATGGCATCGAACTGAGGCGCCACGTCGAACCTCCAAGAGTGTGAATCATGTATCACGGAATGACACATCATTCCGTTTGTGACGACTGTATCATCGGCACCGTGACGAAGCCATCGACCCGAGCCCCGCGCGCGGCCGGCAGCGCCGTCGAGCGCCGCAAAGCCGAACTGCGCCAAGGCATCATCGACACCGCCTTCGTCTGCTTCGCCGAAAAGGGCTACCACGCCACCGGCATCGCCGACATCGCCGGTCAGCTGGGCATCGGCCACGGCACCTTCTACCGCTACTTCAGCAACAAGCGCGACATCATCGACCATGTGATCGACGATCTGGCCGGCCGGATCGTGGAATTGCTCGGCACCGAGAACGCGCCCGACGCGGCCAGCACCCTGGACGAGTACCGCGCCCAGCTGGACCGCATCGGCACCTCGCTGACCCGGATCCTCATCGAGGATCGCCGCATCGCGCAGCTGCTGCTGTTCCACGCCACCGGCATCGACGACGAATTGACCGCCCGCCTCTACGGTCTGCTCGACACCGCCGACGCGCTGACCACCGGATATCTCGAGCACGGCGTCGAACTCGGTTATCTGCGCGCCGATCTCGACACCGTCAACACGGCCAAGGCCGTGACCGGCATGCTGCTCGCCGGCATCGTGCACGGGCTGCGCGATCCCGACGAAACCGCCATCGCCGGACTGACCGAGGCGATCCGCCGGCTGCTGGTCGACGGCGTGCGCCGGGACTGAGACCGGTTGCACGCGTTCAGCAAAGCCTCAGCACGGCGTGTCGGACCCTGACACAATATTTCGAGTGATGACGCCCGAGGACGTGAGCCGCATCCATTTCGCCATGCCGCCGGTCGGGCATCGCGGCTATCACGCCGACGAGGTCGACGCGTTCCTCGAGCTGGTCGCCGCCACCCTGGCCGGGACGGGCGTGCTCACCGCCGACGATGTGCGGCACGTGCATTTCGACGCCCCGCGCTTCGGCGGGCGCGGCTACCAGGCGGATCAGGTCGACGAGTTCCTGGATCGGGTGCGGATCGAGCTGGAGATCCGGCAGCGCGGTAGCCGGCCGGTGCCCGCGGCCACCAACGGCTCCGGGCCCGCGGCCCTGCTCACTCCCGACGACGTGCACCGGATGCGATTCACCCAGGCTCCGGTCGGGCGGCGCGGCTATCACGAGGAGGAGGTGGACGCGTTCATGGATCTGGTCGCGGCCACGCTCGCGCACGGCGGCCCGGGCAGTCTCACGACCGCCGACGTGCGCGGGGTGCACTTCACCGAGGCCCGCTTGGGCACCCGCGGGTACGCGCGCGACGAAGTGGACGCCTTCCTGGACCTGGTGATCACCGCGCTGGAGAAAGCGCACCACTGACCCTCTCGATCGGCAGATCAGCCGCACGGTTGTGACATTTTTCAGACCGTCCGGTCGGTAGGCTGTGCTCGGGGAGCCGGCGGCCCGCCCGCCCGGTACGAGCGCATGTCCGAACTGCTGATCAGAGAGGATTTCCGCGATGACCGAGACGATGAAGGCCGTGCAGTACACGAAGATCGGCGCGATGCCGGAGGTCGTGCAGATCCCGCGCCCGGCGCCCGGCCCCGGGCAGATCCTGCTGCGGGTCGACGCCGCCGGGGTGTGCCACTCCGATTTCGTCGTGATGGGCATGCCCGCCGACCAGTTGACCTTCCCGCTGCCGTTGACGCTCGGCCACGAAGGCGTGGGCACGGTGGCCGAACTGGGCGCCGGGGTGGACAGCGTCGCCGTCGGCGACACGGTCGCGGTGTACGGGCCGTGGGGGTGCGGGGTGTGCGCGAAGTGCGCGGTCGGCAAGGAGAACTACTGCCTGCGGGCGCAGGAGCTGGGCATCTTTCCGCCCGGGCTCGGCGCGCCGGGCGCCATCGCCGAGTACATGATCGTCGACGACGCCCGGCACCTGGTGCCCGTCGACGACCTGGACCCGGTGCAGGCGGTGCCGCTGACCGACGCGGGCCTGACCCCCTATCACGCGATCAAGCAGTCGCTGCCGAAACTCGTCCCGGGGTCCACGGCGGTCGTGATCGGCGCGGGCGGCCTGGGGCATGTCGCGATCCAGCTGCTGCGCCACCTCAGCCCCGCCCGCGTCGTCGCCCTCGACGTGAGCGCGGAAAAGCTCGCGCTGGCAAAGGAGGTCGGCGCGCACGAGGCGCTGGAATCGAACGACAAAGCGGCGGCGGCCGTGCGCGAGCTGACCGCCGGGCGGATGGCCGAGGCGGTATTCGACTTCGTGGGCGCGCCGCCGACCGTCGCCATCGCGAGCGCCTGCGTCGCCGTCGAGGGCGATGTCACCATCGTCGGCATCGGCGGCGGCACGCTGCCCGTCGGCTTCGGCGCGACGCCGTACGAGGTGTCGGTCACCGCACCGTACTGGGGGTCCCGGGCCGAGCTGATCGAGGTGTTCGACCTGGCTCGCGGCGGCGCGATCTCGGTGCACACCGAGACCTACGCCCTGGACGAGGCGCCCCGGGCGTACGAGCGACTGCACGACGGAAAGGTGCGTGGGCGGGCCGTCATCCTGCCGCAGCAGTAGGCCGCGCGGCTCAGCCCTGGATGCTCTGGAGTTCGGCTTCGCGCAGGTCGTCCGGGAAGACGAAGCGGCGGAACGCCCAGAACCGGAAGCCCATGGCCAGCAGCACACCCAGGATCTGACCGCTGACGAAGTTCGCCACCGCCTGGGTGAACGGGCCGACGTGCGGCACCCGCAGGTTCAGCACGTACAGCGAGACCGCCTGCGGCAGCACGGTGACCGCGATGCCCAGCGCGCTGACCGCGAAGAACAGGGCGGCTTCGTGGTGGCGCTGGCGGCCGCCGCGGGTGCGGAAGGACCACTCGCGGTTGAGGATGTAGGAGGCGATGATCGCGATCAGCACGCCGAGCAGGCGCGCGGTCAGCGGCTTCTCCCCCAGCACGGTCAGCTTGGTCGCGTACACCACGCCGGTGTCGATGAACCAGGTGACCGCGCCGACCACCGCGAATTTCATCAGCTCACGGTGCTGAATCGCCTTGGAGCGATAGGGCTCCGGCAAACGATCGACAACAGACTGCACCACGGTCATGCGACCGACTGTAGCGGGGAGATCGGCGGCGCGCCCGTCCGGAAGTTAGCTGTAACAAGGCCCACGCCGAATCGTGTTGCGTCACCACATCGGTCACCGCCCGATGACGATCGCCGCGAGTGCGCCCCGACCGGCCGCCGCGAGCAGCGGTGTCAGGCCTCCGGACCGGTCGGCGCGATCGTCTGTGGTTCGCGGGGGCGCACCTCGATGGATCCGAAGGCCAAGTCGGCCGGGGGAATCAGCCCGAGGTGTTCCCAGGCCGCGGCCGTGGCCACGCGACCGCGCGGCGTGCGGGCGACCATTCCGGCGCGTACCAGGAACGGCTCGCACACCTCTTCGACGGTGGCGGCCTCCTCCCCGACCGCGACCGCCAGCGTCGAGACGCCGACCGGGCCGCCGTTGAACCCACGCACCAGCGCGCCCAGTACCGCGCGGTCCAGGCGGTCCAAACCCAGCGCGTCCACGTCGTAGACCTCGAGCGCGGCATGCGCGATCGGCCGGGTGATGCGGCCGTCGGCGCGCACCTCGGCGTAATCGCGGACACGGCGCAGCAATCGGTTCGCGATGCGCGGCGTGCCGCGGGAACGGCCCGCGATCTCGGCGGCGGCGTCGCCCTCGATCTCGACACCGAGGATCTGGGCCGAACGCAACAGGATTCGCAGCAGCTCGCCGGGTTCGTAGAAATCCATGTGCCCGGTGAAACCGAAGCGGTCGCGCAGCGGGCCGGTGAGCGCGCCGGAGCGCGTCGTCGCGCCCACCAGGGTGAACGGCGCGATGTCGAGCGGGATCGAGGTGGCGCCCGGACCTTTGCCGACCACCACGTCGACGCGGAAATCCTCCATGGCCAGATACAGCATCTCCTCGGCGGGCCGGGCAATGCGATGGATCTCGTCGATGAACAGCACGTCGCCCTCGACCAGGTTGCTCAGCATGGCCGCGAGATCACCGGCGCGTTCCAGGGCGGGGCCGGAGGTGATGCGCAGCGCGGTGCCGAGCTCGCCGGCGATGATCATCGCCATCGAGGTCTTGCCGAGCCCGGGCGGGCCGGACAGCAGCACATGATCCGGTGTGCCGCCACGCTGTTTCGCGCCGCGCAGCACGAGGGCGAGCTGTTCGCGCACGCGCGGCTGCCCGATGAAATCGTCCAGCGATTTCGGGCGCAGGCTGGCCTCGATATCGCCGTCGGACTTCAGATAGCTGGCGGTGACCTGGGATTCCGCGTCGGGTTCGGTGTCGTCGTACTCCATGGCGGCCTATCGATTCTTGCCGAGCAGGCCCAGCGCGGCACGCAGGGCCGTGGAGGTGCCGGCGGCGGGCTGCTCGGCCAGCACCGCGTCGACCGCCTGCTCGGCCTGTTTCAGCGGGAAGCTGAGGCCGGTCAGCGCCTCCACCACCTGATCGCGGACCGGGGTGACGGCGGGGGCGCTACCGGGCGGACCGGCCTGCACCGGAATGAGATTCACCTTGTCGCGCAGTTCGACGACCATGCGTTCGGCGCCGCGCTTGCCGATGCCGGGCACCCTGGTCAGCGCGGCGACATTGCTTTCGGCCAGCGCTTTGCGCAGCGCCTCGGGTTCGAGCACCGCGAGCACCGCCATCGCCAGGCGCGGGCCGACCCCGGACACGGTCTGCAGCAGGCCGAACAGATCACGGGATTCGGTGTCGGCGAAACCGAACAGCGTCTGCGAATCCTCGCGCACGATCATCGCGGTGTAGAGGCGGATCTCCTCGCCGCGGGTCAGGGTGGCCAGCGTCGCCGGGGTGGCGTTCAGCCGGTACCCGACGCCGCACGCCTCGAGCACCGTGTGGTCGAGCGCGATCTCCAGGACCTCACCGCGTATCGACGCGATCACCCGCGTACCGCCTTCCGTTGTTCAGCAAGCTTTTCGGTGTAGCGCCGGCGCACCTCGGCCGCCTGCGCCTCGGCCTTGGCCATTCGTTCCAGCAGCGGCGCCCGCCAACAATGGCAGATCGCCAGCGCGAGCGCATCGGCCGCGTCGGCGGGTTTGGGTGCGACGGCCAGGCCGAGAATCCGGGTGACCATCGCCGTCACCTGCGCCTTGTCGGCGGTGCCGTTGCCGGTGACCGCGGCCTTGACCTCGCTGGGGGTGTGGAACGCCACGGGGATGTCGCGCCGGGCCGCGGCCAGCGCGATCACGCCGCCGGCCTGCGCGGTGCCCATCGCGGTGCGCACATTGTGCTGGGCGAACACCCGCTCGATGGCCACCGCCTCGGGCCGGTGCGTATCCATCCACGCTTCGGCGGCGTCGGCCACCAGCATCAGCCGCTGCGCGAGATCCAGCTCCGGCGGCGTGCGCACGACATCGACGGCGAGCGCGGTGACCTTACGGCCCAGCCCGCCCTCGACCATGCTGATGCCGCACCGGGTGAGCCCGGGGTCCACGCCCATCACCCGCACCAAAACCCCTCTCGCAGACACGAACAACTGTTCGAGATTCTAGTGGAATCCGGCCCGACTCCGCTCAAGACACTCCAGCGGGCTCGAGACCCGCGACATCAGTTCACCTGAGCGGCGAAGGCAGAGTACGCGGTTTCGTCGAAGAGCACGAACCGCACCTGTTCGACCCGAGTCGTGGTGCCGCGCACGGTTTCCACCGCCAGCCGCGCCCCGTCGTCGAGCGGCCAGCGGTAGACGCCGGTGGAGATCGCGGGAAACGCGACGGTGCGCGCGCCGAGTTCGTCGGCCACGCGCAGGGATTCGCGATAGCAGGAGATCAGCAGTGCGGAGCGATCCTCGGTGGCCGACCAGACCGGGCCCACGGTGTGGATCACCCAGCGCGCGTCGAGCCGCCCGGCCGTAGTGGCTACGGCCTGGCCGGTTTTCAGCCCCCTGCCATAGTGCGACGCGCGCAGCGCACGGCATTCGGCCAGGATCTGCGGGCCGCCCCGGCGATGGATCGCGCCGTCGACTCCCCCGCCGCCGAGCAGCGAGGAGTTCGCGGCGTTGACGATCGCGTCGACGGATTGCTCGGTGATGTCGCCGCGGACCAGGGTCAGCGAAACCATGGACGAATCCTCCGATCGAGGTCTGGTGGGTATTTCGCGTTCACGGTAGCCGAGACCATCGACAAAGCGTAACCAGTTGGTTACGCTTTTACCGTGGACGAAGTGGCAGGGGCGATCGCCGACCCCGTGCGGCGCGAGATTCTGGAAATGCTGGATGGGCAGCGCCTGACGGCCGGTGACATCGCGCAGCGGTTCGAGATCAGCCGGCCCGCGATCAGCAGGCATCTGCGGGTGCTGCGCGAAAGCGGGCTGGTCAGCGCCGAACTCGTGGGCCGGGAGCGCTACTACGCCCTGCGCACCGAACCGCTGGCCGAAATCGCCGACTGGATCGCCCGATTCGGCCGCACGGCCTGGGAGCACCGCTTCGACGCGCTCGAAACCGAGGTCTACCGCACCCGGCGCGAGCGCCGCACGACGGCGGACCCGACAACCACGAAGGAGAACACCGCATGACCACGCGACCCACCGGGCGGCTGCTCGGCACCGACACCGGCCACGACCTGGTGCTGACCCGCACCTACCGGGCCCCGATCGAGGACGTCTGGGCCAGCCTGACCGAATCCGAGCGCACCGCCCGCTGGTACGGCCCCTGGACCGGCGAGGCCGGGCCGGGCCGCAACATCAAGGTGCAGATGAGTTTCGAAGAGGGCGCGCCCTGGACGGAGATGCACATCGACGCCTGCGAGCCGCCGCGCCGGCTGCAGATCTCGGCGACCGACGACATGGGCGCGTGGCTGCTCGAGGTGGAGCTGACCGAACGCGACGGCATCACCGAATTCCGCTTCGTCCAGCACCTGACCGACGACAAACTGGGCATGCTCGGCCAGATCGGCCCCGGCTGGGAGTACTACCTGGACATGTTCGAGGCGGCCCGCACAGGTGCGGACCGCCCCGAATTCAGCGACTACTACCCCGCGCAGGAGGAGTACTACGCGAATCTGGCCTAGTCGTCGAGCTGGGCCATGACCTCGTCGGAGATGTCGACGTTCGTGTACACGTTCTGCACGTCGTCGCTGTCTTCCAGCGCGTCGATCAGCTTGAACACCTTGCGGGCGCCGTCGGCGTCGACCGCGACCGAGACCGAGGGCTGGAAGCCGGACTCGGCGGAGTCGTAATCGATGCCGGCGGCCTGCAGCGCCTGGCGCACCGGGATCAGATCGCCCGGCTCGCTGATGATCTCGAAGGACTCACCCAGGTCGCTGACCTCCTCGGCGCCGGCGTCCAGCACCGCCATCAGGACGTCGTCCTCGGCGAGGCCGTTCTTCTCCAGCGTGACCACGCCCTTGCGGGCGAACAGGTAGGACACCGACCCCGGGTCGGCCATGTTGCCGCCGTTGCGCGTCATCGCCACCCGCACCTCGCCGGCGGCGCGGTTGCGGTTGTCGGTCAGGCACTCGATCAGCACGGCCACGCCGTTCGGGCCGTAGCCCTCGTACATGATGGTCTGCCAGTCGGCGCCGCCCGCTTCCTCACCGCCGCCGCGCTTGCGCGCGCGCTCGATGTTGTCGTTGGGGACCGAGGACTTCTTCGCCTTCTGGATGGCGTCGTACAGCGTCGGGTTGCCGGCCGGGTCGCTACCACCAGTGCGGGCCGCCACCTCGATGTTCTTGATCAACTTGGCGAAGAGCTTGCCGCGCTTCGCGTCGATCCCCGCCTTCTTGTGCTTGGTGGTGGCCCATTTGGAGTGGCCGCTCATGCCCTACTTCCTTCAGGTCGATTGCACGTGCTGGACGTGTGTACGTTACCGGCGGGCAAGCAGGGCGGACCCGAAGGTGCTCCCGCGCCCGGCCAGCGGACAACTTCACCAGCCTACTCGGCCGGTCACGGGAGCCTCCCCGGGGCTCGAGCTAGAGCGTGACGCCGTAGGACTCGTCGAAGAACGCGCCCGCGATGTACGCGGGCGTGGCATAGGCGAAGCCGTTGTCGCCCCAGGCCGTGCCCCAGCTGTTGCGCAGGATGAACCGGCCGTTGGCCTGATACCCGACCACCGCGACGGCGTGCCCGCCGCGGACGGTGTCCGGGGCGAACTCGGCCAGCACGCCGTTGTTCGCGGTGGCGTTGTCCCAGGTCCGGTCCACACCGAGCCCGACCAGGATGGGGCCGTGGTTGGCCAGCCACGTCTTCCAGTTGGTCAGGTTCTTACGCAGGTTGAAGTAGGAGGCGATCTTGTTCTGGGCGGCCTGCGCCCAGAAGACGTTCTCCTCGCCGGTGTACATCTTGGTGGCGATGTGGAAGGGCAGCAGCGTCTCCCGCACCGCGCCGTACTTGCGGCACACCTCGACGGCGGCCTTGAGCGAGGTGCCGCCGCCTTCGATGAAGGTCTCCGGGCGCTGGTCGAATTCGTCGGTCTCCTTCGAGCTCATCCAGATGAAGCGCGGCGAGACCCGCTCGTTCTTGTCCAGCCGGTCGGCGGTGATCAGGTGGTAGCGCATCAGGCCGTCGCCGGTCGCCCAGCCGACGCAGGAACCGGTGTCCTCCTGGTCGCCGATGGTCCACCAGTCGCGGCGCAGATCCACCGCGGGCGGCAGCGCGGCCACCGCGCCGAGCGTGCCGACCGCCACCGCGTCGCCGAACGTCCAGTCCCGCTCGGTGTCGCGGGAGGGGACCAGATTGCAGACCCGAGCCTGTGCCGGGACCGATTCCGCGGACGCCGAGTCCTGCGGATATTCGTGGTTCGTCATGATCGTGCGTCTTTTCTTCGCGTGGCGTCGCCGCCACTGCCCGGGACGACTCGGTTGCCCGGATACGACGAATCATCGGCCGCCGAGCGCGTCCGGGCACGAGTAGCGAATACTCGTTCCAGCGCGCTGATCAGTGCTTTCGGTACGCAGCGGCCCGCGCGACTACGCGGCGCGCACCATGTCGACGAACAATTCGTGCACGCGCAGATCGCCGGTCACCTCGGGGTGGAAGGAGGTGGCCAGCACGGCGCCCTGCCGCGCGGCGACGACGCGCCCGGCAAAGGGGCCCGAGGGCACCGTCGCGAGCACCTCGACGCCGGGGCCGGTGCGCTCGGCCCAGGGCGCGCGGATGAAGACGGCGCGGATGGGGTCGTCCAGGCCGGTGAAATCGAGATCGGTTTCGAAGGAGTCGACCTGCCGCCCGAAAGCGTTGCGGCGCACCGTCATATCGATGCCCGACAGGTGCTGGGCGTCCGGGCGGGTGTCGAGCACCTCCGAGGCCAGCAGGATCATGCCGGCGCAGGAACCGAAGGCGGGCATGCCCGCGCGCAGCCGGGCGCGCAGCGGTTCGAGCAGTTCGAAGACCTCGAGCAGCTTGCTGATCGCGGTGGACTCCCCGCCGGGCAGCACCAGCGCGTCGACCGATTCCAGTTCCGCGAGCCGCCGCACGCCGACCGGTTCGGCGCCGCAGTGTTCCAGAGCGGCGAAATGCTCACGCACGTCACCCTGCAGGGCGAGCACGCCGATCCGCGGGGCGGTGGCGGCCGCGCCGGGCGCGGGCGCGGTGATCACGGACTCCTGAACCATGCCCCGAACAATACGGCGGCCCGGGCTGTGGCCGCGCACACGCCGGTCAGCTCTGCCGCAGCGTGCGAATCAAGCCCTCCTGCACGACCGCCGCCACCAATTCGCCCTGGCGGTTGAAGATCTTGCCGCCGGTCAGCGCGCGCCCGAAGCCCGCCGACGGGGAGGACTGGTCGTAGAGCAGCCAGTCGTCGGCGCGGAAGGGCCGCAGGAACCACATGGCGTGATCGAGCGAGGCGTTCTGCGTCTCCTCGTCGGGGTGGATCACCTTGGAGGAGCCGAGCAGGGTCATGTCGCTCATGTAGGCGAGGGTGCAGACGTGGAACAGCGGGTCGTCGGGCAGCGGATGCCGGTACCGGAACCAGACCTGCTGCTGGGAGACCACGCCCTCGCGGCGCGAGACCTCCTCGGCGGGGACCGGGCGGATGTCCCAGTGCTCCCATTCCCGCATCGCCCACAGGCGTTCCGGGCTCATCGTGGTCTGCGCGTCGGGCAGGCCGTCGGGCGGGGAGACCTGCGGCATCACGTCCTGATGCTCGGGGCCCTGATCCCCGGAGTGGAAGGAGGCCGACATCGTGAAGATCGCCTTGCCGTCCTGCACGCCGGTCACCCGGCGGGTGCAGAAGGAACGGCCGTCGCGGATCCGGTCCACCAGGTAGACGGTGCGCTCCGCCGGATTGCCCGGGCGGAGGAAGTAGCCGTGCAGCGAATGCACCTGGAACTGCGCGTCCACCGTGCGCACCGCCGAGACCAGCGCCTGCCCGGCCACCTGCCCACCGAAGGTGCGCGGCAACTGGGTCTTGGTGGATGCTCCGCGGAAGATGTCGCGTTCGAGCCGCTCGATCTCCAGCGCCTCTTCGATGGTCGCCATGGCGTCACATTAACCGCCGGGGTTACGTCACATTTGCCCGACCGGGCCGACACGCGTGCCCGCCGGGTTTACGGACAACCCGGGCATACAGGTGACACCCTGGCGCGTGTGATCGAGTCGCTGACGATGGGCGCCATCCACACCGTCTCCGAGATGGTGAACTCCTACGCCGCGGAGACCGCGGGCGTGGCGCTACCTCCCCTGACCTGGATGTGGGACTGCTGTGCTCGATTCGCCGCCGGCGACGAGCCCGAGTTCCGCGGCACCGCGAATCCCGATCTGCCCGCGCTGGAAGCGAATTCGCAGCTCCTCGCGTGGGCCCGGGCGCTGGACCTGAACGACGCGACCGGTGCGCGCGACGCCGCCGCGGGCCGGCGCGTCTTCACCGGCACCCTCGGCGAGACCCGGATCCGGCTCACCGCCGTCGTCGAATCCGACACGCCCGCAACCGAAACCCAGCCGCTGATCGTCCTCGCCTGAGCTTTCGGCTCGGGTACAACCAGAACATGACCGAGGACACGTCCACGCCGTCGTTCCGTTCCGATCAGCCGGTCGACGGCGCGCATCAGGAACTGCTGCTCACCGTGCTCGACGCGCAGGCCGCACTGGCGGGCGTCCGGCGGCTGCGCCGCTGGACGCTGGACGCGCTGGCGGTCCGCCCGGGCGATCACGCCGTCGACATCGGTTCCGGAACCGGTTCGGAGGTGGTGGCTTTGGCCGCCCTGGCCGGACCCACGGGCGTTGCGGTCGGCGTCGACCCGAATCCGGCCATGCTCGCCGAGGCAACGACGCGGGCAGCCGGGTCGGCCGCGCGGTTCGTCCCCGGCGACGCCTACGAGCTGCCGTTTCCCGACGCGAGCGTCGACGCGGTGCGCTGCGAGCGCGTCTACCAGCATCTGGACGAGCCCGCCCGCGCCACCGCGGAGATCGCCCGCGTCCTGCGCCCGGGCGGGCGCGTGGTGCTGGTCGACAGCGACTGGGCCACCGGGATCATCCACCCCGGCGACCCGGAAGTCGTTCGCGCCCTGACCGATTCGTGGCTCGGCAAGACCACCAACCGCCATTCCGGGCGGCACCTGCGCGGGTTGCTCACCGCTGCGGGCCTGATCGTCGACGACATCGGCGCCGACGCCGTGCTCTGGGGGCCCGACATTCTCGACACCATGTTCCAGGTGAGCGTCGACCAGGCGGTGCTCGCCGGCACCATCACTCCCGACCAGCGGGATCGGCTGCTGGCGGAGTTGCGGCACGGCGTCGCCACCGGCGATTACCACTTCTCGGTGACGATGTTCGCCGTCGCGGCCCACCGTCCCGGCTAGCCGGGGCGCGGTAGGAATCCGGTGTCGGTGAAGTAGTCGAGATGGCGGTCGAGCAGGGCCGGTGTCATCGGCGGGCAGGCGAGCCCGGAACCGGCCAGGGCGGCGGCGGTCCGCTCGGCGGTGATGCGTGCCGCGCCGGGCGCGGCTCCTTCGGCCAGGATCAGTGCGGCCGCGAGCACGTGATCGGTCGTGGCGGCGCGCTGCAGGCGTGCCACCAGCTCCTCGGCGGGCACGGTGGGTAAGTCGAATCCCCTGTGGCGCAGGCGTTCCCATATGGACTCCAGGCGCATCGAGGTGGGGTTGATCAGATGATGCACCGGGGTGGGCGTGCCGTGCACGACAGTGTGCACGAGGGCGGCCGCCACGTAATCGGCGGGCACCAGGCGCACTTCGGCGTCGCCGCCGGGCGGGACTCCGCCCACGTGCACCGCCGCCCGGACCATGGTCCAGAACGCGTCGTCGGGACCGGCCGCACCGGTGCGCGGGCTGCCGCACACCCGGTCGGGGCGGTGGATGACGGCGGGCAGGCCGCGCGCCGCGGCCTGGGCGACGAGTTCCTCCCCCACCCATTTGCCGAGCAGATAGCCGTTGCCGGTGAGTTCGGCCAGGGTCGGCCGGTCGGCTTCGGACACCGTCGAGACGGGTCGCGTCGTCGCCGACGCGACCGAGGTCGTCGACACGAAATGCACCGGCTTCGGCGTTGCGTCGCAGGCGAATCGGAGCACCTCGGCGGTCCCGGACACGTTCGCGGCCCGCAACCGGGCATACGGCTCGGCGTGATTGACGCGCGCGCCGTTGTGCACGACGACGTCCACCTTCCGCGCCAGCGCCGCGTAATCCCGTGCCGTCGAACCGAATCCGGGCACGGCGAGGTCGCCCGCGAGCGGCGTCACCCGCGCGAGTGTCGGCGCACTCCACAGCCGATACCGGCGCAGGGCCGCCGCCACCCGATCGCGCGCCGCTTCCCGATCCGCTGCCCGCACCAGGCAATAGATCCGCGCCTCGGTCCGCTCGGCCAGCGCATGCACCAGATACGCGCCGAGAAATCCGGTCGCCCCGGTGAGCAGCACTCCGCGCGGCTCGGGCACCGCGAGCCCCACCCGCGCGCTCGGCACGATCGAGGGATCCAATTGCGCGTCAGCACCGACTTCGGGCGGCACGGCGCCCCGGCCGCGCGCCCGATCGGGAATCACATTGGGCCCAGCCATCTCCTCGATGGTCCGCAGCCGAGCCTCGAACCTGTCCCTCACCACAGCAGATCCCGAGGGCAGGGCATACCCCGAACCCTACCGACCGATCGCCCCGCCGCCCCGACCACAATTCCTGCGCCCCTGCAATTCCGGGCATGCCGCGTTCACCGGCGAAAGACGAGGTCGCCGCGATGAAACCGCAGCGATCCTGGACTGATCGGGGGATTCGGCTCGCGCGCGACGAGCCGAATCCGCCGGGTTCACCAGCCGGAACCCGAGCCACCCGATCCGGTGTTGGAAAGGATGGTGCCGATGATCATCTGCATGATTCCGGCGATCGCGCCTACTAATTCCACGGGTGTGCCTCCGACCTCTCATCGCCGACTGTCCGGCGTAGCGGGAATGTAGCCCAGCGGACATGCGAAATGTTGACGTTTCATGGAAATCTGATGGCGCCGACCCGGACCCGCGCGGGCGCGGACCTTCTGGCACATAATCGTCGGGGTGAACTCCGAGCCGGAAGCACCGCCCCTGAAGGGCCTCAACAGCGACGATGATTCCAGTGCTCCGCGGATGGGAGCATTCACCGACGCGGTGCTCGCGATCGCGTGCACGCTGCTGGTGATCGAGATCAAGCGGCCCGAGGGCGAGGAACTGGCCGATCCGCGCGCCCTGGCCGAATTCCTGTGGCGGGAGAAGGCGTCGTTCGTCGCGTTCGTGCTGGCGTTCTTCCTGCTGTGGTCGGTGTGGCGCAGGCACCACCACCTCATCGACGAGATCGACCGGCTGGACCGGGCGAGCGCCGCCGCACACGCGCCGTTGCTGCTGTTCGCGGCCTTCGTGCCGTTCCCGACCGCGGTCTTCGGGCACGCCCCCGACAACGAATTCGCTGTCTGCTTGTTTGCCGCGAGCGCCGCCGCGCTGTTCGGCTCCGAGGCGGTGATGAAGGAATTCGCTTGGCGGCGCGCGGTATTGCGACCCGGCGTCGATCCGCGGCGGATTCGGATCAGCGCGAACGCCTCCGCCTCGGTCAGCGTTGTCTTCGCCGTGACGGCGGTGTTGGCGTGGATCGTCCCGTGGATCTGGTGGGCCTGGTTCCTGGCTCCACTGGCAGCCACGGCGGGCGGCAGGCTCCTCGAGCGTGCCCGCTCCGGGACGCACGAGCGGTTGCCCGCGTAACCGGCTGTCGCGGGGTCCTCCAAGACAGCGAAAACCCCGGCTCGGGTCCGAGCCGGGGTCGCGGTGCGCGGGATCAGGCGGGGCAGGCCGCCGAGGGCTGGTTGGCCAGCTGCAGCATCTGGCAGATCCACGCCTTCTGGATCTTCCACTGGCCGTTCTCGGCGACGAAGGGCACGTCGGCGATGTTCTCCTGGCCGTTGAAGACCAGCTTGGCCTTGGCGTTGATGGTGTCGCCGAACGCCGTCACCTCGGTGACCTCGATGCTGGCATTGGTGCTCCGGTACGCCTCGGCGAGGCGGTTGGGCAGCTCGGGATCGGCTTCGGAGCCCTGGATCCAGGCCAGCTTGTCCGCGTTCGGCACGGCCGGATCGAGGGCCTTCTGGAGCTGGGCGTTCAGATCGGCGGCGGTCGGCACCGGGGGCAGATCCGCTGCCGGTGCGGCGGCCGAGGCGCTGGTGGTGGTGCTGGTGGGCTTCGGGTCGGTCTTGTCGTCACTGCCGCAAGCGGTCAGGCCGAGGGCGGCTACGACGGCCAGGCCCGCGATGGCGATACGTCCGGTGTGGCGAAGCTTCAACTACTCGTCCTTTGTTCGATCAGAGTCGAAACCCGAAGCTAGCCAGCGGCTCTGTGGGAACCATAAGACAGCTGTGAGCCGGGCCGAAGAGTTCGAGCATGATGGTCCGGTGCCCGAGTTCACCGCCATCACCCCGACCGCGCTGGCCGACCTGATCGCCGCCCGCGCCGCGGACCTGCCCGGTCACGCGGTGATCGCGATCGACGGGGCCGACGCGGCCGACCCGGTGCCGCTGGCGCGCGCGGTCGCCGAGCGGTTGCGCACCAGCGGCCGCCCCGCCGCGGTGGTGTCGCTGCACGACTACGTGCGCCCCGCCTCGCTGCGCCTGGAATACGACCCCACCGACGAGTTCACCTACCGCACCGCCTGGTTCGACTATGCGGCGCTGCGCCGCGAGGTCCTGGTGGCGCTGCGCGAACAGGACCGCTGGCTGCCCGCCCTGTGGGACGAACATGCCGACCGCTCGGCCCGCGCCCGCCACCGCGGCGCCGCCCCGGACACGGTGCTGCTGGTGGCGGGCCCGATGCTCTTGGGACGCGACCTCGATTTCGACCTCACCGTCGCGCTGCGCATGTCCGAGGGCGCCCTGCGCCGCCGCACCCCGCCCGCCGACCAGTTCACCGTCGCGGCCGTGCTCGCGCACCAGGCCGCCCCCGACATCCTGGTCGCCTGGGACCATCCGGACCGCCCCGCGGTGCGCGCCTGACTCACTGCGGGAAGCGGCTGATCCGGGTGTTCTGGAAGGTGGTGAACAGCCAGTTCCCCTCGGCCCGCACCGCGACCCGGGTCTGCACGGAACGGGCGTCGGGCGGGGCGGGCTCGCCCGGCGGCATCGGGCGATCGCCGACCGTCACCAGCACCGCGACATCGGGCAGCGGGAAACGCAGGGTGGTGGTGTCGGGTTCGGCCATGCGGGTGCCCTTCATGAACCCGTCGAAGCCCTCCTGCATGACGGTGGCGAGTTCGGCCCGCCCGCGCACGAATTCCCCGATCACCGAGACGAAATCGGCGTCGGCGGTGAACGTGGCGGCGAAGGCGGCGCCGTCGCCGGCGGCCCAGGCGTCCATCTGCGCGCGCAACAGGGCCAGGACGGCGGTCTCGTCGGTCATGACGTCACCGCTGCCCGCGGCGCAGGCCCGCGAACTCGAGCGCGGCGAAGGTCGCGACGAACGCCGCGCCCGACAGCAGGAAGGCGCGGCCCCAGCCGGTGAGGGGAATCAGGTCCAGGAAGGCGAGTTCCACCATCAGCACCCCCGAGAGCGCGTTGACCGCGACGACCGCGCCGACCAGACGGGACGAGAGCCGCGCGGCGCCCGCGAGGAGCAGCAGAACCGCCGCGCCGCCCAGCATGGCGACGCCGAACGGCACCGACCACGCGGTGGGCAGCCCGAGCGGGTCGCGCAGTAGCGGCGCGGTGGCCAGCAGGAAGACGCCGAAGGCGCCGGTGCTCCAGCCGTCGGCCCGCAGCGCGGTGCGCAGGCCGGGGCCGGATTCGAGGGTCAAGGTCGTCATGACAAACGACGCTGCCAGCGGCGGGTCATGGTCTCAATGACCTCCGAGGTCATGGCGAGCGGTCGCGGCGGCTCGATAGCCTGTCCGGGTGACGCGTTCGGTGCGGGAATCACCCGTCGGCACCCTGCTGCGGGAATGGCGGCAGCGGCGGCGGTTGAGTCAGCTGGAACTGGCGCTGGCCGCCGACAGTTCCGCACGGCACCTGTCCTGCGTCGAGACCGGGAAGGCACAGCCCAGCCGGGCGATGGTCCTCAAACTCTGCGATGTGCTGGACGTGCCGCTGCGCGAACGCAATACGGTGCTGCTCGCCGGTGGGTTCGCCCCGGAGTACCGGGAGAGCGACCTGGACGACGCCCCGCTCACCGCCGCCCGCGCGGCACTGGACACCATGCTCACCGCGCACGAGCCCTACCCGGCGATCGCGGTGGACCGGCACTGGAACGTCGTCGCGACCAATCGCGCGATGAGCCTGTTCGCGGGCGAGGTCGACGAGCACCTGATGCGGCGGCCCAACGTCTACCGCCTCGCCCTGCACCCCGGCCCGCCCGGCGCCGCCACCTACATGATCAACCACGGGCAGGTCCGCGATTTCCTGCTGGCCCGCCTGCTCCGGCAGGTGCGGGCCACCGGCGACCCGGTCCTGCGCGACCTCTACGACGAGGTGTCGGGGTATCCGGTGCCCACGCGGACCGAGCCCGACCCGGGTGCGCCGACCGCCTTCGCGGTCCCGCTGCGGATCGCGAGCCCGGCCGGGGAGTTGCGCATGTTCAGCACCATGGTCACCTTCGGGGCGCCCTCGGACGTCACGCTGGCCGAGCTGGCCATCGAATTGTTCTATCCGATGGACGAATTCACCGCGGACACGCTGCGCACGCTCTTCACCGCCGATGCCGGTGCCGGAACGCGCCCCTAGCCGTCCCGTCGGCCGCGACGCCCTCGTGGCTCGGCCAGTACCGGCTGGCGCGCTGCCCCGCGATCCGGCGCAGATCCGGTTCCTCGATCTCACTGAGGCCGACCTGCAGCAGCGTCACCATGGTCACCATGCTGACCGCGACGATCAGCGGCGTCAGCAGCTGACCGGCCTGCGCCCCGGCCGGCGCGTGCATGTGCTCGGCGACATGGGCCCGCATGGCGAACATGCCGGTGTAGTGCATGCCACACACCGCGACACCCATGATCAGCGCCGCCCCCACGGTGGACCCCAGACCGCGCACGTGCAGGGTGAACCAGAGCGCGGCGGTCGCGGCGACCACCGCGATCACCAGCGACAGCAGCACGATCCACGGGTCGTAGCGCACGGCCGCGTCGGTTTTCATCGCGTACATCCCCGAGTAGTGCATGGCGCCGACGCCCAGCCCGGTGATCGCGCCGCCGGCCGCGAGTGCGGACAGCTCGCCGGGGCGGCGCATCACCAGCGAAAGGCCCAGCCACACAACGCCCATCGCGATACCGGCGCTGAACAGCGTCACCGGGACGTCGTAGCGGATGGTGGCGTCGCGCACCGAGAAGCCGAGCATCGCGATGAAATGCATGACCCAGATGCCGGTGCCGCCGAGCGCGATCGCCGCGATCGCGATCCAGCCGCCGTGCCCGTCGCCGGTGCGCGCCCGGACCATGCAGCGCAGCGCCAGCAACGACCCCGTGACCGACATGACGTAGGCCAGGACCGGAGTGAGCCAGCCATAGGTGAATTGGTCGATTTCCAGCATGCGAACTCCTTGCCAGAGCGGGTATTCGACTGTGCTCACCGGTGATTCACTGCTGACAGTAGCGACGAATCAGCAGGTAGTAAATTTGCCGCACCTCGCTCCGAGAAAAATAGCTGGGGATAGCTGGAGGGGATGCGCGCTGGTAGCGGGCGTGCGCCGGAAGTGCTTGGGCCGCAGAGATTTACGTCATCGGCCCTTGACAATCAGCACACCACCCGCAACCGCGTTCCCAGACGAGCCGATGCCCACCGTCTACGTGCAGCACCGTGCCTGTGATGAAGGTATTGCGCAGCACGGCGAGGAACGCCTTGGCGATATCGCCGGGCTGCCCGATCCGCCCGACCGGCAGCCGCGCCGCAAGCTGTTGGTGCCGTTCGGTTTTCGCCGGACCCGCGATGGTGTCCCAGACCGGGGTGTCGACCCAGCCGGGCGAGACGACGTTGACCCAGGTCGGTCCGAGTTCCAGCGCCAGCACGTAGGCCAGGGAGGCCAGCGCGCCATTGCAGGCGGCCAGCACCGCCGAGCAGGGGCCCGGGCGGTAGGCGGCGATGCCGGAGGTGAAGGTCAGCAAACCGCCGGTGATGATCCGCGCGTGTTTGGCCAGCAACGCGCGATCAGCTTGGCATACACGATCTTTCGCGCGATCGTGGCGTCCAGGTCGCCGATCAGCTGGTCGTCGACGGGCGTGCTGACGACATGGTCGACCGGGCACCCCACCCAGCTCTTGCTCCAGCACCCTGATCTGCTGACTCACCGTCGGCCCCGACACGAACAAACCGCTCCGCCGCCCGCCGAACCTCGATCATGATCACCGGAGGAAACTTACGTAGATCCGATCTACGTAAGACCCGGGGCTCGATCCGCCGCGCCGGGCGGGACCACCCATTCGACCGGCTGCCCGGTGACGGCGGCAATCCTGTCGAAGTCGTGGTCGTAGTGCAGCACGACGAGCCCGTGATGCTCGGCGACGGCGGCGATCACGAGGTCGGGGATCTTGACTGTCCGGTGCAGGCCGGCCTCGGACAGCTGCTCCTGGACGTGCCAGGCACGTTCCCAGACTTCGTCCGGGGTGGTCAGATAGTGCAGGGCGTAACGGCGGGCCTCGCCCAGCGCCCGGTGATGTTTCTGGGACCGCGCCGAGAAGCCTGCCTCGAGGTCAGCGATCCCGCAGGTGGCGAGGAGCCCGCGTTCCATCAGCGGGCCCACCCGCGCGTCCACGATCTCGTGGTGCATCCTGAATCCGGCGGACTTGTCCAGCAAGTACTGCGCGGTCACGGATTGGTGGCCTGGTCGCGGTCCTCCCACATCGCGTTGACTGCCGCCTCATTGGCTAGGCCGTCCGGATCTCCGGACATCATCGCCCGCAGTCGCCGGGCCGCGTTGCGTTGCAGCGCCAAACGCAGCGCGGCGTGCACAGTGTCCTTTTTGGTGTAGGTGCCCAGCTCTTTGGCCGCTTTTTCCAGCAGATCATCGTCGAGGTCGATCATGGTCCGCGTCATACCAACCAGCATACGACGAATACACATCGGCTATGCATAAAGCTTCTGTACAAAAGAACCGCCGGAGGGCACGAAAGGGCCCTCCGGCGGTCCGGGTTCGGGGATTACCAGCCGCGCTCGGCGAGGCGATGCGGCTGCGGGATCTCGTCGACATTGATGCCGACCATGGCCTCGCCGAGACCGCGGGAGACCTTGGCGAGGACGTCCGGGTCGTCGTAGAAGGTGGTGGCCTTGACGATGGCGGCGGCGCGCTCGGCGGGGTTGCCGGACTTGAAGATGCCGGAGCCGACGAAGACGCCCTCGGCGCCGAGCTGCATCATCATCGCGGCGTCGGCGGGGGTGGCGATGCCGCCGGCGGTGAAGAGCACGACGGGGAGCTTGCCGGTCTCGGCGACCTCGCGGACCAGCTCGTAGGGGGCCTGCAGTTCCTTGGCGGCGACGAACAGTTCGTCCTTGGGCAGCGACTGCAGCTTGCGCAGCTCGGCGCGGATCTGGCGCATGTGGGTGGTGGCGTTGGAGACGTCGCCGGTCCCGGCCTCACCCTTGGAGCGGATCATCGCCGCGCCCTCGGTGATGCGGCGCAGCGCCTCACCGAGGTTGGTGGCGCCACAGACGAAAGGCACGGTGTACTGCCACTTGTCGATGTGGTTGGCGTAGTCGGCCGGGGTGAGCACCTCGGACTCGTCGATGTAGTCCACGCCGAGGCTCTGCAGCACCTGCGCCTCGACGAAGTGGCCGATGCGCGCCTTGGCCATGACCGGGATGGAGACCGCGGCGATGATGCCGTCGATCATGTCGGGATCGCTCATCCGGGAGACGCCGCCCTGGGCGCGGATGTCGGCGGGCACCCGCTCCAGCGCCATGACGGCGACAGCGCCCGCGTCCTCGGCGATCTTGGCCTGCTCCGGGGTAACCACATCCATGATCACCCCGCCCTTGAGCATCTCGGCCATGCCGCGCTTCACGCGGGCGGTGCCGACGGTGTTGGTGGTCTCGGGCGTGGTCACGGCATTCTCCTGAGTCATTGGTGCCAATCGGATCGCTGAAGAACTCTCGACCCGATTCTAGGCCCGCTCGGAAAGCCACTAGATAGCCAGTTGCACACCACTGGCCTGGTGCCCGGGAGCCGCCTCAGAGCGGCGCGACGACCAGCAGTGTCGCCCAGTACTGCGCGGCCGCGGGGCCCAACAGGGGCAACAGGAAATCGTAGAGCAGGTACGACATTGGTTGGCTACCTCCACACACCGAAACGGGGCCGCCCCAAAGCCTTTGGAGCGCCGACGCCGGAACCCGGGCACGTCCCGAACGGTTTACCCGCCCGGCGCCGATTCAGTCCGAAGCTAGCACGATCGTGAACCAGATCACAGCGCGGTGAGTCACGGCTCACTTCGCCGGTAGGGCGCGGCGATCTCCGGGCCGAGGGCCGGGGCCCGGGTCTGCCCGGCTTCGCGGCGGGCCAGCGCCACCGCGGCGTCGGCGGCGTTGTCGGCGGTCAGCCGGTAGACGGCGCGCTCGAACAACCGCAGCGCCTCGGCCACCTCCAGCACCCCGTCGGCGCACTGCCCGAGCAGCGCGAACGCCATATTGGACGCGATCGTGGCGATGTCGGACAGGTAGGACTCGTCGGCCCCGGACAGCACCTCGGCCGCGATCGGGAGCACCGCGTCGAGTCCGTGGTTGTCCAGGTGCTGCGCACCCGCGCCCGTGCGGGCCCGGTGGTAGGCCTGCAGCATCAGCGGGTGCCGTTCCCACGGCTCGAAGACGTGCCGGATCACGCGCATCAATCCGTCGTAGATCGGTTCACCCGGCGGCGGCGATTCCATGGCGACGTAGGAGTTTTCGGCCATCCACTCCTGCAGCGCGGCCACGATCAGCTCGTCGCGGGTGGGGAAATGCTTGTAGATCGTGGTCAACGAGACCCGGGCGCGGCTGGCGACCCCGCGCAACTGGACCGCGTCGTAGCCCTCGGTCTCCAGCTGTTCCCGGACCACTTCCAGGATCCGGGCTTTCAGCGCCTCTTCCGTCTCCTTGCGCACCCCGCTACAGTAACGCCGTTACTTGAGTAACCGCGTTACTCAACGGACTACCGAGAGTTCTTCGATGCCAACACTCACGCGCCGGTCGATGCTGACCGGAGCCGCCGCGGCGGGCGCCATGCTCCTGGGCGCCGGGGCCGCCGGCGCCGCCCCGCGGAAACGCACGATCCCGGTCACCCGCGCCGAACACCGCGCCCTGGTGGTCGGCTCCGGATTCGGCGGCGGCGTAGCCGCGCTGCGCCTGGCCCAGGCCGGCGTGCCGGTCACCGTCCTGGAACGCGGCATCCGCTGGCCCACCGGGCCGGACGCGGACACCTTCCCCAACCCGACCCGGCCCGACGCACGCATGCTCTGGCACCAGTCCATGCGCAGCCCGTTCGGCACCGAGCTGGACGTCGGGCGCTACACCGGCCTGATCGACGCGGTGTCGGGGGTGAACATGACCGCGCTGTGCGCTGCGGGCGTCGGCGGCGGCTCGCTGATCTACCAGGGCATGTCGCTGCAACCGGCCGAGGCGGTCTTCAACACCCACCTGCCGCCCGAACTCGACTGGGCCACCATGGACCGGGTGCACTACCGCCGGGTGGAACGCATGCTGGGCCTGGCCGTCGCCCCGGACGAACTGATCGCCGCCCCCACCTACGCCGCCCCGCGCTACTTCGCCGAGCGCGTGCGCCGTGCCGGGCTGCCCCTGGCGAAAATCCCGATGCCGATCGACTGGAATTACGCGCTGGCCGAACTCCGCGGGGAGATGACCGCCTCCTATACCAACGGCGCGGGCTCGCTCGGCGTGAACAACGGCGGCAAGCACTCCGTCGACGTCACCTACCTGGCCCAGGCCGAAGCCACCGGCCGGGTGACCGTCGAGACGCTGCACCAGGTCACCGCCGTCGAACGCGCCGTCGACGGCCGCTGGACGGTCTACGTCGACCGGACCGACACCGCCGGGACCGTGCTCGAGCAGAAGATCCTCAGCACCGGCGCGCTGATCCTGGCGGCGGGCAGCCTCAACACCACCCGCCTGCTGGTGCGCGCGGGTGCGCAGGGCCGCATCCCCGACCTGCCCGACGACCTCGGCGCGGGGTGGGGCACCAACGCCGACCGTATCTACCTGTGGACCGATCCCACCGCGGATTTCGGTGCCGCGCAGGGCGGTCCGGTGGTCTACGGCAGCCTGAACTGGGACGACCCGCACAACGCGCACACCCTGATCCAGGCGTCGATCCCGCCGCTGCCGATGGACGCGCACAGCACCATGATGGTCGGCTACGGCGTCAGCGCCAGCCGCGGCCGCTTCGTCTACGACGCCGCCGCCGCCGACGCCGTGCTGCACTGGCCCGCCGACGGCGACCGGGACGCCCTGGAACGCAGCATCGCGCCCGCCGCCCGCCGCATCGCCGGGCCGACCGGCACGCTGACCGACACCAACGCCGTCTTCCCCTCGACCTGGCACCCGCTCGGCGGCGCCTGCATGGGCACGGTCTGCGACCTCGACGGCCGGGTGCTCGGCCAGCGCGGGCTCTACGTCGTCGACGGCGCGCTCCTGCCCGGCAGCGCCGCCGCCTGCAACCCCTCGATGACCATCGCGGCCGTCGCCGAGCGCGCGCTGGACAACCTGGTCGCCCGCGACGTCGGCACCCTCATCTGACCACCCGGTCACCGAACACCTCGCGCACCGGTGCGCGAGTGAACATCTGGAGCAACACCATGCACTCAGCAAGACGACTACGCCGCGCCGCCCTGGCGGTCGCCGTCGCCTGTTCGGCCGCGGCCGGAACCCTCGGCCAGGCCGCGGCCGAACCGGTCAGTCCGTTCTATTACCCGCCCGCGCAGTTCGACACCACGCCGGGCGCGATCATCAAGTCCCAGCCGGCCTCGATCTTCGCGACGATCCCCGGCGACCAGTGGCCCGTCCCCGGGCAGCTGGTGATGTACACCTCGCAGTTGCAGGACGGGTCGCCGACGGCGGTCACGGGCACCTATGTGCCGGGCACCCGGCCGTGGCAGGGCGGCGGCGAGCGGCCCACCATCGTCATCGCGCCGGGCACGGTCGGGCAGGGCGATCAGTGCGCCGCCTCGGTCGCGGCGTCGACGGGCTTCGTCGTGGACCTGAACCGGCGGTCGATGTCGCCGAACCAGGAGGCCGTGGCGCTCGCGGCGTGGACGGCGCTGGGCGCCAACGTCTTCCTCACCGACTACATCGGCCTGGGCACCCCCGGCATCCACACCTACGTGAACCGGGTCGAGTCCGGGCACGCGGTGCTCGACGCCGCCCGCGCCGCGGTGCGCCTGGCGGGCACCGGCCCCGCGACCCCGCTGGCGTTCTGGGGCTACTCCCAGGGCGGCGGCGCGACGGCGTCGGCCGCCGAATTGCAGCCGGAGTACGCGCCCGAACTGAACCTCAAAGGGGTCTGGTCCGGTGCGCCGCCCGCCGATCTGACCGCAGTGATCGGCCAGATCGACAGCGGGAACCTGATCGGCGGCGCGATCGGCTTCGCGCTCAACGGTTTCCGTGAGCGCTATCCGGCGCTGGCCACCGAGGTGGATCGCCGCACCACGCCCGAGGGCAAGGCCACCCTGGACGCGCTCGCCGACGACTGCATCGGCGACGTCATCCTGAGCCGGCCGTTCCTGCGATCGTCCGCGCTCACCGTCGACGGCCGCCCGCTGCCGGAGCACCTGCGCGAACTGCCCGGGGCCGCCGCGATCCTCACCGAGCAGCGCATCGGTCATCGCACGCCGGGCGTGCCGGTGCTGGTGACCAGCGGCATCAACGACGACACCATCCCCTACGGCCAGGTGCGGCAGCTGGCCCAGGACTGGTGCGGCCGCGGTGCGACCGTCACCTTCCGCACCAACCACCTGCCCGCCATCCTCCCGGGCACCACGCTGCCCAACCATTTCGGGCCCGAGCTGATCGACGGTTTCGTGGACAACGTGATCCCGTATCTGCTCGACCGGCTGGCCGGAAAACCGCTCAGCGGTTGCACATTCGACTGATCGGAACAGAGCGTGGCCCCGGAGCGACTCCGGGGCCACGCTCTTCGCGTCGGGTCAGCGGATCGAGGTGACTTCCAGATCGCCCACACCGGCGACCGCGGCGATCGCGGCCGGCAGCAGCTCGTCGAGGTGGTAGGGGTACACCGTCTCCCCGGACTGGTCGACGGCGACGATGTCGGACGGTGTGCACCACTTGTTGCCGGTGATGGAGCGACGCTCGATGGTGCTGAGTTTGCCCGGTTCCGGGGTGAACGCGGTCACCCGGAGCACGAAGAACAGCTCCTCGGCGCGGATCAGTTCCCGGTCGAAGGGGAAGACCGCCACCCGGCGCCAGATCGGACCGCGCAGCGCGGCGGGGTCGGCGCGGTGGCCGGTTTCCTCCCACAGCTCCCGCACGGCCGCCGCGCGCAGCGACTCGCCCGGCTCCACCGCGCCGCCGATGGTGAACCAGAAGGAGATCTCGGGCGTGGCCGGGTCGTTGCCGCGCATCAGCAGCACGCGATCGTTCTCGTCGAGCAGCACGATGCGCGCCGAGGTGCGCACGGTGTCGACCTCGAGACCGGTGGACGCGGCCGGGGTGACCCGTTCGGTGATCTCGAAGTAGGTGGGCAGCGGCGCGGTGCCGGCGATGTGCAGCCACCGCACCGGCCGGCGGGTGCGCAGCGCGAGGGTGTCGCGGACGGCGTCGTTGTGGAACCGCCGGGCGATCAGTACCCGGGCCTCGGCGTCGGCCAGCTCGGCGACCAGTTGCGGGCGCAGGGTGCCGATGTCGACCATGGACAGCGCCGCGGAGAGCTGGTTCTCCACCGTCTCGCGATCGGTGCGGCAGGCGCGCTCGGCTCGATCGGCAAGCGTGGCAAGGCGTTTGGCCTGTTCGGGATCGGCGCTGGCCAAGGCCACCGACCGGGCCACCACCGCGCGCCGGGCCAGCGCGCTGTCCAGGGCCAGCCAGGACTGGTCCGAGCGCACGTGCAGCCGGTCCAGCCGGTTGGCCGTGGAGTAGGCCCAGACGCCGCCCGCGAACACCAGCGCCGCGATGAGCGCGAGGACCAGGACCGTGGTCGCGGAGAAGGTGATCATCCGGCGGCCCGCACCCGGGTGTGCCCGACGGTGACGGTCTCGTAGACGCGCAGGATCTGTTCGGCCACCACGGGCCAATCGTATTCGCCGACCACCTGATTGGCCGTCTGCACCAGCGCCGCCCGGCGCTCGTCGTCGGTGAGCAGGTGGTCGATGGCGTGCGCGAGCGCGGCCGAATCGCCCACGGGGACCAGCGTTCCGGCGGCGCCGTCGCGCAGCACCCGCCGGAAGGCGTCCAATTCGCTGGCCACGACGGCGGTTCCGGCGGCCATCGCCTCGATCAGGATGATGCCGAAGCTCTCGCCGCCGAGGTTGGGCGCGACGTAGACGTCCGCGCTGCGCATCGCCGAGGCCTTCTCCTCGTCGGAAACCTGCCCCAGGAAGCGCAGGTGACCGGCCAGCGACCCGGCCTCACGGCGCAATCTCTCCTCGTCGCCGCGACCGACGATGAGGACCTGTAGGCGGGGGTGCCGCCGCACCAGCTCCGGCAGCGCGCCGAGCAGCACCGCCATTCCCTTGCGCGGTTCGTCGTAGCGGCCCAGGAACAGCACCGTCCCGCCGTCGCGCGGGTACCCCGCCAGCATCGGCGCGCGCGCGAAGGCGGGCACGTCGACGCCGTTGGGAATCTCCACGGCGTCGGAGCCCAGCGCCTCCACCTGCCAGCGCCGCGCCAGCTCCGAGACGGCGATGCGGCCGCTGATCTTCTCGTGGTACGGCCGCAGCACACCCTGAAATGTGCTGAGCACCAGCGACTTCGTGGTCGAGGTGTGGAAGGTCGCGACGATCGGCCCCTCGGCGATCTTGAGCGCGAGCATCGACAGCGAGGGCGCGTTGGGCTCGTGGATGTGCAGCACGTCGAAGTCGTTGCCGTCGATCCAGCGCCGGATCCTGGTGTAGGCCATGGGCCCGAACGACAGCCGCGCCACCGACCCGTTGTACGGGATGGCGACCGCGCGACCGGCCGAGACCACGAACTCCGGCAGCGGCGTGCCCTCGGACGCGGGCGCGAGCACGCTGACCCGGTGGCCGCGTTCGATGAACACCCGGGCCAGCTCGACCACGTGGGCCTGCACGCCGCCCGGTACGTCGAAGGAGTACGGGCAGACCATGCCGATTTTCATCGAGTCTCCTGCGCGGCGGCGATGCGCGCCAGCCGCTCGGGCGACAGATCGCGCTCCCACAGCGGCTGCAGCATGTGCCAATCCGCCGGGTGCGCCGCGATATTCGCCGCGAATCGGTCCGCCAGGGCCTGCGTCGCGGCCCCGACGCCACCCGAGACATCCAGCGGCGCTTCGGTTTTCATGCCCCAGCCCTCGCGGCCGTCGGCCGTGGCGGTGAACCAGGTGTGCACCGGGATCAGCGCCGCGCCCGTCTCGATCGCCAGTTTCGCCGAGCCGGCGGGCAGCCAGGTGCGCTCGCCGAAGAAGTCCACGGGCACGCCCCGGCCGGTGAGGTCGCGCTCCCCCATCAGGCACACCACCTTGTTCGCGCGCAGCCGCTCCGCGAGCGCCGCGAACGGCGGCTGCTCGCCGCCGGTGAGCGGGAACATCTCGAAGCCGAGGCTCTCCCGGTAGGCGACGAAGCGCTCGAACAGCGATTCCGGCTTCAGCCGCTCGGCGACCGTGGCGAAGGGGCCGTTGTTCTGCACCAGCCAGACCCCGGCCATGTCGTAGTTGCCGGAGTGCGGCAGCGCCAGCACCGCGCCCCGCCCGCGCGCCAGCGCGTCGTACAGATGCTGAATGCCCTGCACCGAGAGTTCCCGGCCGAGGGCGGCGTGGTCCATGCCCGGCAACCGGAACGCCTCGCGCCAGTAGCGGGCGTAGGAGCGCATGCTGGCCTGCACCAGCTCGTCCGGCACCGACTCCGGGGTCACGCCCAGGACGCGAGCGAGGTTGCGGCGCAACTGTTTCGGGCCGCCCCCGGCCGCGAGCCGGTCCGCGCCCACGTCGAACACCGTGCGCGCCGCGGCTTCCGGCAGCGCGCGCACCAGCCGCCAGCCGGCCGCGTAGGCCTGGTCGGTCAGCATCGCCCGGACCTTGCTCATGCGCCGCCACCCTTCACGATCACCTCGCGGGCGCCCGGCGAGTTCCGCACCGCGAGCACCCGCTGGAACACCGTCACGATGCTCAGTACCGCGAGCACCCACATCGCGACATGCACTGCCCAGGTGAGCCATTCGATACCCCAGTAGCCGCCGATGCCGGTGAGGCCGGCGCCGACGAGCACGATGATCAACCGGTCCGGCCGCTCGATCCAGCCGCCGTCGGCCGAGAGCCCGCTGGCCTCCGCGCGCGCCTTGGCGTAGGAGATCACCTGCGAGGTCACCAGCACCACCAGGGTCGCGCCGAACAGCCACCGGTTGTTCTCGTGGTACACCGCCCACCAGGCCAGGCCGCCGAAGATCGCGCCGTCGGCCACCCGATCACAGGTGGCGTCCAGCACCGCACCGTATTTCGTGCCGCCGCCGCGCGCCCGGGCCATCGCGCCGTCGAGCATGTCGAACATGACGAACAGCCAGATCACCATCGTCCCCCAGAACAGGTGTCCGGTGGGGAACAGCGTGACGGCGGCGGCGATCGAGGCGGTGGTGCCGATGACGGTCACGGCATCCGGGGTCAGCCCGGTTCTCACCAGCGCCTTGCCGAGCGGCGCAGTCGCTTTCGCGAACGTCTCGCGACCGAAGAAGCTCAGCAACTTCTAGTCCGTTTCCTTCCAGGCGGCAGCCAGGAGCGCCCTGGTCTCCCGCAGCAGCTGCGGCATGACTTTCACTCCGCCGACCACGGTGATGAAGTTCGCGTCACCGCCCCAGCGGGGCACGATGTGCTGGTGCAGGTGGTCGGCGAGCGAACCGCCCGCCACGCCACCGAGATTGAGCCCGACATTGAAACCGTGCGGACGCGACACGCTCTTCATCACCCGGATCGCCCGCTGCGTGAACGCCATCAGCTCGGCACTCTCCGGATCGGTGAGCGCTTCCAGATCCGCGACCCGGCGATAGGGCACCACCAGCATGTGGCCCGGGTTGTACGGGTACAGGTTGAGCACGGCGTACACCAGTTCACCGCGCGCGATGATCAGGCCGTCCTCGTCGGTCATCTTGGGGATGTCGGTGAAGGGGTGCCCGGTGGCGTCCGCGGGCCGCGGGTTGGCGGCCGCCTCGGCGATGTAGGACATCCGGTACGGCGTCCAGAGCCGTTGCAGCCGATCGGGTTCCCCGGCGCCCCGGTCGACGATGCGGTCTTGGAAATCGCTGTCGGTCATTGCGCGGCCTGGACGATGTCGAAGCCCTCGGCGGTCGGGGAATCGTTGACGCGGTTGCGGACCCACGCCTCGATGGTGGCCACCGCGTCGGCGGTGGGCACCCCGTTGACCTGGGTACCGTCGCGGAAGCGGAAGCTCACCGCGCCCGCGGCCACGTCCCGCTCGCCCGCCAGCAGCATGAACGGGATCTTCTGCGCGGTGTTGTTGAAGATCTTCTTCTGCATCCGATCGTCGCTGCGGTCGACCTGGGCCCGGATGCCGCGGTCCTGCAGCTGCTCGATCACCGCGTCCAGGTGCGGGGCGAACGCCTCCGCGACCGGGATACCAACCACCTGGACCGGTGCGAGCCAGGCCGGGAACGCGCCCGCGTAGTGCTCGGTGAGCACGCCGAAGAAGCGTTCGATGGAGCCGAAGAGCGCGCGGTGGATCATCACGGGGCGGTGCTTGGCGCCGTCGGAGCCGGTGTACTCCAGCTCGAAGCGCTCGGGCAGGTTGAAGTCGAGCTGGATGGTCGACATCTGCCAGGTCCGGCCCAGCGCGTCCTTGCACTGCACGGAGATCTTCGGGCCGTAGAACGCGGCGCCGCCCGGATCCGGCACCAGTTGCAGGCCCGAGGCCGAGGCGACCTTGGACAAGGTCTCGGTGGCCTCTTCCCAGAGCTCGTCGGAGCCGACGAACTTCTTCGGGTCCTTGGTGGACAGCTCCAGGTAGTAGTCGTCCAGGCCGTAGTCCTTGAGCAGGCCGAGCACGAAGTTCAGGGTGCTGGTCAGCTCCGCGTGCATCTGCTCCTTGGTGCAGTAGATGTGCGCGTCGTCCTGGGTCATGCCGCGCACCCGGGTCAGGCCGTGCACCACGCCGGACTTCTCGTAGCGGTACACCGACCCGAACTCGAACATCCGCAGCGGCAGCTCCCGGTAGGAGCGACCGCGCGCCCGGAAGATCAGGTTGTGCATCGGGCAGTTCATCGGCTTGACGTAGTAGTCCTGGCCGGGCTTGCGCACGGTGCCGTCGTCATTGAGTTCGGCGTCCAGGTGCATGGCCGGGAACATGCCGTCCTTGTACCAGTCGAGGTGGCCGGAGACCTCGAACAGGTGGCCCTTGGTGATGTGCGGGGTGTTGACGAACTCGTAGCCGGCCGCGATGTGGCGCTGGCGCGAGTACTCCTCCATTTCCTTGCGGATGATGCCGCCCTTGGGGTGGAACACCGGCAGGCCGGAGCCGAGCTCGTCGGGGAAGCTGAACAGGTCCAGTTCCAGGCCCAGCTTGCGGTGGTCGCGGCGCTCGGCCTCCTCCAGCAGGCGCAGGTACTCGTCCTGGGCCTCGGTGGATTCCCAGGCGGTGCCGTAGACGCGCTGCAGATCCTCGCGGTCCTGGTCACCGCGCCAGTACGCGGCCGAGGAGCGGGTCAGCTTGAACGCGGGAATGAACTTGGTGGTGGGGATGTGCGGGCCCCGGCACAGGTCGCCCCAGACGCGTTCGCCGGTGCGCGGATCCAGGTTGTCGTAGATGGTCAGCTCGTTGCCGCCGACCTCCATCACCTCCGGATCGTCGATGCCGGACTTGTCGCTGATCAGCTCCAGCTTGAACGGCTCCTTGGCCAGTTCGACCCGGGCGTCCTCGATCTCGACCACGCGCCGCGAAAACCGCTGCGCGCCTTTGATGATCTTCTTCATCCGGGATTCCAGCTTGGCCAGATCCTCCGGGGTGAAGGGGCGATCGACCTGGAAGTCGTAGTAGAAGCCGTCCTTGATCGGCGGGCCGATGCCGAGCTTGGCCTCGGGAAACTCCTGCTGCACCGCCTGGGCGAGCACGTGCGCGGCCGAGTGCCGGATCACGCTGCGGCCGTCCTCGGTGCCGGCGGCGACCGGTTCGACCTCGACGTCGGTCTCGGGGGTCCAGGACAGGTCCTTGAGGGCGCCCTCGGCGTCGCGGACCACCACGACGGTGTCCGGGCCCTTGGTCGGCAGGCCCGCTTCCCGCACCGCAGCGCCGGCCGTAGTCCCGGCCGGTACCCGGATGAGGGCAACGGGGGGCTGGGGGGCTGAGGTGGTCACGGCGGCCTTCTCCTTGGCGTCTTTCGTGGCGGGCGTTTCCCGCACGCGTCATCACCGGCGGCGTCGAGCTCCGGCGCGACCATGCTAGCCCGCCCGCCCGGGCGCACCTCGGGCCAGACTCGTGTGCCGCGCGAATTCCGCCCGCGGCCGACGGGCGGCCTGGGCGTTTAATTCAGTTGTCGCCGGCCAGTTTCGTGAGCAACATCTCGCGTTCGGCCGCCGGACGTTTGGGGCAACTGGTGCACATCTCGCAGCCGGGGACCTCGTAGACCAGGCAGCAGGAGATGCGCCGGACAAAGGTGCGCCCGCCGACCTCGACGAAGCGCGGCACCGGCAGTTTGCCGCCCACATCGGCCGCCAGGCGCGCGCCGGCCTCGGGTTTGCCCGCGTCGAGCGCGCGATTGCCGGCGGCGTCGGCGACGACGGCCCACAGGGCGGGCACACCCGCCCCGGACACGGCGGCGACGGCGGGGATCAGGGTCGCGAGGGTGTCGCGCAGGGCGGCGCTGGCGTCGGCGCGGTGCGACCAGCCCGTCTCGTCCTCGGGCAGGGCCTGCGCCGGTTCGCCCGGCAGGATGTGCACCCGTTCGATCCCGCCGTCCGGGCGCACCTCGCAGTGCAGGCGGTCCAGGCACGGCACGGGCGCGGGCCGGTCCTGGGCGTAGGCCCGGGCCAGCTGCTCGACCAGCGCCGAGGCGACCATGCACCACCACAGGGTCCCCGCCACCCGGGGCACGGTGGTCCCCCAGGACTCACCCATCTCCGCGATCCGCGCGGCCAGCCACTCCGGCTGGGTGAGCGTGCTTCCCGGGACCGTCACCATGTCAAAGGACTGTGCAACCACTTCGATTCGACTCCGATCCAGCCGCCGATCATTCCGAATGTGCCGAGCAACCACAGCGTCGCGATCACGATCAGGCAGGTGAAGATCGCGGCGCAGGCCTGGACCACCAGCCCGCGCGCGGCGAACCAGGCCATGAACTTGTCGTACCGGTGCCGCAGCCAGCCCAGGGCCTGGCGCGCCCAGGCGAATTCGGTGGCGAGAATACCGAGGCCCGCGAACACGATGACCCAGCCGGGCCCGGGGTAGGGAATCGCGAGGATGCCCAGGATCAGCACCGCCACGCCCACCACGCCGACCAGGATCCGGTAGGCGAGGTTCAGGGTAGGTCGCTCGGTGATCGCGTCGCGGAAGGCGCGCCAGCGACCCGGGGCGGTGGTTTCGGTCTGTTCCAGCTCGGTGCTCACACCAGCCACAGTACGAGTCGCCTGCTCGGCGGGCCTTAACGAACGCTTGTGAACGCGCGAATCCGCCCGGAACCCCCGCGGGCCCGGGCGGATTCGACGTGGGTCAGACCAATTCCGGTGTGGCCGGATGATCCTCGAACTGGGCCAGCCCGTCGACGGTGACCTCGATGACGCGCGCGGTCGCGATGTCGAAGAACAAGCCCGACACCGTGAGTCCGCGCTCGGCGATCGCGGCCCGCACCGAGGGATGCCGGTGCAGCGTCTCCAGCTGGATCGCGACGTTGACCATGCCGAGCTGATCCACCTCGCCGAAACCGGCCGCCGCGGCGGCCCGGGCGACGGGGTGGCCGAGCCGGAACCGGTCCAGGCTGGGCTGGGCGTGGGCCAGCCAGGTGCCGATCCCGGTGTGCGGCGCGCGCTCGTGGTCGCCGCGGTGCAGCGCCGCCATCGCGCCGCACGAGGAGTGCCCGCACACCACGACCGAGCGCACGTTCAGCTTCTCCAGCGCGAAGGTGAGGCCGGCCTCCACCGAGGCGTCCAGCTCGGCGGGGACCAGGTTGCCCACGTTGCGCATGGTGAACAGGTCACCGGGCCCGCTGTTGGTGATCACGTTCGGCACCACCCGCGAATCGGCGCAGGTGAGGAAGAACGTTTCCGGATCCTGGTGGTCGCGCAGCTCGTCCAGGTGCGGGCGCACCACGTGGGCGTGGCTGCGGTGGTAGGCCGCGACGCCCGCGCTGATCGGATCGCGCTGCTCTTGATCGTCGCGTTGCCAGGGGCCCAGCACCTCGTCGAACATGGCCCGGCCGAAGCCGCGCGCCGGCGGGCGGCTGTCCGCGTCGGCCATGCGCGCACTGCCGATTTCGACGAATTCCACACTGCCGCCGTTGCTTTCCTGTTGCCGCACCCAGTCGGAGAGCGCGTCGAAGGCGGCGTGGTCGAGGAAGTCGACCGTCATCTCGACGGTGACGTCCGCCTCGGAAGGCACCTTGGACAGTTCCGCCGACAGCTTGGGCAGCGCGAGGAAGGTGCAGGAACCGTCGATGGTGACCAGCCAGCGCTGCGACGCCGGGATCGGCGCGGCGACGATCGCCACCCGCACCACCCGCCACAGCAGCAGCGCGAAGGCCAGCGCCAAGCCGATCACGACGCCCTCGAGCAGGTTCAGGAACACCACGCCCGCGATGGTGACGGCATAGACCAGCAGGTCGCCCGTGCGCCGCGCGAGGCGGATGTGCGCGAGCTTGACCAGCTGGATGCCGATCACGATGAGCAGACCGGCCAGCGCCGCCAGCGGGATCTGCTGCACCAGCCCGGCCAGCGCGACCGAAAACAGCAGGATCCAGACGCCGTGCAGCACCGCCGAGGCGCGGGTGCGCGCGCCGGCCGCCACATTGGCCGAGCTGCGCACGATCACGCCGGTCACCGGCAGGCCGCCGACCAGGCCGGAGAGCACGTTGGCCGAGCCCTGGCCGATGAGTTCGCGGTCGAACTGGGTGCGCGGGCCGCTGTGCATCTTGTCCACGGCGACCGCGGAGAGCAGGCTCTCCACGCTGGCGATCAGTGCGATGGTGAGCACCATGAGCGCGACGGCCGACCAGCCGCCGCTGGGGATCTCGGGCAGGCCGATGGCGTCGAACAGCGAGCCGTTCAACACGATTCGCTCGGCGCCGGTGGGCAGCAGCAGCGAGAGCACGGTGGCCACGACGATCGCGACCAGCGGGCCCGGGACGACCCGGATCTGCGCGGGCACGTACTTCCAGCAGAGCATGATCGCGATGACCACGCCGCCGACGAAGACGTCGCCGCCGTGCAGGTTCAGTAACTGTCCCGGTAGTTCGACGATGTTGTTCCAGGCCGAACTGCGCGAGGAACCGCCGAGCAGCACGTGGATCTGCTGCAGCGCGATGGTGATGCCGATACCGGCGAGCATGGCGTGCACCACGACCGGCGCGACGGCCAGTGCGGCGCGGGCGATCCGGCTGAGGCCGAACAGGATCTGCAGCACGCCGGCCGCGACGACGATGAAACCGGTTGCGCCCCAGCCGAATTTGTTGATCGACTCGGCGACGACGACGGTCAGGCCGGCCGCCGGGCCGCTGACCTGCAGGGTGGAGCCGCCGAGCAGACCGGCGACGATGCCGCCGATGACGGCGGCGATCAGGCCCGCGGCGACGGGAGCGCCGGAGGCGACGGCGATGCCCAGGGAGAGCGGCAGCGCGACCAGGAAGACAACGATCGAGGCGGGAAGGTCGTGGCGGGCAATGAATCTCAAGCGATCAGACAGTGATCGGGTTCCCGTTTCGGGTCCGGGCACAGGTGGGGCTGGGTCGATTCCGACAGCCATGGCTCCTCCAGGTCCAGTGATGATGAGGGGGTTGCCGGCGCTTCGTTGGGCAGGCGGGTAAATCGGGACAAGGCTATTGGTAAAGGCTTAGCAAAACTTAAGAAGTAACCTGGAAGTGGCTGGTGACATACCTCCGGAATCTTGTGATATCGCGCACACCTAGGGTCGAACCGGTTCCGGCACAACGTGATTCGTCATGTCGTCGATCTCCGTCAGGCCGTCGGCGGAGATCGCGACCAGCCGCTCGGTGGCGGCATCGTAGAACAGGCCGGTGACCGCGACGCCCCGCTCGGCCACCCCGCGCGCCACCGCCGGATGCGCGTGCAACGTCTCGACCTGCAACGCCACGTTCACCATGGCCAGCTGATCCACCTCGCCGAACCCCGCCTGCGCCGCCGCGGTCGCGACCGGATGCCCGAGCCGGAACCCGGTCAGGCTCGGGCGAGCGTGCGCCAGCCAGTCCTCGAGCCCGGGGCCCGCGGGCAGATCCCGGTGCAAGGCCGCCATCGCGCCGCAGCCGGAGTGCCCGCAAACCACCACACTGCGCACGTCCAGCTGCTCCAGGGCGTAGATCAGCGCCGCCTCCACCGAGACGTCGCTGGCCCCCGCCGGCACCAGGTTGCCGACATTGCGCACGGTGAACAGGTCGTCCGGATGGCTGTGGGTCAGGGCGTTCGGGACGATCCGGGCATCCGAGCAGGTCAGGAAGAATGTGTCGATCCCGGCGTGCTCGCCCGCGTCGGCCGGGCGCGGCCGGGCCGGCTGCGCGTGACCGCGGTGATAGGCCGCGATCCCGGCGACCGTCGGATCACCGTGCCGCGCGGCGCCGCGCGTGGGGCCGATCAGCTCGGCGGTCGCGTTGCGGGTGTGCTCGCGCGCGGGCGGCCCCGAGCCGGCGCCCGCCATCCGCACCGGGCCCAGTTCCACGAATTCGACGGTGCCGCCCTCGCTTCGGTGCCGGCGCGCCCAGTCCTCGATGGTCTCCCAGGCGGCGTGATCGAGGAAGTCGACGCTCATCTCCAGCCGGACCGTCGCGCCCTCGGGCACCTTGGCCAGCTCCGAGGACAGCTTCACCAGTGCCAGGAAGCTGCAGCTACCCTCGATCGTCACCAGCCAGTGCTCGCCGAACTCGGTGCCGGGCAACGGTTGTGCCACCACATGCGTGCGCACCACGCGCCACAGCAGGAAGACGAAGGCCAGCGCCAGGCCGATCAGCACGCCCTCGAGCAGGTTGAGGAACACCGACCCCAGCACCGTGACCGCGTAGACCAGCAGATCGCCGGTGCGGTGCGCCAGCTTGATGTGGGCCAGCTTGACCAGCTGCATGCCGATCACGATGAGCAGCCCCGCGAGCGCGGCCATCGGGATCTGCCGGACCAGGCCGACCAGGGCCACCGCGAAGATCAGGATCCAGACGCCGTGCAGGACCGCCGAGGCCTGACTGCGCGCTCCCGCTTGCACATTCGCCGAGCTGCGCACGATCACGCCGGCCACCGGCAGACCGCCGAGCAGACCGGAGAGCACGTTCGCCGAGCCCTGCCCGAGCAGTTCCCGGTCGAAGTCGGTGCGCTTGCCGCCGTGCATCTTGTCCACGGCGACCGCCGAGAGCAGGCTCTGCACGCTCGCGATCAGCGCGATCGTCAGCACCGTCACCGCGACGTCGAACCAGCTGCCCGAGGGCAGGCTGGGCAGCCCGATCTGCTCGAACAGGCTGCCGTTCAATTCGATTCGGTCCACCTGCACCGGAAGCGCCAGCGAGAGCGCGGTACCGGCGGTGACCGCGACCAGCGGGCCGGGCAGCACACGCAGGCGCGCCGGCATGTAGCGCCAGCCCAGCATGATGGCGATGACCGTGCCGCCGATCAGCACCGCCGGGCGATTGGCGTGCAGCAGCTGGCCCGGCAGTTCGGTGATGTTGTGCCAGGCGGTGCTCTGCGCGCAGCCGCCGAGCAGGACGTGCACCTGCTGCAGCGCGATGGTGATGCCGATCGCGGCCAGCATCGCGTGCACCACCACCGGCGTGATCGCCAGCGCCGCCCGCGCGATCCGGCTCAGCCCGAACATCACCTGCAGCACCCCGGCCGCGACGGTGATGAAACACGTGGCAGCCCAGCCGAATTGATTGATCGTCTCGGCCACGACCACGGTGAGTCCCGCGGCGGGCCCGCTCACCTGCAACACCGAGCCCCCGAGCAGCCCGCCGACGATGCCCCCGACCACCGCCGCGACCAGCCCGGCGGCCACGGGCGCGCCGCTGGCGACCGCGATGCCGAGCGAAAGCGGCAGGGCGACAAGGAAAACCACCAGCGAGGCGGGTAGATCGTGGCGTAAGACGCTCCGGAGTAGGTCGAAGAACCACTGCGCCCGCGCCGGACCGAGATCGGCGGCGGTGGAGCGCGGCAACGTCCGTGGTGCGGGATCGGTGTCGGTGAACATATTTCTCCTTCGCCGAACCGGCAGCGCCGGAACGGTTCATCGGGCGAACATGTACAGGCATCGAAAGCGAGCGGCGGGCGAAGCGGGAACTTCGAAACGCTGGGTTGGAGCAACCACCCGGTTACGCAGAGAACGCGCTGATAGTAAAGACTTCGCAAAGCAGATGGAAAGGGATTGGGGTCCCTGACCGAAAATCGCTATCAAAATGTGACCGCAGTCACACCAGGATACGCGCAAATCCGGCGTCCCGGCACGGCTGTGCCAGAACCGGAATCGCCTCGGCGGCGCGTCGGCCCGCCGGGGCCGGTGTCGCTCAGGCGTCTTCGAGGAGGTGTAGGCGACGCGCGAGATCGGAGACGAAGATCCGCTCCGGATCCGCGGCGTCGCGCACGCGCCGCCATTCGTCCAGGCGCGGGTACATCGCGCGGATCGTCGCCGGGGTGGCCCGGGAGTCCTTGGCGAAGTAGAGGCGGCCCCCGGCGGCCAGGACGCGCTCGTCGAGGCGGTCGCAGAACTCGGCCAGGCCGGGCGCCAGCGCGAAGTCCAGACTGAGCATGTACCCCGGATGCGGCCAGGACAGCGGCGCCCGGTTACCGGGGCCCATGCGCTTGAAGACGTTGAGGAACGAGTGGTGGCCGGAGTGCGCGATCGCCCGCACGGCGGCGGCCAGCTGATCCTCGGCGCCGAACGGCACGGAGAACTGGTACTGCATCATCCCGCGCGGCCCGTAGGCCCGGTTCCATTCGCCCAGCAGATCCAGCGGATGCAGGAACTGGGTGATGTTCTGGATCAGCCCGCGCCCGTGCGCGGGAAAGCTGCGGTAGGCGAGCGCGCCGCCCAGGCGCGTGGTCAGGTTGTTGACCAGGCCGGACGGGAAGATGTCCGGCGCGGTGAACAGCTGCGGCGCGGCGAAACGCAGCGGATCACGGCGTAGCTTGGGCGGCAGCTGGTCCAGGGTGGCCAGGTTGCCGCGGCTGAAACCGGCCCGGCCGAGCCTGCCGTCGATGCTGATCGTGTCGGGCACCGCGACGGAGTACTCGTAGCCCTCGTCCGAGCCGTCGGTCAGCAGCTCCATCGTCTCGGCCAGCGTGCCGGTGCGGTCGCTGTCCACGAGGAAATAGGCGGTTTCGGTGCGCTTCAGCCGGATTCGCGCGCGCACCACGATCCCGGTGAGCCCCATCCCGCCGACCGTCGCCCAGAACAGCTCGGCCCCTTCGCCTTCGGGAGTCAGGGTGCGCACCGACCCGTCGGCGGTGAGCAGCTCCAGCGCGAGCACGTGATTGCCGAAGCTGCCCGCCGAGTGGTGGTTCTTGCCGTGGATGTCGGAGGCGATCGCGCCGCCGATGGTGACCTGGCGGGTGCCCGGCAGCACCGGCACCCACAATCCTCGCGGCAGCGCGGCCCGCATCAGGGCGTCGAGGCTGACGCCCGCGTCGACGTCGGCGATCGCCCCGTCCGGATCGATCGAGTGGATGCGGTCGAAGGCTGTCATGTCGACGACGACACCGCCGGCGTTCTGCGCCGGATCGCCGTAGCTGCGCCCGAGCCCGCGCGCGAGCACCCCGCGCTCCCCCGCCGTCCGCACCGCCCGCGCGACCGTGTCCAGATCCGGCGTCGAAAGCACCTGCGCCACAGTGGGTGCGGTGCGGCTCCAGCCGTTCAGCCGGCGCGGCGTGAGGACCGTCGTCTTCTCGGTGACATGCACTCGGTCCACCGTACCGGCGCGCGGGCGGACGGTGGCACTCAGTATTCGTCGCGTTTGCGCGGCCAGTCGGCGAAGTCCTCGCCGCGGCCGTGCGGAACGCGGTCGAGCAGCTGCCAGGTCGCGTTGAGCGCCTCGGTGCCGCGATCGTAGGTGGAGTAGGTGTGGAAGACGGTGTCCCCTTCGCGGGCGAAGCAGCTCAGCGCCATCAGCTCCATGCTCGCGAGCATGTCGCCGGGCCGGTTCGGCGTGGGGACGTGCATGAATTCGTAGAAGTCCTCGTTGAAACCGTTGTCGCCCAGCGACACCCACTCGATGTCCCAGCCGTAGCGCTTCTTGTAGTCGTTGAGTACGGGCAGCGGGGAGCGCGAGGCCAGCAGGAACGTCACATCGTGCTGCGCCAGGTGCGGCACCGCGCCCACCAGGTTGTCGGTCTCGAACGTGCAGCCCCCGCAGCCCGCCGGGGTCTTCGGGCCGTGCATGAAGTGCCGGATGATCAGCTGCGAGCGCCCGTCGAACAGCTCCGCCAGCGACTTGTCCCCGGCGTTGGTCTCGAAGCGATACTCCTTGGTCACCGGGACCCACGGCAGGGCCTGCCGTCGCCCGGTCAGCTCGTCGCCACGGCGGGTGAGTGCCTTCTCCTCGGCCCGGACCTGTTCGTAGGCCGCGCGCCACTGTGCCCGCGTGCCGATATCGTGCGTGGTCATGCCGCATCCTTCCGCTGGTTGTGGACACCTTTCTGATAGAGACGAGGCGCGGCAGCGGAATTCATCGGCTCAGCCGAGCAGGCGCTGCTCGGTGGCCACGGCGACGGCGGCCGCGCGGGTGTCCACACCGAGCTTCTCGTAGACCCGGCCCAGGTGCGTCTTCACCGTGGACTCGCTGATGTGCAGGGCTTTCGCGATCTCCCGATTGCCGTGACCGTGCGCGAGCTGGGCGAGGATGTCGAGTTCGCGGGCGGTGAGGGCGGGTGCGGGATTGCGCATCCGGGCCATCACCCGCTGCGCGACCGGCGGCGACAGCGCCGGTCGGCCCGCGGCGGCGGCTCGGATGGCGGCGAAGAGTTCCTCGGGGCGTTCGGCTTTGAGCAGGTACCCGGTCGCACCGGCGGCGATGGCGCGGGTGATGTCGGCGTCGGTGTCGTAGGTGGTGAGCACCAGCACGTGCGGGCCGCGCGCGCCGGCGATGCGGCGGGTGGCCTCGATCCCGTCGATGCCGGCGCCCAATTGCAGATCCATCAGCACCACGTCCGGAGCCAGGCGGGCGGCGAGCGCGATGGCCTCCTCGCCGGTGCCCGCCTCACCGGCCACCTCGATGTCGGCGGCGCTGGACAGCAGCGCCAGCAGCCCGGCCCGCACCACCGCGTGATCGTCGCAAACAAGAACGCGCACAGTCGGATTCATGATGCTCCCAGGGGAATGGCGGCGGACAGCACGGTGCCCTCGCCGGGCGCCGACTCGACGGTGAGGGCGCCGCCGAACTGCTGCAACCGGGCTCGGATGGCGGCGAGCCCGTAGCCGCGATCACCGGTGCCCGGTGGCCCGGCGGCGTCGAAGCCGCGGCCGTCGTCGGCGATGTCGAGGACGACCTGGTCCTCGAGCGTGGTCAGGGTGAGGGTCGCGGTGCGCGCGGCGGCGTGCTCGCGCACGTTGGCCAGCGCGCCCTGGGCGATGCGCAGCAGCGTCGCCTCCACCCGGTCCGGCAGGCGCGGCGGTTCGCCGTCGCAGTGCACGCGGACGGTGAGCGCGGCGGAGCTCTCGCGCCCGGCGAGCGCGCGCAGCGCGGCGGCCAGCGAGCCGCTCGCGGCCAGATCGGCGGGGGCCAGGTCGCGCACGAATTGCCTTGCCTCGGTGAGGTTCTGCTCGGCGATGGCCTCCGCGGCGCGGACGTGCTCGTGTGCGCTGTCCGGTGCGCTCGCCCAGACCCGGTCGGCGGCCTGCAACAGCATGCGCTGACTGGACAGGCCCTGGGCGAGGGTGTCGTGGATCTCCATGGCCAGGCGTTCGCGCTCGGCGAGGGTGCCTTCGCGGCGTTCGGTGGCGGCGAGTTCGCGGCGGGTGCGGATCAGATCCTCGATGAGCACGCGCTGCTCCTCGGACCGGCGCCGCATATAGACGAACACGGTGGTGGCCAGCACCACCACCGTGGGCAGCGTGAGCAGCACCGCCGGATCCGCCCAGCCGGCCAGCCGCAGCTGCGCGCCCGCCACGAACGCGGTGAGCACGGTGACCAGCAGCAACGCGGTCCGCACGGGCAGGATGCGCAGCCCGGTGTACAGCAGCGGCACCGCGCACCAGGCGAAACTGGGCGCGAGCGCCACCAGCACGATCCAGAGCGCGACGACCGCGGCCAGCCAGGCGACGCGGCCCCGGCGCGCGCCGAGCGCGTAGACCACGGCCACCGCCGCCGACAGGGCGATGATCGCCGGTGTCCGCGCGGACTCGGGATGGCGGAACAGGAAGCGGGCCAGCGCGGCGGCGACCAGCACCAGGAACGCGACGTGCATGACCACGCCGATGTTCCGCTCGCTCTGCGCACTGTCGCCCACCAGCCCATTCTGCCCGGGCGCGTCCCGGCGCGGATCAGCCGATCGGACGACCCCGGCATCGGCCGGGTTACCGCCGGAAGCCGTCCGGCCGCCCGATTCGGCGGCGCCTGCTCCGGCCGCAGGATCGATCAGGCAGCACACCACTCGAACCGAAGGACCCGCCATGAGCACTCCCTCCCGCCGCACCCTGACCGGACTCGTCACCGGCGCCGCCGTCCTGGCCGCCGTCGGCGCGGGCGCGGTCGCCGTCGACCTGACCGGCTCCGACGCCCCCGCCACCGCGCAGGTCGCCCTGGCCGCGGACGCCTCCCCGGGCAACCTGCGCCAGAGCACGCACCTGTCCGTCGACGCCGCCACCCGCGCCGCGCAGGCCGCGCTGCGGGCCGCCCAGCAGAAGAACCAGCGCGTCAGCGTGGCCGTGGTCGACCGCGACGGCAACACCCTGGTCACCCTGCGCGGCGACGGCGCGGGCCCGCAGTCCTACGACTCGGCCGAGCGCAAGGCCTTCACCGCCGTCTCCTGGAACGCGCCCACCACCGAACTCGGCAAGCGCCTGGCCTCGGCTCCGCAGCTCGCCGACATCCCCGGCACCCTGTTCCTCGGCGGCGGCGTTCCCGTCACCACCGGCGGCGCGCCGGTCGCGGGCATCGGCGTGGCGGGCGCGCCCAGCGGTGATCTGGACGAGGAGTTCGCGCGGGCGGGTGCGGCGGAACTGTCGCGCTGAGCCGGTTCGGGTCCGCCGGTCGTCCCGCGACAGGAGGCCTGGGACCGCGATCGCCGCGCCGGGGCCGAGCTGTGATCGATTACACCGCATCGGCGGGCACGCACGGGCTTATGCTCCGAACTCGGGGAGTAGAACGAGCGCAGGAGGGGCCATGTCGTCGCGAACGGAATCCGATTCGCCTGCGCGCCTTCATGTTCGGCGCGGGGGCAGTGGTCCGCCGGTGCTGCTGGTGCACGGCGGGCTCGGGCCGGAGGTGACCTGGGCGCGGCAGGCGGAGCTGGAGCGCGAGTGGTCGCTGATCGTGCCGAGCCGGCGCGGCTACGCGCCCAGTCCGCCCGCGGCGCAACAGGATTTCCTGGTCGACGCCGCCGATCTGGTGTCGCTGATTGCCGAGGTGCCCGGCGGCGTGCACCTGGTCGGCTACTCCTACGGCGGGCTGGGTTCCTGCCTGGCGGCCGAGGCCGCGCCGGGTCTGATCCGCTCGCTGACACTCGTCGAGGCGCCGCTCTGGAGCGCCGCCGCCGAGGACGAATCCGTGCGGCGGCTGATGGTGCTCTCGGACCGATTCGCCGCCGAACCCGCCAACGCGCAGGCCGAGCGCGAGTTCTACGCGCTGGCCGGGCTCGCCCCGGACATGCTGAGCCGAGCGGACATTCGGGCGTCGATGGCGATGTGGCGCGAGCTGCGCTCGCCGCGGGAGGCGCAACCGCGGTTCGAGACCATCGCCGAGGCGGAGATTCCGGTGCTGGTCGTCTCGGGCGAGCACAACCCGGGCATGGAACGGCTCTGCGATGCCGTCGCCGCCCGGCTGCGCGGGAGCCGCGCCCGGCTGCCCGGCGCCGGGCACGCCGTGCCGCGCACCGCCGCCTTCAACCCGACGCTGACGGCCTTCCTGACCGCCGCCGAGCGGGCCCGCTGACCCGTCAGGCCGGTCAGTCGTCGAGGTGAGCGCGGCGCAGGCGCTGGATGAAGTCCTCCAGCGGGGCTTCGTCGGCGCGCTGCGGCAGCGCCGTACGCGCGGTGTCGAACTTCTGCTCGTACTCCGCGATCAGCGCCTTGGCGGCGGCTTCGCCGGCCTCGGTGGTCATCTGCCGGCCGAACTCGAAATACGGCTCGGGGTCGGGCAACCGGACCGGCAGCGTGCCGGTGGTGTAGAGCTGGTGGCCCTGCCACAGCAGCCGCCGCAGGTGGCGGGCGTGCTTGGCCAGCCGCCGATCCTGCAGGCCCTGGGTCTCCCGGCGGGTCAGCATGCGCCGGAATTGCGCCATGGCGTAGCCGAAGTAGGCGTGCCGGACCCGTTGCGCCGACAGGAAACTCGACCGCAGGCCGACCAGTTCCCGGCCGAAATCGGTGGCGACGGTGTACTCGTCGAGCCAGAGGATCTCGGTGACCGTCGGATTGCAGGCCAGGATCAGCCCCATCGCCTTCCCGACCTCGTGGTAGGTGGCGTCGGCGGCGCCGCGGCCGTGGCGCGTACCCCGGTCCCGGGTCGGCGGATTCAGGCCCAGGAAGCTGCGGGTCGGCTCGACGTAGACCCCCAGATAGTCGACATCGCTCTGCGGCGTATCGAGCCCGTAGGCCACCGATCCCACCACGCCTTCGAGCAGCAGATCGCTGCGATCCTCCATGACAACCCCTCCCGGCGGCTTTCCAGCACTTTCGCAGCCGGCACGCGCCCCGGGCAACCGATTTCCGCGAGTGGCACACGGCCTCCGGGCCGTGTGCCGCTCACCGGCACTCAGTACGCGATGAACAGGATTTCGTCGCGGGAGTATTCGTGACCGGGATGGTTCTCGGCGAGATGCTGCTGCGTCTTCGCGACCAGGTCGTCCTCGTCGGTGCCGACGATGGTTTCGCCACAGGGGCAGTTCAGGTTTCGTTTCACCAGTGGGCCCTCCTCTCGTCCTGGAGTCTAGGCGGCCGCCGAGCGCGCCGCACCGGCCGCCCGCTACCCGGTGAGCAGCGCCAGCACCGCTTTGGGCGCGGCCAGCCACTCCCGGGCGTTGTTGCGGAGCACGGTGATCCGCCGGCATTCGCACGGCGCGGTGACCCCGTGGGCCTCGATGCCCGCCGAGCGGCACAGGGCGACGGCGCGCGGCACGTGCTGGTATTGGGTGACGACGAGCGCGCGGTCCACGCCGAACAGGTGTGCGGCGCGTTCGCAGGTCTCGCGGGTGGAGAAGCCCTCACGATCCGAGCGGACCAGCCACGGATCGATCCCCTGATCGGCGAGATATTTTGTCATCGAGGCGATTTCGTCGCCCGATCGGCCCGCGCCGTCACCCGAGACCAGGATCGCACCGGCCCGCCCCGTGCGCACCAGCTCGATCGCGGCGTCCAGGCGCCCGCGCAGGTAGGCCATCGGCGTGCCGTCCTCGGCCACCTTCGCGCCCGGCACGATCACCACCGGGGCGACCGGCGCGTGCGCGGTATCCGAGCGATGCCCGGCCGAAACCAGCCACAACCAGGCGTTGCTGCCCGCGACCAGTACGAGCAACCCCGTCACCGTCAGCCCGCCCCAGATCAGCAGTGGCCGCCGCTTCGCCCGCACCCGGATCCTCCCTCGATTTCCCCGAGCATATCGCCCTCAGAGGGTGTCGAGGAGTTCGCGCAAGCGCAGCAGCGTCGACCGCCAGCCGCGTTCCATCGCGTTGCGGGCCATCTTCTGCCGGCGATTGTCGATGTCGAAACCGGTCTGGGTCAACAGGAATCGGGTGCCGCGGCCCTGCGGCTGGATCGTCCAGTCGACGACCCAGCGGGCGGGCGGCTGCGCGCGCAGATCGAACCAGGTGTAGGTCAGCTGCTGGTTCGGCCGGGCGGTCAGCACCTCGCAGGCGATCTCGCCGGGCGGTTTGGTGGGGAGCACGAAGATGAAATGCGTGCCGGTGGTCGCGGCGAACCCGACCGAGCACATCAGCCACCGTTCGAGCAGATCCGGATCGGTCAGCACCCGCCACACGGTCTCCGGGGTCTGCGGGAAGAAACTCCCCACCTCCACCGCAGCAGGATCCAACTCCGAATCCGACATCACCGGCCCACCGCCTCCACTAGTCCATAACCGCACGAGGAGCAGTGCCCAGCATCTTACGGAAGTCCAGGGCGCGAACTCGATCATCGCGGTGAACTTGCGTGCCGCGGCCGGCCGGCCGCGCCGGGTTACCGAACAGGGTCAGACCTCCGACTTCTCGAGCGCTTCGGTGTAGACCGCGAGAATCCGGGCGCTGTGCCGTGATTGGCGCGGTTCGTCGGCGTGCGCGGCGAGCGCCTCGCGCATCGCCGCCAGGCGGGAGCGGTCGCGCGCGAGGTCGCACAGCACGGCGGCGAAGGCGGGCACCGAGGAGTCGGCGGCGCGGACGCCGCCCGCCGCGGGGACGGTTTCGGAGAGCTCGGGGTCGCAGTAGACGATGGGCAGGCCCATCGCCAGGGCCTCCAGCAGCACCATGCCCTGGGTGTCGCAGTCCGAGGTGAGCAGGAGCAGGTCGTGCTCGCGCATGGCGCTCAGACAATCGGCCTGGCTGACTTCTCCGCGCACGCGGACTCGTTCGCCCAGTTCCGCCGCGGCGGCGGCCACGCGGCCGGCCAGCGGGCCGCTGCCGTAGACGTCGAGCACGCAGTTCTCGACCAGGCCCGCCACCGCGATCGCCTCGAGGGGGCGCTTCTCCGGCGACAGTCGTCCGCACCACAGCGCGCGCAGCGGCGGGCCGGGCGGCCGCTGCGGAGCGGCCGCGCCGCGGACGCGGTCCAGCAGCGCGTCGTCGATGCCGTTCGACACCACGTGGATCGGGCGGTCCACGCCGCGCACCGCCAGCCGGCGGGCGAAGTGCCGGGTCGGGACGATCACCCGGTCGGCGGCCTGCGCCTGCGCGATCAGCGGCCGCCAGGCCAGCCGGGCGACGCGGTCGTCGCCGTCGTGGCTGCGCTGGTGCCGCAGCGGCACCAGCGCCCCGTGCAGCCAGCGCATGGTCAACGCGGCCAGATACGGTGCCGGGGCGTACTTCTGGATCATGGTGTCGTCGCGGCTCTGCATCGTCTGCACGACCGGGAGGCCGTGCCGGCGCGCGGCGCGCAGGCCCGCGACGCCGCAGCCGTAGGTGGTCAGGGCGTGCACCAGGTCGACCGGGCCGCGCGCGGCGAACGCGGCGTCCACCGCCCGCCGGGTGGCCCGGGTCGGGAGCACCATGGGCAGGCCGTTGGACAGTGCCAGGGCTGGTACCGGCGCGAGCACGACGACGTCGGCGTCGGCGTCGGCGGCCACGGAGCCCGGGGCGGGCGGGCAGAACACGGTCACCCGGTGGCCGAGGCCGCGCAGGCTGTCGCACAGTGCGCGCATCGCGGTCTGCACCCCGCCCAGGGTCGCCGGATGGAAGTCGGTGAAGAACGCGAGGTGCACGGAAACCGCCGCGCCTCAGGCCGAGGCCGCGACGGCGAGCTTTTCCACCGCGTCCGCCGTGGCCCGGATGCCGTTCTCGGCGGCGACCAGCGCGCCGAGTTCCGCTGCCCGGCTGCGTGACTCGGGCGTCAGCGTCCGCACCAGGGCGTCGTGCAACCGATCCGCGGTCAACTTCGGGTACGGGAAGTCGGCTCCGATCCCGAGTTCCGACATCCGCCAGCCGTAGAAGAACTGGTCGCTGTGCACGCCGATCACCACGGCGGGCAGCCCGGCGCGCAGGACGTCGTGCGAGTTGCCGCTGCCGCCGTGGTGCACGACCGCGCTGCAACGCGGCAGCACCCGGTCGTAGTCGAAGGAGTCGAGGACGAAAAGCTTTCGGTCGTAGCCGAGGCCGCGCGGGTAGCCCTCCCCCTTCACCGTGACCAGCGCCCGCGCACCGAGCCGGCGGCATACGGCGGCGATGAGGTCGCAGGAACCGGCGGGGTCGAGGATCGGCATCCCGGTCAGGCAGAAGTAGATCGGCGCCTCGCCCTCGTCGAGCCACGCGTCCAGCGCCGGGTCGACCTCCGATTCGCCCCACGCGCCGCGCAGGTGCGCGGGCAGGATCGGCGCGCCGACGACGGTGGAGCGCTCCGGCCAGTCGGCCGGTTTCGGCAGCAGCACCGGACTCACCATGTGCACCAGCGGAATCGCGTCCTCGCGGATGCGGCGGAACGGGTTGCGCGGCTTGCCGGGCAACCCCATAAGGGCGCGGACCCGGCGGTCCATCTTGCGGTAGGCCAGGCCGTAGGCGAGTTCGAACGCCGAGTAGCTGGCCAGCCGCAAGCGCCGCGAGGAGATCATCCGCTTGACCATGAACGAGGACGGGAACTCGGTGGTCCGCTCCAGCGGGTAGGGCAGGCCGCCGATCACGGTCTGCCCCGTCTTCTCCCGGCGTTCCATGGCCCACGGCAGCGTCGAGGCGCAGGACACGATCACGTCGGCGGATTCGCAAGCGCCGCAGAGCACCTCGTGCATGCGCTCGCCGCGCTCGCCCGCCATGATCTTCACGGTGTCCAGCATGATCTGCAGGAACGGCAGCGGATTACCCGAGGACAGACCGGCTTTCGCGGCGGGCGACTCCAGCAGCTCGGCCGAGTTGAACGGGATGACGTGCGGCTCGAACCCCGAGCGCCGCACCACGTCGGCGTAGTTCTCGGTGGCGGTCATCTCGACATGGTGGCCGCGCGAGCGCAATTCGTCGGCCAGGGCGAGGTAGGGCTGGTGGTCGCCGCGGGTGCCCGCGGTCAGCAACGCGATTCGCATGTTCAGGACTCCGTTCGGGATCTGGGGCCGGCCACTACGCCGATCGAGCGGACACCTCGTCGAGGAAGTCGACGAGGTGCCCGAACACGTCCAGCGCCGCGCCGCGGCCGATGAAGGTGTCGAGGTGGCCGTAGGACGGGATTTCGGTGTAGCGGACCTCGACGCCGGGGTTGCGGTCCGCGAGCACCTCGTAGCAGAGCTTGTTCGAATCGAGCCAGGCCGCGTTGCGGCTGCCCGACAGCAGCAGCACCGGGCAGTCGATGCGATCGGCCTGATCCAGGGCGTTCTCCGGGAGCGCGCGGTAGCGCTCGTCGTCGACGTTCCAGCGCACCACGGCGTGCGCCAGTTCCATCTGCCGCAGGTGCGGCAGCACCGACAGCGGTATCGCCCCGAACAATTCGGCGAGACGATCGTGGGTGCGCGGATCGAGGTGATCGTGTTCGAACAGGGTGGCGCCCATCCCCCAGCCGCCGTGCACCATGCGGCAGGTGGGATCCGGGCATTCGCCCTTGCGCGACAGGGCCGCGTACAGCAGCGTCCGGCGGTTCCACAGCCCGACCTTGCGGAAATCCGATTCCAGGTGGGTGACCCGCGAGCCCATCAGTTCGCTGCCGATCAGCACCCGCCAGCGCGCCGCCGTGCTGACTTTCGGGGTCAGGAACACGCCCTGCGCGACGACGCCCGCCAGGCCGGGGAGCAGGCCGGCGGTCAGGCTCAGCGACAGCGCGAGCGCGCCGATGCAGTGCGCCACCACGAACAGCGGGCGCTCCCCGATCTCCGCCCGGATCCGGGCCACCGCGGCGGGCAGGTCGTAGAGCGCGACATCGTCGAAGGTGTAGGGCTGCCCGGAGGTGTTGTGCGGCAGCCGGGAGCTGCCGCGCCAGTCGAGCAGCCAGGACTGATAGCCCGCGTCGGCGAGCACGTCGGTGACGTTGCGGATCTCGGGGAGGGCGAACATCTCCGAGGACACCCCGTGTCCGTGCACCAGCAGCACCGCGGGGGCGCCGTCGGGTCCGACGCGGCGCAGCCGCAGTTCGACGCCGTCCGCGGTGCGGAAGGAGATCGCCGGCGCGGCAGCGAGTTCCGTTCGGGTCGAGTGGCTTTCGATCATCGGCCCTGCTCCTTGCGGAGCGCGCGGCGCAGATCCAGCAGATCGGTGCCGACGCGCAAGACGGGTTCCATCAGACTCTTGCCGAGCTGGCCGCCGAACCAGCTCAGCCACAACAGTTTCGCCAGCCGCCGCTGACGCTCGGGCAGGCTGGGATCGACTTCGATGCCGTCGATCTGATCGGGCAGATAGGTGTGCATCGGCACGGCGACCTCACCGCGGTAGGACGCGGGCTCCCCGGCCCGGCCGATCTCGATCACCTGGGTGCCGAGCTGGCGCACCAGGCGGCGGCGCGCGGCGGCGAACTTGTAGCCCTCCAGCCACCAGTCGCCGCCCGCGGCGTCCCGCAGGGTCAGCTGGTAATGCATGATCGGATGCCGGGTCTCGTGGCGCAGCGGGATGCCCTCGTGCGGCCGCACGATCGCCGTGCCGGTCACGGTGAGGGGCTCGCCGTGCACCCGGGCACAGGCGAATTCCCCGCCGACGTCGAGGGTGCGCGCGCTGAACACCTGCGCGCCGCCGGCCACGGACAGGGTCAACCGGAGATCGCACTGAGTGTCGGCGGAGTCCCCCACGGGTCCGATTGTCCCGGTGAGCGTTTCGTGGAAGCGCAGATAGGGTTCCGCGTCCGGCCGCGGACCCGCGGCCGCGAGGGCCGCCAGCATCTTCCCGCGCGCGGCGGGACCGGAGGTCGCGGGCGCGGGCAGGCCCCGGGCGGCGACGAAGGCCGCGGTGCGGTCGGCCGACGCGGGCGGCGCGGTCACCATCGCCGCGAGCTGGGTCCGGGCCACGGGACTCCGCAGCACCTGCGCCAGCGATTCCAGCTCCGACACCGGCCCCTCCTCGATGGCGCGGACCGTGTCCTCGCACCACTGCTCCCAGTGCTGCACGCGCACGCCCAGGCCGCCCAGCGTGGTTTCGGCGACGATCTGCTCGAGGGTGGTGGGCGGCCCGGTGAGGTGATAGGTGTGTCCCCAGGCGCTCGGCGTGCCGACGATCTCCGCCGCCACCCGGCTGACCCAATCCACCGGCGCGGCATTGAGATTCCGGAACCCCGGCACCGTACGAAACCGCAGCAGCGCCGCCGTGATCCCGGAATTGAGATCGCGGGGATTGTGCGCGCCGGTTTCCGGATGGCTGCCGATGCCGCCGGGGCGCAGGATGGTCACCACCAGGCCGTGTTCGCCGGCCCGGCGCAGGACGGCCTCGGCGGCCCATTTGGAACGGTCGTAGCCGATGGGCAACGCGGCGACGTTCGCGGTCGGTTCGTCCTCGGCCAGGGTGGCGGCCTCGGCGCCGTTGAAGACCGCCAGCGACGAGATGTGGTGCAGCGGTTTGGGCTTGCTCGTGCACGCCAGCTCGGCGAGCGTCAGCGGGCCGAGCACGTTGGTGCGGCGCAGCGAGGGATAGCCGCGCAGGAAGTCCACCGCGGCAGCCGCGTTGACAATCGAATCCACCTCCCCCGCCAGGGCTTTCCACTGCTCGCCGGACAGGCCCAGTCGAGGTTCGCGCAGATCGCCCGCCAGCGGAGTGACCCGGCGCAGCACCTCCCGCGACCACGGCAGCGCGAAGCGGCGCAGCGCCTGCTCCAGCCGTTCGGCCGCCGCGTTGTCGTCGTCGGCGCGCACCAGGCACACCACGTGGGCGTCGCTGTGCCGCAACAGGTCCAGCAGCAGGTGACTGCCGAGGAAGCCGGTGACCCCGGTCAGCAGGATGCGGCGGGGTGCGACCCGCTCGGGCGGCGCGACGAGCGGGAGGCGGTCGGCTCCGGAGAGATCGGCGAAGAGCTGCGCGAGGTCGTCGTGGTCCTCCGCAGGGGACTCCGTCTGCGGCAACAGAAGTTCCGGATGATCGGCCAGCCAACCCTGGGCGAGCCGGCGTGGGCGCGCGTCGAAGAACACGGTGTCGAGATCTGGATGAATATCGAGTTCCCGCTGCAGGGCAGCCACCAACTCCACCGCGTCGAGGGATGTGCCGCCCGCGTCGAAGAAATCAGTATCGGCTTGCAGCGGCGTCCGGCTGAACCGATTCGCGATCGCCGTGATCGCGGTAGCCAACTCGTCGAGGCCCCAGCGCCGCGAAACACCCTCTCCGACCGACTCGGTCGTGGCCATCACGCCGCCGTCCGCCCGCTCAGCGCGCGACGTCAGCCCGGGGCTGACCGGCTCGGGCGCCATTGTCACACCGCTGCCCGCGGCGTCGGCGGGCGGTGCCGGGTCCGAGTCGGCAGACGCGGCAGGCAGCGTGGCACCCGTATCCGTGGCCTCGGCAGGCGCGTCTGTTCGCTCGATCGCGGTGCGCGACGGCGTGCCGGTCGCCGCGAGCAGCGCCGCGATATCCATTCCTGTGGAGCCATTTTCGCCGTTCACGCGGCGGTCGATGATCGCGTGGCGTGCGGCCACCCGCTCGGTCTGGCCGGGTACTCGCCCGGCCGGGCCAGGCACCCGCTCGTTCTGGGCGGTCACTCGGCCACCTCCTTGTCGTTTGTCCGGGCCTCCCAGGATCGGAATTCGCGCAGGCGCTGGGGCGGCACCGCGACTTCTACCGGGCCAGCGGTGGAAGCGGCGTCGAGCAGACGGGCGGCCAGTCGGCGCGCGGGCTCGTTGCGCGCGGTGTGATCCACCGACATTCGCACGGTGGGATAGCCGAGTTCCTCCGCTCGATCCGCCACCCAGGTGAGCAACCGTTCCTCGACGCCGCGACCCAGCGCACGGCAGCTGAGCTGCCAGCCGCTGATCCGCAGGCTGTCGTCCTCCGGGCGCAGAGCGAGCACCGATATCAGGCCGTAGTCGCCGAAGCGGTCACGGGCGGTGGCGGTCCATACTTCGCCCTCGGCGCGCCAGCGATCGAGGTCGGAGACGGTGACGGCGGCAAGGGTGAACTGGTTGGTGCGCCGCACGAGTTGGCGGGCGCGTTCGAGGGTGGCCTCGGTGAGCGGTTCGATCTCGACCGTCAGGTCCAGCTGATCGAGGAAGGTGGCGAATTCCGCGGCGGCGCGGGCGTCGTCGCGCGCTTTCTCCTGGTGGTAGAACTCGGTGCGCGCGGCGTCTTCCGCGGTGGCCGCCACCGGCACCAGCGGCCAGAGCCGGTCCAGGAACGATTCCAGTTCGTCCGCCGGTGGGCAGTTCACCGACAGCAGCTCGGGCAGCCGGGCGCGCAGGCGCGCCACCTCGACGGGGTTGTCGTCGAGATAGCAGAAGCTGTCCAAGCCCAGGCGCAGGCTGCGCGCGATGTCCTCCAGCCGCCGGGACTTGTCGTCCCAACCGGCGGAGACGACGACGAAATCATCGACACCCAAGAGACTTTCGGGCCGGGCGAGCACAGCCTCCACCACATCGGCGTCGTTGTTGGTGACCAGCACGAGCAGCGTGCCCGCCGCGCGCCACCGCGCCAGCCGCCGGGCCAGAGCCAGGCGGGGCGGGTCGAAAAGCACCGCGCCAGCGCCGATCTCGCCCGCCGTGCCACTCCACAGGGTGTCGTCGCCGTCGACCGCGATCACCTTCGGTGCGGGCTCGGCGACGGCGTCGACCGTCGCGGTCAGCGCGAGGGCCACGGCCGCCTGGAATTCCGCCGAGAACGGCAGGTGGGCCAGCGTCTCGGTGCGGCTGTCGAAGGGTTCCGGCACCGGGTGCTGCCGGGTCCACTCGCCCGGTGTCAGCACCGCGACACCGGGGATCTCGCGCAGGCGTTCGGCCACGAGCCGCTCCCACGCCGTCAGTCGCTCCTGCGGTGCGGCCGTCGGCAGGAGACCGACGATCACCGGCCGGCGCGTGCGTTCGGCGACCTCGCGCACGGCGGCGGGGTAGTCGGCGGCGAGTTCGGCGAGCAGCTCGTCGGACAACGCGCCGAACCGTTCGAGATCGGCCGCGCGCAGCAGCACGATGCCCAGCGCCACCGAGGGCTGCGCGAACACCCCCGACGGGTCGCGCAGACAGGACAGCACATGGTGATAGGGCGCTTCGGCGACGGTGATCGCCGAGGTCCGCGCGGAAGCCGCCGCCAGCAGTTCCGGGAGCCGGCCCAGGGCGAATGTCGCGCCCAGCGCCACGCGGGTTCCGGAAACCGTTCGCTCCCCGGCGATTTCGGGACGGGCGGGCGCACCCGGATCGGCGACCACGGCGGCGAGCGTCGCCAGGTAGTCCGCCCCGAACTCGGCGCAGGTCCGCTCGTCGATGATGTCGCTGTTGTAGGTGAACCACACCTGCCCGGTGTCGGGCAGCACCGCCACCATGAGGTCGAGATCGGAGTAGCCGGTGCTCACCGGAACGATTTCCGCCGCCGCGACCGCGGAATTGGCGCGCAGGTAGTTGAAGTACACCTCGATCAAGGGCGCGTTGTCGCGGTGCAGTCCCGCGCCCGCCAGCGCGGCGAGCACGTCGGCGAAGCCGGCGCCGGGCGCGAGCAGCGTCCGCAGCCGATCACCGGTGCGGCGCAGCACGTCGGCGACGACGTCCGCGCCGGTGACCGACGCCGGGAAGGGCACGGGCAGACCGAAATACCCGACGGCGTCGGTCGCGTCGGCGTGCATCCGGGTGTCCACCGGCACCGCCAGCGCGAACGTGTCGACCTGTTGCCGCCGGGCCAGCAGCAGGCTCAGCGCGCCGAGGAAGACCGCCGCCGGGGTGAGGCCGAGCTCGCGGGCACGCGCCGCCACCCGGTCGTGCAGTCCATCGGGCAGATCGAGGGCGAGCGCGCCCGCACCGTAGCTGCGCCGCTCCGGGCGCGGGCGCGCCAGGGTCAGCTCCAGCCGACCCGCTCCGGCGAAGGCGTCGCGCCAGCCCGTGACCGCCGCGGCGGCATCGCGCCGCTCGGGCTGCGCGGCCAGCAACTGGTGCATGTCGCGGTTGGTCACCGTGTCCGCCAGCCGCGCGCCGGACAGTTCCGCGCCGAGTTCGCCCGCGACCAGCAGCATCGACTGCACGTCACTCATGCTGTGGTGCGCGCCGAAAAGCAGCACCTGGTCGGCGGATTCGGCGTCGAGCAGCTCGAACCGCCACAGCGGGCCGGTCTCCAGGTCGAACGGGTGCGCCATCAGCTCCTGGAATCGCTCCCGCACGACGGTGTCGTCGAGCCGGTCGAGGTGCCGCCACGCGCCGAGCACGCCGGGCTCGCGCTGGATCTCCAGCCGGCGGCCGTGTTCCGGACTGGGCCGGATCGTGGTGCGCAGCGCGGCGTGCCGGGCGGCCAGCCGGGCCAGCGCCGCGTCCAGCTCCGCCGCGGTCACCCGGGCGGGCAGGCGCACGGCCACACCGCCGGTCTGCGCGGCGCTCGGAATACCGAGCTGTTCGGTGCGCAGCAGCCGCATCATGTCCCGGGTCACCGGGAGCACCTCGACCTCCGGAACCGCAGCGGGCGCGGGGTCGGCAGCACCGGACTCGTTCTGCCGCAGCACTTCCGCGACGAGATAGTCGGCGAGGTCGGCGAGGTTCTGCTCAGCCAGGATCGTGCCCAGCGGCACCGAGATCCCGGTGTGCTCACGCACCTTGTTGCGTAGCTCGATCGCCATCAGCGAATCCAGGCCGAGGCTCTGGAAGGTCCCCTCGACCGAAATCGCCTCGCTACCCGCGTGACCGAGCACCTGGCCGGTCCACTCCGCCACCGAGGCCGTCGCCGAGGCCCGCGCCTCGGCGGGCGTGACAGCCCGAAGTCGTTCGGCGAAGCGCGATCCCGTCGCCGGATCGGCGAACGCCGCCTCGGCGACGGCGCGGCGGGGCGCGCGGCGTACGAGTCCGCGCAGCAGCGGCGGGATACCCACGCCGCGTCGGAGCACGCCGGTGTCGAGCAGCAGCGGCACCAGCAGCGCGTCGTCCTGTCCCAGCGCGGCGTCGAAACAGGCCATGCCATCCGGTACCGCGAAGGCGCGCACGCCCGCGCGTTCGATGCGCCGGATGTCGGCTTGCGCGTAGTGGTCGTGCATGTCGACCGCCCAGGCGCCCCAGGCCAGCGACTGGGCGGGCAGCCCGAGCGCGCGGCGGCGCAGCGCCAGCGCGTCGAGGTAGGCGTTGGCCGCCGCGTAGTTGGCCTGGCCGGGCGTGCCGAACAGTCCGCCCGCCGCGGAGAACAGCACGAACATCGACAGGTCACGATCGGCGGTCAGCTCGTGCAGATGCTGTGCCGCATCGACTTTCGGGCGCAGCACCCGCTCGAGCCGCTCCGGGGTGAGCGCGCCGAGCACGCCGTCGTCCAGCACGCACGCCGCGTGCACCACGCCGGTCAGCGGCAGGTCCGCCAGCAGCACGGCCAGCGCCGCGCGGTCGGTGATGTCGCACGCCGCGAAGCGCACCCGCGCACCCCGGCTCTCCAACTCCGCGCGCAGCGCGGGGCCGCCCGGGCCATCGATACCGCGGCGGCTGACCAGCACCAGATCCCGCGCACCGTACGCGTCGGCCAGATGCCGGGCCAGCGCCGAACCGAGGCGGCCCGGAGCGCCGGTGATCAGCACGGCCCCGTCCCCGAGCGGCACCCGCCCGGGCGACGTGGGCTCGGGCACCCGAGTCAGCTCGGGCACGAAGGCAACGCCGTCGCGCACGGCCACCTGCTGCTCCCCCATCGCGAGCACGGCGGCGACCGCCACCGCGGTGTCGTCGGTGTCCAGCAGCACGATTCGGCCCGGGTTCTCCGACTGGGCCGAGCGCACCAGGCCCCATGCCACCGCACCCGCCGGGTCCGGCACCTCGATACCGAGTCCGGAGACCGCCGCGCGATCGGGGCCGCTCCCGTCGAGCGCGAAAGCCCCGGTACGGATTTCACCCACCGCACCGGGCGCGGAAGCAGCTGCGCGAGAACCACTGACCGCAACCGCCCCGCGTGTGCGCACCAGCACCGTCTTCTGCTCGAAACGGTTGTCGCCCAATATCGTCTGCAACGCGGTCAGAGTCCGTCGCGCGATGTCGTGCACCTGCTCCGGCGTCTCCCCGGCGGGCACCGGCAGCACGATCACGTCGGCGGAAGCCGCCTCGGCGGCATCCCATTCGCACACCGTGAGCGTCCGCTCCGGTGCGGGCAGCTCCCGCTCCGACCACGCCAGCCGGAACAGGCGCCGGTGCGCGGCCGTGAGCGACGCGGCGTCCCACTGCGCGGCGGCGACCGGCCGCAGCAGCACCGAACCCACCGACACCACCGGCCGGCCGTTCCGGTCGGTCGCGGACATGGCGAGGGTCTCGGCCCCCGACCGGGTGAGCCGGACGCGCAGCGCGGTCGCCCCGGAGGCCCACAGCGTCACCCCGGACCAGACGAACGGCAGCAGCGCGTGTTCGCCGTCCGCCGCGAACAGCGCGGTGGCGTGCAGCGCGGAATCCAGCAGCGCCGGATGGATGCCGAATCGCGCGGCGTCCTCATGTGCGGGTTCGGCGAGCTCGACCGTCACGAAGATCTCGTCGTCGCGCCGCCAGGCCGCCCGCGCCGATCGGAACAGCGGGCCGTAGTGGTGCCCGCGCGCGAACAGTCCGGCGTACAGCTCCTCGACGTCGACGGGCTCCGCGGCGGCGGGCGGCCATACCGCCGAATCGGTCTGCGCCGGAACCGGTTCGGACTCCACCGCCAGCGTGCCGTCGGCGTGCAGCGTCCACTGCGCGTCCGGATCGCTCTCGTCGCGGCCGTAGACGCGCACCGTCCGGCGGTCCGCCGCGTCCGCGCCGCCGACCACCACCTGGACCTGCACGGCCCCGCGCTCGGGCACCAGCATCGGTGCGCGCAGCACCAATTCGCGCAGCACCGGGCTGTCCACCTCGTCACCGGCGCGCACGGCCCACTCCACCAGCGCCGCACCGGGCACCAGCACCGTGTTCGGGCCCGCGTGCTCGACCACCCACGGCTGCGATTGCCGCGAGATCCGCCCGGTCAGCACGACGCCGCCCGAATCCGGCTGCGGCACCACGGCTCCCAGCACCGGATGCGCCGCGTCCGCGAGCCCGAGCCCGGCGGTGTCGCGATGCAGGCGCTCGGTCCAGAACCGCTTCTCGTCGAAGGCATAGGTGGGCAGATCCACCCGCCGGGCCGCGGGCAGCAACTCGCTCCAGTCGAGGGCGTGCCCCGCGACATAGAGTTCGGCCTGCGCCCGGGCCAGACAGGTCGGCCCGTCCTGGTCGCGCACCAGCGAACCCACCGCCACCACCTCGCGCGCGAGGTCCTCCGACGCCGACTTCACGGCGGCGGTCAGGGAAGGGTGCACGCCGAGTTCGACGAAGTAGCGGAAGCCGTCGGCGACCATCCGCTCGAGGGTGGGCCCGAAGCGCACGGTGTCGCGCGCGTTGCGATACCAATAGTCCGGCCCCAGCGGCTCGTCGGTCACCGGTGCGCCGGTGACCGTCGAATACCACTGCGTGGCAGGCGGATACGTGACCAGCCGGTCCAGCTCCGCCAGCAGCGGCTCCCGGATCGGATCGATCAACCGGCTGTGCCCGGCGAATCCGGCCCCCGACCCGGCCAGCCGCGTGTACATCCCGGCAGCGTCCAGCTCCCGCACGAATTCGCGCACCGCGTCCTGCTCACCGGCCACGACCGTGGAACGGCGCACATTGACGGCCGCGATCGACACCGCGCCGCCGAAGGCCGCCACCCGCGCGGCGACCTCGGCTTCGGGCAGACCGACGAGGGCCATCGTCCCGGCGCCGCGGACGTCCTGCATGAGGCGGCTGCGCGTGACGATGATCCGCGCGGCGTCGTTCACCTCGATGACCCCCGCGGAGTAGGCGGCGGCCACCTCACCCTGGCTGTGCCCGATCACCGCGTCCGGGCGGACTCCGGCCGCCCGCCAGACGGCCGCCAGCGCGGCCATGGTCGCGAACAGCAGCGGCTGCACGACCGGGAAGTCGTCGAGGTCGGCGGCGGTCATGGCGGCCAGCCGGTCCACCAGCGACCAGCCGGTGTGCGCGCCGAAAGCCTTGTCGCAGTGCTCGAATTCGGCACGGAACTCCGCCGAGCGCTCGAACATGTCACGCGCCATGCCGACCCACTGCGCGCCCTGTCCGGGAAAGACGAACGCGGTCTTGCCATTGGTGAGGATCGGTCCGGCGCCGACGCGCACATTCGGCGCGGACTCGCCGTCGACCAACGCGCGCAACCCGGCGACCATCTCGTCCCGGTCGGCCGCCACCACGACCGCCCGGCGCTCGAACTGGGTGCGCTGCACCGCCGCGGCCCGCGCGACCGGCCCCGGTTCCAGGCTCGCGTCGGCGACGACGAGGTCGAGCAGCCGCTGGGCCTGACCGTGCAGGGCCGCCGGGCTACGCGCCGAAATCGGCAGCAGCACAGGGCGGCCCGCGTCGCTCCCGGGCTCCGGCGCGACCGCCGCCACGGGCGGTGCCTCCTCGAGGATCAGGTGCGCGTTCGTACCGCTCAGCCCGAAGGCGCTCACCCCGGCCCGCCGCGGCCGTTCGCCGCGCCGCCACGGCACCGGCTCGGCCGCGACCGCCACACCGCTGTCCTCCCACCGCACCTGCGGTGACGGCACTTTCGCGTTCAAGGTGGCGGGGATGCGCTCGTGCTGTAGCGCGAGAACGAGTTTGATGACGCTGCCCACGCCCGCCGCCGCCTGGGTATGTCCCACATTGGATTTCAGCGATCCGATACCGAGCGGCCGCGCCGGATCACGACCGGGCCCGAAGACGCGCGACAGGGCCCTGGCCTCGATCGGATCGCCGAGCGCCGTCCCGGTGCCGTGCGCCTCGACGTAGTCGATGTCGTGCGGCGTCAGCCCGGAAGCCCGCAGCGCCGAACGCACCACCTGCTCCTGGGAAGCGCCGTTGGGTGCGCTGAGCCCCTGGCTGCGACCGTCCTGGTTGACGGCCGAACCGCGGATCACCGCGAGCACCCGGTCACCGTCGCGGCGCGCGTCGCCGAGCCGCTTCAACAGCAGCAGGCCCGCGCCCTCGGCCCAGACCGTGCCGTCGGCCTCAGCCGAGAACGGCGCGCACCGGCCGGTCGGCGACAGCACGCCCAGCTTGCACAGTTCGATGTGCGCGATCGGCGACATCAGCAGCGTCGCGCCGCCCGCGAGCGCGAGATCGCACTCACCGGCGCGCAGCGCGGCGATCGCCGAGTGGATGGCGACGATCGAGGAGGAGCACGCGGTGTCCATGGTGACCGCCGGGCCGTGCAAGCCGAGGGTGTAGGAGATCCGGCCGGAGGCGACACTGGGCGAAAGACCGGTTCCCACTTGGCCGTTCAGCTGTTCGGGCGCGGGGTCGGCCAGGTAGCCGGTCCCGTACAGGCCGAGATACACGCCGGTCGCGCTGCCGTGCAGCGTGCGCGGGTCGCGCCCGGACCGCTCGATCGCCTCCCAGCTCAGCTGCAACATCATCCGCTGCTGCGGATCCATGACCGCGGCCTCGCGCGGGCCGATTCCGAAGAACGCGGCGTCGAAACGGTCGACGCCGTCGACGTATCCGCCGCGGAAGGTGTAGGCCTTGCCGGTCGCGGAGGTGTCGGGATCGTAGAGCCCCTCGATGTCCCAGCGGCCCGGGGGCACCTCGGACAGGCCGTCGGTGGCGCTGTCCAGCAGCCGCCACAGCGCCTCGGGCGAATCCGCGTCACCGGCGAACCGGCACGACATCGACAGGATGGCGATGGCGTCGTCGTCCAGTTGCTCCTCGGCGTCCTCGGTCGCGTCGTCGGCCGCGGGCTCGGCGGGCTCGAGGGGCGCTTCCGGGGCCAGGATCGCTGCCACGCCGTCGATCGTGGGATGGTCGAAGAACACGTTGGTGTCGAGGAACCGTCCGACGAACTCGGACAGGTCGACCACCAGTTCCACCAGATCGTGGGAGCCCAGGCCGAATTCGACCAGCGGCAGCGAGGTGTCGATGCGTTCGGGATCCAACGCCGCCTGGCGCGCGACCTCGGCCACCAGCCAGGACCGGATCGCCGCGGCGGACGGCCCCGCCACGGATTCCGCCGGGACCGGATCGGGTTCGTAGTCGTAGAGTTCGTCCTCCGGCGAGCGCAGCGGGCCCGCGGTCAGCGCGAGCAGCTCACCGGAGTGGTACGCCGCCCGGCACGCCGCTCGCTGGATCTTGCCGCTGCTGGTCTTGAAGATCGTGCCCGGTCGCAGGAGCAGCACCGTCGAGAGGGTGAGGCCGTGCTCGGTCGCCACCGCGCCGCGCACCGCGCTCTCGACCTCGGCCAGCTCGCCGGGATCCTCGCCGCGCACCTCGGCCACCACGACCGGTTGCTCACCGCCCGTGCCGATCTCGACGGAGAAGGCGGCGACACACCCGGCGCGGACGCTGCCGTGCGCGGTCTCGACGGTCGCTTCGAGGTCCTGCGGATAGTGGTTGCGGCCGTCGACGATCAGCAGGTCCTTGCGCCGGCCGGTCACGAACAGCGCACCGCCGGAGAGGAATCCGAGATCGCCCGTGCGGAGGTAGCGGCGGTCGTCGCCGGGCAGCCGCGCCCCGAACACCTCGGCGGTGGCCTCCTCGTCCCGGAAATAGCCTGCGGCGACGCTGTTTCCGGCCACCCAGATCTCACCCTCGACCTCCTCGGCGCGGACCAGGCCCTGCTCGGGATCGACCACCGCGACCGCCATGCCCTCGACCGGACCGCCGACCCCGACCAGGTCGCCCGGCCGCCCGGCCGCCGCGCGCACCGTCGGCGCCGCCGTGGTCGACGAGGCCGTCACGATCAGCGTGGCCTCGGCGAGGCCGTAGACCGGCTGGTGCGCCGCCGCCCGGAAGCCGGCGCGCGCGAAGGTGTCGGTGAACCGCCGCATGGTCGCGGCCCGCACGGGTTCGGAACCGTTGAACGCCACCCGCCACCGGCTCAGGTCGAGACCGTCGATGTGTTCCGGCGCGATCTTGCGCGCGCACAGTTCGTAGGCGAAATTCGGGCCGCCGCTGGTGTGCGCGCGATAGGTGGAGATCGCCCGCAGCCAGCGCTCCGGCTTCTGCAGGAAGTGCAGCGGCGACATCAGCACCGAATGCGCGCCGAGATAGATGGTGTGCAGCAGCGGCGCGATCAACCCCATGTCGTGATACATCGGCAGCCAGCTGGCGAACAGCGCGCCGTCCCACGCCTCGGCGAAGCCGGGATCGTGCCCGAGCCCCGCGCCGATCGCCGCCTGGTTGTGCAGCAGGTTCTCGTGGGTGAGCAGCACCCCGCGCGGCGCGCTGGTCGAACCGGAGGTGTACTGGATGAACGCGATCGACTCCGGGCCGAGATCGGGCGCCCGCCACCGGATCGCCTCCGCGCTCGCGATCTCGTCGGTGGCCAGCCACCGCACACCCGTCAGCTCGGGAATCTCGCCGCACAGCGCGGCCGCGTCGGCCACCACGCGCTGCGGGGCCAGCACCACGTCCACCTCGGCGTGCGCCACCATGCGACGCAACCGGCGCAGCGAGCGGTTGTCCCACTCCGGCAGCGGCGCGGGGACCGCGACCACCCCGGCCGCCAGGCAGCCCAGGAACGCTTCGGCGAACTCCGGGCCCGCGGGGTAGAGCAGCAGCGCGCGCCGGGGCGCGGAATCCTGCAGCGCGGCGCCGATCGCTTGCACGCGGGTGCCCAGTTCGGCGTAGGTCAGCTCACGGACCGCACCCTCGACGTCACCGCTGTCCAGGAACCGGTACACCAGTTCGGCGGACCGATTCTCGACCTGATCGAACAGCGTTCCGACGAAAGTATTGAGCACGAAAAACATCCTCTACCAGTGAAACTCGATACCCGGCTGGGCCGTGCCGGTGGGCTCTCCCGGGGAGAGCCGACAGGCGCCGGGCAACCGACCGGCGCCAACAGTAGCCATGTTTACGCCGCCGCGCCGAATGTCGACAAGCGCGATCTTCGCGAGCCCCCAAAAATGGGGGCGACGCTGCGCGAAGTCCGATGCGACGGCGTCGATTTCGCGTTGCCAGGACCGCATCCAGCGGTGAGGATGGCTGGGTGTCACAGACCCCGGTAGCCGACCCGATCACGTTGCGCCAACTGCCCCGACTGCGTCCCCGCGACTTCGGGCAACTCGGCGGGCTGCTGCGGCCCGGCACCCACGCCTCGCCGCTGCTGCACCTCGGCAAACGGTTCGTCCTCGCCCCGCCGGGATTGCCGACCATGCTGGTCACCCACGACATGGACGATGTCCGAGCGCTGTTCGCCCATCAGGACGACTTCTCCCTCGGCCAGGTGCTGAGCCGGCTGTCGAGCCACGACCGGATGTTCGGCAAGCAGACGCTGATCTTTCTCGACGGTGCCGAGCACCGGCGGGAACGCAAGCTGTTCTCACCGCCGTTCCAGCACAAGGCGCTCACCTCCTACGAGGACCTGATGGTCGAGGTGGTGCGGCGCGAACTGCCCAGCTGGCCGGTCGGCGAACCGCTGGAGTTCCTGCGGATCGGCTACGACCTGGCCATCGGCGTGCTGCTCGGGGTGGTCTTCGGCGACGTCGCCCCGGGCCGGGCGGAACGGCTGAAACACGCGGTGCACGAATGGTTCGGGGCGATCGAGAGCCGCGGCTTCCTCGCCGTCACCCTGCTCACCCCGCTGTTCGGCGGATACACCCCGCCCTACCCGCCGCTCGGCCGCCGCCAGGCCGAGGTGGACGTGGTCATCCTCGAGGAGATCGCCGCGCGCCGATCCGATCCCGGTTACGCGGCCGAACGCTCCGACGTGCTGTCCCGCTACGTCGGCACCGAACTCGATCAGCACGACGACGCCGCGCTGGCCCGCAATCTGCGCGGCATCCTGCTGGGCGCCTACGAGACCACCGCCATCACGCTCGGCTGGATCGCGGTCATGCTGGCCGGGCACCCCGAGGCCCTGGCCGCGGTGGACGCGGCGGCCGACTCCGGCGACCGCGCCCGGCTCGACGCGTACCTGGACGCGGTGGTCGCCGAAACCATGCGGCTGCGCCCGGTCTCCCCCTTCACCGGACGCCGCGCCATACGCGACACCGTGATCAACGGCGTCCGGATTCCCAAGGGAGCCATGGTCCTGGTCCCGATCCTGCTGATCCACGAATCACCGCAGCACTACCCGGACCCGATGACGTTCCGCCCCGAACGCTTCCTCGAAAACCGCATCAACGGCCACCTCTGGCTGACCTTCGGCGCCGGCCCGCATCGCTGCCTGGGCGCGCAGTTCGCGCTCGCCGAAGCGCGCGTCCTGTTCCGCACCATCCTCGAACAGCGCCGCATCGAACCGGTCCCCGGCGGCCTCGAACCGCCGCGCCGCTTCCACACCGGACTCAGCCCGGCCGCCAATGGGCGGGTCATTTTGCGGGAGCGTGGTTGACGGGTGGGCTCGGTTACCGCAGTGTGCTCGCGGTCCAACCCGCCGGCAGGCGCAGCGCCGACTCCGACGCCGACCCGGCCGCACCCGAATAGATGCAGAGGTTCTGGTCGGGATCGCCCGGCAGCACCACACTTTCGTACTCGATCGTGAGCGCGCAGACAAGCGGATGGTGCTAGCGCTTGGTGCCGTAACTGATCGACAGTTCGCCGACGAGTTCAGCCAGCAGCGAATCATCGGGATGCCGCCCCGCGTCCAGACGCAGAATGTCGATATTGCCCCGCGTGACCCCTCCGCGCTTCCATCGGGCTGAGCTGCGAATTCTGGTCGGATCGGCACGAGGTTCTTGAACCTAGCTAACCTCACCACAGCAGTCCTCGTGTCGGCACGCGATTTGCGTACCGCTAGTCTGGACAGGCTCGCGACGGATGCGCTCGCTTCTTCTCGGGCTCAGAACGATTCGGCAGAGTCGTCGGACACCGGAGGTCCAGGAGGGTGTGCTCGGTGGACGAACTCGGCCTCGACCTCGAAGCGCTTAAGACGACCTTCACGGTGGTGCACGAGGCGCCGTACTTGCTGGTGGAGATTCCGGTCGACCGCGCCCCGCTGCTCGCCGAGCAACTGGCCGTGCCGTTTCGTCGGTGCTACATGACCGACAAGACGCTCGAAGAGCGCCATGCAGCTACTTCGATGTCGAAAGAAGAGATCACACGAAGAGTGCTGCCGGACATCGGGTCGGTCATGTCCGGGGATTTCGGCGAGATCTTAACTGCGCTATTTTCGGCCGCCAGGGAGTACCCGGAACGGGTGCTCGATCCGAAGAAGCTGCGGCTCAAGGTCGAGCGCACAAAAGCCGCCCCGAAGTCCGATGTCGTACAGTTCGTAGTGCCGGAATGGCCGACCCCATCGGATCGAGATCGTGTGTTGTGCGCGGAGGTCAAGACCAAGGCGACCAAGGGAACATTCACGCCAATTCAGGACGCTATCGAGGGGTCAGCGATGGACCGCGCGGGGCGGCTGGCGAAGACGCTGCTATGGCTGCAGGACCGCGCGATCCTGGGTGATCTCGGCACCGTAACCTTGGACCACATCAACCGATTTCTCGACGCCACCGACCACCCGCCGGCTGACAGGGAATTCCGGGCGGTGGCCGTCATCTGCGCGAACTTGGTCGCAGCCGAGGCCACGGATATCACCCTGCCAGACCCGGAGGAGTGTGCGCTGATCGTGATTACGGTCCCCGACCTCAAGTCCACCTACCAAGCGGTGTTCGACGCTATTGTCGAAACTGCGGATTCGACAGCGCCGTGAGGAGCAGCCTTCAACGGTGGATTGTCGACGCTCAGACCCGGTACAGCATGCGAGATTTCGGTCTGCAGGCAGGATTGGATAAGCTTGCCTACCTCGACGCCCGCGTAATCGACTTCTATTTTTCGCTCGCCGGGGAGCTGTTCCGTGGGATCCGCGACGGGCGCGATGACCACGCTGACTGGGCGGTGTTGGGAAACGCGCTGGCTTCGGTAAGTCGTGACTTGCAAGGTGAAACACATTCGGACGCGGTGTTTTTCGCTGCAGTGGCCTTTTATTGTGGCGGCTATCCCGCCTCGGCGATGGTCACCATGCGCGATGCTGCAGCTTACGGCGACGGCGGTGACGAGGTACGCCGGGCGTGTCGAAGCTTGTTGACTCGCAGGCTGCAATCGCAGGAGTCCGGGGAGATCGCAGGCTTGATCGCCTCGATCCGCAACGGCACCCATGTCGGCATCGCTGAGGCGGCGGCTGCCGCTGAGCAGCAGGTGCATGCGGCCTCGCTCGCCGGCCCCGACGAATGGGTTACGCAGCGGCTGTACGCGTCACTGTTGCATCGGCTCAACATCGTGAATGTGCGGGCGGTCCTACCCGATGGCGGCTCACGACGGTGGGCACCGTTGGTCGAGTCCTTCTTAGACCGCGATCCACCGGTGTGGGAGTTCTTCCCATCTCAGATCGAAGCGATCGACGCAGGGCTGCTGACCGGTGCGCGGACATACTCGCTGCAGATGCCGACCGGTTCGGGCAAGACTGCGCTGACCGAGACCCTGCTGTTTAGCCATTTGACTGACAGACCAGACGACAAAGCTGTGCTCTTGGTGCCATATCGAGCCTTGGCGCGAGAACTGCGTCACTCTCTCGGTAGTCAGCTTTCACGAATGGGCCTCCCAGTCAGAACGGTCTATGGCGGTACCGTGCCGACACCCGAGGAAGCCGATGACCTCGTAGACGTCCGTGTCCTCATCGCCACACCCGAGTCGCTCACTGGGCTATTCGGCGCGCAGCCCGAACTCGTGGAGCAGGTTTCCCTGGTGGTGTGCGACGAGGGCCACCTCCTCGACAGTCGCGCGCGCGGAGTCGGGCTTGAGCTGCTACTTGCCAGGCTTCGCCGGCGGACTCCGGCCCCTCGGCTGGTGTTTGTTTCCGCAATCGTGCCCAATATTGAGGAAATCAATGCTTGGCTCGGCGGATCCGACGGCACGGTGGTACGCAGCAGCTATCGACCAGCTGTCGCCGAGTACGCCGTTCTAAGGCCTGCCAAAAAGGGCCGACGGCCGTCCATCGGTCTCGAATTACAGGAGCTGTCAACAGCTCTGCCCGCACACACTCTCCCCAACTTTTTGCAGCGCACCGACTTCGAATACGTCAGGTCCACGACTGGACGTACCAACACCTACGACTACACCTCTACCAAAGCCCGAGCGATCGCGGCAGCGCGCAAAGCGCTCGCGATGGGGCCCGTGGCGGTGTTCGCGACCCTAAAATTCGGTAATCAAGGGGTGCTGGCATTGGCAAATGAACTCATCGCTCAAATCGACGCTGGTATCCCACTTCCCGTGCCGTCAGAAATTATTGGCGATCCTACAGCGGTCGACGCCGTCGCGGAGTACCTGGAAATGGAGTACGGTCCGGAGTGGATCGGCGTTAGATCGCTGCGCAACGGCGCGATTGTTCACCATGGTGATATTCCCCAGGAAACGCGCGAAGTTCTGGAGGAACTGCTGTCACGGCGCGATATCGCCATGGTTATGTGCACTAGCACCTTGGCCGAGGGCGTGAACCTACCGATTCGAACGCTGGTTCTATATTCCGTTACGCGGCCAGCCCAATCTGATCCGCAAAGTCAGGCCCCGATGCTGGCACGAGACATAAAGAATCTTGTGGGTCGAGCTGGTCGAGCAGGGAGTTCAACCCGCGGTCTGGTCATTTGCGCCAATCCGAAGCAATGGCCGTTCATCCGTCCCGTCGCAGCCGGAACTCCGGAAGAAACAGTGACCGGAGCGCTTATCGTGCTCGTGCGTCAACTCCAAGCCGCGATCGCCCGAAACCCGAACCCCCTCACCAATGACATCCTCGAAGAGACATCGGCTCTATTCACTCTCGTGGACGGAATTGATGCCACTCTGCTAGAACTCATCCGCGATGAGATCGGGGCCGAGGAATTTCTCCGGATAGCCGAGTCTGTCGCTTCGGCCACGTTCGCCGCCCACCAAGCAGATGTCGCCGAATACGAAGTGCTAAAACACGTATTCAATCTTCGCGCACAGCACATGTTGGATATGCACACTTCCGGCCAGCTTACGTGGGCCCGTGATACCGGTGCCCGACCCCGCATTGTCGCGGCCGTGGTTGACGATCTCTACCCCCGGTTCGCGAATTGGAACACCGTCGAATCGCCGACCGACGGGCAGATGCTGCGCGTAATCATCGACTGGGCGTTTCGGCAACCGGGCTTCACAAACGATCTTGAGCGGGCATACGGGAGCGCGAACATATACAGCCCCGCATCCGTGACTGCACTGATAATTTCCTGGCTTGAAGGCAATTCTTATGTGCAGATGGCAACTATCGCGAGGATGGAAGTCGACATATTGTTGAGGGTGCACACGCAGGTGATCAGCCACGCGCTGGCAACTTTGGTCGAGCAAGCCGTCGCCCTTCTGCGTCAGGTATCAGCTCGGGACGGTACGAGCGTTTCCGAGGCTGTTGCGCTGCTCCCGGATTACCTTCGTTACGGCGTGTCGTCGCCAGCAGCAAGAACGCTGATAGCAAGCGGTGTGCGCCACCGACGAGCGGCTCTGGCGCTCGTCGAGAACCTTGACATTACCGAAGTGACAACTTCACCGTTCAATCGCGCCGAAATCGCGACGGGACTGCTCGCCGAGGAAGAATTCTGGATTCGTCGGCTGGGTGTATTGGTATATAGGCGAACGATCGCGGATTTATCCGGCACCCATTGATGGCCGTAGAAAATTCTTGCCGGGGGCACCGCGCGGCTACTGCGGTTGTTTGATTTGAAGCGTCTCGCATGCGGCGAAGCGTGCCCTTGGGCTAGTTTTCGTAGCGGGTCAGCGTGCCACCTTCGGCCGACCACATAAGAGTGCGTATCCAACATCTCACCCCGCGCCAACTGCGCAACTTCCTCTCTGCGCCCCCGGCACCCCCCGGTCCCATCCACCAGCATGTCATCGACACGCAGCCGCATCCGTCGACTCCGCAGAAAATTCCTTCAACCCGGCGTTGTTTCCCCGCACCCAGTCTGCCGGGTCGTTTACCGCAATATCGCGGCCAAATGGGGTCCGGTGGACCTACTCGGCCGGGCGCGAGGAGTCAGGGGTCATCCTCCCGGCCTCGATCAGAGCCTGCCGCGCAGCCGCTTTACGCGGACAGTGACAAACGCTGCACCCCCGATGGCTCTGCATCGCCTGGTGCGCTTCTGGGACGCTCAGTGGACGCTCCGGGGCTTCGTGCGGCCAACCGGTCGGTCGCAGCCCAGGGTCGGCCCGACCCGGAGCGGCTACTTGTCGTTGCTCGGCGAGCAACTCCGCCTGAACCCGATCGATGACGGCCTGTGGCGAAACCTCGTCCGGCTCCGCTTCTCGCCACCAGTTGAAACTCATGATCACCTGCCGTGTTGAGTTGCAGTAAGAATCCCGTTCGGTCAGGTAGCGCAGAAGTGGCAGCCCAGTGGCACGCATACGGGCACCTACGGCGGATGCTCAAAGCGAAGGCATGCCAGTGGCATCGGGGGTGGCAGACGCTCAACCGGGGCACATCAGCGGCGAGATAGGTGGCAGGCTTGGGGGATGTCGCCGACCACGGGAACGCTGATCAAACAGTTGCGTGGTGCCAAGGGGTGGAGTCAGGGCAGACTCGCCGGTGAGCTGTCCAAGGTTTCGGGGTGCAATATGACCCGCGAATACATCTCGCGGCATTGGGAGTCGGGTAGAACCGAGCCCTCGCCGTTCTGGCTGAGTCATCTCGCCACAGTGCTGGACTGCCCAGCACAACTACTGGAAGCCGACGCGCATCGTCCAGAATTCCTCACCCATCTCGCCGCGACCTCCATCGCTCCAGTGGTCGCGTCCGATCTACTGTCCCAGGGATTTTCGGCCCGACTGCATTCGACGGGGCCGAACACGGACGGATGGGAGGCGAAGCTTGCCCAGTACGGCACCGACTACATGACCCAGGGCGCCGCTCGGATACAGCAACGGCTCGCCGCTGATCTCGTTGTGCTGCAACAGCAATTGGACTCACCCCGGCTGTGGGCCGTCGCGGCGCGACTGATGACGCTGTTCGCCAAAACCTATCCAGGTAAGGATGGCAACAAGGCGATCTCGTGGTACCGAATGGCTGCTGAAGCTGCCGACCGCTCGGAGGACGCCGATATTCGCGTGTGGGTGCGCGGTCGTGCTGCTATCGCGCTCGGATACGAGGGAGCTTCGGTGCCGGTCGCTCAGCGCTTCGCCGATCAGGCGATGGCGATCAGCGACCGGCACAGTCTCGGCCGCCTGAACGCGATCTGGGGTAAGGCTCATGCCGCCGTGATCCAGGGTGATTCCCAGAGTCTTCGCGGGCTCATCGATACGGGCCGGCGCGAGTTCGATTGGTCCTACAGCGACGAGCAGACCTCGGACTACGCCGTGCCGTGGTGGCGCGTGAACGTCTTCCTCAGCTTGCTGGCCGCCCGGATGGGTGACGAAAAGATCGCGGTTCGAGCGCAGTCGGACGCACGCCGCGAACTGCCACCTGAATTGCCGCGTTTCGCCACTCATCTCGATATGCATCGAGGTCTCATGCTGGTTCGCGCCGGCGATCGCGATCAGGGCGTGAAACTGGCCCGCGCCGCTCTTGATGCCCTGCCCGCCGAGAAGCACTCACTCACGCTGCGCATGCTGATGGAGGAGATCGCGGGGCCGGCCAAGCCAGTCGCGAACAATGGACGGCCGGAAGGCTGACAATGGGCAGGATCGAGTACTACAACGACCCGACGGCACCCGAGCCGAATTCACTTGTCGTGGCCTGCAATCTGCTCGTTACCGACGAGTCGGGGGCAATCCTGCTCCAGCGCCGCCGTGACACGGGCCAATGGGCGTTGCCGGGTGGTGCGATGGATTTGGGCGAAACGGCGGCCCAGTGCGCGATCCGAGAGTGCAGGGAGGAGACCGGTATAACGGCTGAAATCACCGGTTTCCTCGGTGTCTACAGCAACCCGAATCATATCGTCGCCTACACGGACGGAGAGATCCGCCAGCAGTACGAGAACTGCTACATCGGCCGCCCGGTGGACGGAGAGCCCACCATCAACGATGAAGCGGACGGCGTCATATTCGCGAATCCCGCCGAACTGGATGGCCTGGATATCCATCCGAGCATGCGTCAGCAGATCAGCGACTACCTGTCCGGTAACTATCCCTACCTCGGCTGAGGTTCTCACTCGACTTCAAGAATCGGCGCTGGTGCAGGCGTCACAGGCTTATGCGGGCGTGATATCGCGGCCGAGGTGGGTCTGGGGACCCACTCGGCCGGGGGTGATATCTAGGCTTGGATTACTTCGACGTTTACCAAAGCACCGAGGGAATCGCAGCTGGCCCAGGATTGGCCCTGGCCGTATTGGATGGGGCCGTATTTCCAGTAGGTGAAGGGGACCGGCCAGGCGACGCAGGTGAGTTTGACCTGATGCCAGGTGCCCAGCTCACAATTGGCCATTCCGCCGGTGTTGAAGATGTTGTAGACGTGACAGTTGGCCTCACCGACCGGCACATCGGCCTGGGCGACGCCGCCACCAGCCAAGACGGCGGCCGCAGTGGCTCCGGCAACGGCGGCTCCGGCAGCGAGCCGTTTCGCAGACAGCATTTCGAACCTCCTGAATCGATGTTGTGTGGGAAACATCGCAAACAGTTGGCACTCGTTACTCGGAGGGCATCGGGGCGGAGAATTCTTTATTGTTTCGAGTCCCGTATGCGGCCGTTATGGCGGGGACCTCGTCCTCCCTCGCCGTATCGAATTGACGACCATGAGATGCCGGGTCCGCGCTTCCCTGACCGTCCATGTTGTGACCTACGCCACCGCGACGAGGTGTCACAGAACAGGGTCCGGCGGCATCTTGTGTATGTGTCAGAGTTCAGAGATCCCGCCACCGCGGCGTTCGTGGCCCACCGCAATCTGCTGTTCACCGTCGCCTACGAGATGCTCGGCTCCGCCGCGGACGCCGAGGACGTGCTGCAGGAGACCTGGCTGCGCTGGGCCGGCGTCGACCTGGATTCGGTGCGGGAGCAGCGGGCGTATCTGGTGCGCATCACCACCCGTCAGGCGCTGATGCGGTTGCGCTCGATGGGCCGGCGCAAAGAGTCCTACGTCGGGCAGTGGCTGCCCGAACCGCTGCTCACCGCGCCGGACGTGGCCGAGGACGTCGAGCTGGCCGACAGCGTGTCGATGGCGATGCTGCTGGTGCTCGAAACTCTGACCCCGACCGAGCGGGCGGTGTTCGTGCTGCGCGAGGTGTTCGACCTGGAGTACGACGAGATCGCCGAGGCCGTCGAGAAGTCCCCGGCCGCGGTGCGCCAGATCGCCCATCGGGCCCGCTCACACGTCGCCGCGCGCCGCCCGCGCGGTGTGGCCTCGCCCGCGGAGACCCAGGCCGCGCTGGAGGCATTCCAGCACGCGATCCGTACCGGCGATCTCCAGGGCCTGCTCGACATTCTCGCGCCGGAGGTCGTGTTCCTCGGCGACGGCGGTGGCGTCAAACAGGCTGCGCTGCAACCGATCGTGGGCGCAAGCGTGGTCGCGGAGGTGCTGCTGCGCCTCGACCCCGCCGCGGATCTGGTCCCGGCGCAGGTCAACGGCTACCCGGCATTGGTGCTGCGGCTCGGCGACGAGATCGACACCGTCGTGGCGGTGCGCATCGAGGCGGAGCGGATCACCGGGCTGTACGCGGTGCGCAATCCGGCGAAACTGTCGTTCATGGAGCGGGAGACGTTCCTGCGGCGCTGACCCGAGGGCACATGATTCGGGTGGTCGCGGATGCCGCGACCACCCGAATCGGTTCATGCTCACACTGTTTCGGCGACCATCGGCTCCGGTGCGGGCTTGCGCATCGTCACCGCCGCGGCGGCCGCGCCGACCAGGGCGATGACCGCCGCACCGAGGAAGGCGGCCGAGAATCCGTCGGTCAGCCGCGGCAGATCACCGAGCCGGTCGGCGCCGAAGGCCGTGGCCACCGCGGTCATCGCGGCCAGTCCCAGGGCGGAGCCGACCTGGTAGCTGACGTTGACGATGCCCGAGGCGAGACCGCCCTCCTCGGGCCGGGCGGCGGCGATCGCGGTGCCCAGCGACGGAATGAAGGCCAGGGCCATGCCGCCCGCCGCGACGAGCGACGCGGGAAGCACGTCCACCCAGAAGCTGCCCGTCGGCCGGACCAGCGACATGAGGCCGAGCCCGGCACCGAGCACCAGCAGACCGGTCACGATCATCGGCTTGGCGCCGAAGCGCTGCATGGCGCGCGGCGCGATCACCACCATTCCGAGCATGATCAGTGTGGTCATCGGCAGCAGGGCCGCCCCCGACGGGAAGGCGCTGTAGCCGAGCACCTGCTGCAGGTACAGATTCAGGAAGAACCACATCGGCACCCACGCCGCGCCGAGCAGGAGCTGAGCGAGGTTCGCGGCGGCCAGATTCGGGGCGCGGAAGATGCCCAGCGGCATCAGCGGGGCGCGGTGCCGGAGTTGCACGAGCACGAAGGCGCCGAGCAGCGCGGCCGCGGCGGCGAGGACACCCCAGGTTTCGCCGGATGCCCAGCCCACCTCGGGCGCGCGGACGATGCCGTAGACGGTGGCGGCCAAGCCCGCGGTGACGGTGAGCGCGCCGAGCGGATCGATCGAGCCCGGACGGGCGGGCGCACTCGGCATCAGCGCCGGGACCGCGATCAGCGCGAGGATCGCGATGGGGATATTGACGAAGAATACCCAGGGCCAACTGACGTACTCGGTGATCACACCGCCGAGGAACACGCCCGAGGTGCCGCCCGCGGGTGCGGCCGCCCCGTAAATCGCCAGGGCTCTGGTCAATTCCTTCGGGGACGCGCCGAACAGCATCATCAGCAGGGTCAGCGCCGAGGGGGCGATCAGGGCCGCACCGGCCCCCTGCACGACACGGCCGGCCAGCTCGAGCGCCACCGTACCCGCGGCGCCCGCGAGTACCGAACCGGCGAGCAGGACGACCCAGCCCGCGGCGAAGACGCGGCGCGCGCCGAGCAGATCGGACAGGCGGCCGCCGAGCAGCAGCAGGCCGCCGAAGGCGACGACGTAGGCGTTGAACACCCAGGTCAGGTTCTCCTGCGAGAAGCCGAGATCGGCCTGCATCTTCGGCAGCGCGATGCCGATGATCGAGGTGTCCATGATGACCATGAACTGGGCGGCGGCAATCACCGCCAAGGCCAGCCACTTTCGCGTGGCGGGCGGGTTCTGGATCGACATTTCGGGTTCCGTCCTTCCGGGAGTAATCGAACTCGGGGCGGAACCATACCCCCCTAGGGTATTGAACTGTCAACCCTGCACGGCAGCGATTTTCGGACCAAGTGCGCTGCGTCACACCGCGTTGCGCAATACCCCCAGGGGGTATAACGTTCTGGCCAGCGAACGGACCAGATCGGAAAGGGCGAGACCATGACCACCACCCAGAACCCCACCCACGACGGCGCGCACACCACCCACGCCCGCCACACCGCCCCGGACGCGCACGCAGCCACCCCGGAACCCGGCACCCACGCCGGTCACGCGGCCCACGCGGCCCACGCAGCCCACGCGGCCCCCGCGACACAGGACGCACACGCCGGACACGCGGGCCACGACGTCACCGCCGCCCTGGACGCCCCAGCCGGTCACGGCGCCCCCGCCGGTCACGGCGCCCCCGCCGGACACGACGCCCACGCCGGTCACGACGCCCACGCCGGTCACGACGCCCACGCCGGACACGACGCCCACGCGGCCCACGGCGCCGCCCTCCCCGGCGGACTCCAAATCACCCAGGACGGTTACACATTGGCGCTCGCCGAGCCGATCACCACCCCCGGGGCGATCGATTTCCAGTTCCGGATCCTCGGCCCGGACGGCGCGCCGGTCACCGAGTACACCGACATCCACGACCGCCGGCTGCATCTGATCGTGGCGCGCCGGGAGCTGACCGGTTTCTGGCACGTGCACCCCGAACTCGGCGCGGACGGCACCTGGACGGTGCGGCTGAATCTGCCGGAGGCGGGCGCGTACCGCGTCTTCACCGATATCGCGCCGCGCGCCCTCGGCCGAACCCTCACGCTCGGTGCGGATCTCGCGGTGGCGGGCGCCTACGAGCCGCTGCCCACGCCCGAGCCGGCCCGCACCGCCGTGGTCGACGGCTACGAGGTCACCCTGGACGGCGATCTGGTGCCGGGCGCGGGTGAACTGCTCACCCTGACCGTGCGCAAGGACGGCGCACCGGTCACCGATCTCCAGCCCTACCTTGCCGCTTTCGGGCACCTGGTGATCCTGCGCGCGGGCGATCTGGCCTACGTGCACGTGCACCCGAACGGCGAACCGGGCGACGGCGTCACCGCGCCCGGCCCGGAGATCACCTTCCACACCGTCGTCCCCGGCCCCGGAACCTACCGGCTGTTCCTGGATTTCAAGCACGGCGACGTCGTCCGCACCGCCGCGTTCACCCTGCCCACGCGCGCCTGACCCCGGGAGGTACCGACCATGTGCGACTGCCCCTGCTCCGGAACCCGAGCTCCTCCCCCGCCCAACACCTTTCGAGGAAGTGCCACCGATGTCCAGCACCACCTTCAGCACCCTGTTCCGGCACCGTGATTACCTCCGGCTGTTCACCGCCCAGGTGTCGGCCCTGTTCGGCACCGGCCTGACCACCGTCGCCCTGGGCCTGCTCGCCTACGAGCTGGCCGGCGCCGACGCGGCCGCCGTGCTCGGCACGGCGCTGACCATCAAGATGCTCGTCTACGTCACCGTCGCCCCGCTGGTGGCCGCCTTCGCGAACCGCCTGCCCCGCCGCCCGTTCCTGGTCGGCCTCAACGGAATTCGCGGCGGGATCGTGCTCGCGCTGCCGTTCATCGATCAGGTGTGGCAGATCTACGCGCTGATCGCGATCTTGCAAACCGCCTCGGCCGCGTTCACCCCGACCTACCAGGCGATCATCCCCGACCTCCTGCCCGCGGAACGCGATTACACCCGTGCGCTGTCGGCCGCCCAGCTGGCCGCCACCATGGAGACGCTGCTCAGCCCGATGCTGGCCGCCGCCGCACTGCTGCTGATCAGCTTCCACTGGCTGTTCGTCGGCACCGCGATCGGTTTCGCGATCTCGGCCGCCCTGGTGCTGGCCACCCGCATCCCGGAGACGACCGCGACCGCCACGGGCAGCTTCCGCGACCGGCTCACCGTGGGCCTGCGCGTCTTCGTCGCGACACCCCGGCTGCGGGGCCTGCTCGGCCTGAATCTGGTGGTCGCGGCGGCCGGTTCGATGATCATGGTCAACACCGTCAACTATGTGCGGGACACGCTCGGCGGCACCCAGTCCGGCGTTGCGATGCTGTTGGCCGCCAATGGCTTCGGCACCATGCTGGTGGCTCTGGCCCTGCCCCGGGTACTGGACCGGGCCGGCGCCCGCCCGGTGATGCTCACCGGCGCCGCCGCCCTGCTCGCCGGGTTGACCGCGGCCATCGCGCTCTCGACGGCGAGCACGGGCGACTGGCGCTGGACGGCCGCGCTCGCGATCTGGTCGGTCATCGGCGCGGGCACCGCGGCGGTCCTGACCCCGACCGGCCAGGTGCTGCGCCGCTCGGCCCGGCCCGCCGATCGCCCCGCCCTGTTCGCGGCCCAGTTCTCGCTCTCGCACCTGGCCTGGCTGCTGACCTATCCGATCGCCGGCTGGCTCACCACCGCAACGGGTTTCACCACCACCTGGCTGACGCTGCTGCTGCTCGCGGCGGCCGGCGTCCTGGCCGCCGCGCGACTGTGGCCGCGGCACGACCCGGAGCAGCTGACCCACCTGCACGAGATCGGCACCGTCGATCCGGCGATCCTGGCCGACGCGGTCCAGGTCGACGACAAGCACTTCCGCCACACCCACACCTACGTGATCGACCCCGACCATCCCAGCTGGCCGTCGGCCCGGCACCTGGTCACCGCCTGAACGAAACGGGCACCCGGATCGGGTGCCCGTTTCGGCTGTGCGGGTGGCGAACTCAGACCGGCGGCAGTCCGCTGCGCCACTGGTCCCAAGGGACGCCCCAGTCCCCGTTCTGCCAGATGTTCAGCGGTTCACCGCCGGTGTTGCGCACCTCGACGATGTCGCCCTGACCGATGAAGTCGTAGAACCATCCGGCGTCGCCGGGCCCGAGGTTCAGGCAGCCGTGCGAGACATTCGTATTGCCCTGCGCCCAGACGCTGGAGGCCAACTCGTGCAGGAAGATGCCGTCGTGGCTGATCCGGACGCCGTAGTTGATCATCACGTCGTAGGCGCCGGCGCCGGTCAGGCCGTAGGAGCTGGAGTCCATCTTCACCGGATGCTGGCGCTGCAGCACGGTGTAGACGCCGGGCGGCGTCCAGAACGAGAGCATCTTGCCGCCCGCGAAGGAGGTGCCGCCCATCCCCATCGAGGTCGGCATGCTGCGTACCAACTGCCCGTTCTCGAAGACGTCGACGTGCTTGGTGTTGTCGTCGGCGATCGCGATGCGCTCGGGCCCGATGCCGACGGTGACCCGCTGATTGCGGGCGCCGTAGAGACCGTCGCCGAGCGGTGCGCCGAACAGGTCGGCGACGACGGTCACCTTGCTGTTGGCGCGGTGGTAGCGCTCCGGGCGCCAGTGCGCGTTCTTGTCGCTGAGCCAGCACCACGCGCCGTCGACGGGCGGATCGGTGATCACCCGCAACTGTCTCTCGGCCAGCGCGTGATCGACCGGTTCGTCGAACACGGCGACCACGACCAGGCCCACCCCGTGGGTGTCACCTTCGACCAGGTCCTCCAAACTGGCCGACCGCAGCGACACGTCGGTCATGCGCGGGGGCGCCACCGTGGCGCAGGTGGTGGTCGCGGTGACCTCGCCGGTGGCCCCAGACGCGACCGCCTTGACGGCGTAGGTGTGGGCGTAGCCGAGCGGTTCGGTGCTGTACCAGGTCTTCTTGTCCGCGCCCAGCAGTCCGGGCAGCGCGCGGCCGGTCTCGTCGACCCACTCCACCGAGACCAGCGTGCCGCCCGCGACCGCGACCGTGCCGACCTTGCGCGGGTCGGCCGGCGCGCCGGTGGGCGCGGGCCCGAAGGCGATGACCGCGGGCTCGGGTGCGGGCGGATCCTGCCGCTGGCCGGCACAGCCCGCCAGGACCGTGGCGCCGGCCAACCCGGCCAGTACCTGTCGACGTCGCATCGCCACCGCCAACTCCCTTCGCCGAACAGCTCCCGGAACGACTCTCGGGTTGCTGTATAGCAAATAGTCGGCAACAAATTGCACGTCATGCACCGCCCGCGACCGTTCCGACGCGCAACCGACACCATCCGTCCACCGCCGGGATCGCTACACCGGCCGGCGCTCTCCGGCCGGCGCCAGCTCGGCGAGCCCGCTCAGCGCCTGCGGCAGCGGTGCCTGATGCAGCACCCCCAGGCGCTGGGTGGCGCGCGTCAGCGCCACGTACAACTCGGCCGCACCGCGCGGGCCGTCGGCGAGGATCCGATCCGGGTCCACGACGAGCACCGCGTCGAACTCCAGCCCCTTGGTCTCCGCGGCGGGCACCGTGCCCGGCACGCCCGGCGGGCCGATCACGATGCTGGTGCCCTCGCGCTCGGCCTCGTCCCGCACGAATTCCGCGATGGCGGCGGGTAATTCGTCCGCCGACACCTGCCGGGACCAGGGCGGCACGCCGCAGGCGCGCACCGACTCCGGCGCCTGGATCTCGGGCGCGAAGCCCGCGAGCACCGCGGCCGCGACCGACATGATCTCCGCCGGGGTGCGGTAGTTCACCGTCAGAGACCGGTAGACCCAGCGCCCCGGCACATACGGCTCGAACATCTGCCCCCACGAGGTCGCGCCGGCGGCGGAGCGGCGCTGGGCGAGATCGCCGACGACGGTGAACGACTTGCCCGGGCAGCGCCGCATCAGCACCCGCCAGTCCATTTCCGAGAGCTCCTGGGCCTCGTCCACCACGATGTGGCGGTAGGTCCAATCCCGGTCCGCCGCAGCGCGTTCGGCCAGGTCCCGGGTGTCGCGTTCGACGAAGCGCGCGGCCAGGTCCGAACCGAAGAGCATGTCCGAGGCGAACAGGTGGTCCTCGTCGTCCATGTGGTCCTCGCGGCTGACCAGCACGTCCAGCACGCCCGCCGCGTACTCCGCCTCCGCGCGGCGCTCGCGCTCGGCGCTGTCGTCGACGGTCTGGTGCGGGCCGAGCAGCTCGCACAGCTCGTCCAGCAGCGGCACGTCCGACACCGTCCAGGCGGCGCCGTCGGCGCGATACAGCGCCGCGTCCGCACCGGCGGCCCGCAGTCGTTCCTCCGACGAAAACAACTCCGCCAGCACGGTTTCCGGGGACAGCACCGGCCAGAGCCGATCGATCGCGGCGGCGAAGGCCGGGGTCTCGGCCAGCTCGGCGAGCAGATCCGTGCGCAGTTGCTCCCAGCCCTCCTTGTCCGCGCGGGTCAGCCAGCCCTTGCCGATCCGGCCGATCGCCCGCTCGGTCAGGACGTAGGTGATGATCTCCAGGAACTTCGCCCGGGCCTCGTTGTGCGGCTGCCCGGTCGCGCGCGCCTCGTCCCGGGCCCACTCGGCGGTCGCCGCGTCGATCCGCACCGTGACGTCGGCCAGCTCGATCGAGATCGGCTCCTCGGGCAGGCACTGACGATCGGCGACCGCGGCCCGCAGCACCTCCAGGATGCTCAGCGCCCCCTTGAGCCGGGCGGCGCGCGGCTCGTCCTCCGCGGTGGTGTGCAGCCCCGGCAGCAGATCACCGGCGGTCATGAACACCACGTTGGTCTCGCCGAGCGAGGGCAGCACGTGCGCGATGTGGTTCAGGAAGGCCGGATTCGGCCCCACGACCAGCACGCCCTGGCGCTCCATCCGCTCGCGCTGGGTGTAGAGCAGGTAGGCGACGCGGTGCAGCGCCACCACCGTCTTGCCCGTGCCCGGTCCGCCCTCGAGCACCAGCACACCCGGATGCTCGAGCCGGATGATCTCGTCCTGCTCGGCCTGGATGGTCGCGACGATGTCGCGCATCCCCTGGCCGCGCGGCGCGTTGACCGCCGCGAGCAGCGCCGCGTCCGCGCCGTGCTCGGCGCCGCTGGGCCGGCCGAGCACCTCGTCGGTGAAGTCGACCACCTGCCGGCCCCGGGTGTGGAACTGGCGCCGGCGGCTCATGCCCTCCGGGCTCGCGGCGGTGGCCACGTAGAACGGCCGCGCGGCGGGCGCGCGCCAGTCCAGCAGCAGCGGCTCGAATTCGTTCGCCTCGTCGAAGATGCCGATGCGGCCGATATAGGAGCGCTCACCCGACGCCGCGTCCAGGCGGCCGAAGCACAGCCCGTTGTCGGCGATGTCCAAGCGCTTGACCTGCTTGGCCAGCGCGCGCACCTCGAAATCCCGCTCCATCGCCGAACCGCCGGTGCCCTTCAACGCCGCGCGGTAGCGGCCCTGCACCCGAGATCGCTCGTCGTCCAGCCGCGTGTAGAGGGCTGCGACGTATTCCTGCTCGGACTGCAGTTCGTTCTCGTACCCGTGCATCGGCACAGCCATGCGCAACTCCATTTCTGCAGGTCCAAGCTTCGGCCAGCGATTATGCGCCCTGCACCCGGCCTTGCCGCAAGCCCGGGGGTGCGCTATATATTGGAGAGGGACAGGGAGATTTCGCACTCCTTGTCTTTTCTTTTGCCCGCACCGATTCAGTCGTCGACGCCCCGTGCGGCCAGCGCCTCCCCCATCGCGTCCGCGGTCCGCAGCGCACGCACCAGCACCGGCGTCACCAGCGCCGTCATCGACCACTGCAACCCGCGCGCCCGCCGGGCCTCGGCGACCTCGTGCACGATCGTGGTGAGCAGCGGGACGCAGCGGATGGCCAGGGCCAGCAGCAGGCCGAGCCGATCCGGGTCCACGCCGACGCGGCGCAGCGGCCCCAGCGCGCGGGTCACGGTGTCGAGCATGTCGCTGACCCGGGTGGTCAGGGTGACCAGCGCGGCGAGCGCCACCGACAGCAGCAGCACCCCGCACACCACCGCCGCCTGGGCGACCGAGGTGATCAGCACCTGGAACACGGCGATAACCAGCAGCATCCAGACCATCGGGCGCAGCTGCGCCAGCGCGACGCGTGCGGGGATGCGCGCCACCGCGAACAGCACGGCCACGACAACGGCGGCGACGCCGGCCCGCGCGGGCGTGTCCACCCAGACCGTGGCCGCGACGATCCCCGCGATCAGCAGCAGGATCTTCGGTCCGGCCCCCAGCCGGTGCACCGGCGAGGTGCCCGGCCGGTACAGCCCGATCATCCGGCCAGCGCCCGGTAGGTGCCGACGGCGTCGCCGGGCGTCCCGTCGAACGCGACGCGACCCTCGTCGATCACGATCACCCGGTCGAACCCGTCGAGCAGGCCCAGCTGATGGGTCACCACGATCACCTGCTGCCGCGTCGCGTCCAGCGCCTCGGACACCACGCGGGCGTTGCGCAGATCCAGCAGCGTGGTCGGCTCGTCGGCGATGATCAGCTCCGGCTCGCGGATCAGCACGGCGCCCAGGGCGAGCAGTTGCTTCTGCCCGCCGGAGAGCAGGTGGGCCGGGTGCTCGGCGTGATCGGCGAGCTGGAAGCGCACCAGCATCGCCCACACCCGGGCCGAGATCTCCCCTTTGCTCAGGCCGCTGCGCCGCAGCGAGAACGCGAGATCCTCCGCGACGGTGGGCATCACGATCTGGGTGTCCGGGTCGGTGAACACGAAGCCGACCTTGCGCCGCACCTGCGCGCCCTTGCGGGCGACGTCGAGCCCGTCGACGGTGACCCGGCCCGAGGACGGGGTGAGCAGTCCGTTGATCATGCGCGCCAGGGTCGACTTGCCGGACCCGTTGGCCCCGATGATCCCGACGCGCCGCTCGGTGATGCGCAGATCGACGCCGGACAGCACGGTGCGCTCGCCGAAGGCGTGGCGCACCGCGTCGAAGACGATCTCAGGCACGGATCAGGCCCGGATAGGCGCGGTGCACGCCCTTGGCCACGACCGTCGCGACCACGACCTTCGCCAGATCGCCGGGGATGAAGGCGAAGTTGGTCGAGATGGCGTGCGCGAGATCGAGATCGGTGCGCAGCAGCAGGCCCAGCGACCCGCACAGGTAGATGATCACGAGTCCGCCGAAGGCGTTGATCAGCAGGCCGAGCAGGATCGGGTACTTCGGCAGGATCCGGGCGGTGAGCAGGCCGATGACCAGGGTCGCCGGAATCCAGCCGACCAGGTAGCCCGCCGTCGGCCCGGCCAGCGCGGTCAGGCCGGTGCGCCCGCCGGACAGCAGCGGCAGGCCGATCAGCGTGAGCGCGATGAACACCAGCACGGCGGCCGTGCCCTTGCGCGCGCCCAGGATGGCGCCGGCCAGGACGACACCGAGCGTTTGCACCGTGATCGGCACGCCGCTGAAGCCGACCGTGATCGCGCCCGGCAGCCCGAGGGCCGCGATCAGCGCCGCGAAGACCGCGATCTGCGCGAGGTCTCGTGCCGAAAAGGTGAACTTCGCCGCGCGCGCGTTGTCGACACGATCCATGACTTTCCTCCACTACCAGCTTGAACAACGTTCAAGATAGCAAACGAAAACGATCCCCAAGTTGGCACGTTTGCCCGAGGTTGACATGTTCGGCGCTGGTCGCGCACCGGCCGCGAAGGCCAGACTGGCTGCTGACCCTTGATGTGTCAGTTGATTGATAGATCGCGTAGCTCGTCGGATGCCGGATTGGAGATGTTGTCAGTGCCTCACTCGCACGAAAGCGCTCTCGCCTTTGTGATCACGGCCCTGGAGGCCAAAGGGACGGCGACGCGCGAGGACTTCGACGTACCGGGCATCGTGGCGACCTCCCAGGCCATTGTCGAGAGCTGGGATCTCGGCGTCATGGATCGCGGCTTGTTCTGGAACATCGCCGCCAGCCACCTGAAGGTCTAGGTCCGCTGCGCGTGCGAGGCCACGGCCCAGCGTAAAGCGACCCGCCGCATCGAGGTCGCGTCCGAATAGCCGAGCAACTCGGCTTGGCGGCGCGGACTCAGCGGCCCGCCCGCCGCGGCGGTGACCAGGCGGGCGTGCCGCGCTCGATCCAGTTCCAGCCGCCAGGTCGTCCCCGCCTCGGCCAAGCGGCGCTGCAGGGTTCGCGGGCTGGTGGCCAGGCGGCGCGCCACCTGCTCCAGCGAGACCTCGCCGTCGTCCAGGACTTCGGCGATGGCCACGGCGACGCGCTCGGGCCAGGCGCTGGCCAGCGGCGGTGGCGGCGGCAGCGCCGCGGCCAGCGGGCGCAGCACCTCGGCCAGCACCGGATCGGCTGTCGTGAGCGGTCTTTCCAGATCGGCGGGACGGAACGTCATGGCGTCGAGGTCGGCCCCGAACTCGAAGGTGGTGTCGCCGAAGACCTCGCGGTAGACCTCGAGCCGGCGAGGTGCGCGCTGGCGCAGCGAGACCCGCGTCGGGACGAGCGGGGTGTCGATCGCCCGGCGGGCCCGGGCCAGCACGGCGGCCAGGCCCCACTGGTGGGTCTGGTCGCGAGCCGGGCCGCCGCCTTCGACCATGTCGACCCGCAGCGCCGGGCCGTGGCCGGTCTCGATCAGATCGAACCGATGATTGGTGCTCACCGCGGCGATGTACGGGCCGCAGGTGGCCAGACCGGCGCCCAGCGTGGGCGCGCTGGCGAAGAGATAGTCGTAGAGCCGCAGCATCTTCAGCTCGTATCGGCTCGCCACGCGCAGGGCGATGTCGGGATCGTCCAGCCAGCGCGCCCCGACTTCCCATATCCGCCAGAAGGTCTCGCTCGGCAGATGCACGCCGTCCCCGCTCAGCGTCCACTCCGGGATGCCGCTCTCCCGGATGATCAGGTTCCGATCGACCCCCGCGGCTGCCAGCTGGGAAATCGCGAACCGGTGCATGAGCGTCTGATCAGTTCCCAACGATGCCTCCCTCGCATCAAACGTGCGGAAACGCCATAGCACACACAGTGTTCCAGAGGGCGAAATCCTGGGACCTTTGCGGTCCGCCTCGCTCAGCGCGGGGCGCGCCGCATGCGGGCGCGCAGCCAGGGCAGGATGCCGTAGCCGAAGGCGGCGTCGGCGTTGGAGACCAGGGCCGAGCTCGGGAAGATGATCGCGTGCCGCAGGCCCGCGTCGGCGTGGGCGCGCAGGCGGACGAGGATCTCGGCGGGGGTGCCGATCATCAGCCATTCGTGCAGCACCTCGTCGGGCACCTCGGCGATGGCGGCCAGCACCTCCTGGCGAGTCAGCTGGTGCGGCATCATCTCGATGAGCCCCCGATAGTGGTCCCCGAAGGGATGTTTCGCGCCGCAGCGCGCCCACACCGTGGCGGGCGCCATCAGGCCCAGGTAGCGCACCGCGCGGGCGCGCAGCTGGCGGTCGATGCCCTCCCGGGTGCGGGCGGTGATGATCGAGAGCATCGCCGAGGGCACGACCGCGTCCGGGTCGCGGCCGGCGGCGGTGGCGGCCGCGCGCACCACGGCGAGCCGGCTCTCGTACACCTCCGGGGTCATCGTTTCCCAGGGGTACCAGCCGTCGGCGTAGCGACCGGTCAGCGCGAGCATGCGGGGGCCGTGCGCGCCGATCCAGATCTTCGGCATCCGCGCGGGCGGCAGGGTCAGATCCATGGGCGCGTGGTCGATTCGGTAGTACTTGCCCGCGAAATCGACCGGGTGCCCGTTCGCGTCGAAGCAGGCGCGCAGCACCTGGAGCGCTTCCTCGAGGCGGCTCACCGGCCGGTCCCAGGTGAAGCCGTAGGGGTCGAGATTCTCCTTCTCACCCGAGCCGATGCCCAGGATCGGCGGGACCTTCGTCATGTGCGCCAGGGTGAGGAAGGTCTGCGCCAGCAGCACCGGATGCCGGCGGTGCGGATCGGTCACACCGACGCCGAGCTGGACACCGCCCGCGCCGGCGGCGAGGTGCGCCAGCAGCGGCGCATAGTCGAATTGCTCGTCGGGGCTGCGCAGCGTCTTGGCCTGTGGCGTGAACTCCTCGTCCCACACCGCCTTCGGGAAGACGCTGATCAGGTGATCGGGGGTCAGCACCGAATCCAACCGGCCCAGTCGCGCCAGCCGCACCAGGAACCGCGCCTGTGCCAGTGGCGGATTGACACCGGCCATCGTGCCCACCGAGAACTCTCGCGCGTCCGACACCGTGGTCTCCTCTCGACCCCCAAAGCCCGAAGTCTCGATTATCCCGTTCGGCGAGACCCTCGTCCGGGGAATGCACACGCCGCCAAGCGTTTTCGACGACCGGTCGGTTTGGGCCCCTAGCCGTGCGGGCCCGCTGCCGGTGGACTCGGGACACCCTGGTCGTGCGCAGCGGACCGCGCACGACCAGGGTCGCCGATCTAGTCGTCGACGGAGCTGATCGACCCGGCGGCGACGGTGCGGCCGCCCTCACGGACGGCGAACCCGAGCCCCGGCTCCAGCGGCACCGGCTGGCCCAGGCGCACCCGCACCTCGACCGTGTCGCCCGGCCGGGCCGTGGCCCCGGGCAGGGTGACATCGCCGACCACGTCACCGGTGCGCAGGTAGAACTGCGGCCGGTACCCGGAGGCGATCGGGGTGCGGCGCCCGCCCTCGGCGGCCGAGAGCAGGTGCAGGCGCGCGCTGAAGCGGGTGTGCACGCCGACGCTGCCGAGCGCGGCGACCACCTGACCGCGGCGGACCTGCCCGCGCTGCACCCCGCGCAGCAGCAACGCGACATTGTCGCCCGCCTCCGCGAAATCCATCGTGCGACCGAAGGTTTCGACTCCGGTGACGACCGACTCCAGCTCCGACCCGTAGCCCAGGATCGCGACGCGCTCGCCCATCCGGACCCGGCCGCGTTCCACCGCCCCGGTGACGACGGTGCCGCGCCCGGTGATGGTGAGCACGTTCTCGATCGGCAGCAGGAACGGCGACGCGGTGTCGCGCACCGGCGTGGGGATGTGGGTGTCCACCGCCGCCAGCAGCCGCAGCACCGCCGCGGACCAGTGCGGGTCGCCCTGCAGCGCCCGCAGGCCCGAGACCGGGACCACCGGCGTGCCCGCCCCGTCGAAGCCGTTGGCGCTCAACAGGTCACGCACTTCCAGCTCCACCAGCTCCAGCAGTTCCGCGTCCCCGGCGTCGGCCTTGTTCAGCGCGACGACGAGGTGCTCGACACCGATCTGGCGGGCCAGCAGCACGTGCTCGACGGTCTGCGGCATCACCCCGTCCTGCGCGGACAGCACCAGGATCGCGCCGTCGACCTGCGCCGCGCCGGTGATCATGTTCTTCACGAAGTCGGCGTGGCCGGGCATGTCGACGTGGGCGTAATGTCTTGTGTCCGTCTCGTATTCGACGTGCGCGATATTGATGGTGATGCCGCGGTCCCGCTCCTCGGGCGCCCGGTCGATGCGCTCGAACGGCACGAACGAACCGCCGCCGCGCTCGGCGAGGACCTTGGTGATGGCGGCGGTCAGCGTCGTCTTGCCGTGGTCGACGTGACCCATGGTGCCGATGTTCAGATGCGGCTTGGTACGGATGAAGGCCTGCTTGGCCATGGGGGAACCTTCCCTGGGGATCGTGCTCGGGACCTCGACGCCGAACGACCTTCTCCGATCGAGGCCCCGGGGACGTCCCGGAGAAGGTCAGCGTCGTGCGCCGTCGAACGCGGCTGCGACCACCAGGGCAGCGACCATCGCGCCCGCGGCTGCGGGCGTAGCGATGATCGACTGCCGGAACATGGCCTCATGATGCCGCGCGCGGCCCGGCCCGCGCCACCGAATTTCCGCCGCCGAAATCCGGCTCCTGGGTGTCCTCGGTCATCCGGCGGCGACCGAGGCGGGGCGAGAATCGTTGGGGGCGAGGGTTTTCGACCGCGCGGGTAGCGCGGCCGCGGCGAGCAGTCCGAGCAGGGCCGCCGCGGCGGCGACGAAGACCGTGGTGCGCAACCCGTCCGCCGCGGCGAGCCGCAATGCCTCGCCGTCGAGGCCCGCCACTCCCCCGTTCGCGAATCCCACGAGTACCGCCAGCCCCGCGCCGACACCGACCTGCATCGCGGTATTGGCCATGCCACCGGCGCTGCCCTGCTCGCTGTCGGCGACACCGATTCCGGCGGCCGCGAACATCGCCGGGTAGATGGTGCCCATGCCCGCCCCGTACACCAGGACTCCGGCCGCGATCGTGCGGAACGACCCGTCCGCGACCATGCCCGCGCCGAGCAGCCCGCTGCCGGCCGCGCCGAACAGCACCCCGAGCAACAGCGTCGCGCGGAGGCCGAGGCGCGTGATCAGCCGCTCGGCGACGAAATTCGCGATCGCGATCACCAGCGCCAAGCTCAGGAACGCGAGCCCGGTGACGAGAGCGCTGTAGTGCCACACGTTCTGCAGGAACAGCGTCAAGAAGTAGAGAACGTTCTGCAGCGTCGCCCCGAACACGAGGATGACGACGAGTACCGGCCCCAGCTTGCGGGCCAGCCGCAACGGCATCAGCGGACTGCGGCTGCGGGCTTCGATCAGCAGGAACGCGGCCAGCAGCAGCACCGCCGCCACGGCGCCGCCCAGCACCGCCGGGGAGTTCCAGCCGGATTCGGGCCCCTGCGCCACGGTGAACACGAGCAGTGTGACGCCGGTGGTTCCGGTGAGCGCGCCGGGCAGATCGAACGCACGGCTCCGGTCCCGCGGACCGTCCGCGCGCAACAGTCCGAACGCGGCCACCGTGCCCAGCACGACCAGGGGCACGTTGATCAAGAACACGGCCTGCCAGCCGAACAGCTCGGTCAGGACACCCCCGAGCAGCGCACCGAGACTGAGCCCGGCCGCACCGGCCATCGCCCACACCGCCAGCGCGCGGATCCGCTGTCTGCCCTCCTCGAACATGGTGTTGACCAACGACAGCGTGGCGGGAAACAGCAGTGCCGCACCGACGCCCTGCACCGCGCGCGCGGCGATCAGGACGGTGGTGTCGCCGGCCCAGCCGCCCAGCAGCGACGCGAGGCCGAACAGCACCATGCCGAGCACGAACATCCGGCGGCGGCCGAGCAGGTCGGCGGCTCGGCCGCCGAGCAGCAACAGCCCGCCGAAGAAGATCGCGTAGGCACTGACCACCCACTGCATGGAATGCCCGGAAAAGCCGACGTCGCGGGCGATATCGGGCAGCGCTACGTAGATGATCGTGAAATCGAGGGAGGTGATCAGGCTGGAAAAGGCCAGCAGGGCCAGGGTTGTCGCGGGACGTCTCATCGACGGAGTCCTTTCTCGGGGGATCACAGGGGGTAGGGGCGGACGGCGCGGGCATCGCGCAGCGCACGAGCCCACCAGGTGAGCTGATTGAGCAGCGCGGTCGCCGCGGCGCCGGCACCCGCCAGGTCCAGCGGCTTTCCGGTGTCGTCGAATTTGGTCCAGCACGAATGGAAGCTCACGCTGTCGCGGATGGCGACGGCGTGCAGTTCGCCGAAGACCTGGCGCAGTTGCTCGGCTGCCCGCAGGCCGCCGGAGACGCCGCCGTAGCAGACGAAGGCGATCGGCTTGGCCTTCCATTCCTCGACGTAGGAGTCGATCGCGTTCTTGAGCGAGGCCGGATAGCCGCGGTTGTATTCCGGCGAGACGATCACGAAGGCATCGGCGCGTGCCAGGCGCACCGCCAGGGCCGTGACCGCTTCGCTCGGTCGCTCGAGCACGTCGGGCAGCCCGGCTTCGGCGAGATCGATCAGATCCACTTCCAGCCCGCCGTGCTCGATCGCGTGCGCGTGGAACCATCCGGCCACCGTGGGGCCGAACCGCTGGACCCGCGTGCTGCCGATGATGATCGCTACGCGTAGTGGGGCGGCTTGTTGCATAGGGTTCGCCTTTCCGGAGGGGTTGGTCTGTCGCCGAGAACCATCGCCGGGCCGCCCTACACCACGCCTACGACCGCCCTACACGCCGATTGAGAGCGGACCGGCGGGTCCGTATCGTCACGGTCATGAGGTTCGGGGTGCTCGGTCCGCTACAGGTGTGGACCGATCAGGGCGCGCCGGTCCCGCTGCCGGCCGGGCAGGTACAGACGCTGCTCGCCGTGCTGCTGGTGCATCGCGGCAATCCGGTGTCGACCGACCGGCTTCTCGAGGTGCTGTGGCCCGGACGTGCGCCCCGCAAGGCCGGAGCGGCTCTGCAGGTCAAGGTTTCGCAGTTGCGCGCTCTGCTGGCCGCCGCCGAGCCCGGAGCCCGGGCGATGGTGGCGGCGCGGGGCGGGGGCTACTGTCTGGCCGTCGCGCCCGGCACGGTGGACGCGGACCGCTTCGAACAGGCGCTCGTCCCCGTGGACACGAGCGCACGGCACCGGGCGGACACCCTGACCGCGGCGCTGCGACTCTGGCGCGGCGCCACGCTCGCCGATTTCGCCGACGCGGATTTCGCGGTCGTCGAGATCGCACGCCTGACCGAACTGCGGCTGAGTGCGATCGAGACCCGCGCCGAGGCGCTGCTCGAGCTCGGTGAATTCTCCGGCCTCGGCGGCGAACTCGCGCCGCTGATCGCTGAACATCCGCTGCGCGAACGCCTGCGCGCAGCACAGTTGCGGGCGCTGTATCACGCCGGTCGGCAGAGCGAGGCGCTGGCCGCGTTCACCGACTTGCGGCAGCGGCTGCGCAGCGAACTCGGCGTCGACCCCGGCCCGGAGATCACCGCCGTGCACCGAGCGATCCTGGCTCACGATCCGCTGCTCGCCCCGCCCGGCCGCGCCGCGAGCGAGGCGACCACGAGCCGACACGAGGCGCCCGGCGCACCGACGAACGTGCCCGGCCAGCTGACCGAACTGATCGGGCGGGCCGAAGCCGCGCACGAGGTGCGGGCGCTGATCGGCGAGTACCGGCTGGCCACCCTGGTGGGCCCGGGCGGCGTCGGTAAGACCCGGCTCTCGATCGAGGTCGCGGCCACCGTGCGCGCCGAGTACCCCGGTGGTTCCTGGTTCGTCGAGCTGGCGGGGTCGGACCCGGGCGCCTCGCTCACCACCCTGGTCGACACCGTGCAGGCCGTCCTCGGTATCCGCAACGACCTGCGGGCCGCCGGTGCGCCGGTCGATGCTCTGATCACGGCGCTGGCGGGACGGCAGGTCCTGCTGGTCCTGGACAACTGTGAGCACGTGGTGGCGGTGGCGGCCGAGCTGACCCAGAAATTGTTGCGGGCCCTGCCCGGTCTGCGGGTGCTGGCCACCAGCCGGGAACCGCTCGGGGTGAGCGGTGAAGCCGTATATCCCGTCGCCGCACTGGAATTGCCGCACGCGCCCGCCGACCTCGGCGCCGAAGCGCTGCGCAAGTTCAGCGCCGTCCGCCTGTTCGCCGCGCGGGCGGCGGCTGCCGCCCCGGGCTTCACCATCGACGCGTCGAACGCCGCCGCCGTGGCCACCATCTGCCGGCGTCTGGACGGCATTCCGCTGGCGCTGGAGCTGGCCGCCGCACGGGTGCGCGCGCTGGGCGTGCACGAACTCGCCGCCCGCATGGACGATCGCTTCGAGCTGCTGGTCGCCGGGCAGCGCGGCGGGCCCGGTCGCCAGCAGACCCTGCGCGCCATGATCGACTGGAGCTGGACCCAGCTCAGCGCGCCGGAACAGGCTGTGCTGAGCCGTCTTTCGGTGCACGCGGACGGGTTCGGCGTGGCCGCTGCCGAGCACATCTGCGCCGCCACCGCCGACCTGTCGCGCGGGCGCGTGCTGGATCTGCTCGCCCGGCTGGTCGATCGATCGCTGATCACGACGACCGACAGCGGTGGCGGGCCACGCTACCGGCTGCTGGAGTCGGTCGCCCTGTACTGCGCGGAACGCCTGACCGAATCCGGCGCGGCCGATCGGGTACGCGCGGCGCGCAACGAGTACTACACGGTATTGGCCGAGCGGGCCTGCGACGAGCTCCGCCTGACCGACCAGCGGAGCTGGCTCACCACGCTGGACACCGAGTATCCGAATCTGCGTGCAGCCGTGGAGGACTCGGCACGCCGCGGCGACTCGACCGTCGCGCTGCGCCTGGTCGGCGGCCTGGCCTGGTATTGGTTCCTGCGGGGCCGCATCGCCGAGGGCGTGCGGCTGCTGGAGACGGCGTTGTGCAGCCCGGGCGCCGACGGGACGGCTCTGCGGGCGCGGGCGACCGGCTGGCGCGCGGCGCTGACCCTGCTCGGCCGCGACGACGCGGATCGTGCGGCACTGGTAACAGCCGGGCTCGCGAGTTTCGACCAGGTGGCCGACCCCGCGGGACAGGCTTTCACCGAATGGCTGCTCGGCGAAGCGCTGCTCGGCGGCGGCGATCACGCGCTGAGCGCCACGCTCGCCCAGCGCGCCCTGGCGGGATTCGCTGCCGCCGAGGACAGTTGGGGCCGGGCGGCCGCGCTGAGCAGCGCCGCGCACCACGCCCTGTTGCGTGGCGATCTGGCGGCCCTGGACCGGGACGCCACCGCGAGCGCGCGACTGTTCGCGGAGCTCGGGGATGGCTGGGGCCGGCTGCGCGCCCTCGACCTGCTGGCCCGGCGCGCCGAGATCCTCGGCGACTACACCGAAGCCGCCCGACTGCGCCGTGACGGCCTGCGCCGAGCCGAGGAACTCGGATTGTGGTCCCAGGTCGCCGACATGCTGTCCGGGCTGGGCCGGCTGGCGCTGCTGGCCGGGGACCTGAGGCAGGCCAGGGCGTGTCACGAACGCGCGCGCGAACTGTCGGTGAGCCACGGCCACCAGCTCGGCCGGGTCTTCGCCGAGGTCGGCCTCGGCCTCGGCGCCCGGCGCGAGGGCCGCCTCGACGACGCCGAGTCGCATACCCGGTCCGCCCTGGACTGGAATCAGCGCGTCGGCTACGAGCCGGGAATCGCGCACAGCCTGACCGAACTCGGCTTCATCGCCGAGCAGCGCGGCGATCTCGGCCGGGCCCGGGAGTTGCACGACCAGGCAATGGCGGTGGCCCGCCGCACCGGCGACCCGCGCGCGGTGGCCTTCGCCCTGGAGGGACTCGCGGGCGCCGCCGTTCTCGCCGGCCGGCCCGGGCAGGCGCGCGAGCTGCTGGCGGAGGCGGCGTCCGCGCGCGCCGACGCGGGCGCGCCGCTGCCCGCTGCCGAACGCGCCGACGTCGACCGGATCGCCACGGCGATCGACGCCGCCGACCGAAGCGCCTGAGCGCAGCCGCTCAGGCGCCCAGCAGGCCCTTGGCGATGTGGGTCACCTGGATCTCGTTGCTGCCCGCGTAGATCATCAGCGACTTGGCGTCGCGGGCGAGCTGCTCGACCTTGTACTCGCGCATGTAGCCGTTGCCGCCGAAGAGCTGCACGGCCTCCATGGCGACCTCGGTCGCGGCGCGCGAGGAGTAGAGCTTCATCGCGGAAGCTTCGGCGAGCGAGACCTTTTCGCCCGCGGCGGTGCGTTCGATGGCGTTGAAGACCATGTTCTGCACGTTGATCCGCGCCACCTCCATCTCGGCCAGCTTGAGCTGGATCAGCTGGAACTGGGCGATCTCCCGGCCCCAGAGCTTGCGGGATTTCGCGTAATCCACACAGAGCCGGTGACATTCGTTGATGATGCCCAGCGCCAGCGAGGCGATGCCGATGCGTTCGGCGGCGAAGGATTCCTTGGCGCTGTCCTTGCCGTCGCCCTTGGCCGGGTTCTCGCTCTCGCCGAGCAGGCGGTCCCTGGTGAGGCGGACGTTGTCGAAGAACAGCTCGCCGGTCGGCGAGGAGTTCATGCCCATCTTCTTGAAGGCGGGGCTCTGCACGAACCCCTCCATGCCCTTGTCCAGCACGAACGCCAGCACCTTGCGGTCGCGACGGTCCACGGCCGGATCGCCCTCGTCGAGCTTGGCGTACACCACCGTGACATCGGCGTGCGGGCCGTTGGTGATGAAGGTCTTGCGGCCGTTGAGGATGTAGTCCTCGCCGTCGCGGCGCACGTAGGACTTCATGCCGCCGAAAGCGTCGGAGCCGGAGTCGGGTTCGGTGATCGCCCACGCGCCGACCTTCTCGAAGGTCACCAGCTCGGGCAGCCAGCGCTTCTTCTGCGCGAGGGTGCCGCGGCCGCGGATGGTGCCGACGGTCAGGCCCAGCGAAACACCCATGGAGGCAACGAGTCCGAGGCTGACGCCGGCGAGTTCGCTGTTCAGGATCACGCCCATGCTGCCCGCACCGCTGAAGCCGCCGGAGCCCTGCTCGGCGGGCGCTTCGCCGCGTTCCTGCGCCTCGGCCCGCGCGATCGTCTTGGCCAGGCTCTCGCGGGCCAGTTCGTCCATGCCGAAGGTGGCATACATCTTGCGGATGATGTCGAAGGGCGGCAGCTCACCGCTCTCCAGCTGCTCGACGTGCGGCTTGACCTCTTTGTCGATGAAACCGCGCAGCGCGTCGCGGAACATCAGGTCGGTGTCGGACCACTGGTACATCGTGCAAACTCCCACGGGATCGCCGGAACGGTGTCCCAAATATAGAACACGTTCTAGTCGACGCGGCGGTGGGCGTAGACGGCCAGCCGGACGCGGTTGTCGCAGCCGGTCTTGTCCATCAGGTTCCCGACATGCGTCTTCACCGTGGTGACGCCCAGGTGCAGGCGGTCGGCGATCTCCTGATTACCCAGGCCCGCCCCGACCAGCGCCAGCACCTCGCGCTCGCGCGGTGTCAGCGCGACCGGATCCGGGTCCGCCCGCGGCGCGGCGGACAGGGCGCGGCCGACCAGCCGCGGCAGCAGCGCGGGCGAGAAGGGCATCTCGCCCGCGACGGTGCGGCGGATCGCGCCGAGCAACTCGGCGGCGGCGGTGTCCTTGACCAGGAAACCCGCCGCGCCCGCGGCCAGCGCGGGATACAGGTGCTCGTCGTCGTCGAAGGTGGTGAGCACCAGCACCTTCGCCCCGGGCCGGGACCCGATGATCCGCCGGGTCGCCTCGACACCGTCCAGCCCCGGCATGCGCAGATCCATCAGCACCAGGTCGGGCGTGAGTTCGGCGCACAACCGGACCGCCTCGACCCCGTCGGCGGCCTCCCCGACCACCCGCAGGTCCTCGGTCGATTCCAGCAGCATCCGCAGGCCGCTGCGGATCAGGCGCTGGTCGTCGACGAGCAGTACCGTGATCATCGCGGCATCAACTCCCGGGTCGCGGGCAGCCACGCCTCGACCATCCAGCCCGCGTCGCCCGGCCCGACGGTGAGCGTGCCGCCCGCGATATCGACCCGCTCCTGGATGCCGATGAGGCCGTGCCCCAGGGGATTCGGCACCGCGCGACCGCCGCTGCCGATGAACGCGGAAATACCGTCGCGGCCCCGCTCGACGCGCACGACGACCGGCCGGTCCCGGTCGGCGTGCTTCATCACGTTGGTCAGCGACTCCTGCACGATCCGCAGCAGCGTCAGCCGGCCGACCGCGTCCAGCCCGGACGGATCGGCCAGCAACTCCGCGCGGACGTCGAAGCCCGCGGCCCGCGCCCGCTCGACCGCTGCGGCCACCTCACGGCCCAGCGTGCCGGACTCGACCAGGGCGACCGCGCCCAGGTCGGGATCGCGGAGGGCGACCAGCAGCCGCCGGATGTCGGCCAGCGAATCCGCGGCCGCGTCGTGCACGTCGTCGAGCACCGAGACCACGCGCGGATCCGGATCGGCCAGCACGTGCCGGGCCACCTCGACGCGCAGCACGATCGAGGCCATGTGGTGGGCGACCAGGTCGTGCAGTTCCCGGGCCATGGCGCTGCGTTCGGCGGCGCGAGCGTGCGATTCCGCTTCCGCGCGACGGGCTTCCGCCGCCAGCGCCTCCAGCCGGAACTTCTCGGCCAGGTCGCGCTGGGCGCGCAGGTACAGCCCCAGCAGCAGTGGCAGCCCGGCATAGGCGAGGGTCTGCACCGCGGTCGCCGCGCGCCAGAACGGCGCGTGCTCGAACCACAGGCCGATCAGCAGCGCCGCCGCCCAGCAGGCCGCGACCACCGCGACCCGCATCCGATCGTGGGTGCGCATCACCGCATCGGTCACCGCGACGGCCCCGAGATAGGGCACCAGCCCGGAGAGCCCCCACGCGTCGATCCGGAACATCGGCACCGCCAGCGCGGACAGCGCGATCGAGATCGGCACCGGCCACCGCGCGCCGAGCACCACCAGCACCGCCGCCGTCATCGCGAGCAGCCAGTAACTCACCGGCACCCGGAACTCGCCGGGAAAGGTGCTCGCGAGCAGGAGCAGCGGAACCAGCACCAGCGGCAGACAGCGCAGCAGCAGCCACTGGTCACGACGCGGAACGGTTTCGGTCACCGAACCACGGTAGAAGACCGGCGCGGGCCGGCACCTCCTACCCAGGTAGGAGGCGGCGAGGCGTCAGCTATCACACAGCAAGCCGTGTCGCAAGGGCCGGTGGCAGGAGGCTCGCCCGCGCGATCCCCGGCCGCGCGGAGGAGGGAACCGGGTGCGAGGCTCAGCAGGATTCAGGCATGACTTTTTCGCGAAGAGGGTTCCTGGCGGCCCTCGCGGTCGCGCCGATCGCCGCCGGTTGCGGGCTCGGCCGCCCGGACGGCGCGGCCGCGGGCCCGCGCGCCCTGCCGATCCCGCCCCTGGCCGAAGCCGCCGTCGGCGCGGACGGCGTCCGCCGGTTCCAGCTCACCCTCGCGCCCGGCCGGGCCGAGATACTGCCCGGAAAACACACGCCCACCTGGGGTCTGAACGGCCCGTATCTGGGACCCACCCTGCGCGCCCGGCGCGGGGAGACCGTCGCGTTCCAGGTGCGCAACGGCCTGCCGGAACCGACGACGCTGCACTGGCACGGCATGCGGGTGCCCGCCCGCATGGACGGCGGGCCGCACCAGACGATCGCGCCCGGCCAGGTCTGGGAACCGTCGTGGACCATCGACCAGCAGGCCGCCACCCTCTGGTACCACCCGCACCCGCACGGCGGCACCGAGAAGCACGTCTATCGGGGGCTGGCCGGTTTCTTCCTGATCGACGACGACGCCGCCGACGCGCTCGACCTGCCGAAAGACTATGGGGTGGACGACATCCCGCTCGTCATCCAGGACCGGCGCTTCACCGCCGACGGCGAGCTCGACGAATCCGATCCCAGCGACATCGGCCTGCTCGGCGACACGATCGTCACCAACGGCATTGCGGGAGCGTACTTCCGGGCCACCACCTCGCGAATCCGGCTGCGGTTGCTCAACGGATCTTCGGGCCGGATCTACCATCTCGGCTTCGCCGACGATCGCGAGTTCCAGCTGATCGGCACCGACGGCGGCCTGCTCCCCCGCCCGGTCCCGCTGACCCGGATCCAGCTCAGCCCCGGCGAACGCGCCGAGATCGTGGTGCCCGTCCAGGCCGCGGACCGGGTCCTGCTGCGGGCGCTGCCGGTGCCGGACCGTGGCGACATCGACGCCGCCGACGCGCACGCGTTCGGTTTCGACGACCGCTTCGACATCCTGGAGCTGCGGGGTGCGGCATCGACGAAATCCACTGCCGCACTGCCGGATAAGCTCATTCCGTGGACGGCCATCCCTGCTGCGGCGGCGACCGCGACGCGCGATTTCGAACTGCGGTGGTACCAGATCAACCGGCGGCAGATGGACATGAACCGCATCGACTTCACCGTCGCCGCGCACAGCACCGAGGTGTGGACGGTCCGCAATGTCGACGACTGGCCGCACAATTTCCACGTGCACGACGTCCAGTTCCAGATCACCGAGATCGACGGCGCCGCACCGCCGCCCGCGCTCGCGGGCTGGAAGGACACCGTCTACACCCGGCCCGGCTCGCACTACACCCTGGTCATGCGGTTCTCCGGGCACACCGACCCGACGTTTCCGTACATGTACCACTGCCACCTGCTGCTGCACGAGGATCACGGCATGATGGGCCAGTTCCTGGTGCTCGGGCCGGGGCAGTCGCCCGCGCCGATGGCGATGCCGCACGGCGGGCACGGGTGATCAGCGCCGCGCTGCCTGCCACTCGGCGACCGCGCGGCCGATCTCGGTGCCGGGCGCCTCGCCGTAGAGCCACTCCCGGGCGATCCGGTGCCAGTTGTTGGTGGTGTGCAGCTGCCCGAGCGCGGCGAAGGTGAACAGGTCGGCCCGCCGGGAGAAGACGTGCTCGGGTGGAAGACGCTGGTGCCGCATGCCTTTGAACTCCGCCGCGCGCGGATCCACGGCCATGATCACCGCGCCGGTGGCGAGTTCGGGGGTGATGGTGAGCTCCTCGTCGAGCAGGTGCCAGCCCGCCGCCGCCCACACGTAGTCCAGCACCTCCTGGGCGGAGACGCCGGAGTCCGGGTCCAGGATGCCGCGCGCGACCCACGCGTCGTAGAGATCGCCGGCGCGGTATTCGCCCGCCGCGAGCAGACATTCGCGCTCCAGGTCGACGTGCACCGCGTCCATGTGGTGGTAGAGCCCGAAGTCCACGAAACCGACGCGCCCGTCCTCGGCGAGCAGGATGTTGCCGGGGTGCGGGTCCCCGCAGAACTCGTAGTCGGAGAACAGCGAGCCGACGTAGAACCGGTACACCAGTTCCCCGATCCGGTCGCGGTCGGCGGCCGGTAACTCGCGGATCTCCTGGAAAGGCTGTCCCGCAACGAATTCCGTGACCAGCACGTTCGGACCGCAGAACTCCGGCACGCAATCGGGCACCCGGATGAACGGGTGCCCGCGATAGCGTTCGGCGATGCGGTGCTGGGTGCGCGCCTCGAGCGGATAGTCCAGTTCGCTGCCGATATTGCGGGCGATCTCCTCGAGCACCTCGTCCGCGGCGGCGCTGGGCAGCACCGATTTCCATAGTCGGCTGAACATCGCCAGATTGCGCATGTCCGCCTCGACCGCGGCGTCGACGCCCGGATACTTCACCTTGACCGCGACCTCGCGGCCGTCGTGCAGGCGGGCCCGGTAGACCTGGCCGATCGAGGCGGCGGCGATCGGCGTCTCGTCGAAGTCGGCGAACACGCGGGCCAGCGGGCCCAGATCGCCCTCGAGCACGGTGCGCATCGCCGCGAACGGCGCCGGCGGCGCCTGATCGCGCAGCTCGGCGAGCTTCACCCGGAACAGCTCGCGGTGCGATTCCGGCATCAGGTCGACGTCGAGCACCGAGAGCATCTGCCCGACCTTCATCGCCGCGCCCTTGAGCCCGCCGAGCACGGTGACCAGCTGCTGGGCGGCTTGCAGGGTGGACCGTTCGGCCAGCACCGCTCGCGCCTGCTCCGGCCGGCCGATCATCGACAACCGCGCCCCGACGCCCCGAATCGCCTGGCCGGCCACCATTCTGCCGATTCTGCCGCCCCGCGTGATTCTGCCCTTCGGCACCCGACCGGTCATCGCACCTCCGTTGGTCCACCACATTCCACCCTATGAATGGTCCAGATGATCGGGAATTCGGCCACGAGATCACGGTGCCGTGCCTAAACTGAGCGCCGCTCATTTCTCGACTCGGCAGGAGGCTCCGATGCCGTCGAAAGCCACGGGTCAGCGACGGCGTCCCGCCCAGGAGCGCGCCAAAGCCACCCGGGAACACATCCTGGACACGGCCGGCGCGCTGTTCGGCGAGCGCGGCATCGCCAACACCTCGACCAACCGCATCGCCAACGAGGCCGGGGTCAGCATCGGCACCGTGTACCGGTATTTCTCCGACCGCGGCGTGATCGTCGAGGAGCTGCTGCGGCGCCTGCTCGAGACCATCGAACAGCGCTTCACCCAGCAGGTTTTCGGGCTCTCGGACCGGACCACGCTGGATATGGTCACCGGCATCCTGGAGGTGCTGGCCGAGGAGCTGGCGGCCCAGGCCAGCCTGGTGCGCGCGCTGGTGGAGGGTGTCCAGTTCTACAGCAGCGGCATCCCGGAATTCGAGCCGCGGCTGCGGTTGCTGGTCAAGGTGATGGTGATCCAGATCCTGGGTCCCGGCGACGATCACGAGTACGACGTGATGACATTCGTGCTGATCAACACCTGTTTCGCCGCCGTGGTCCGGTCGGCGGCGCTGGAGGTCGACGAGCAGGCCCGCAAGGAGGCCATCCGGATGACGGCGCGCATGGTCGCGGCGTGGACCGAGTCCGAGCGCAGGGGCGCGGCGTGAAAAGTGAGCACCACCCCAGTAATCCCTCTCGCGAGCGCTCCGCCGAGAACGCGTTCTCGTGACGTTCTCGCAGGTGAGTACGGCTCTTTGCGGGTCGGCACCGAAATTTTGAAGAGGAGTAGAAGGTGAGTTCGTTTACACCTTACGGTTTCTGTCAGAACGGGTAACAGTTACCGTTCCTCAGAGTTCGAAGAGAGGTCACCGATGACCGTGGAGACATCACACACGCCGGGCCGTACCCACCCCGGACCATCGCTGGCCGAACCGCTACGCAACGTCCGCGCGCTCTCCCGCGAGATGGTCACTCACTTTTTGCAGACCGTCGCTCCCTGCCGCACCCTGCCCGGGGAATCCCTCGACGGCGACGTCACCTCGATCACCCGGGCCTGCCTGGAGCTGGCCGTCACCATGCTCGACGGCTCCGACGCCCCGGAGAAGATCCGCCGGCTCGAGTTCAGCGCGGCCCAGTGGGCGCGCGAGGGCGTGCCGATCGACACCGTGCACCGCGCCATCCACGAGGGGTTCCGCCTGGGCCTGGACCTCGTCGTCGCGGGCGCGGCCGCCGGCTACCGCCACGACGACGACGAGTTCGTGCTGCGCCGCGGCGACTACGAGAACCTGGTCGGCGGCGCGCGACTGGTCGTCGACATCCTCGACACCATGACCACCACGGTCTCGAAAGCCTATGTGCGCGAACTACGTTCGGTGGTCCGCGAACATCAGCACGGCATGCACACGATGACCTCGGCACTGCTGGCCGGGCACCCGACCTCCACCATGGCCCGCGAGTCCGGCATCGAGATCGCGACCAGCTATCACGTGCTGGCGCTGGCCGTCCCGCCGCACGCGGAGGAGGCCAACCCGGCGGTGGATCGGACCGTGGTCGCGCGGCGCAAACTGCGCCGCGTGCAGGCCGCGCTGGCCGGCGTCGGCGACACCGTCCTCTCGCTGCTCAGCGTCGACGGCGGCACGCTGCTCATTCCGGCCGGAGCGGACATCATCGATCTGGACAAGCTCGTCGGCACGCTCTCCCAGGCCGGGCAGGTGCCGGTCACGGCCGCGGTGGTCACCGCCGCCGTGTCCGATATCCCGAGCGCCGCCGACCAGGCCCACCAACTGCTCGACATGGTGCAGCGGCTGCGGCTCGAACCGAGCCTGTACCGCTTCGACGACCTCGCCCTGGAGTACCAGCTCACCCGGCCCGGGCCCGGCCGCGAGCAGCTCTGCACGCTGCTCGACCCGCTGGACTCGCACCCCGAGCTGCTGGGCACCCTGCACCTGCACATCAGCAACAACCTGAACCGCCAGCGCACCGCGCACGCACTGCACGTGCACACCAACACCGTGGACTACCGGCTCAAGCGCATCGCCGCCATCACCGGATTCGACCCCAGCCAGGCCAGCGGCCTGTGGTATCTGCGCTCGGCGCTGGTCGCCCGCAGCTACCGGGAACAGCCGGAAACCCCGGCCGCGCAACGCCGCTCGGCCAACTGATCACTCCCCCGGCCCGGTCGGCAAACCGAGCAGCGACCGGCTGACCCGCACCATGTCGTCAAGAAAGGCCGCCCGCGCCGCGGGGGACGCGCCCCGCCGGGCGAGCATGCCGTGGGTGAGGGCGTAGCCGATGGTCTCGGCGACCACCCGGTGCGAGGCGGTCGCGGCGATCGCCCCGGCGGCGGCCTGCCGGTCGAGATAGCGGGTGAAGCGGCGCAGCGGGCGCTCGTTGATCTCCGCGGCGAGCGCGCCGACGCGCGAGTCCACCGCGCCGCGCTGGTCGATCAGCCGCAGCAGCGGCCCGGCCGCCAGCACCGCCGCGGCGTAGGCGTGGATGGTCACGCGCAGGGCGGCGCTCGGATCCGGGTCGGTGGCCTCGAATTCCTGTGCGGCCAGGAACTCGTCGCGCACGCGCTCGGCCAGCGCGTGGAAGATCTCGTCCTTGGAGGCGAAGTAGACATAGAGCGTCGCGCGCGAGACGCCGGCTTCGGCGGTGATGGCCGCGACCGTGGTGCCCTCGTACCCGAGTTCGCCGAAGACCCGCGCGGCGGCGTCGAGGAGTTCGCGGTGCCGCGAGGTCTGGGTGCGCTCGCGGGCGTCCCGCACCGACCAAGCCTGAGTCACCCGGGCATTTTAGCCGCCCGTTGACATTGACATCAACGTCAACGCAGACTGGGCGGCGTGAAGATGGTCGTCGCCAACCGGGGCGAAATCGCGGTCCGGATCCTGCGCACCGCACGCGAGCGCGGATACACCACCTATGTCTTGTGCACCGAGGCCGAGCGCGCCGCGCTGCCCGCCCGGCTGGCCGACGAGGTGGTGCCGCTGCCCGGCACCGGGGCCGCGGCCTACCTGGACGTGGCGGCGGTGGTCGCGGCGGCGCGCACCGCGGGGCCGGGCGCGCTGGTACATCCCGGCTACGGATTCCTCAGCGAGAACGCCGAATTCGCCGCGGCCTGCGCGGCGGCGGGGCTGGTGTTCGCCGGGCCCGATCCCGCGGTGCTGCGCGTCTTCGGCGACAAACTCAGCGCTCGCGCCGCGGCGGAGTCGGCGGGCGTCCCGGTGCTGCCCGCCACACCCGCCGGCGCGGGCCCCGAGGCGATCGAGGCGCTGCTCGCCGAGCACCCACGGGGCGTGATGATCAAGGCCGCGCACGGCGGCGGCGGGCGCGGTCAGCGCGCGGTCCGGGCGAGCGGAGAGGTGCGCGAGGCGTACGCGCGCTGCCGGGCCGAGGCCATCGCCGGTTTCGGCGACGGCACGCTCTACGCCGAAGCGCTCGCACCGGCGGCGCGGCACATCGAGATCCAGGTGATCGGCGACGGCACCCGGGCCCTGGCGCTGGGCGACCGCGATTGCAGCGTGCAGCGCCGGCGACAGAAGCTGATCGAGATCGCGCCGGCGCCGAATCTGGCTGCCGAACTGCGCGATCGGCTGCACGCCGACGCCGTCCGCCTCACCGCGGCGACGGGGTTGCGCGGGCTGGCCACGGTGGAGTTCCTCGTGGCCGGAGACGCCCTGTGGTTCCTGGAGGTGAACCCGCGGCTGCAGGTCGAGCACACCGTCACCGAGGAGACCACGGGCCTGGATCTGGTTGCCGCGCAACTGGATCTCGCGCGCGGCGCCACACTCGACGAACTGGAACTCACCGCCCGCGCCCCGCGCGGATTCGCGATCCAGGCACGGGTCACCGCCGAACTCGTCACGCCCAGCGGCGAACTGCTGCCCAGTACCGGCACGCTCACGCATTTCACCGCCCCGACCGGGCCGGGCGTCCGGGTCGACACCGCCGCGCGGCCGGGCCTGCGGATCGGGGCGGACTTCGACTCCCTGCTCGCCAAGGTGATCGCCCGCGGCCCCACCTATCCCGCTGCGCTGCAACGCTGTTCGGACGCGCTGGCCGAGACGGTGGCCGCCGGGGTGGACACCACCGTGCCGCTGCTGCGCGCGGTGCTCGACGAACTCGCCGCCGGTGACCCGGTGCCCACCACCTGGTTCGAGCAGCACGCGGAGAAACTGACCGCCGCCGCGGCGGACTACGCGTCCCCGGCCGGCGAACCCGCGAGCGCGCCCGCGCCCGCGCTGCTCGACGACGAACAAGCCGTGCGCTCCCCCATGGGCGGCACGATCGTCGGCGTCGCCGAGCCGGGCACGCTGGTCCCGCCCGGCGGCGAGCTCGCCGTGCTGGAGGCCATGAAGATGCAGCACGTGGTACGCGCGGAGACTTCGCTGCTGGTGCGGCGCGTGCTGGTCGCGCCCGGCGCGGTGGTCGACCCGCACACGCCGCTACTGACCTGGACCCCGGCCGAGCACGACGGAACCGGCGGCGAGACAACCGAGGTCGACCTCGACGCGATCCGCCCCGATCTCGCCGAGGTCCGCGAGCGCCACCACGTCGGCCTGGACGCGGGGCGCGCGGAGGCCGTGGCCAAGCGGCACCGCCTGGGCCGGCGCACGGCCCGGGAGAACATCGCCGATCTGGTCGACGCGGGCAGCTTCCGGGAGTACGGCGCGCTGGCGATCGCCGCGCAGCGCAAGCGCCGCAACGACGCCGACCTGATCGCGAACACCCCGGCCGACGGTCTGATCGCCGGCGTCGCGACCATCGACGCCACCCGCGCGGCGGTGCTGTCCTACGACTACACGGTGCTGGCCGGCACCCAGGGCATGCGCAATCACGGCAAGACCGATCGCCTGCTGGAATTGGCGCACGAGCAGCGGCTGCCGGTGGTGTTCTTCACCGAGGGCGGCGGCGGGCGCCCCGGCGACACCGACTACTACGGCGTTTCCGGGCTCGAGGTGACCACCTTCCGCGCCATGGGCGCTTTGTCCGGGCGGGTGCCGCTGATCGGGATCGTCTCCGGCCGCTGCTTCGCCGGCAACGCCGCGCTGCTGGGCATCTGCGATGTCGTGATCGCCACGCCGGAGGCGAACATCGGCATGGGCGGGCCCGCGATGATCGAGGGCGGCGGGCTGGGCGTGTACGCCCCGGAGGACATCGGCCCGGTCGAGGTGCAGCGGCGCAACGGCGTGGTGCACGTGGTCGCGGAGGACGAGGCCGACGCCGTCCGGATCGCCCGGCGCTACCTGTCCTACTTCGGCGGCGCGGCCGCCGAGTGGACCGCCCCGGACCCTCGGCTGGCCCGGCATGTGGTGCCGGAGAACCGGTTACGCGCCTACGACGTGCGGGCCGCGATCGCCGCGATCGCCGACGTGGATTCGATGCTGGAGCTGCGCGCGGACTGGGGCGTCGGCATCGTCACCGCGCTGGTGCGCGTCGAGGGCCGCGCGTTCGGGCTCGTCGCCAACAACGGTCACCATCTCGGCGGCGCGATCGACGCACCCGCCGCCGAGAAGCTCAGCGCCTTCCTGCGCCTGTGCGAAGCGCATCGGCTGCCGATCGTCTCGCTCTGTGACACACCGGGTTTCATGGTCGGCCCGGACGCCGAGCGGGAGGCCACGGTCACCAAGTTCGCCCGGCTGTTCATCGACAGCGCCGCGCTGACGGTGCCCTTCGGCACCATCGTGCTACGCAAGGGCTACGGCCTGGGCGCCCAGGCGATGGCGGCGGGTTCGTTCCGCAGCCCGCGCTTCGTGATCGCCTGGCCGACCGGCGAAATCGGCGGCATGGGCCTGGAAGGCGCGGTGCGCCTGGGCTTCCGCAAGCAACTGGCGGCGATCGAGGACCCGGACGAGCGCGAACGCACCTTCCAGGCGATGGTGCAGCTCGCCTACGCGAACAGCAAGGCGCTCAACGCCGCCGCCGTGCTGGAACTCGACGACGTCATCGACCCCGCGGACACCCGGCACTGGATCGGCCTGCTGGCCTGAGCCTCAGCCGGCGCTGCTGAGCAGCGGCACCAGCTGCTCCTCGGCGCTCCAGGCGCCGTGGTGGCCGATCAGCATCGATTCCAGCGGCTCGGCCACCGGCCGCACCAGCACGCTGCGCCCGGTGGCGACGGCCAGCACGTCGCCGATCCGCCGCGTGACGTCGGGCTCGGGCGGGGTCGGACCGAACCAGTGCTCGTCGAGAGCCTGCTCGCGACCGACCACCCGTGCGTCCGTGGACAATTCGGCGGTCCAGGCGGCTAGCACGTCGGCCGCCGCGCCCGGCCGCTCCAGGTAGACATGGCGCACCCGCGCCTCGCCCGCGATCAGGCGCACGTCGCGGTGCAGGTGCTCCCGGGCGTCGAGGTCGATCACGGTGCCCGCGTGGATCATTCCGTGATCGCCGGTGACGAGCAGGGTGCAGGTGGACGGCAACGCGCTCAGCAGATCCGCGGCGAACGCCTCGAGGTCGCCCAGGACGCCCAGCCACTGCTCCGATTCCGGCCCGTACAGGTGGCCGTTCGCGTCGAGGTCCGGGAAGTACGCATAGGCGAAACGCCGGGCAGCGTCGGAATGCGTTGCCACGGCGAGGATTCCGTTGCGTACCTCGTCCAGGCTCTCGGCCGGGTGCAGGGTGCCCGGCGCGCGGAAGGTGGCCCGGGTGAGCCCGGAGGTCACCTGATATGGCGGAACCACGTAGTGCACCTCGACGCCGTGCCGGGCCAGATCCTGCACCCGGCTGTCGCGGCGCTGCATCTCCTCGGGTGGATGGGTCTCGCGCGCGTCCGGCCCGGTAGCGCCGTCCAGTCGCCAGCGCAGCGCGTTGAACAATCGGGCGCCGCCGGGATCGGGCAGGGCGAAGGAGTAGCCGATGATCCCGTGCGTGGCGCACGGCGCGCCGAGCGCGAGGCTGGCCAGGCTGGTCGAGGTGGTCGCGGGGAAGCCCGCGGTCAGCGTGGTGCGCAGGTGCGCGGCCAGCGTGGGCGCGACCGCCCGGTGCCGGGCCAGCAGTTCCGCGCCGAGACCGTCGATCAGCAGGACCACGACATCGCGGTTCGGGGCGATCCCCAGCGGATTGGGCGCGTCCAGCCCGAAGGACGCGGCGACGGAGGGCAGGACATCGGCGAGTGTGTACGGCATCGCTCGAATAGTGCCGTGCGCACGCCGATCGCGCGAGAACATTCCCGCGAGAATGCCGAACGGAATCCCCTTCCCACTTCAACGTATATCGCACCCGGGGGCTTGCGGCAAGACCCCGGGGGTGGCGCACAATCGTCGGTCGAAGCCGATCACCTGCGGTAATAGGCATTCCGCAGAGAAGGGACGTGCATGATCGACGTAATCGTCGCCGGGGGCGGGCCGACCGGAACGATGCTGGCCGCGGAACTGCGGCTGCACGGCGTGCGGGTGGTGGTGCTGGAGCAGGACGCGGAGCCGACGAAGATCGTGCGCTCGCTCGGCCTGCACGTACGCAGCATCGAGATCATGGACCAGCGCGGCCTGCTGGACCGGTTCCTGGCGCTGGGCAAGGAATACCCGGTCGGCGGTTTCTTCGCCGGGATCCCCAAGCCGCCGCCGCGGCACCTGGATACCGCGCATCCCTACACCCTGAGCATCCCGCAGAACCTCACCGACCGCCTGCTGCTCGAGCACGCGCTCGAACTCGGCGCCGAGCTGCGGCGCGAACACCGGCTGGTGGGCCTGGAGCAGGACCCGGACGGCGTGACCGTCGAGCTGGCCGACGGCGCCCGGCTGCGGGCCCGCTATCTCGTCGGCTGCGACGGCGGCCGCAGCACCGTGCGCAAACTGCTCGGCGTCGCGTTCCCGGGCGAGCCGAGCCGGGTGGACACCCTGCTCGGCGAGATGGAACTCACCGCCGACCTGGCGACCATCACCGAGCTCAACACCGAGATCCGCAAGACCCAACTGCGTTTCGGCGCCGGCCCGCTGCCGGACGGCGGCTTCCGCGTCGTGGTGCCCGCCGCGGGTGTGGCCGAGGATCGCGGGACACCACCCGATTTCGAGGAGTTCCGCGCGCAGTTGCGCGCGACCGCGGGCACCGACCTCGGCGCGCACTCACCGCGCTGGCTGTCCCGCTTCGGCGACGCCACCCGGCAGGCCGAGCGCTACCGGGTCGGCCGGGTGCTGCTGGCGGGCGACGCCGCGCACGTCCATCCGCCGATGGGCGGGCAGGGCCTGAATCTCGGCATCCAGGACGCGTTCAATCTGGGCTGGAAACTGGCGGGCGTGCTCGCGGGCTGGGCGCCCGGGGACCTGCTGGACAGCTACGAGACCGAACGGCACCCGGTGGCCGCCGACGTGCTGCTCAGCACCCGGGCCCAGGTCCAGCTGATGCTGCTGGAGCCGGGACCGCGGGCGGTGCGGCACCTGCTGTCGGAGCTGATGGAATTCGACGAGGTCAGCCGATTCCTGACCGAAAAGATCACCGCGATCGGCGTGCGGTACGACTTCGGCTCCGGCCCCCGGCTGCTCGGTCGCCGGCTGCGCGACATCCCGCTCGACGGCGGGCGGCTCTACGAGCGGATGCGCGCCGGGCGCGGCCTGCTGCTGGATCGGACCGGACGGCTCTCGGCGGCGGGCTGGGCGGATCGCGTGGACCAGGTGCACGACACGGGCGCGGAGCTGGACGCGCCCGCCGTGCTGCTGCGCCCGGACGGTCATGTGGCGTGGGCCGGCGCGGACCAGGACGAGCTCACGGCGCAGCTGGCCCGCTGGTTCGGCGCGGCGCGGTAAAGCGGGGTGTCGGCGGGTGCCACGGCGCTGTGTACGGTCAGGCGTGTGTCACCCGCTGCCGCCGATGTCGAGTACACGCTGCCGATCCAGCGGGTACAGGGCCTGATCGCGGTCGCCCGGAACAAGGGCTGGGATATCGCGGCCGCGCTGGCCGACGCGGGCGTCGCACCGGAGTTGCTGGCGCAGGGCGGTTCTCGGATCACCCTGGACCAGGCGGTGCGGATCGTGCAGCGGCTCTGGCGCGAAACCGGTGACGAGCTCCTGGGATTGGGGCTGCAACCGGTCCCGCTCGGCACCTTCCGCCTCGTCTGCTTCGGCTTGCTCGGCGCGCCGACCGTGCGCGCGGCGGCCCAGCGCTACACCGCCTTCCAGCGTTCGCTGCCCGGCGTCCCGCCGGTCACCGTCGCCGCGAGCGGCGACGAGGTCCGGGTGTCCTTCGACATCAGCGCGATCGTCGCGCCGGTGGCGCTGCCCATCGACACCATGCTCGCGGCCTGCCATCGCTTCGCCTGCTGGGCGGCCGCCAAACGCTTGCCGCTGCGCCGGGTCGAGGTGCCCTACACCGCGATTCCCGGACTCGACGACTACGACGAAATGTTCGGCGCGCCGGTGGTTTTCGCCGCCCCGGCGCCCGCGCTGGTGTTCGCCGCCGCGGTGCTGGACGCGCCGCTGGTGCGCGACGAGCAGGACCTGACGGACTACCTGACCAACGCGCCGGCCGGGGTGATGGGCCGGCGCGGCTTCCCGTTGTCGATCACCGCCCGGGTCCGCCACATTCTCGAACGCGGACTCGACGGCCCCGGGCCCACCGTCGAGGAGATCGCCGCCGAGTTGGCGATGAGCCCGCAGACCCTGCGCCGCAGGCTCGGCGAGGAGGGCACCTCGCTGCGCCGGGTGCGCGAGCAGATCCTGCGCGACGCCGCGATCGCGAGTCTCGTGCGCGGTGAGGAAACGGTGGCGGCGCTGGCCCGCCGCCTCGGTTTCTCCGAGCCCAGCTCGTTCTCCCGGGCCTTCCGGCGCTGGACCGGCAGCCCGCCGGGCTCCTACCAACGCTGAACTCGAGCGGTCCGGTCAACGATCTGATCGGCACGGTCATCGGCGGCGCTCCCGGCGCGCCCTACCGTCGAAAGGCCAGCCGCTTTTCGAACGAAGGAGTTCCCGTGGCCCACCGCTCGTCCTGGATGAACGACGACCTGGACGCTCTGGCCGATCTCGCGCATCGATTCTTCGACAAGGAGTGCGCGCCGCACGAAGAACGCTGGAACCAGCAGCAGCACGTCGATCGCGCGGTCTGGAACCGCGCGGGCGAACTCGGCCTGCTCTGCCTGAGCATTCCCGAGGAGTACGGCGGGGGCGGCGGCGATTTCCGGCACGAGGCGGTGGTGAGCATCGCGCAGGTGCAGACCCTGGCGCCGAGTCTCGGCAATCCGGTGCACTCCACGATCGTCGCGCACTACCTCAACAGCTACGGCACCGAGGAACAGAAGCGCGCCTGGCTGCCGAAGATGGCGTCCGGCGAGATCGTCGGGGCGATCGGCATGACCGAGCCCGGCACCGGCTCGGATCTGCAGAACATCAAGACCAAGGCGGTCGCCGACGGCGACGACTACGTGATCAGCGGCGCCAAGACCTTCATCTCCAACGGCCTGCTCGCCGATCTCGTCATCGTCGCCGCCAAGACCGCCGAAGGCAAAGGCGCGGACACGGTTTCGCTGATCGTGGTGGAGACCGACCGGCCCGGCTTCCGGCGCGGGCGCAACCTGCGCAAGATCGGCCAGCACGGCCAGGACACCTGCGAGCTGTTCTTCGACGAGGTGCGGGTGCCGAAGACGAACCTGCTCGGCACCGCCGAGGGGCAGGGCTTCATCCAGCTCATGCAGCAGCTGCCGCAGGAGCGGCTGATCCTCGCGGTCGCGGCCGCGGCGACCATCGAGAAGGCGGTCGAGCTGACCCTGGACTACACCCGGGAGCGCGAGGCCTTCGGCAAGCCCATCCTGAATTTCCAGAACACCCAGTTCACCCTCGCCGAGGCCGACACCGTCAAGTCGGTCGCCTGGGCCTTCCTCGACGACTGCGTCGCCAGACATCAACGCGGCGAACTGGATATCCCGACCGCGGCCAAGGCCAAGTGGTGGCTGACCGAGCAGCAGTGCAAGGTCGTGGACGAGTGCCTGCAGCTCTTCGGCGGCTACGGGTACATGGAGGAGTATCCGATCTCGCGGCTCTACACCGATTCCCGCATCCAGAAGATCTACGGCGGCACCAACGAGATCATGAAGCTGATCATCGGCCGGGGGCTGTAGGTCCGGTCAGCGCCCGGAACGCGGCGGCGACGTGCTCGATGCGCGCGTCCTCGAGTTCCGGGCGCGGGTAGGTGGTGCGCAGGATCGCCTCGCCGTCGAACATGTGGATCAGCGAGGTGGCCAGCAGCCGGGCCGCCTCGGGCGCGACCTCCGGCGTCAGCACGGCGACCGCGAGTTCCTCCAATTCGTCGTAGAGCTCGCGCAGGACCGGCGCGATCCGGAGCCGGAGTTCCGGCTCGGTGCGCGCGGCGACCAGCAGCTCCAGCCAGACGGTGTTGATGTCGCTGCGAATCTGCTTGCGCACCAGGTGCATCAGCGCCGCCAGATCGACCGGGTGCGGCACGCTCTCGGGGATGCGCAGCTCGGCCACGACGGCCAGGTGGCGGCGGCTGACCTCGCCGGCCGCCGCCACCACCAGATCCATGCGCGAATCGAAGTGCCGGAAGATGCCCGCCTTGGAGACGCCCGCGCGACTGCTGATCTCCCCGAGCGAGGTGCTGTGGTAGCCCACCTGCTCGATCGCCTCGATGGTGGCCTCGACCAGTTTGGCGATGGTGGCGGCGCTGCGCTCGGCCTGTGTTCGTCGCGCGTTGGTCACTTACCCTCCGGCTCGCAGGAAGCGGCCGGTGCGCCGGACGCCGAGCACCTCGGCGGGTCGGCCGTCGCCGAAGACGTACTGGCCACCGACGAACACGGCCGAAACGGCTTTGTCGTTCCTGTTGACCATACGAGCCAGGTTGCCATACATCGCCACGGGGGATTCGGCGTAGGCGTCGAGCGAATCGTCCAGGCCCGCCGGGTCGACCACGACCAGGTCGGCGCGGTCGCCCGGGCGCAGGTGCCCGGCCTCGACGCCGTACCAGTCGGCGAGCTCGCCGGTGAGCCGGTGCACCGCCTGCTCCAGCGTCATGAACGGCGCCCCCGCCTGCTCGGCGTGGTGGACGCGGCGCAGGAAGCGCAGCCCGAAGTTGTAGAAGGCCATGTTCCGCAGGTGCGCGCCCGCGTCGGAGAAGCCCAGCTGCACACCGGGATCGACGCTGAGCCGGTTCAGGATCTCGGGCCGGTGGTTGGAGATGGTGGTGCGCCAGCGCATCTTGGCGCCGTGCTCGACCACCAGGTCCAGGAACGCGTCGACCGGGTGCAGGCCGCCCCGATCCACACCGACCTGGCCGAAGGTCTTGCCGATCACGCTGCCGTCCGGGCAGTCCACGATCTCGGCGTCGAAGAAATCCCGGTGCCAGACCCGGATGCCGAACTTGGCGTCGTAGTCCTTGCGGAAGCGGCGGCGGTAGGCCTCGTCGCGCAGCAGCGCGTTGCGCTCGACCTGATCGGCCAGATGCAGTGCGGCCGCGCCGGAGCCGAACTCCTCGAAGATGACCAGGTCGATGCCGTCGGCGTAGACCTCGAACGGCACCGGCAGATGCTGCCAGCGGAAATCGCCGTTGAGCGCGTTGACCGCGCGGGCCAGGCCGCTCATCAGGTAGACGATGAGCGGGCTGGCCTTGAGGTCGGCGGCCGAGATCAGCGTGGTCTTGAGCCGCCGGCGCAGCAGGCCCGCGCTGGCGAAGATCATGGCCAGCAGGCGCGGCGGGTTCTCGATGTCGGGTCCGCCCTGGAGCAGCCGCCCGCGCCGGCGCAGAATCGCGTTGAGCCGCCGACGTTCCCGCCAGCCGGCGTAGGTGGAGGGCAGCGTCCGCGAGCGCGCGACCTCGCCGTCGAGCTTGTCGAACAGCAGCTGCTGGGCCGACATGCCGACGAATCCGGCGTCCAGCGCCTCGGTCAGCCAGGTTTCCATCCGGGCCTGCTCGGCGGCCGTGGGCCGCACGTCCTTGCGGGTGGCGCGATCCAGGCCCATGGCCGCGGTCCGGATATCCGAATGCCCGATCATGGCAGCCAGATTCGGGCCCAGCGGCAGGCGCTCCAGGGCTTCGGCGTATTCGCGCGCCGAACTCCAGGACTTGACCTCCGCGACGGTGCCGATGACGTGCGGGCGCGGGATCGCCTCGACCCGGCCGAACAGATCACCGGCGTCGGTGGGCCCGACGTGCACCGTCGAGAGCGAGCAGGAACCGAGCACGATGGTGGTCATGCCGTGCCGGACGGACTCGGCCAGCGCGGGTTCCTTCAGCACCTCGACGTCGTAGTGCGTGTGGATGTCCAGCATCCCCGGGAGCACCCATTTGCCCTCGGCGTCAACGACATTCGGGCAGCCGGTTTCGTCCAGCGGCTCGGCCGAGACCGTGACGACACGATCTCCCCGCAGGCCGAGGTGACGGAGGGCGGAGGGGGAACCGGCGCCGTCGAACCAGCGGCCGCCCCGGATGATCGTGTCATAGCTCACAGACAACATTGCAACCGATCGGTCACAAAGTGTCAAGAGGTGCGCGGCTACACCGCCGTGGCGCACGCGAAACCACCGGATAATTGGAAAGGACCCTGGACGGCTCTATTACTTTTGCGCCGTAAAGTGATAATTTCTCTCTGTAGCCGACCAGGCCGAATACTCATTTTCGCAGAGGGAGATTCCGGTGTCCAGGGCTTTACAGGGTGCCGTCGCAGGTGTTTGCGGAGTAATTCTCGGAGTCGTCGCGAGCCTCGCCGGGCCGGGTTTCGCCCGAGCCGAGGGCCCGGCGCTGATCGGCGGCACCGCGTATTTCGCGCTGGGCGGCTGGAACTGCTCGATCGCCGGTGACGGCGTCGTCGGCTGCGACCTGGTCGTCCCGGCCGCGTCGATGAACGTGCTGTACTCCGGAATTCAGGTTTCGGTGCCGAATGTGCCGGCCATCATTATCGATTCCACGGCCATGCCCGCCCGCCCGCAGTGGAACTCGAATGGCAGCCATACGCTGCCGGGTGGAAATCCCCCGTTACCGCGGATCGTCGCCGTCACCGACCACGACCCGCGATATTCGATCACCCATGCCGGCGCCACGTGCCAGATCACCTTCAAAGAGGTGGCGGTATGCACGTCGCTCGGGCACGGATTCAGTCAATGGGGACCGGTGCCGCACGGCTACTGATCCCCCTCGCCGCCCCGATTACCGGTACCAGATACCGGAATCCCAGGACCCGTAATTCCAGACGTTGAAATCGTATCGGCCGTGCGCGCCGCCGAAGAGGTAGCCCCACCAGCCTGCGGAGGTATCGCAGATCTGGTCGTCGCGGTTGCACACGGTCAGCGTCGGGAAGGGACCGAACCAGTCGTCCACGCCGGCCAGCGGATAGCCGACGAGCCCGCTGCCGGGCGTCGAGGACAATCCGCCCCAACCGGGCCCGGGAGCACGCTTGGGATCGGCCAGGAGAATGGCGTTGGCGTTGTCGACGTACTGGTTCGCGGTGACCCAGGCGTGCACGATGGCCGCGCCCTGGCTGTGCCCGATCAACCGGATGTGATCACCCGGGCACGCGTTGCGATGCCACCAGAACAGCCGGTTGAGTTCGTTCAGACCGGACAGCGCGTCGGCGGAGTTGTAGCCGACGGGTTGATTGACGAAGGGGACGAACACCGACGAGGCGTTGTCGCCCAGGCCGCCGATGCCGATGGACCACTCCCCGGTGCAGGGATCGGCGTCCGCCTTCGGCGTGGCGTGGTAGGAGAAGGAAAAGAGGATGGCCAACAGTAACGCGGCGAAGAGCGCCGTTGCTCTACGCATAATAGAACTTCTTAATTTTCGAGCCTCCGGGACGCGCCCGGCTTGAATGAGGTGTTCCCGGAAATTGCTGGCGTTCTTGTTTCCTGATGAAACAGTGACCTCGGCCCGAGTTGTATGGCCATAACGAGAGATTCGCCGACCCGGCGGTGGGCCAGGTCACACCCGGGAACGCGTGCGGGACGCAGCCGGGCACCGGCCCCGCCGGCGACGAGAATGTTAGGCGTTGCTGAAATCCCAGCCACATCAATGCGGTTCGGCCACGCGGGACGATAGGTTGTCCGCATGCAGTCAGCGTGCACAGCCTGCCCCGCCGTCCACACCAACCCGCTCGCCGACGGCCGCGCCAGCTATCACCTGCTGGCCGAGCGGGTCGCGGGCGCGCAGCGCTTCCTCGATCTCGGCTGCGGCGACGGCTCCCTGCTCGCGGTGCTCGCCGATCAGGGCGCACGCCATCTCGCGGGCGTCGACGCCTCCGAGACAGAGCTGTCGCGGGCGCACGCCCGGCCCGAATTGGCCGCGGCCGCACTGTATCTGGGCCGCGCCGAGGAGCTGCCCTTCGCCGACGGCTCCTTCGACGCGGTGGTCTCGCACCTGGCGCTGCCGCAGATGACCGACGTCGAGCAGGTGCTCACCGAGACCGCGCGGGTGCTGGTGCCGCACGGGCGCTTCGTGACCTCACTGGCCGCCCGGCCCGAACCGGCCAGCGGTTACGACCTCTTCCTCACCCTCGCCCGGCAGCACTTCGCGGCGACCGGCCCGGACCGGACCGTCCTGGCGGCGGGCCCCGAACCCTGCACCCGCGAAGACCTGTCCGACCTGCTGACCCCGGTCGGTCTCGAGGTCGTGCACTGGGAGCAGTTCACCCTGGGCGCGCCCGGCCCGCCCGAGGAGATCTGGCAGAGCGCGGTCGAGAAGTACTGCGACACCTCACTTCTCGAGGCCGGCGAGCTGACCACGCTCCGCCACAAGTTCATCGCCCAGGCACCGCGCCTCGCCCAGGCGGGCAAACTCGCGCCCGGCGAACGCGTGACGATCGCGACGACCGAACGCAGCGCGGTGACCGCGCCGGTAGCCGCCTATGTCTGGGACTGATCCTCCAGACACGCGAAGGCCCCCCGCCGAAAACGGCAGGGGGCCTTACTCGTCGGAGCGCTTACGCGTCGGCGGCGGCCAGCACCGGAGCGGTGGCGATCCGGTCCAGACGCGGGTAGGTCGGGTACTCGATGCCCGAGATGTACTGCACGGTGCGCACCACCTGGCAGGAGTAGCCGAATTCGTTGTCGTACCAGACGTAGAGGATCGCGGTGTCCCCCTCGACGATGGTGGCGTTGGCGTCGATGATCGAGGCCGCGCGCGAGCCGATGAAGTCGCTGGAGACGACGTCGGTGGCGGCGGTGTAGTCCAGGTTGCGGCTCAGCGGGCCCGACAGCGAGACCTGGCGCAGGTAGGCGAGCACGTCGGTCTTGGTGGTCTCCTGCTTCAGCTGCAGGTTCAGGATCGCGACCGAAACATCCGGCGTGGGAACGCGAATCGAGTTCCCGGTGATCTTGGCCTGGAAGTCGGGCATCGCCTTGGCGACCGCCGAGGCGGCGCCGGTCTCGGTGAGCACCAGGTTGAACGGCGCGGAGCGGCCGCGACGGTCGGCGGAGTGGTAGTTGTCCAGCAGGTTCTGGTCGTTGGTGAACGAGTGCACCGTCTCCACGTGCCCGCGCACGATGCCGTACTCGTCCTCCATCGCCTTGAGCGGCGGGACGATCGCGTTGGTGGTGCAGGACGCGCAGGAGAAGATCTGCTGCGACGGGTCGTGATCGCGGTGGTTGACGCCGTGCACGATATTGGGGACATCGCCCTTGCCGGGCGCGGTCAGCACGACCTTGGCGATGCCGGGGCGCAGGTGCTGCTCGAGACCCGCGCGGTCGCGCCACTTGCCGGTGTTGTCGACGAGGATGGCGTCGGAGATCCCGTACCGCGTGTAATCGATCGAGGTGGGGTCGTTGCTGTAGATGAACTTGATCACGTTGCCGTTGGCGGTGATGGTCTCGTTCTCGACGTCGACCTTGATGGTGCCGTTGAACTTGCCGTGCACCGAATCCCGGCGCAGCAGCGACGCGCGCTTGACCAGATCGTCCGCGCCGCCCTTGCGGACCACCACCGCGCGCAGGTTGAGCCCGTTGCCCGAGCCGGCCTTCTCGATCAGCAGGCGGGTGACCAGCCGGCCGATCCGGCCGAAACCGTAGAGCACGACATCGCGCGGGCCCGCCGACTGCGCCTTGTTGCCGCCGAGCACCTCGCTCAGCACGTCCTCGGCGTACTCGCGCGGGGTGAGCGCGCGCTCGTCGGCCCGATAGTTCATGGCCAGCTGGCCGATGTCGATCTTGCAGGGACCCAGGTCCAGATCGGCGAGCACCTGCAGGAAGGGCAGGGTCTCGTCCACCGACAGCTCTTCGCCCTCGATCTGGCGCGCGAACCGGTGCGTCCGCAGGATGCTGATCACCGACTTGTTCACCAGCGGGCGGCTGTGCAGCAGGATCGTCACACCCTTGGCCCGGTACAGCGTGCCGATGAGCGGGATCATCGCCTCCGCGGCGGCTTCCTGAGCATTCCAGCGGTCAAGATGTTCGGTAGTCAACACAGATCCTCGGGTCTCCTCGATATGTTCGCCCTATCGATGCTAGTGAGCGCCCAGATTTCACCGAGGGCGGCTACCCACCGGTGAGATCTGCGCCATGCCCGGCCCCGGAGTGGATCACCGGCTAGCGGCGATCCTCGCCGCCGATGCGGTGATCGATCGCGCGCCATTCGCGTTCCCAGCGCGCCGCGCGGCGGGTGCTCAGCAGCAGGGTGGTGAGCCAGGTCGCGGCCAGGGCGCCGCCCCAGATCGCGCACAGCATCGTCAACCCGGCGCTGATGCCCTCGGTCGCGGCGGCGCTGGTGGGCACGGGCGCCGGGGCCGGATTGCCGTCCGGGCCGAGCCAGATGCGCACCTCGGTGCCCGGCACCGATCCGGCCGGCACCTCGACGGTCGCCGAGCCGGAGCGGTCCTGCCAGGTCCAGCGGACGGGGGCGGTGTGCACGTCGAGGGTGACCGCGCCGCGGTTCAGCGGCGCGGTCAGCTGCTGCGGATCCTGCTCGACGGTGGCGCTCACCGCGACCTTGGCGGCGTTGGCGGCATCGATCCGGGCCGCGGCGGTGCTGTAGGCTGCGGTGCCGGCCGCACCCGCCAGCGGCACGGCGGCCAGCACCACGAGCGCGGCGAGCAGCCGGAGCAGGACCTCGCACCGATCCGAGGGACGCATCAGCGGGTTGGAATTCCACGGGCGCAACTGCCACATCCGCGCCGCCGGCCCCGTCTGCTTCGGCATCCGGATCACCTCTGTTCCACGCCAGGTCACCGCGTCGATCGGGACCGCTGCCTTCGATATTCCCGTTCGTGTCACGGTTACCCAGCGATTTCACCACTTCCGGCGAACGGCGTCAGCCGGATAGCCAGAGCGCATCACGCTGGATGGCAGCTGTTTTCGAAGCCCGCGAAGCTCAGCGCGCCGCAGAAGTGAGTGGCGGCCGAGATCGCGGCCACGCGGAAGGGTTTGCCCTTGTCGTCGATGGTGGTACTGCCCTGGCGGCCCAGCCCGATCCAGGTGAGTTCGATGACGAACTCACAGTCGCAGGTCTGCGTGCGGGCGCTCACCTCGAAGCTCTCGGCGTCGGAAAGCTTGACCTGGTAGGGGAATTGGATGGGCCGGCGCTGGATCGGCGGCACGTTGGAGCCGTAGCTCGGCTCGTAGTAATCGCTCAGCGTGGGCGGGTCGGTGTCCAGATCGGCGGCCACGTAACGGTACGGGTTGTCCCCCGCGCCCGAATCGATGACGTGGGTGCCGGGGAACGCCGGACGGCGGTCGGTGACCCGCACCGTGAGGCCCGTCAATGTCACCTCGGCCTCCGACGTGCCCTGCACCGTGAAATCGACGACCAGGGCCGTCGCGGGCACGGCCCGCACATCCTGGACCCACTTCTTCCAGCGCTCGTCCAGCCGGTCCCAGTCGCCGTCGAAAGCCGGGAGCGTCGCGGGGTTTTCCACCACGCGCGATGTCATCCAGCCCACGCCGCTGGGGCGGCGCGCCTCCGACACCACGGTGAACGGCTGCCCCTTGCCGTCGGCTTTCTTCCGGTCGGAGTCGGAGGGCACCAGCACCGCGGCGATCACCGTCGCGGCGACGCCGGCGCCGATGGCCGCGAGCCACCCGCCGAACGGTTTCGCACGGCGCGCCAGCGCCGCCCCGCGACGCTCGGCCGCGGGCTCCGGCGCCGCGGGCTCGGGCGCGGCAGCCTCTTCCTCCACCCGTTCAGGGTACGGCGGGAAACACTGCGCGCGAACGTCTTTCACCCAATCGAAACCCTGGACGCGCGCGTACCGCCGGGCAACAGCGCGAACACACCGACGTCCGCGACCATGGCGGCCACCGGAGCGCGCGCCTACTTGGCGTCTCCGTAGCAGTCCACGATCGCGGTCGTGAACGGGAAACGCACCGGCGTCGCACCGAAGGCCGCGCGGCCGGCGGCGTCGCCCGCGGTGGTGATCGCGGCGGCGACGGTGTCGGCCTCCTCGGCCGGGCAGTGCACGATCACCTCGTCGTGCTGGAAGAAGACCAGTTCGGCGCGCAGGCCGGCGCGGGACAGGCTGGTGCGCAGACCCGCCAGCACCAGCAGCGCCCATTCGGCGGCACTGCCCTGCACGACGAAGTTGCGGGTGAACCGGCCCCGGGCGCGCGCCGCCGCGGTGGGGCCGTCGGAACCCTCCGAGGCGTGTTCGGGCGCGGGCGGACAGGTGCGGCCCAGCCAGGTGCGGACCAGACGCCCCTGCTCACCCGCCGCGGCGGCCTCGTCGACGTAGGCGACCGCCGCCGGATAGCGCCGGCGCAGTTCGGCCATGTGGGAGCGGGCATCGCCCGAGGTCTGGCCGTAGATGGCGCCGAGCATGGCGATCTTGGCCTGGGCCCGGTCACCGGCGAAGGCCCGGGCGGCGAGATCGGCGTACATGTCCTCGCCGCGACCGGCCACGTCCATCAGGCCCGGATCGCGGGAGATGGCGGCGAGCACGCGCGGCTCCATCTGCGCGGCGTCGGCCACCACCAGTCGCCAGCCGGGATCGGCGCGGATGGCCTGGCGGATCACCTTCGGAATCTGGAGCGCGCCACCGCCGTTGGTGGTCCAGCGCCCGCTGACCGTGCCGCCTGGCAGGTACTCCGGGCGGAACCGGCCCTCGTGCACCCACTGCTCGAGCCAGGACCAGCCGTGCGCGGTGTAGAGACGGTACAGCGTCTTGTAGGCGAGTAATGGTTCGACGGCCGGATGATCGATCTCCTGCAACTCCCATTTCCGGGTGGAGGACAGCAGGATCCCGGCCCGCCCGAACGCCTTGATGATGTCGTTGGGCAGATCCGGCCGGACCCGCACGCCGAACGCCCGCGACACCTCGGCCGCCAGCTCCGCCATCCGCTGCGGCTCACCGCCGCCCGACATCCGTTCGCCCAGCAGATTTTCCAGCAGGTCGCGGTGGACGTCGGCGCGCCACGGGATCCCGGCCCGCGCCATCTCCGCGGCCACCAGCATGCCCGCGGACTCGGCGGCGAGCAGCAGCCGCATGCGCTCGGGGTGTTCGGTTTTCGCCGTCCGCGCCACCTGATCGGCGTATACCGCCAGCAGCGCGGTGAATTCGTCGGCGCCGCTGGGCAACGGCGGCGGCGCGGACTCGAACAGCGACGGCTGGGTGTCGGCCGCCCGCACCGGCGCGTCCGCCGGGACCGGCAGATCGTGCAGCCGGGCCCACGCGGCCGCCAGCGAACGCGGCTGCCCCGCCTGGCCGTGCTCGTGCCCGATCAGCAGCGCCTCGGCCGCCTCCACGTCATAGCAGCGCTCGACGCGCACCCCGGCGGCCAGCAGCCGCCGGGAGATCTCGGCGGTCGAACGCCAGACCCAGCGCTGCACCTGCGGCCGCGCGGCGATGGCCGCCGCGAGCACGGGCTCGTGCAGCACGGGCCCCGCGGGCCGCCCCTCGCCATCGAGTGGACACAACCGCGCACCGCCCGTTTCGGTCTCCGCCACGGCCCATCGCATGTCCGAGAGTCTCGCACCGGCCACCGACAGCTTCCGCGCCGCGGATCAAGGGCACATGACGGTTTCCACGAAACGGTCCACGGCCGCGGTGTAGCCGGGGCCGGCCGCGTCGGTGATCGACATGGTCAGGGCGTAGCGGCCGTCGGGGCTGCGCAGCGCCAGCGAGCCGAACCCGTTGACATAGCCGTTGTGCCCGTGGCCGAGACAGCCGTGATCATCGAGCCGGAACTCGTAGAGCCCCAGGCCGTAGTCGTAAGCGGCGTTGACGTGCCGGAACGCGCGCATCTCGGCGAGCAGGTGCGGCGGCAGCAGGCGGCCGTCGGTCAGGGCGGTGAGGAAGGTGTGCAGGTCCCGGGTCGAGGAGACGATGCCGCCGGCCGCCCAGACGTAGGAGGGGTTCTGGTCGGTGACGTCGACCAGACCGCCGCCGTAGTCGTAGTAGCCGTGCGCGTGCGGGCCGAGGATGCGGTCGAAGGTCTGCGGGATACCGGTGCTCAGCATGAGCAGCGGCAGGGTGATCCGGCTGTAGACGTGGAAGTGGTACGGCAGCCCTGACACCCGCTCGATCAGCAGACCCGCCACGATGTAGTTGGTGTTGGAGTACGCCCAGCCGCTGCCGGGCGCGAACTGCAACGGCTTGCCGGTGGCCCAGTGCACGAAGTCCGCGGGCTGCCAGGTGCGGCGGATGTCGGCGACGGAGTCGCCGACCAGCGGCGGGTAGCCCGCGCCGCCGTTGAGGTAGTCCAGCAGGCCGCTGGTCTGGCCGAGGATCATCCGCACGGTGATGCGCGGGTCGACGCCGAATTCCGGCAGCCAGCGCGCCACCGAATCCTCCAGCCCGATGCGGCCGTCGCCGACCAGTTGCAGCAGCGCGGTCGCGGTGAAGGTTTTGGTGATGCTGCCGATCCGGAAGCGCGCGCCGGGCGGAACAGGGTCCGGCCGTCCCAGCTGCACGACGCCGGCCGACCCGTCCCAGGCGCCGCCCGGCGTCTGGACGTGGGCCTGCACACCGGCCGCGCCACGCGCGACGATCTCCTCCAACGCGCGCTGGAACCCGCCGGGGTCGGCGGCCGCGGGTGTTTCGGTGGAGCCCGCGAACAGGGCCGCGGCGGTGAGGACGAGCAGGACTCGACGCATGTCGCGGACAGTATCGGCGATCGGGATCCGGCACTCGGCGACACGCTTCGCGCACACCGATTCGCGACCCTGCTGTTTCCGTCCCGGCAACACCCTTGATCACTGTCCCAGACAGAACTATCCTGGAGGCACAACCGCAGTCGAAAGGCCGGGCCATCGTGGGCACAGCAGCGAACGGCGCACGAGCGCCGCGGAATTCGAGCCCGGACGTCGAAGTGGCCGTGATCGGCGCGGGCCCCGGCGGATTGGCCGCGGCGGTGAAACTGAAGCGGGCGGGGGTCACCGATTTCCTGGTCGTCGAACGCGCCGACGAGGTCGGCGGGAGCTGGCACGAAAACCATTACCCGGGGCTCGAAGTCGACATCCCCTCGATCGCCTACCAGTACTCCTTCGCCCGCAATCCCGGCTGGAGCCGGGTATTCGCCGCCGGCCCGGAGGTGAAGCAGTACCACATCGATGTCGCCCGCCGCTTCGGTCTCTACCCGCACATCCGCTTCGGCACGACGGTCACCGCCGAGGAGTGGGACGAGGCGAATCATTGCTGGCGGCTGCGCCTGGCCGGGGGCGGCCTGCTGACCGCGCGGTTCGTCATCAGCGCGGTCGGCGCGTTCATCAGCGCCCGGACAGATCCCGGCATCCCCGGCCTCGCGGACTACCGGGGCATCTGGCAGCGGCCCTCGAACTGGGACGACGAGTACGACCTGACCGGCAAGCGCGTCGCGATCATCGGCACGGGCGCGAGTTCGGTGCAGATCACCCCGGCCATCGCCGGAAAAGTGCACAGCCTCAGCGTGTTCCAGCGCACCCCCGTGTGGTGCGTGCCCAAGCCGAACCCCCGGATTCCCGCCGCCGTCCGGTTCGCGCTCCGCACGCCGGGTCTCCAGGCGGCGACGCACGGCGCGTCACTGGTGGTGGTCGACGGGGTGCTGCGGGTGCTGTCGAACGCGCCGATGGCGCTCGTGCGCCCCACCCTGCGCACGGTGGACGCCGTCGCCATCCGCGGCTACCGGGGGCTGCTCCGGCTGCTGGTCGACGACCCGGCGACCCGGGCGGCGCTGACCCCGGACTACGGCCCGATCGCCAAGCGCCCCACCGCGAACACCGGCTATCTGCTCGCGTTCAATCGCGACAACGTCGAATTGGTCACCACGCCGATCGAACGCTGCACCGCGCACGGCATCCGGACCGCCGACGGCGTCGACCGCGAGTTCGACATGATCGTCCTCGCCACCGGATACCACGTCTTCTCCGATCCCGAGACCTACACGCCGGGCCTGGTCGTCGGCCGCGACGGACTCGACCTCGGCGCGTTCTTCGCCGAGCACGGCCTGCAGATGTACGAGAGCGTCGCACTGCCGGGCCTGCCCAACCGCTGGACCCTGGTCGGTCCGTACTCGTGGTCGGGCACCGGCTGGCACGCCTTCGTCGAGCTGACCGCCGACCACGCGGTGCGGGCGATCAGCGAAGCCCGCAGGCGCGCCGCGACTTTCGTGGCCGTCCGGCAGGAGGCGCACGACGCCTACCACCGCCGGATCTACCGGCACGGCGCGGCCATGCGCTGGTATCTGGCCGAACTCAATGCCCACGTGCCGACCTACTACCGCAACTCCCAGGGCGACAGCACTTACATCCGGCCCACCGGCTACTTCCGCGCGCGGCGTGGACATCGCCGATTCCCCTTCTCCGACTACGAGTTCGACGTCCAGCGCCCGGGGGCGCGATCCGCCCCCGAGTCCCCCGCTCGCGCAGGAGTGCCCGATGGAACTGCCCCGATCACTGCGAATCGCCCTCGGCGCGACGAGTTACGGCATCGATGACCGCCGCTTGGCCCCCGCCGTCGCCGGGCAGGTGATCCTGGTGACCGGTGCGTCCTCCGGCGTCGGCCGGGCCACCGCCCTGCGGCTGGCCGACAACGGCGCGACCGTGCTCGCGGTGGCGCGCCGCGCGGAGCTGCTGGCGCGGCTGCGCGACGAGGTCACCGGGCCGGGCCTCGTTCATCCCTATCCCACCGATCTCACCGACCTCGACGCCTGCACCGAACTGGTGCGCCGGGCACTGGCCGAGCACGGGCGGGTGGACGTATTCGTCAGCAACGCGGGCAAATCGATCCGGCGCTGGCTGACCGATTCGCTGGACCGGTGGGACAACGTCGAAGACACCACCCTGGTCAACTACCTCGCGCCGGTGCGGCTGGTCATGGAACTACTGCCGGGCATGCGGGCGCGCCGCCACGGTCACATCGTCAACATCAGCACCGCGGGCGTGCACGTGCCCGCCGTGGGCTGGACCAACTACCTGGCCACCAAGGCGGCGTTCACCGCCTGGATGCGCGGAGCCGCACCGGAATTGCGCGCCGACGGCATCACCTCCACCGCGGTGCACCTGCAACTGGTGCGCTCGGACATGCTCGGCCCCTCCCGCATCTTCCGGTATCTGCCGGGCAACACCTGCGCGGAGGCCGCGAGCGTGGTGTGCCGGGCGATCGTGGACCGGCCGCTGGCGATCCGGCCGTGGTTCGAGCGCGCCGGAACGCCCGTGCTCTACGCCCTCGACAATGTGCGGCCCGCCCAGCACGCCCTGACCCGGTATGCCGCGGCGGGTAATTGGAACAACCGGCCCACCGATTGGGCCCGGCCGCTCGCGGCCGTGGAAACCGTCGCCCATCTGCTCGACGACACGGTGACCGTGGCGAGCCGCATACCACGCAGCGGCGTGCTGAACCTGGTGCCGCCCAGCCGGATTCCGCAAACGCTGTGGTCGCTGCGCGGCGGGATCGGATTGTCCACGCCGCTGGCGAGTTTCGCGGCCCGCTTCCCGGATCGCGCCGCCGTCGTCGACGACGACGGCGCGATCACGGCCGCGCAGTTGCAGCAGCGGGTGGAGCGGCTGGCCGCGGCCATGCGCACGCGCTGGTCGGTGCGCCGGGGCAGCCGGGTCGGCGTCCTGTGCCGCAACCATCGCGGTTTCGCCGAAGCTCTCTACGCCGCCGCGCGCCTGTCCGCGGACGTGGTGCCGCTGAACTACGGCTTCGCCGGACCGCAGATCGGCGAGGTGCTGCGCCGCGAACGGGTGGACCTGCTCTGCTACGACGCCGAATTCCATTCCGAGATAGAGAAATCCGGGTATCGGGGGCAGCGGCTGGTCACCCGTGGCGCGCCCGGCGGCGTGCCGACGGTGCCGGAGCTGATCGCCGTCGGCGGCGCGCCGCTGCGCGAACCCGCCTACGGCGGCTCGATCATCCTGCTCACCGGCGGCACCACCGGTGTCCCGAAAGGCGCGCCCCGGCAAATGGGCCTGCCGATGACCGCCGTCCTGAATCCCCGGATGCTGCTCGCGATCTCGGATCTGGCCGGGCTGCGGCCGGTCCCGCGACTCGGCGAGCCGATGATCATCGCGCCGCCGCTGCACCACACCTACGGGTTCTTCGCCTTGCTGGCCGCCTTCGCCTTGGGCTCCACGGCGGTGGTGCACGAAAGGTTCGACGCCGAAACGGTGCTGCGCGACATCGAGCGGCACGGCGCCCGGATCGCGTGCCTGGTGCCGACCATGCTGAAACGAATCATGGATCTGCCGCCGGAGATTCGCGGCCGCTACGACACCGGCAGCTTGCAGATGGTGCCGTGCGGCGCCGCTCCCCTGCCACCGTGGCTGGCCCTGGCCTTCATGGACGAGTTCGGTGACGTGCTGTTCAACGGGTACGCCGCCACCGAGACCGGGATCGGCTCCCTGGCCACGCCCGCGGATCTGCGCGCCGCTCCGGGCACCGTCGGCAGGCCGCCGACCGGGCTCGTCGATATCCGGATCGTCGACGAGGCGGGCCGCGAACTGCCCGCGGGAACCACCGGACGGATCGTCAACAAGAACCCCTCGCTGTTCCACGGGTACAGCGACGGACGGCACAAGACCATGGTCGGCGCGCACATGGATTCCGGTGACCTGGGTCATTTCGACGCCGCGGGCCGGCTGTTCATCGATGGCCGCTCCGACGACATGATCGTCTCCGGCGGCGAGAACGTCTTCCCACAGGAGGTCGAGGAAACCTTGCTCGCCCACCCCGCCGTGGCCGACGCGGGCGCGATCGGGGTGCCCGACGAGGATTTCGGGCAGCGGCTGGCCGCGTGTGTCGTGCGCCGGGCCGGAATGGAAACCTCTGTCGCGGAACTGAAATCGTTCGTCAAGGAGCGGCTGGCGAACTACAAGGTGCCGCGCGAGATCGTCTTCGTCGCGGAATTGCCGCGCACCACGGCCGGAAAACTCCGCCGGCAGCAACTGCCGGACCTGCTCGTCCAGGAGCCGGCCGGCTCCACCGCTTCCCGACAATGAGGTCTCCCATGAGTTCCACCAATGGTTCCCGCGTAGCTCCGCAGCACGAGGTCGCGATCATCGGCGCCGGTTTCGGCGGCATCGGCGCGGGCGTGGCGCTGCGCCGGATCGGCGTCGAGAACTTCGTCATCCTCGACAAGTGGCCCCGGGTCGGCGGAACCTGGCTGGCCAACACCTATCCCGGAGTGGCGGTGGATGTTCCGTCGCCGGTCTACAACTTCTCCTTCCAGCCGCGATCGCAGTGGTCGCGCTTCTTCGCGCCCGGCAACGAGATTCAGCGCTATGCGGAGGAGGTCGTGGACCAGCAGGGCCTGCGGCCCAAGCTGCGGCTCGGATCCGGTGCGGTGCGCGGCACCTTCGACGAGAACAACGACCTGTGGCGCATCGCCCTCGACGACGGGTCCGAGGTGACCGCCCGCTTCGTCATCGGAGCCGTCGGCGGCCTGGAGCAGCCGAACAACCCGCCGATCGCGGGTGTCGGCGACTACACCGGCAAGATCATGCACAGCTCCCGCTGGGACCACGACTACGACTATCGCGGGCAGCGGGTCGCCGTCATCGGCACCGGCGCCACCGCGCTGCAAGCCATTCCGGAACTCGCCAAAACGGCCGCGCACCTGACGGTCTACCAGCGCCGCGCCATCTGGATCGGCCCCAAACTCGACTTCCCGATGGGCCGCACGCTCAACGGCGTCCTGAACTTCGCGCCCCTGCAGAAGACGGTGCGCTTCGTCGGCAACGCCGGAGTGAACGTCGGCCTCGGCGCCGGGCTCGCGGCCTCGAACTACCCGCGTCTCACCTCGGCCGGACTCACCCTCGGCGAAACCGCCCTCAAGGCTTACCTTTTCAGCCAGGTGCGCGACCCGGAACTGCGCCGCAAACTCACCCCCGACTACCGCCTCGGCTGCAAGCGCCCCTCCATCTCCAACGACTACTTCAAGACCTTCACCGAACCGCACGTCGACCTCGTCACCGACCCCATCGCGCGCTTCACCCGGACCGGCATCGTCACCGCCGACGGCAACGCCCGCGACTTCGACATGGTGGTGTGCGCCACCGGCTTCAAGGTGATGGAGAAGGGCTACACCCCGCCGTACCCCATATACGGCCGCGGCGGAATCGAACTCGGCCAGTTCTGGGACGAGAACCGCTTCCAGGCGTACCAGGGCGTCTCCCTGCCCGGGTTCCCGAATTCGTTCCTGATCACCGGCCCCTACGGCTACGCCCCCGGCTCCTACATCCCGCTGATCGAATCCACCGCCGCGCACGCCGCCCGCGTGATCGAGGAGACCCGCCGCCGCGGCGCGACCCGGGCGGAGGTGCGCCAGGAACCGCACGACCGCTACTTCGCCCGAATGGACCGGCGCGCCAAACGAACCCACCTGTTCACCCAGGGCTGCGTCACCTCGAACACCTACTACATCAACTATCAGGGCGACGGGGCCGCCTTCCGCCCCTCCACCCAGCTCGAAATGTACTGGGAGAACCGGCATTTCCCACTCGACGACTACCAGTACACCAGCGTCGCCGCACTGGTTCCCAGCGCGGCCGCCCCGCGCTAGCGCCGCTCGGCGACGGTCACCACATCACGCACCAGCGAGGTCCCGAACAGCGGCCGGCGCACCCGCCGCTGTTCGACCACCTCGAACCCGCTGTCTGCCAGCATCGTCCGCATCTCCCCCGGCGACGGCCAGTACATCGCCTCCCGTACCAGCGCGGGCTGCAACACCCCCGTCAACGGCCCTTCCGGATTGAACACCACCAGGGCCAGCAGCCCACCCGGCCGCAGCACCCGATGAAACTCCGCCACCGCGGGCCCATGATTGAAGAACGGGAACGCGTGCGTCGACACCACCGCGTCCAACTCCCCCTCGGCCAACCCGAGATCCTCGGCCGGCCGCTGCCGCCACAGCACCCGGTCCGTGCGCGCCCGCGCCCGCCTGAGCATCCCCGCCGCCGCGTCGAACCCGTACACCGTCTCCACCGGCAGATCCGCCCGGATCCGACTCGCCAAAATCCCCGTCCCACAACCGACATCGGCCACCCGCCGCCCCCCGTGCACCGCCAGCCGCGCGATGATCTCGTCCTGCGGCGGCCGATACATCAACCGCTGCACCGGCGGAAAGTCGTAGACCCGCGCCACCCGCCCCCAGCCTCGGTGCACGAATCGGTTGAGTGGTCGGGTGGATGCGGTCATCATGAGCCCTCCGTCGCCAACTGTCCCAGACGAAATACTGACATGGTCGGTCCCCGCCTTGCTACCCTTTGCGCGAAGGCTTGATATTTCTGAAACGGGGGCATCATCTGATGTCTTACAAAAGCGACATGATCGATCTGATCGACCGCGCCCGCAAGCTATGGCTCGACGAATACGACTACTACGTCGAAGCGAATGCGCCCACCGCCGCCATGGACGACCCCACCGGCCAGCAATGGTGGATCGATGAGCGCGCCAAATGCCGAGACGAACTCGACGCCCTCGAAACCCGGCTCATGCGCTTCACTCAGGGCAGCGCGACCGCCCTGGATCGCATGTTCGGAGCTCTCGACGAACAACGCGAGGCCATGGAACATCGCCGAGAAGAAGGCGACCTCGATCTCCTCACCACCCTGCTCTCCGGCTGGTCCGGCGCCGCCGCGGACGCCTACCGCATCGGCGGCGGCGCCGAATTCCCCGAACTCCACGACAACCAGATCGAGTTCCTGCGCGGCATCCTCCGGGCGCTGGCCGGGTGGCGGAAATTGTTCACCGAGTCCCGCGAGCAAGCGAAGAAGATCGCCGAGCTCGCCGGCGACGACGACCGCAGCGGCGGCTTCAAGAACGTCTTCCTGCTCGGCGCGGCGGTAACCGCCGCCATCGGCACCCTCAGCTGGCCCCCGCTGGCCGCGGCCTCGATCGCCTTCCTCGGTGAAATCGCCTCCGGCTACCCACCGTCGGACCGCGAACCCCCGCCGCGGAACGAATACAACATCCGCGGCCGGCGGCGCGAGCGAATCGAGCGCGCCGTCACCGCCGCGGACGACCTCCTCGCCGACGTCGACCGCGAACGCGAAGACCTCCTCGCCACCATCCGCAGCGATGCCGCGAACATCCCCGCCGAAGCAATCATCCTGGGCTCCACCGTCCCCCACGGCGTACTGAAAATGCACGACCGCGACCAGGTCGCGACCGACATCGCCAGCCTCTGGCTGGCCGGCGCCAAAGTCTTTCCCCACCTGGCCGTCGGCTTCGAGGACTCCAACCGCGGCATCCACGGCGCCGTCGACGGCTCCACATGGCTCGCCTTCGACACCGACCTCCTCACCGGCGCCGGCCCCCAATGGACCGACCTCTGCACCACCCTCACCGACGCCCTAGTCACCTCCCGCGACTACCTCGACACCCTCAGCGACCGCTTCCTCACCGCCGCCGCCGACTACACCGCCGCCGAAGACGCCTCCCGAACCCAGATCGAAGAAGCCTGCCGCGCCCTGGAGGCCCACTGGCAAACGCGCGACAAAACCGAACAGCGCACCCTCGACACCCTCCCCGCCCCCGAACCCCCCTCCTCGAGGGTGATCATCTTCTGAGCCGGTCGCTCCAGCACCACCACGGCTTCCACGATCAACAGCGCCCGCGTGCCACTCGGCGCAAGGGCGCGGACCACGGGCTCCTCGACGACTCCCCCCGATGCGACGTGGTGCGATCCGATCGATGAGCAGGCAGGACGAGCGGCGAGAACTGCCGCTCCGCGTCCCGCCGCGCAACCTGGAATGCCAGGAGTTCCAAGACCTCCCGCAAGGTAAATCCCAGTTCCGCGGCCCGGATCCCGGCTACTTCGAGGACCAGGTCCGCGTCGATCGGTGCGGGGTCGCTCAGTGCTTCGTCGAGGACCATTACGTTGATCGCGGCCGGACCGCCGAATACTCGACCCGGGATCCAAGTCGAGTGCCAATGATCGAAGAAGTCATCTGCTAGCCAGACGAATTCGGGTGTCTTATCGCTGGTTATCAGTCTCGGCTGGAAATGGAGAACCATGGTGCGGCGTGCCTCCCCTGCTGCATCTGGGCCCGCTGTTCGGTCTTGACTACCATGATGCGTATTGCCGACACATAATGATAGTAGGTAAGCGGTATCGTTTCCGTAGCGATGCCCAGCCAGCTTCGAGGGGTCTTCTCGACACTCGAAATACGTTGTGCAACAGGCAATATTGCTCGTTGCCAACCCGTTTTCCGGATGGTGCCAGAAGGCAAGTCCCCTGGATCGCAGACGAACAGTCAGCCCATCATCGGATATGCCGAGCACACATGACACAACACGATTAGCATTGAGCACGTGGGGTGGCAAAGATAGCGGCAGACAGCCAGCACGACAGGAGTACGTGTTTTGCTCGACTCAGCGCCGGATCACGAGCAGATCGGCCAGGTGGTCCGCAGACTCCGCAGGGATCGTGGCCTCACTCAGGAGGACCTCGCATCCCGAATTCAACGCTCTCGCAGCCTCGTTCAGCAAATCGAAAACGGCACCCGGACACCGCCGCAGGATGTTCGTGAGAAGCTGAGTTCGGTGCTCGGGGAACCACTGCCCTCGCTCGGTAGCGACGACTCCGGCCAGGAGTTGAGCGACCTGCGGATGCGGTTCAATATCCTGCTCGGTAAAGACCCCACGGCCGTCGCGCGCTGTTTGGAGATCGCCGAATACCTGATCGACTTCGCGTCCGTTCCCGACGGGCTCAGACCGTTCGGCGATATCGCCGAACGCCAATTGGAGCAGGCCGAAGACGTCCTTGCTCAGATCCCCTCGGGCACGCTGCAAGTACGCGATTGGAACACGGTCAACGACTGGACCAGCGTCCTGCGCTATGCGAAGCACATGGTGCGAGCCATCCATGTCTCGCATCTGGGAAACGTCACCGGAGATAGCGGCGACGAATACATCGAGGAGTTGGCCCGCCTCGCCCAGTCCGAAGTCTCCGTACGCCGCCTGTTCGTGATCGACGCGGTCGAGGAGATCTTTCCCCACGAGATCGGCCTGCGGCAGCAGGCCCGTGCCGGCGTCGAGACGCTGCTCATCAATCGCCGGTTCGCCCCCAACGCACCCGGCATGCTCGTAATCGACGATCGATACCTCGCCCGTGGCGAGTACAACTTCACCGGCACGGAGCGGAGCGCCTCGCGCTTCTCGACATTGAAGCACGACATCCAGTTCGCGACCCGCGCGTTCGAAAAGCTCTACCACCTAGGCAAATCCGGTCGTTTCGTCGAGGTCAACCGCATCCTCGAACGGCCCGAGCTGCGCGAACAGCAGTGGCTGAACGAAGAGACACGGACGCTGTTCCACGGCGCTCTTCGTGAGGCGTGGGCTCAAGCGGACGCCGATTCCCCAACGGGGGACTCGAGCTGGTGAGGTGCCAGTCCGCCTGCGCGTCCTGAATCGAACTGGCCAACAGCAGTTGGGGGCCCAGCTGCTACAGCGGCGTCTCCGGAGGTTCGGCGCCCCGAAATTCTCGTAGGACGGAGAGGCCCAGTTCCTTCCTCGCCGCGGCCACAAAAGTGTCTTGCGCCGCCCACAGCTCCTTGAACAACTCCGAAGGAATATCGCTCGCTCCGGAAGTCCCCCGTGCCGCAGCAACTTGTCGGGCAGCAGTCAGTACACGCAAGCACGCACTCGCGGTCTCCATCGACTCATAGATAAGCCGCGCCGCAACCCAGGCGGACTCCAAACGCTCTTTGTACGGGCGTCCCGCCTCGTCGAAAAACGGCATGAGCTCGCCTGCGACACGCCCATCAGAACAGCCAGGGCCGATATCGCATTGCCCGCCACGCTCATTCGCCCACCCCCGGGCTCGGTTTCACCATTACCGATACCGCCAACGCAAGGGTAACGGCGCCAGTGAGACGAGCGCGAGGAATTCTCCGCTGCAAGAAGAAACTCTTCGACCACAGGCGCTGAACGCCACGAGTCGGCTGGCGGCGATCTCTACCTCCAGGCGAAAACCGGACTCGACGGGGCACAGGCCGTCAGCTTCCGGCAACTCCTACTTGCTGCGACACAGCGTGACCGGCCGGCCGACTCCGGCGCCTTGGCCCCACAGCTCGCGATCGATCTCCTAGCTTCGACCAAGGCTTGCCCCAATCGCCAATAACAACGTCGGGAACGAGGGTGCCGTCGGCGCCCGGCTGGGGCCAAGGCCAGCACAAGCCTGCAAGCACCCGTGCGGTATCGCCAGCAGCGCTGAACGTCCTTAGCTGTTCCTCCATTGCCAGCGGCGACGCGGCGACGCGAACTTCGAAGTTGTTGTCACCCCTCCATCTTTCGGGCTTGGCATGATACGCAAATAGCGCGGTGAACCAATGCATTCCGGCACCTTGCACGGCGCCTTCGTAACGAACCCGGTGGAACTACCGCCGACTGTCCCACAGATCGGCGAGGTCGAGCTCGAATCCGTACCTCAACGCGCGATCACGGAGATCTTCCCCCTCCTCAAGTGCCACGTCCAGACTGGCGCCAGAGGCGATGAGCGTTTCGAGCTCGGCGGTGAAGATGCGCAAGGCCTGTTCTCGCGCAGATGATTCCGTTGCCTCGGTTATGAGCTTGTTAGGCAGCGCCTCGTATGGGAGAAGGTCCGTGGAGGTATTCGCGGTTGTCAGTGCCGCCTGGATGAGCTGCTCGATGGTTGCGGCGCGGGCATCCTCGCTGGTGACCGGAACCGCAACCATATTCCGCGCCAAGCTCAGGGCGGGGGAAGGTGGCAAGCCGGCGGACTGAAATTCAACCTGCACACGGGCGAGCAGCCAGTCACCGCACTCCGGGCGACCGAATGTGGCGAGCAGGGGCGCTGCGACGGCGAGGCAAGCAAGAGTCGAGGCAGTTGAAACCGATTCTTGGACAGCAGAATCGGTCCATTGTATGATCTTGGACGTCAGTTCGTCGCGTGAGTTGAGTAGGACGCGAGCGAGCTTCGGGCGGTGGACACGAGCAGACAGGGCAGCCGGGATCAGGCCCGACTGTTGTGCGAGGTTCGATAGCTGGTCGATGCTGGCGACTCTGGCCACGCCGTCGACGGCGTGATCGTGGTCATCGAGCATCGCAAGCAAGAAGTCACGGCAGCTCGGGTTCGAGAACACGACGGCCTTGTCGGGGTCAGCGTCGACTACGTCTATCCAGGTTGGCTCGAGGCCACGGAGGACGACGTGCCAATCGGGCGTCCCACCTTCGAACCCACTCGCCTTTCGAAGAGTTCCCCGCTCGACCGGCCGCGGCGGGAACGTCGCCAAGGTGAGCAGGGCTTCCATGGCGTCCGGGGACAGCGCCCAAAAGCTGTTCTCCCATAGTTCTTTTGGCACAGCGAAGGCCGAAAGTAATCTTTCGAGCACTGTACCCGCAGTGTCGTCCGCGCCGATGTTCTCTCCGACCGTGGCGACCAATCGTAGGTTGAAAGCGGGATTCTCGGCAAGGCTAAGCAGCCGTCGATCGCCGAGCGCGCGTTCTCGCTCCTCATCGGACAGAGCCGACAGCGACAAATGCGCAACGAGAATTTCGCGGCGGGTCGCCGCGTCGAACGGCTCCAGGTGGAGCATCCGGCGGCGATCGGCAACCTTGGCCAACCGATCGCTTGATTTCGCCTCGGTGAGCACGTGCGCTCTGGTCGTCATCACCAAACGCTTCTCTGTGCGATTGCTGTAAACGAAATTGATGAGGTTGAGCAGCATCGCTGCCTGGTCCTTCGCAGCGGTCCGCAAAGACATTTCGCCGAGGAAGTCGTCGAAATAGAACATCTGCTTGGACCCGAGCCGCCGAGCACTCCATGCCTCATCCGGCTTAGAGGTCGCGAACACCTGCCAATCGCGTGATAGCGCATCGAGTGCCAATCGCTCGGCCAGGAAAGACTTCCCGCTACCGGGAAGCCCGGAAATGATGCAAACACCCTCGCGTTCGAGCAGTTCTCGGGCTTCGGAATGGGCGGGCGTCTCGACCCAATACCTCGACTGCTCCGCACATTGTTCGAGTAGGTACTCGGTGTGGTTCCACAGATCGGCCTTAAGGATCCGTTCCAGCGTTGCAGTAGATGACAGCCACAAGGCGTGGTGGCTCTGCACGATATCGGAGTTCCGTGGCAGGCGCAGAGCGTCGTTGATCCTCGATGGCCCCCATACCTCGGATTCGGTGATATTCAGAATCTTGGCCACCTCAGTTTGGACCTGAGGGGACATCGGATGGGTGGTGGTGAACAAGTAGCGATCCGACTGTTGCCGACCGGGTTTGGGCCACTCTTTTCTGACGGCCCGAAGGAACGTCCGTGTGTCCGAACGCGCATAGTTCTTGCACTGCCCGACGATGGTGTACCCATCCGGGCGAACCTCGCGGAGGTCAATGCCTCCATCACGGCCTTCCGGATAGGTCTCGAGCCGCAAGCCGAGCTCGGCATTCAACACATCGCACGACAGGCGCTCGAACCCGGAGTTTGAGAGCCGTGCAAGATCGTAGTCGGACAGAAGGTAACCTCCTCGAAGAGCGTTGTGTGCAAGCGCCTTTCGAAGATGATACACCTGGGAGGACACGGCCGTGGAAATCACACACATGACTTACGCACTGGTTAAGTATGGAGCGCAGATTCCGGTTCCGAGGTTAGAACCCATCGAGGAGGTGCGGGCCTTCCTCACCGAGCACGTCGAAAAGCTCCTCACCGAAACGCGCCAGGTGGGTGCCGCGCCCGCGGGCTTCTTCGACAACTCGCAGAAGCAGAAGCAGTTCCGCGAACTGCACTCCGGTGATGACACCCAATTCCTCGACGCGTATCGCGCACTGGCCGTCGCCCTCGTGGCGCAGATGAACGGCACGACGAAGCTGGGCCTCTTGGTCGGCGTACGGGCCACCACAGCGACCGATGGCGTCATAGCCGGCGTCATGAAACTCGAGGTTCTCTCTGAGCACGGAGCCACACTGGAGTCCCACGTCGAGAACGGCCGAGTGCGGCTCGCGGCCGTGAAAGACGTGCTCGACAAGCCTGGCAAACTGCAGAAATGCGCCATCGTCACCTCGAACCTGCCGGACGAAAAGGTCTTCAGCAAAGACCAATTGCAGGATGCATCGAAGTATTTCCTCGCCGCGTTCGGCATCAAGATCCACCCACGGCCACGCGCGGCGATGCGGACCTTCTACGAAGTGGTCCAGGAGATCGCACCGAGCGATGCCCGCCGCATCGAAGATGCCGTGATCACATGCTCTCCAGGAACGGTAGCCAGCGTGCTAACAGAGGTCGCCGGGAAGGTTCCCGAAGTAACTCCGGCAATCCAATTCGATATCGTCGAGAGCCTGAACAACCGCGACCAGCCCGTCACCGTATTGGACCCCGCTCACGCGATCCAAGGTGTCTACACCCTCGGCGACATCACCATCAACGCGCCGATGCCTGTGCTGGCCGAGTTCGTCCGGGTCGAGAAGCGAGACGAGGGCTGGCAGGTAATTATCGAGTGTCCGACTGAACCGCGCCTTACACGCAAGTGAATTACTCTGCCCTCACAGGGTTTTCGGCGAGTTGGTCCACAATGCGCATCGTCTCCAGGCTGACAGTCGTCACGCGCTTGATCAAATCAATGATCCACGTAGGTGAATTCTGGTCGTCACACCAGTCATTTGGATCGTTGACGATCCCGGAGGCCTTGTCAACGCGCAGCTGATAGCGGTCGATGATCCAATCCAACGCGCTGCGAGAACCCAGTATGTAGTTTTGCGCATCGGTCGGGATCCCGGCAATCGTGACGTTTGGGTTGTAGATTATCGCGGTGCGGTCATCAGTGCTGCGCCACTTCATCTTTCGCACACGCCACGTCTCGCGATCGGACTGGTCCGCAGTCGGTTTGACTTGCACGTCCAGCGGATAAGGCGGTGCCGACTCGTAGCCGATATGCAGGTCGGCCAGCGTTTTCCCAGCGTCCCGCAGGAGCGCGAATCGCTCCGCCGATTGAGGAGTTGGAATGTGCGGCAGCATCTTCCGTAGATCCGCAGCGTAAGAAGCTCGGTATGTGGGGTCGTGCAGTACGCCGTAGACGTAGTAGAAGATATCGTCCTTGGTTATCGACTCATCTGCAGCATAACGGTAATTTGCGAGTATCTCATCGGTGATGTTGTCGACCCGGCGATATCCCCAATCGTCCACGTCATCGGTCACCAAAGCCTGAAGATCAAGCTCACCTTCCGTTGTTTCGATCTTCTCATAGGTCCAACGCGGGAAGAACTGTGCGGTATCGAGAGTGTGGAGGTTCGGAAGAAGATCTGTGATGAAAGGAGTGAATTCGAAATGCGAAGCAGCCCCAGTAATTACGATGCCGAGGTTATTGTGGTGAGGGGTGGGGAACATTGATGGCAACTGGTAGATCATATCGTTAACTCGCCGGTTGAGGTACGTCCACTGAGGCTGGAAGGGGCGATAAGTACCCACGCGCACCGCGCTGTCCGACCATCCAATCTCGGTGTCTCTCGCCAGATCCTGTCTCAAACCCCGGTTCCAGCTGATACACCCCGGCGCAGTCAAGCTTGGGCGACTTTGTAGATACGCCGTCACCAACGCCTCGTTTGCTGTTGAGACTCCAGCGGCTCTACGCTGCTCGCGAAGTTCCTTCAGAGCCTGCATATATTGATCTAGGAGGTTTTCGATGTTTTCGGTCAATCGCTCTTTCGAGAAGCTGCAGCACCACGCGTCACGTCCGGTTTTGAGTCCGGCCGAGAACGTCCCGAACACCGTTACTATGCCAGCCTCAGGTTTTTTGTTACCAATTGCCGGCCAGGACTGGAATTCATTGTCCCGATGGTTGATCCAATCGCCCTTGTTGTTTGGGGCGATGACCTGCCAATCGACGTCGGGAAACGGCTGTTCGGCAAGGATACGGAGCTTCTCCTCACGGGACAGGTAGTCGCCGATATCATGGTAGTGGATTTCACAGCGGCCTTGGTAGTTGGGCTGCTTAACCCCGATGAAGATTGCGACAGTATTGCGGCTGCCGGATCCGAAGATCTTGCCGCCCTCCCGACGGGAGAGTTCTCCGGCCGTACGCTGGTTCCCTCGAAGATTGTAGACATGGATCCGAGAATATTCCTGGGCGAGTGAGAGTCTGATTCCGTCGGCGGTGTTGCCGTCGATCCAGCCACCATTGGAAACATATGCGACGACGCCTGCGTTGCCGATGCGGTCGGTGGCCCACCTGAAGGCGCGCAAGTAGGAGTCGTAGAGGCTGTTCTTGTTCCGCGCGGTTGACAGTGCAGCGTAGGTGTCGGTAATTCGCCGGTCGACGGTGCGGTACTTGACGTTGGCGTTCATGTCGTTTGCGCTGTCTTGCCCAACCGAGTAGGGCGGGTTCCCGATGATAACGTTGATCTTGGTAGCCTTCTGGCGGGCAATGCGTTCGTTGTTCTGGGGGAACACCACCTCGTCGAAAGTGTCACCACTCTCGCCGATCTGGAAGGTGTCAGCGAGGACGATCCCGGGGAATGGCTTGTAGGCGTTGCGGTTCTCTGTCTTGCCCATCAGAGCGTGGTAAGTCGTTTCGATATTAACTGCCGCTATGTAGTAGGCGAGCAGCATGATCTCATTTGCATGCAACTCATTCGCATATTTGCGAGCCATATCGGCGGCAGTGATGCGGCCGGACTGCAGCAGGCGCGCGATAAAGGTCCCGGTACCGGTGAAGGGATCGAGGATGTGGACGTTCTCGTCGGTCAATCCGCGCCCGAACTCCCGATGTAGTACCGCATCTGCAGCGGACAGAATGAAATCGATGACTTCGACTGGCGTGTAGACAATTCCGAGCGCATCGGCCTGCTTCTTGAAACCGAGCCGGAAGAACTTCTCGTATAGTTCCGAGATAATCTTCTGTTTACCGTCAGCCCCGGTGACTTCGGCCGCTCGTCTGCGGACAGAGTTGTAAAAGCCCGCAAGCTTAGCGGTTTCCGCCTCCAGACCAGCGCCGTCGAGGGTGTCGACCATCGCCTGCATAACCGCGGAAACCGGGTTTTGGGAAGCGAAGTCATGCTCAGCGAAAAGGGCGTCGAAAACTGGTTTGGTGATCAGATGCTGCGATAGCATGCTGATCGCATCATCGGCAGTGATCGACTCGTTCAGATTGTCCCGCAGCCCGGCCAAGAATGAATCGAATGCCTGTGCAACCTGCGGGTCCGCACCGGTCAGTATCGCTTTGATCCGGGTGATCTGGGCTGTGGCGATGTCAGCGACATCCGCAGCCCACTGCTCCCAGTAGACCCGGGTACCGACCTTGTCCACGATCCTTGCGAAGATCGCTTCTTGCCACTGCGCGAGAGTGAACAACGCCAACTGGCGTAATCCCGAGCCTGATACGCCCGCATCGGACTGATCACCGTCAGCGATGCTTTCGTCCGCTGGGTCGAGTGGACCGATGTGGCCGCCGAACAACTTGTCGGTGCCTTGCAAGAGGTTGCTGTTTCCACCGTTCAACGCGATGGAATTGACCATCGCATTGAACCGGTCGTCGTGCGCGCGTAGAGCGTTGAGCACCTGCCACACAACCCGAAATCGGCGGTTGTCCGACAGCGCCGCCGACGGCTCGACGCCTGCAGGAACAGCGACCGGAAGAATGATGTATCCGTACTTCTTCCCCTCGGACCGACGCATCACCCGACCGACCGATTGGACGACGTCGACGACGGAGTTGCGTGGTTGCAGGAACATCACCGCGTCGAGGGCGGGAACATCGACTCCCTCGGAGAGGCAGCGGACGTTGGTGAGAATGCGGCATTCATCGGCGGCCACTTCCTCTTTGAGCCAGTTGAGTTCCCGATTGCGTTCCAGCGCGCTCATGGTGCCGTCGACATGGTGGATCTCGCACCGCAGGTTCAGGTTGGTTCCGTCGGTTGCGCCTTCCGGCGCGGTAAGGGTCTTGCCGGTGAGCAACTCGCGGTAGGCGTCGACGACATCAGGAAACGCGCTTTCGACCTGCTTGGAGTCAGCGATATCGCGCGCGAAGGCGACCGCTCGCCGCATCGGCGCCTCGCCAGGTTCGAAACCTATAGCGCCATCGGGATTTTGGCCGCACCGCTTGGCCAAGCCGTTCCAGCAGCCAATAATCTTGGAGGCATCGTCGAGATTCAATTCCCCGTGTTCAGCCGCGAGCTGCCTCTGGAGCGGCTCCGCGATCACCGACTCGTCCACGGTCAGCACCAGGACTTTGTAGTCGGTCAGCAGGTTCTCATCGACCGCCTCGCCGAAGGACAACCGGTGGAATTCAGGGCCAAAGATCTCCTCGTCGTCCATCGACGCCACGACAGCAGCTGCTTGAGTTGCCTGATCTTTGGCGTCCTCGGCGTAGATGCGCGGGGTCGCGGTCATGTACAACCGTCGCGCAGCCTTCACGTAGGCAGCATCGTGCACGCGCACGAAGTTCGATTCGTCCGCGCCAGCGAGGGTTACGCCTGTTGTGCGATGCGCTTCGTCGCACAACACCAGATCGAAGGCGGCAGCCCCATGGTTCTGCTGCGCCTCGGCTACCACGGGCAGCGACTGGTACGTGGTGAAAACGACCGTCAGCCCAGGCGCACCATTCCGGTAGGACAATTCCGAGGCAAGTCGGTCGGATTGTGTCGTGACGGGGATGGCAATGTCGTGCACCCGGTAGTCCTCGGAGGCTCGACCGACCCCGCCGTCGGAGCAGACGGCGAAGGCGCGCAACTCCAGCTGTGATTGGGCAGTCCACTCCCGCATGGTTTGGGAGAGCAAAGAGATCGAGGGCACACAGAACAAAATCCGGGCCGCGTCGCCTATCTCGGCGGCCGTGCGCTCGGCAATCTTCAACCCAGTGAACGTCTTACCCGTCCCGCACGCCATCACCAGACGGCCGCGGTCGAATCCCGCGCCGTAACCCTCGAAGACCCGATCGACCGCCACCTGCTGATGCCGACGCAAACCGTGGCGACGGGCCGGCGAGAGCGTAAATAGAACCTCAGCGCCTGCTGGCCGGGCAACCGACCACTCAATGGGCGAGTCGGCGATATCGGCCAGTCCAAGACGCGCGACGGGCTTGGTCTGCCCCTGCATCGCCTGCTCGGCGTGCTTACTCCAGCGATCGGTCGTTGAGATGATCAGGCGGTTGGTGAAAGGCTCCTTACCGGACTCGGTGAAAAAGGAGTCGATATCTCCCTTGGTCAGTGTGTGCAACGGGTCATAGAACTTGCATTGAACCGCCGTCAGATCTCCGGAGTCTCGCTCCCGGGCAACGAGATCGATTCCGGTGTCCTTCTTACTTGGCGCCCCCGGCCAGTCCCTCCATCGCCAGACCGCGTCGTACTCCTGGGACATCATCGGGTCCAAGGTGAAGTACTCGACCATCAACTCTTCGAACTTGACGCCCCGCTCGAGGTTGTCGGGAATATCGCGAAGTTCCTCGATCACCTTGTGTACCGACATGAGCATTGACATCTACCCCTCCAAACCCGAACGCGCCTAAGGGATTTCGCGCGATCTTGGGAGACATTACCGGCCGTTCCTAACTATGCCTAGTGAGGAAACCAAGTGTATTGCGTTGTGTAGCAATGTCGTTGACGTCAGGGTTCTCAATCGTAGCTGGGCGGCCGTGTTGTAGACGCGCTTTCGGCGTAACTGCTCGCCCACTCGGTCACCAGACCTGGTAGGAGGCGGATACTGAGCCATACCCACGACTAGACCGAGGCGAATGACCCCTGACGCGGACCAGTTGCCCGTGGCGTTGCTGCTACACGACCGGCCGGAACGGCGGGGTGAGCCAGTTCGCCGCGCATGCAGGAGCCGGCCGCTAGAGTTGATCTATGTTGTCCGCTCACGATCAGACGGATGATCGCTGAAGGCAAGCTACCGGCGTTCAGGTTCCGCGGTCAGATTCGGATAGCGGTCGACGTGATCGACAAGGCGACGCGCCCGGTGAGATGAAGCCAGCCCGTCGCCCCTGGGGGCAGCGGGCCACCGCTATCGCGCGTATATTGCGCAGAAATGGCTGGTGATCGCAAACCCGTGATGACCAGCCGTTTGTTGTGGTCCTAGCTGGTTTCGAACCAGCGACCTCTCGCGTGTGAGGCGAGCGCTCTCCCGCTGAGCTATAGGACCTTAACGGGGTGTTCAGGAGGCTGTTTTCTGCCGTTCCGAACGAGATGGAACTCTAGCACGCAGTACCCGGGAGACTCCAAATCGCCACCCGGATGTGGTGAAACCCGGTGGGGCGCAAGAGAGCGAGTGCGCCGCGGAGCGGGCACCGGATACGGTCGATGGCGGGGGCGGCTCGGATGGGGTGGGTTCCGCGCCGGCTGGGCGATTGCCGGTTGCGAGATGGCGCGGGCGGCTGCGGGCGGGCGAACTACAAGCATGTGATTTACCCCGTTTGACCAGGCGATTTGTTGCTTGCGCCGATAGTCGGCTAATGTTTCCTCTCGTCACCGGGACAGCCGCGAGGCCCCCGGAGCGACATGCGGATGTAGCGCAGTGGTAGCGCATCACCTTGCCAAGGTGAGGGTCGCGGGTTCAAATCCCGTCATCCGCTCGAGAGGTAGGGCAGTAAAAAGCCTTTCCCCTTTATGTACGGTGGAGTGGCCGAGTGGTGAGGCAACGGCCTGCAAAGCCGTGCACACGGGTTCGATTCCCGTCTCCACCTCGCGCGATTAGCTCAGCGGGAGAGCGCTTCCCTGACACGGAAGAGGTCACTGGTTCAATCCCAGTATCGCGCACCACCGTATTACCCGATCAGCCCCGGTTTTCGCCGGGGCTGATTTTCATTTGTGCCCAAGGGTTTTCAGCTCGAGGCCTGCCGGGCGGCCTGTTCGAGCCGATCCCGGTAGCGCTGCCACCAGGCCGGGTCGTCGGTGGGCATGTTGGAGGTGGTGGCGCGGTGGCCGGTGGCTCCGTCGAGGAGTTCGCGGAGGATGTCGGCCTGGCCGGCGTGGCGGTTGGTTTCGGCGGTCACGTGCACGAGGATGCGGTGCAGGGTGACGGGGGCGCGGTCCGGGGGCCACCAGGGGACGACGCCCTGCGAGGTCAGGTCGAGGTGGCGATGGTGGCGTCGGTGTGGGTCCAGGCGCGGCGGTAGAAGGCGAGGATGTCGGGGCGGGACTGGTCGGGGGTGGCCCACATGTCGGCGGTGGGGTCGTCGCCGTTCTCGGCGAGGGGCTCGGCGTAGGGGCGGGCGAAGGTGTCGCCGAAATAGCCGAACTCGACGGTCGCGAGGTGTTTGATCAGGCCGAGCAGGTTGGCGCCGGTGGGGGTCAGGGGACGGCGGACGTCGTATTCGGACAGGCCCTCCAGCTTCCACACCATGGCTTCGCGGGCGACGCGCAGATACTCGTGCAGGTCCGCCTTGGGGTCAGACGCGGTCATGCCCGAAAGTCTGCCCGATACCAGAACTCCGGGCCGGAGAGCGGCGAAACCCTCTGGCCCGGAGTGGTTCTCGGGACCTGTTGCTCACACCTCCAGATCTTCCTCGATGGTCTTGAGGCGATGCCGGGCCAGGGCCAGGTTCGCGCGGCCGCGATCGAGGGCCAGATAGAGGAACAGGCCCTTGGATTTCCGGCCGGTCATCGGGCGGATGATGTGGTACTGGGCGCTGAGGGTGATCAGGATGTCCTCGATGTCTTCCTTGAGGCCGAGCTGATCGATGGTGCGCAGTTTGGCGCGCACCACCTCGGTGTTGCCGGCGGCGGCGACCTGTAGGTCCAGGCTCTTGGAGCTGCCGAGCATGCCGAGCGCCATGCCGCTGCCGTAGTCGACGACGGCGGCGCCGACGGCCCCGTCGATCGTCATCATGTCCTTCAGCGCGATATCCATGCTGCTCATGGTGTTTCCTTTCTCGAAGTCGGCCGTCAGGCGTCGCCCGCGGTCGGTGCCAGGTGGTCGGCGATAGCGCGCGCCACCGGACGGGATTCCAGATGCAAACGGCCGACGTTCACTTCGGCGTCGGCCAAGACGGTCAGCGAGGTCCAGCCGGCCGCATAGATCACCACGTAGCCTCCGGTGCCGTTCACCACGACTTCGTGGAATCCGCCGCCGTGCGCGGTGGCGACCAGGCGGTGTGAGACACCCAGTTGCGAAGCGGCAAGTGCCGCAATGCCATTGGGTTCGATATGGGCGGGCAGATCGTGGGCCACGAGCAGCCCGTCGTTGGAGGCGACCAGAGCCCCGGTGAGTTTGGGCAGGCGCTCGCGCAACGCTCGCAGTTCCGCGAGCACCGCCGGATGCGGCTCGGGTCCGGTCATCGCCACCTTGGTGAACCTTCCTACGAACTGGCTGATCAATTTCTGTCGCCCTCTCAATCGAGCTCCTCCAGGGCTTTGCGCAGCCGGATCAGCAGGTCCTTGTCGACCGTGTCCCAGCGCTCGGGCACCGCCACCGGCGCGGCCTGCGGCGCGAGGGCCGGCATCTCCTGGGGGATCCCCGTGCGGGCGGTGCGGCGCGGGAGCTGCCCGGGCGCCGCGGCGCCGGCCAGCGCCGGCTCGGGCCGGACCGGCGCCCGGACGACGCGGGCGGTGATCGGCTCGACCTGCGCGGGAATCGGGCGCTCCAGCAGGCCCGCGGCGGTCAGTTCGCGCACGGCGACCAGGCAGCCGTAGGTGGTGCGGCCGAGGTTCTCGGCGATGCCCGCGATGCTGCGCCGCGCGTCGGCGGCGGCGAGCACCTCGGCTTGATTGCCGGTGAGCACGACGCGGTGGCGGCGGATGCGGTGCACCGGGACCACCGGCGCTCGATCGACCAGTTCGGACGGCCACGGCCCCGCCGGGACGCGACTGCGGCGCGCGCACTCGTGCACCAGCGTGCGCGCCGGGATCCGGCACACCGGCGCCAGCCAGTGCGGCGGTGCGGGCTGGAACTCCGGGATGCCCGGCGAGGCCAGCAGGAAGAAGGCGGCGTCGAAAACCGCAAGCAGCGCAATGGTTTCCAGCTGCGGCAGGCTCAGCACCTCGTCGGCGTCGCCGGCGCTCGCGCGTTGCCAGGCGGCGGCCGTCGCCACGCCGGCCTCCACGACGAGCCGGTCCAGGCCGGGGGTGCGGTGGCAGTCGGCGCTGGTGATCGCGCCGTCGGTGAAGCGGAAGGCGCCGTCGCCGACGCACAGCACTCCGGTGCGTCGCTCGGTTTCCGCGCGCTGTAATTCGACCGCGAGCTCAATTCCCACGACCGTCTCCGGTCAGGTCGCCGAGAATCGTGCGTAGCCGGAACCGGGCGATCGCCAGATTCCCGGTGTCGTCGTCGAACAGGACGTGCACGAACAGCCGGCCCTCGAAATCGCCGTTCACCAGGTTCAGCAGATGGAATCCGCCGGTCCCGCAGACGATGATCTCGAAGATGTCGCCGCCGCCGCGCTCGGCCGCCAGCGCGGGACAGGCCAGCAGATTCTGCACGACATCGGTGATGACGGCGGCGTCCTCGTGCTCGTCGACCAGTTCGTGTGTGCCCGACGCCGCGATCGCCAGACCGCTCGCACCGTCCACCAGCGTCACGCCGAGCGCCCCCGGAATGCACATGATGCGTTCTAGGCAGGCATCGATACCCGTCACTCCGCGCACCTCCCCCTCACAGCCGGCCCGCCTCCCGGACGATCCGTCTGGTCTGGGCGAACAGCATGCCCACGTTCACCGTGTTGCGGCAGACCACCACGATGACGATGTCGTCGCTGCTGGGCGTGCGCAGGAACAGGTGGGCCAGGTTCTCGCTGTTCACCAGGATTTCCTGGAAGTAGTGCTGGTCGCTCTGCACACCGCGCCGCTCCTTCCAGATGTCTTCGATCATCACGACGTTGCGGCCCTGGAACAGCTCCAGCGTCGCGGCGGCCAGCAGGTCCAGGACCTCGGCCGGGTGGTTGTCGACGGTCTGCACCGCCAGCAGCATGCCCGTCGACATATCGATGGCCCCCGCCGCGAGACACTCCGGGACATCGGCGCGCAGCGTCTTGATCAGCAGGCTGATCCGGTCGGTCATGGTGTGATTCGGGCTGTTCATCGTTTCCTCTCGGTAGCCCGCATTGTCGACTCGGGTGGATAGAGTTCGTTGATGCCGCTGGCGTCGCGACGCCGCCGGGGCAGGTGCGGCGGGCCCGCGAACACACCGCCCGGGGGCGCCGTCACCGTCACGACGCCGTCCACGGACCAGCGCGAGATCTCCACGGTGACCGCATACAGGCTGCGGCCCAACAGGAATGCGATCTCCCGGCAGGTGTGCCGCCCGTCGACGCGCAGCAGGATCTCGCGTCGCTGCCCGGCTTCGGCGGCGCGCAGCACCGTATCGCCGAGCTCGGTCCGGGCGAGGTGGTGGCGGTGCGGAGCGATGCGGCCGGGCGCGACGCCTCGCAATCGCCGGGTGGTTTCGGCTTCGAGCACGACGGGTTCCACACCGAAAGCCGGATCGATGACCGCCTGTGGTGGATCGACGTCGGTCATCGCCCAGAAACAATCGCCGATCCAGCCCGCGGCCACCGCGAAAGCCGCGTCGAACGCCGCCGTCACACGCAGTGCCCGCAATTCCATGGCACCCGGCAGGTTCCGGCCCGGTCGCGCCAGCAATTCGGGCACGCCCGGAGCGCCCGGTGAATTCACGGCGACCACTTTTCCGCGCCAGAGGTGAAAGTCGCCGCCCGGCTCACCGGTAATTCGCAATATTCCGGTGCGCCGGTCGACGGCCGCGGTGGTCAATATTCCGACCATATTGTCTACGGTGGGAATTTCGGATACCGGAGGCCACCCTGCCCGGGTGGCGGGGCCGGTCATCATGATTCGACTCCGAGGGAGGATAAAGCACTGGCCGTCCGGGATCTCGACGGCTCTGGTTCGCAATCGTCCACGCTCGAACGGGCCGATCGACTCGGCGATGGGCCCGCGATCGATCTATAAGTCGGGTAAGGGTCGGGGCCAGTACAAATTATTCACAAGCAGTCCAGAAGGTAGGAGAGAAACGTACGAATTACCTTTGATTCCACCGACTTCGGTGAATATCGGTCGGTGTGAGTAACATCCTGGCAGCCGTTCGGCTTTGAAGCAACAGCTTCCTCGAAATTACTTTCATACCCTTCGGTCGATTTGCTGGCTACCAAGCCGCGAAATGGACATCGGCGGCGAAAGTGCTGGTAGACAAGCCGCCCCGCCGCATAGCGTCGGAAAATGTTGCTGGCAAGCCGAGTAACCAGCGACCAATTGGTATGTATCGAGGCCACGGAAAAGCTGCGTGACCAGATGCTGCCGAGCTACCGGCCCGCCTACCGCCGCCCGAGCGAATCCGCCACGTAGGCAGCCGCTTCGGCCAGCAGAGCCTGGTCGTAGGGGGCGTCCTCGGCAGGCTTGCTCGACATGAGGGCCAGCACGATCGGGGGCATATCCGGCGGCCAGAGGATCGCGATGTCGTTGAGGGTGCCGTAGTCGCCGGTGCCGGTCTTGTCGGCGACGCGCCAGTCCTGCGGGATACCGGCCCGAATGCGTTGCGCGCCGGTGAGATTGCGCTCCATCAGGTCCTGGAGGAACGCGCGCTTCTCGGCGGGAAGTGCGTCACCGAGGATAAGGCGCTGGAAGTCGGTGGCCAGCGCGCGCGGGGTGGAGGTGTCGCGCGGATCGCCCGGGGTGGCTTCGGTGATGAAAGGTTCGATGCGATCCATCCGGGTGACGGTGTCGCCGAGGGTGCGGGTGTAGGCGGTGAGTTCCGCGGGGCCGCCCAGGTCGCGGAGCAGGAGGTTGCCGGCGGTGCCGTCGCTGTAGCGGACGGCGGCGTCGCACAGCTCCCGCAGTGTCATCCCGGTGGCGAGGTGCTCGCGGGTGACCGTGGAGCTCTTCATCAGATCGGACTCGGCGTAGCGCACCACGGCGTCTAAGTGGGACAGCGGATTTCGGTGCAGGATGGCGGCCGTGGCCAGGGCCTTGAAGGTGGAGCAGAAGGCGAAGGACTCCTCGGCGCGGTGGGTCAGGGTACGGCCCGACCCGGTGGCCAGGGCATAGACGCCCAGGCGGGCGCCGAAGCGCCGCTCCAGATCGATGAGGCGTTCGTGGCGTTCCGGAGAAGGAGTCCGTGACGTGGTGGGCGCGAAAGCGCAGGCGGCCAAGGGCAGCAGCAGAGCGCCGAGGGCGGTCCGGCGGGTAATAGCGTTCCGCGGCAGCGTCATTCGTCTCTCCGTCCGTGGTTCGTTCCGGCCTTACCCTACTAAAGCAACGCCAATCGACTTAGGGTGTGCGGCGGCTCAGGCGAGGGCTTGTTACCGTGACTTATGACCAGCGAACGCCGTGAGCAGCTCCGCGAATTCCTGCGGGTGCGCCGGGCCCGGATCGCGCCCGCGGACGTGGGACTGCCGGCGGTGGGGCGGCGGCGGACGCCCGGGTTGCGGCGCGAGGAGGTGGCGCTGCGGGCCGGAGTGGGCGTGTCCTGGTACACCTGGCTGGAGCAGGGGCGCGACATCACGGTGTCGGGCGAGGTGCTCGACGCCGTCGCGGCGGCGCTGCTGCTGACCGCGCCGGAGCGGGCGCATCTGTATCTGCTGGCCGGTCTCAATCCGCCGGTCGCGCAGCCGGTTCCGGACGCCGAGGTGACCGCCGAGGTGCGGCACCTGCTGGACGCCTGGGGGCAGCGCCCGGCGGTGCTGCGGGACCGATCGTGGAACATCCTGGCCTACAACGACACCGCGCGCGTCGTGTTCGGCTTCGACGGCGCACCGCAGAACTGCCTGCGCACCTTCTTCCTCAACCCCCGCTATCGCGCCATGGGCCAGACGTGGGCCTCGGCCGCTCCGGCGGTGGTGGCCGCCTACCGGGCCGACGCCGCGCATTTCCCCGGCGATCCCGAATTCGACCGGGTCGGCAGGGAACTCGCGGCCGCCAGCCCCGAGTTCGCCCGGCTCTGGGAGCGGCACGACGTGGGCACGCCCCTGCCCGCGGTCAACGCCATGCACCACCCGGAGGTCGGTGAACTGTATTTCGAGGCGACGACGCTGACCGTCGCGCACCATCCGGAGTGGTCGCTGATCCTGTATGTCCCGCAACCCGGCACCGAGACCACCACGCGGCTGGAACGGCTGCACCGCCTGCGGCTCTCGGCCTGAACCTGGTGGCGGCACACCTACGATAACCGGGCACTGGATAGGCTTCGTGCCGCTCGGCACGCTGAAGCCATGACGCACAACAGTTTCCGATTCGACGACAGCATCGCACTGATCACCGGCGGCACCAGCGGAATGGGCCTGGCCACCGCGCGCCGGCTGCTGGCCGAGGGCGCCCGGGTCGTGGTGACCGGGCGCGACAAGACCCGGCTCGACGCCGTCGTCGCCGAACTCGGCGACCGCGCCTTGGGCGTGGCCGGCGACGCCGCGAACCTCACCGACCTCGACAACCTGCGCACCGCCATCGGCGAACGCTTCGGCCGCCTGGACGTCGTCTTCGCCAACGCGGGCATCGGCGCGTTCCAGCCGCTGGACACCGTCACCGAGGACGAGTTCTACCGGGTGCTGGACAGCAACTTCAAGGGCGCCTTCTTCACCATCCAGAAGACGCTGCCGCTGCTGGCCGACGGCGGGGCCATCGTGATCAACGCCTCGTTCGCGCACCACCGCGGAGCTCCCGGCGCCGCACTGTATTCCGCGAGCAAGGCCGCCGTGCAGAACCTCACCCGCACCCTCGCCGCCGAACTCGCGCCGCGCGGGATCCGGGTGAACTCGGTGAGCCCCGGATACATCGACACGCCCGCGTTCCGCGCCGAGGCGTCGCCCGAGATCCGCGCCGCCGCCGCGGGCACCGTCGCCGCCGGTCGGGTCGGCGCCGCCGAGGAGCTCGCCGCGGCCGTCGCCTTCCTGGCCTCGGGCGAGGCGTCCTACGTCAACGGCCACGAGTTGCTCGTCGACGGCGGCCTCACCTCGGTCGTTCCGACGGCTCTGGTCTAGCCGCGACGCGACGCGGACGCCGAGGCGGGCGGTGTTGTCGGTGGCCGGGGCTAGGCTTTCCGGGTAGCCGCGACGGGGCGGCGGAGTCGAGGGAAGGGGCACCGGTGACGGCTGATGCGCAGGTCGCGCGCGGGGCGGGTGCGGAGCTCGAATTCGCCGACGATCTCGAGCCCGAGGTGTCGTTCGGGCTCGAGGAGATCAACGAGGTGCTGGCCGAGCTGGTCGAGGGTCAGGCCGAGCGCAGCAGACGCGACGCCGACATCCTCGGCTCGCGGCTGGGGATCAGCGGGGCGCGGCCGGAAACACTGGCGCAGATCGGCGCGCGCTACGACCTGGCGCGAGACCGCGTGCGGCAGCTGCACACCCGCTCGGTCGGCCAGATGCTGCGCGAGACGCAGCTGAGCGGGTCGCGGCTGGCGGCGTTCACCCGGCGGTACCCGGTGGACACCCGAGATCCGGCGTTGACGCGCACGCTGCTGGTGGAAACCTACGCGACCGAGACAGACCTGGTCGGCAACGAGCTGTCCTATCTCAAACTGCGGTTGGCCGGGCACGCGCCCGAGGACGCGAAACGCGTCGCCGGATACGTCATGCAGCGGATCATGGCCTGGCAGAAGAAGACCAACCGGCGGCTGGCGAAACTGCACGAGACCGGCCCGACGGCGACGAGCCAGGTGAATTCGTGGCTGGCGCAGGTGGATTGGCCGCGCGGGAAGCCCGCGGCGCTGCCGCTGCGGTCGGCGCGCACCGTCGACGCCGGCGACGACGGGCGCGGCCGGTTCTATCTGGACAAGGTGGGCCGCGACGTCCGATTCGATTCGGCGCTGCAGGCGCGGCTGCTGCAAACGCTCAACGCCAGCGAGCTCGTACAGACCTTCCAGGAGAGCCCGAGCGCGGTCGCCGTCGACGGCACGGAGCGGGTCCACTATCCGACGCTCGCCGCCCAGTTCACCGACGGCCGCGTCGCGCTCATCGATGTCCAGCCCCTCGGTCATGTCGGCTTCCACGTCAACCGGGCCGCCGCGGCCGCCGCCCGTGCCCACGCACACGGCAACGGCTGGGGCTGGCTGGTTTGGACAGGTAGCCATATCGGCATACCGGAACTGCTGCACCGCAAGGTCCCCGCGCGCACCGAGAAACGACTACGCGAGCAACTCGCCTCCGGTCCACTCTTTTGGCCCGCGCTGCGCAACGTGCGCGACGAGACCGGCCTGGACGCGCTCGATCTGATCGCGCTGGTGCTGCGCAACGACTGGCGCTGGGACCGCGCGCCCTTTCTCCTGCGCCCAGTCGGCTGACAGCCGTCAGCGCAGCACCATGGCTCCGGCGACGAAGGTCAGGATCAGCAGCATCGCGCAGTAGGTGATCAGCTGCCAGTGGCCGATGGTCTCCTGCAGGCCCTTGATGGTGACGCGCAACGAGGCGTCGATCCGGTTGTGATCGGCCAGTTTGCGGTTGACCTCGGCGAGGGAGTCGGCCTGATCCTCGGCGTCCAGGGCGGCGCGCTCCAGGCGGGCGGTGAGCTTCATGATCTGTTTCTGCTTGTCCCGGACGGATTTGCGGGACAGGGCCAGGGCGGTGCGCTGGTTCACCAGCTCCTGCCGCTGACGGGCGATCACCACCGCTTGCGCGTGCGTGTGATGCCTCCAGTCGGTCACGGTGCCCCAGCCTCCCGTCAACTCGTCGCGGTAACCCCAGACGATCTCGCCGGACAGAAAACCCTCCAAGAAGTCGCGTAGCTCGAACGGACCGGGACGCGGGGTGGCCAGGGCGCTGCCGTCGGAGGACAGCATCCCGGAGTTGATCAGGTAATCACAGGCGGGCGGCGCGAAGTTCGCGATGCCCAGCGCGGGCAAGTGGGCCACCCAGTAACCCGGCTGGCACAGCCACAGCACGCCCTCGGCGCCCGCCGCGCGCAGCCGCTGCGTGTGCTCCACCGCGCCGGCGCGATCGAGCGGGCCGGAGCGGACCTCGATGGCGTAGTGACGCGAGCCGATGCGGTAGTAGATGTCGACCGGCAGATCGCCGAGGCGGCGGTCCACCTCGGCCTCCTCGGCGCCGAGCGCGAGCAGGCGGCCGCACAGCCAATATTTCAGCCGCTGGATATCCCACTGGGCATCGGCGCATTCCGTGCAACGGCAGCTGTACCGGGAGGTTTCCAGCGACGTTCCACCGGTGTCCTCCGGCGCGTCGCCGATACCGAGCTCGGCGAGCACCGCTCGGCGCCCGCAAGCCTTGTCCGCACGCTGCTTGGTACGCACGCGATCACTCCCCTGCCCATAACCACCGCTTGGTCTTGCGACCTAATCCATAGATCAAGAGTGCGGGAAAGTGGCCTTGCTCGCCAGCCCCCTATACCCCGCGCCCGGGTGCGCCACAACCGCGGAAAACCTCTCGACCAGCCGATGTGTGCTGCATCACAAGGGGTTTCGCAGCGACATGCGAGATGATCGCCACAGATTTTCCTGCCGATTGACAGTTCCCGCCAATCCCGCGAAACGGCACAGTGATGATTTCGAGACCAAAACCCACGCACCGCCGGGCCGCGCCCACGATCACCGCAGCACAGCGCGGGCGCGCGAAAAGGCCAGCGGCCACATGAGGTTCGGCGCTCGCCCCGCACACCCTTGCGTTCGCGGATAGAATCGCCCGGGCTACGGGCGTGATCGCGCACTAGACGGGGAAGAAGGTACGGATGGAGCACGGCCAGCAGAGCGGCGGCGAGTCGATCGGCGTGATCTTATCGGGCATCGCGGAGATTTTGCGTGAAGTCAGCGAGAAGCTGGACGCGGTGGCGGCCCGAGTCGACGACGCGCGCGACGAGCGCTCGGTGGCCGCCCGGTTGGCGAAGCTCGAAGCCTGGGCTTTCCGTACCGATCAAGACATTTCGAAGCTGGGGGCCCGGGTCGACGGCGTCGAGAGCGGATCGCCCAGGGAACCCGCCCGCGCCGACGCCGCGCCGCGCCCCGAGGCCCCGAGCCGGCCCGAGCCCGCGACCCGCGCCGAACGCCGCGAACTGGCCCGCGCCGAGACCGCCGAACCCGAAGCGAGCGAACTGCCGCAGCGCGGCGGGATCCCGCAGCGCTCCGGGCCGACGCCGCGCGCCGAGTCCGAGCCGCGGGCCGAGCGGCCGCTGCCGCGCGCGGTGGCCAACCGCGGGGTGACCGAACCGAGCACGCGCGGCACCGCGGCGGTCGCCGAGACCGCCTTCAACGGCGAACGGCGGCTGCCCACCGTGCCCGCCGCACTCAACGACTGGGTCGAGCCCAGCGCGGAGCCCGAATCGGTCGAACGCCTCGAACCGGTCGGAATCACTCCGCGCGGTGAGCGTTTCACGCCCTCCGGGATCACCGAGGCCGCACCCACCACCGCACCGCAGGGCATGGACTACAACGCGGTGCGCAACCGCGCCGACACCCAGGACCCGCCCCGCCCACCCGGACTGTCCGACCTGCCGACCCGCACTCCGCGCCTGGACACACCGGCGCCGAGCCGCAACGGCCGCCACGACGACACGGGGCGCTCCGAGACCGTCACACCCGCCTCGAACGGCCGCATGGACAGTCTCACCGGTTCCGCCGACTACTCCCCGCACAGCACCGGCAGCGGCCGCCTGGAGGCTCCGCTCGGCGCCGGTTTCGACGCGCCCGCGCCGAACACCAACGGCCGCAGCGAATCCGGGCTCACCTCCCCGCGCCCCGAACCCGACATCAACACCACCGCACCGCACCAGCGTCCCTCCGCCGAGGACAACGCCCACGTCGACAAACTCCAAGCCATGCTCGACGAACTCAAACGAAACCCGCACGGCCCCTTCGGCCGCCCCCTCGGCACCCCACCCGGAGAGCTACCCGCCTAGCCCGCACCACCCTTCGTCAGCCGCTGGGGGCGGTAACCCGGCGGCGCAATACCCTGGCGCGCAACGACTTCCATCGCCCGCCGCGCACCGCTGTTCGACGCCGGGCCGGAGACGACCGCCGTTGGTACACAGCGCCGTCGAGAGCGCCACTTCCGACCGACCGTGTGTTGTCAGCGCTGCCGCACGAGTCAGCCATGCGCCGCAAGCACGCTCAACCGGATCAGCCGTGCACCGCCAGCACTGCCGTCCGAGTCAGCCATGCGCCGCAAGCACACTCGACCGGATCAGCCGTGCACCGCCAGCACTGCCGTCCGAGTCAGCCATGCGCCACCGGCAGGCTCGACCGGGCGTCGCCGGTACCCCCACCAAATCAACCGTGCGCGCCACCAGCACACCCGACCGGGACAAGTGCGGCACATACTGGATCGCGCGAGCGCAGCGCCGAGAGTCGCTCGGCGGCCGTCGAAGCCCGCGCACCAGCCGATCGCACCGGATCGACCGAGTGGGGCGCGGCCCGAAGTCGCCATGTTCCCTGCTCCGGATGCGCTGTCACGCTCCGGCCGGACCAAGCGCCGCGGCGAACGATCGCATGCTCGGGGCGGCCTGCCGTGCGATGCGGTCAGATCGCGGTAGCCCGAAGGTTCGACGACAGTTCGGATCACGCTCGTGCCGATCAGGATGAGCGCGGAAACTCGCTCCAGCACAAGCAGAGCCACACGGCGTGCCTCGGGTGCGGATCTTGCCGGTGCTCGTCACCATCGAGCGGCAGCCGGGCCGACCCGCAAGGGGCGGGGCGGCTTGCCGACAGGGTCTCGGGAGCCTGTAAGACAAGGCCACAGCCTGAATCACGCTCGCGCCGATCAGGATGAGCGCGGGAAGCTCGCTCCAGTACAAGCACAGCCGCACAGCGCCGTACGGTGGGGTGGATCCTGCCGGGGCTCGGCAACCCACGACTGACAGCCGGCCGAACCGCTAGAACTCGTCACCCGCAACCGGAAGCCGGAGTGATCCGCCAGGGCTCGTTGCGCGCGAACGGCAGTTGACCACAACGGCGGGGTCACACCGAAGCGGCACGCGTCGTAGGCCGAAGTTGCGGCGGCAGAGCTGAATTGCCGGAGCACCGCGCAGTCACGGCAAAGTCGACGCTCTGGTGGCCAAGGGCGCGCATCGGGCGGCACCCGTCGCTGAGGCTGTGGCCGCGAGCCCCGTCTCCATCGTGTGACTCACACGACTACTCGACCATGTCACCTAGTCGGCCAGGTACGGCTGAACGGCGGTGCGCCGGGCACCCGTCGGCCGCGTGTGTTTCGTGTCGGCGATCGACCACCTGAGCCCTGCGTGTATGGCAGCAGGCCCGTCGTGCCGCCGGAAAAGCACTGCGGCGCAGCGGGACTCGTGTCCGGGCTCAGCGGTGGTCGGCGTGTGGGCGCTCGGGTTGGGGGAAGTGGGGTTCGAGTGGGGCGGGGTTGTCGGCGGCGGGGTGGCGGCGTTCGGTGAGGGCGCGGTAGGAGGCGGGTTTGACCGGGCGGAGCCACTGGGACAGGCGGGTGCGCAGTGGTAGTCGGAAGCGCAGGTCCGAGAGCATCTCGTCGATATTGCGCAGGGCGAAGGGGGTGATGGTGGTGCCGTGCGCGTGGTGGCCGGCGGTGCCCGCGTCGATCCACTGCAGACGCTCGTCGACCTGGGCCGAGATGTCCTCGGCGGGCGGGAGGGTGAGGCGGCCCTGGAGCAGTGCGGCGGTCCAGTGCGCGCCGATCTCCGCGCCGAGGGTGGCGACGTTGGAGGAGTTGTAGCCCGCGAAACTCAGGTTGGGCACCCCGACCGGCAGGATGTGCCGGAAGAGGCGGAAGTTCCCGGCCTCGTCGGTCAGCTGCCGCTGGATGTAGGGGGTGAGGAACGGGACGCGCTGCTGGAAGCCGGTCGCGCACACCACGATGTCGGCGGGCAGCTGTTCGCCGGTGCTCAACCGCACGGCGGGCCCCTGCGGCGTGCCGCCCATCTCGGTGATCGAGGTGTCGCGGGCGACATAGATGCGGCCGTCGCGGATCTGCTCGAAGAACCCCTCGGTGGCCAGGCTGAAGGTGGACTGGGCGATCTCCTCGAACCGGCCGTCGGGCACCAGGTCCAGTTCCCGCAGCCGGGTCTGCTTGGTGGCGAGCTCGCGCAGCAGATCGAAATTGCTGTCCCGGAACGAGACGCCGCCGCCGTGCAGATACCGCTCGAACCAGCCGAGCTGGTGGTAGCGGAAGTGTGCCTGCCCCATCCGGGTCAGCATCAGGCGTTCGTAGTCGAAACCGGTGGCGACCTTGCGCGGCAGCTTCCACAGCAGCCGCCGCGCCACCACCGTCGTGGACGCCGCGACGTGGCTGACGGCCTCGGCGATGTCACACGCGGACTGCCCGTACCCGACGACCACCACATTGCGCCCGCGCGCCCACTCGGCGTCGTGGAAATCGGTGGAGTGGCACAGGTACCCGCCGGCGGACTGGAACTTGTCGGCGCCCCGGAACTCGGGCATGTCCGGTTCGCTGTGCACGCCGTTGGCGATGACCAGGTGGTCGCAGGAGGTGCGGTGGATTCCGGTCTCGTCGCGGATCTCGAGCAGCCAGCCGCTGTCGACGGGATCGGCGGCGACCACCTCGGTACCCAGGCGCAGGTTCTCCCGCAGCCCGAACTGCTGCACGTAGCGTTCGAGATAGGCCTGCATCTGCGCGCCGTCGGGGATGCGCGGGTAATCCTCGGGCATGGGGAAGTCCGAGAAGTGGTAGGTGTTGCGGCTGTTCTGGGTGCGCAACCCCGGGTAGCGCCGGGTAGCGCTCCACACACCCCCTACGTCCGGAGCCCGGTCGAACACCTCGACCGGAAACCCTTCCCTGCTCAATACCTTCGCGCTGGCCAGGCCTGCAATGCCCGCACCAACGATCGCGATGCGGTTCCCGCTCGTCATGGGCACCGAGATTACCCGTATGCGGGCACCCGTAATGCCCGCGCGCCCGATTTCGGCGGATACCAACAGGTTAGAACCGTGTTTACCGCTTGGTCACAACCACGCGGGCCTTGCCGCGCGGGACCGTGGTGATGTTGCGCACCCGCCCGCGCTCGGGTTTCGCGGCGGCCGGGGCCAGCGCGTAGCGCGTGAGGACCTCGCGCAGCACGGCGGTGCCCTCCATCAGGGAGAACCCCGCGCCGATGCACCGGCGCACGCCGCCACCGAACGGCAGCCAGGTGTTGGGTTCCACCTCGCCGTCGAGGAAACGGGCCGGCCGGAACGCCGCGACGTCGGCGTAGTTCTCGGGGCTGCGGTGCGCCAGCGTGATGGAGCAGCTCACGGTCGTGCCGGCCGGGAGCGTCCAGCCCGAGATCGTGGTCTCGCGGGTGAGCCGCCGGACCGCGCCGGGGATCACCGGATGCAGCCGCATGGCCTCCTTCAGAACGGCCTCCAGCGCTTTGTCGTCGCCCTCGCGGGCCGCCGTGTACGCCGCGCGCTGCACCCGCGGGTGCGCGGACAGCTCGTAGAGCGCCCAAGACAGCGCCGCCGCGGTCGTCTCGTGCCCGGCCAGCAGCAGCGTGATGAGCTGGTCGCGCAGTTCGGGGTCGGTGAGCGGCGGCTCGTCGCCCGCGGCGCCGACCTGCAACAGCCGCGAGAGCACATCGGCCCGATCGGCCAGATCCGGTAACGCGCGGCGGGCGGCGATCTCGCGGTAGAGCAGAGCGTCGACGGCGGTCAGGTTGGCGTCGAAGCCCTTCCACGGCGGGACGCGCCGCAGCGCGGGCACGAGGATCGCCGCGTACTGCAGCGGCCCGATGTTCACGATGCGGCGCAGGCGCGGCACCAGCTCCGCGCGGACGGCGGCGTCGGTGACGCCGAAGACCACGCGCAGGATGACCTCGAGGGTCAGCGCGTTCATCCGGTCCAGCGTCACCACCGTCGACCCGGCCGGCCAGCGCGTGACTTCGGCGGCCGCGATCTCGGTCACCAGATCGCGATACCCGCGCAGCGCCGCGCCGTTGAACGCGGGCATCAGCAGCTTGCGGGCCCGCGCGTGCTCGGCCTCGTCGGTGAGCAGCACCGAGTGCGCGCCCATGACCGGTCCGAGAATGTTGTTGGCCTCGCCCGCGTGCATGGTGCGCGGATCACCGGCGAACACCTCTTTGATGTGCTCGGGCCGGGAGAACACCACCACCCGGTCGTTGAACGGCGGGACGCGGATCGCGAAGACGTCGCCGTACCGCCGCCGCAGCAGCGTCAGGAACTGGGTGCGGCGGCGCAGATAGAGCGCCGTCTGCACCGGCGCGGGCAATCGGGGACCCGGTGGATAGGTCGCGGTCATCGGGCCTCCCTGGGTGCCGGGCGGCGCGAGACCCGCGGCGCCCCTTCGATACTGGCACGGGTCGCGGCGCGGGGACCAGGCTCCGCGAATTCGGCGGGCGCGGGGCAGGTCCGACCGTTACCCTCCGCCAATGAGCACGCTCGCGCCCGTCCTGCGGGGCGCCCGGATCGCGAACTCGTTCGCGTTCGCCCTGCAGGGGTTCTTCTTCGCCGTTGTCCTCACCGAACTGCCGCAGCAGCAGGAGAAATTCGGGTTGTCGGACGGGCTGATCGCCGGGTCGATCGTGGTGGTCTCGCTGCTGGCGGGCGGCGGCAGCGTGCTGGCCGAGCAGCTGGCGGTGCGCTGGTCGAGCCGGGCCACGCTGCGGCTGGGTCTGCTGCTGATCACCGTCACCGGCTGCGCGATCGCGTTCGCGCCGAACACACCCGGGTTGCTGGCCGGATTGTGCTGCTACGGCATCGCGCTCGGCATGGTCGACGCGAGCACGAACATGCAGGCGGTGTTCATCCAGCACGGCTACGGCACCTTCATCCTGTCCTCGTTCTATGCCGCCTGGAGCGCGGGCTCGATTCTCGGCGCGCTGTTCGTCGCCGGGTGCGAAGCGCTCGAGATCACGCTGCGGCAGACGCTGCTGACCGCCGCCGTCCTGGTGCTGATCGCCGGGCTGCTGCTCGGGCCGCGACTGCTGGCCGCCGACGCGGCCGAAACCGGCCCGCAGGAGCAGGCGGCCGACGCCGGGACCGTCGCGCTGCGCGCGTACGTCGCCCTCGGCATCGCGATGGCCCTGGTGTTCGCCATCGACATCGCCGTCGGCAGCTTCTCGGCGCTGTATCTGGAAAGCGACGACCTGCGCGCGGGGGCGTCCGCCGCGGCACTGGGTCTGGCCGCCTATCAGGGCGCCTCGCTGCTGGCCCGGCTCACCGGCGACTGGTGGGTGCGCCGGTTCGGCCCGCGCCGGGTGGTGCGGGCGGCCGCGGCGATCGGCGTCGCGGGTCTGGCACTGGTGGTCGCCGCGCCCGCTCCGGCCGTGGCCATCGCCGGCTTCTTCGTCGCGGGCATCGGCCTGCCCGTGATCGCGCCGCTGTGCTTCTCCGAGGCCGGGCGGCTCACCAGCGGACGCGCCCTGGATTCGCTGATCGCCCGCCTGAATCTGTTCAACTACGCGGGCACGCTGCTCGGCGGCGGAATCGTCGGCGCGGTCGCGGCCAGCCTGAGTCACCGGGTGAGCTTCCTGGTTCCGCTGGTGTTCGCGGGCGCGCTGATCGCGCTCGCCGGGGTGTTCCATTCGCGCGCCGAAGCGGGCACGGGCGGCAGGGGTGATCACGGGCGTGCTTCACTGGAGAAATGAGCAACTCACCGGTCATCGTGGACCGGGCCGGACTGTGGGACGCCGAGGCCCTCAGTGACGTTGCGGCCGCGACCTTTCCGCTCGCCTGCCCGCCCGACGCCACCGCCGACGACATCGAGATCTTCATCGCCGAGGTCCTCTCCGGGGAGCGCTTCGGCGAGTACCTCACCGATCCCGACTACACGGTGCTCAAGGCCTGCGCGGACGGTGATCTGGTCGGCTACGCGATGCTGCACGCGGGCGAACCGGCCGACCCGGAGGTGGCCGCGGCGGTGGCGCTGAGCCCGGTGGTGGAGATCAGCAAGATGTACGTGCTGCCCGGCCATCACGGCAGCGGCATCTCCAAGGCTCTGATGCGCGCCGCGCTGCAGCAGGCCCGCGAGGCGGGCGCGGTCGCCGTCTGGCTCGGGGTGAACCAGCGCAACGAGCGCGCCCAGCGCTTCTACACCAAGCACGGGTTCCAGCGGGTCGGCACCAAGACGTTCCTGGTGGGCCGCCAGCAGCATCACGACTATGTGATGCGTTTGGTGCTCTAGTCCGCCAGGAAGTCGACCAGCGCGGCATGGAAGCCCGGATCCGCCACCGCCAGTAGGTGATCGCCCGGCACGACCACGAGACGGCCGTCGGGGAGCGCGGCGGCCAGCCGTTCGGGTTCGGCCGCGAACGGATCGTCGGCGCCGGCGAGCACGAGAGCCGGGACGGTGATGTCGTCGAGGGTCTTGATCGGTTCCTCGTCCAGGCCGCGGGCGACCGCCTTGATCGCGTCGACATCGGCGTGCACCGCGTCGGCCAGCACCCGGAACATGCGCGCCGTCGGCGGGGCGGCCGAGCCGTCCCCGGTCATCGCCTCCTGGAGGTCGGCGACGTCGATGACGCGGCGATCGACACCGCCGCAGTCGATCACGCCGGATCCGATGCCGCCGACGACGAGTTTGCGCACCCGCGGATCGGACGCGGCGACCAGCAGCGAGATGACTCCGCCCATCGAATAACCGACCTGGGCGACCTCGGTGACGCCGAGCTCGTCGTAGAGCGCCCGGACGTCTTTGGCCATGGCGGCCCAGGAGTAGCGGCTCGCGTCGTGCGGCTTCTCCGAGCGCCCGTGCCCGCGCGCGTCCAGCGAGACCACGGCGTGCCCGGCGGCCTGCAACGCCCGCACCACTCCCATGCCGATCCAGTTGGCGCCGGTGTCGGCCACCACGCCGTGCTGCAACACGACCGGCGCGCCGTCGCCTTCCCACACCCGGTAGCTGAGCTCCAGCCCGTCCCAGGTCTTGAACTTCGTCATGTCCCGCAGCATAAGCGGGCCCGGGTACACCGGAGTGTTCCCGGGCCCGCCGCCCTATCCGGCCGGGCTCAGACCTGCTGCCACAGCGCGGGCGTCTGCGGCGGTGTCCAGTTCGGGGCGTGCGCCGTGTGCGCCTGGCGGCATTTGTATTGCACCCCCTGGTAACTCACCACGTCGCCGACCTGGTAGGTCGAGCCCTGCTGCCACTCCTGGACGACCGGCGCCGCCGGTTCGATCGTGACGCCGAGCACCGAGGTGGGTGGCCGCCCGTCCGGCCAGCCCGCGCCGCTGCTGCACCCGTAGGCCTGGATGGTGTGCGCGCCCGCCGTACTCGGCGTCCACTGCACCGTCGCCACCAGGTTCTCGTTGGGCGTGAGCAGATCTCCGCCGAGCAGCTGACCCGGCTCGGCCGAGTACGGATCTACATCGATGGCGACCGCCAACGTCGATCGGACATCGCAGTTGATGGTGATCGTGTAGGTCTGGCCGACCCTCAGCTCCGCGCTGGACACCGAAATCGACGGCAACGCGGACGCCGATCCGGCGCCCATCCCGAGCGTGACCGCGATGGCAGACACCGCCACCGCTCCCCTGCTGAACCAATGCCCACTCATTACCGGCATGTCGCCCCTCCCAGGTCGAACAACCCCATTCGCACTGATGTGCGAATTCAGGCTATCCGATGCGAGCCGCCCGCGCCATCGATCTCGCGCCTTGACAGTTCTGCATGTTCAGTTTTTACTGAACACATCGGTAGATGCCGAAACATGATGCGCGTCAAGGAGTTCCCCGGACCAGGCCGGCGAGCTCGCCCCGTTCGACCGCCGCGACCGCACGGTTCGACCGTCCCCCGTCTGCGCGCGCCTCCGCACCCGAAGGGATACTCGTCCAATGCCCAGCACCGCAGACGACAAGGCCGCCCCGACTCCCGAGCAGCTGGCCTTCGTCGAGGAATTCGCGCTCGTCCTGGAACGGATGGGCCTGGTCCGGATGGTCGGCCGCACGGTCGGATGGCTGCTGGTCTGCGAACCGCCCGAGCAGACCTTCGGCGAGATCGCGGACGCGCTGCGGGCCTCCAAGGGCTCGATCTCCACCGCGCTGAAAACCCTGGTCACCATGCGCTGGGTGGAGAAGACCTCCAAGCCCGGCGACCGCAAGGACTACTACACGATCCGCCCGGGCGTGATGCCGGAACTGCAGCGCCAGCAGGCCGCCCAGTACGACGACCTGACCGCGACCACCGCGCGCGGACTGGCGCTCTTCGACGACCCGCAGGGCCCGGACGCCGCGCGGGTGCGCGACATCCACGACTTCTTCGTGTGGGTGGCCAAGGAGATCCCGGAGCTGATCGACCGCTGGTTCGAGCAGCACCCGCGCCCGTGAGCGGACGGCCGGATCAGGCTGTCAGGACAGCAGTTTCGCCCGCAGCGCGGCGACATCGGCGGCGCTGAGCCCCAGCCCGTCGCGCACGTAGTTGTCGAAGCTGCCGTAGGACTGCCGCACCTGATCGAAGGCGCCGTCCAGCCACGCCTGCTGCACACCGTTGAGGCCGTCGCCCTCGCGCGCGCCGCGATACACGTTGGACAGCAGGTAATCCTGGGTGACCGTCTCGCGGTCCACACCGAGGATGGTCAGCAGCACCGCGGCCGTCCAGCCGGTGCGGTCCTTGCCCGCGGTGCAGTGGAACAGCACCGCGCCGTCCTCGGTGGCCAGGATGTCGCGCAGCACCGTGGCGAACGCCGCGTTCGCGCCCGGCGCGGTGATGAAGGCGCGGTACAGATCGTCGCCGCCGGTGAGGGTGGTCGCCAGGGTCTGCGGCGGGGCCTGGCCGATCACGTCGACCCAGCGTTCGGTGGCGCCCGCGGGCACCCGATCCGGCGCGAGGCCGCGTTCGTAGACCGTGCGCAGATCCTCGACCACCCGGACCTTGCCCAGCGCGAGCAAATCCTCGGGCGTGGCGTTGTTGAGCTGGCCGGTGCGCAACACCAGGCCGGTGCGCACGGTGCGGCCGTCGACGGTGCGGTAACCGCCTACGTCACGGGCGTTCTGGACACCGGTCAGGTGCAGCGAACGGTCGAACTCGGTGACCGCGGCCGGGGCGGCGAACGCCGTGCCCAGGACGGGGCCGAAAGCGATGGCAAGGCCGGTGGCCGCGGCGACACAGCCGCGCAGGGCACGATCTCGAGACACTCGGAAATCCTTCGTCGTTCGGGCGGGAGGCTTCTCAGTTCACGCGGTGGCGGCTTCGAACCGGGAAAGCGCGAGCAACCGGGAGATGGCCCGCAGGTACTTCTTGCGGTAGCCGCCTTCCAGCATCTCCTGGGAGAAGATCTGGTCCAGCTTCGCGCCGGACACGGTGACCGGCACGCTGGCGTCGTAGAGCCGGTCGGCGAGTACGACGATGCGCAGCGCCACCGCCTGATCGGTCACCGGATGCACGCCGGAGACGAAGACGGCCGACACGCCCGAGATCAGCGCGCCGTACTTCGACGGGTGCAGCGTGCTCAGGTGCTTCAGCAGCTCGTCGTAGTCGTCGAGCGTGGAATGCGGTGTCGCGGCGGCGCGTTCGGCCAGCGTCTCCGGCGAGGTGGGCTCCGGGGCGGGCGGCAGATCGCGATGCCGGTAGTCCGGGCCGTCCACCCGCACGGCCTCGAAGATCGCGCCGAGCTTCTTGATCTCGCGCATGAAATCCTGTGCGGCGAAACGGCCCTCGCCGAGCTGGCCGGGCAGCGTGTTGGAGGTCGCGGCGATGGAGACGCCGCGCGCGGACAGCTCGGTCAGCAACCGCGAGACCAGCATGGTGTCGCCCGGATCGTCGAGCTCGAACTCATCGATGCACAGCACGCTGTTGGCCGCCAGGCGCTCGACGGCGTTGTTGAAGCCGAGCGCGCCGACCAGGTTGGTCAGCTCGCCGAAGGTGCCGAACGATTTGGGCGCGGGCGCGCTGTGGAAGATCGAGGCCAGCAGGTGGGTCTTGCCCACGCCGAACCCGCCGTCCAGGTACAGGCCCGCGCCGCTGACCGGCTTCTTTTTCCCGAACAGGCTCTTCTTGTTCGCCGCCTTGTGGATGGCGGCGACCTGCCCGGCGAACTTCTCGGCCTGCGCGACCGCGGCGGCCTGGCTCGGCTCGTTCGGGTCGGGAATGTAGGAGGCGAAACTGACCTCGTCGAACATGGGCGGCGGCACCATTTGGGCCACGAGTTGATCCGCCGGCACCTCAGGGTGACGGTCGACGAGGCGTTCCTGCATGGATAAAGCGTACGGACGTGGTGTGATCGGTAGTCATGCAGCGTCTCCCCAATGCGATCCAGCTCACAGAACTCGACGCCGACGGCCTGGCCGAGCTCTACGCCTACCCGACCGACCTCGATACGCCCTGGGTACGGGCGAACTTTGTCGCCAGCATCGACGGCGCGGCCACGGCCGGCGATCTCTCGCACGGCCTGGGCACACCGGCCGACAAGCAGGTGTTCCTGCTGCTGCGCGACCTGGCCGACGTCATCCTGGTCGGCGCGGGCACCGTGCGCGCCGAGAATTACGGCGGCGCGCGCACCGACGCCCAGCGCCGCCGCGGACTGCACGAGCGCGCGTTAGGCGGGCACCCGGACGGAACACCGCCGCGCGTCGCCGTGGTCACAGCGAGCGCCGCGCTGGAGCCCGGGTGCCGACTGCTCACCGACACCCAGGTGCCGCCGCTGATCCTCACCACCGCCACCGCGCCCGCCGACCGCAAACAGGCGCTGACCGACGCGGGCGCGGAGGTCGTCGAGGTGGGCGGCGTGGCCATCACCCCCAAGGCCCTGCTCGCGGCGCTCGGCGAGCGCGGCATGCATCGTGTGCTGTGCGAGGGCGGGCCGCACCTGTTCGGCGAACTGCTCGAGGCGGGCGCCGTCGACGAGCTGTGCCTGACCACCGCCCCGCTGCTGACCGGCGGGACCGCACGGCGAATCGCGTTGTCCGCGCACGAGTTCCAAACCACCATGCGGCGCGCGCAGGTGCTGCTCGACGACGACGGCACCATCCTCACCCGCTGGGTCCGGGCATAACATGGCCTGTGGCAGGCTGTATCGCATGCGCTGGACTCGAGCCGCCGTCGTGGCCTCGACACTGTCGATCGTTCTGACCGGATGCGGGGCGGGCCCCTCGGACCGTCCCGGCGTCGCCATCGAGCGTCCGGTCGCCGGCGATGCGGGCACGACACCGGCGCCCGCCACCGCGCCGCCCCGCCAGGCCACGGTGCCCAAGACCGATCTGGCCTGGCGCGAATGCACCACGCCCACGCTGAATCTGCTCGGTCTGGGCCCCGCGCCGACCGGCCTGGTCCTGGAATGCGCCGAGTACGCCACGCCGATCGACAGCCAGGGCACCGTGATCGGCAGTTTCACCACCGGCGCGATGCGCGCCCGGCTGCCGCAGACCCCGGCCGACGCCGCGCCGCTGGTGCTCACCTCGGGCACCGACCGGTCCTCCACCGCCACCCTGGCCGGGCTGGCCGTCGGCAGCGGCGGCGCGGGCCTGCTCACCACCCGGCCCATCGTCGCGGTGGACCGGCGCGGCATCGGCACCTCGCAGCCGGTCGACTGCATGCCCCTCGAGATCCGCCGCGGCCTGGCCGACAACGGCCAGTTCGGGCCGGGCGCGGACAAGCCCGCCGAAGCCGTATCGGCGCTGAGCCAGGAGGCCACCATCTCCTGCCGGGATTTCCTGCAGCCCTACGAGGGCCTCTTCGACGCGCCGCACTCCGCCGACGACATCGAGCAGCTGCGCAAGCAGTGGCAGGTCGACAACATCGACCTGCTCGGCACCGGCAACGGCGCCAAGGTCGCGCTCAGCTACGCGCGCAAGTTCGGCGACCACCTGGCGCGGCTGGTGCTGGATTCCCCCGAGGCCGTCAACACCGACGCGGTCACCGAGGAGGAACAGCGGTTGCAGGGCGCCGAGGCGGCGCTGACCGCCTACGCCCAGCGCTGCAAGGGCATGAACTGCTCGCTCGGCGCCGATCCGCGCGCCGCCATCGCCGACCTGGTGACCAGGGCGGGCGCCGGCGGGCTCGGTGACGTCTCGGCCAAGGCGCTGCTCACCGCGATCACCGGCTTCCTCGGCAGCCCGCGCGCCGACCAGGGCAACCGGGTGGCCGAACTGGCCGACGCGCTCTCGGCCGCCGGGCGCGGCGACCGCACCGCGCTGGGCAACCTGATCCTGCGCGAATCCGCGGCCACCGCCAGCGACGGGCAGTTCGTCAACCGCTGCACCGACACCCAGCAGCCGCCGACGCCGAGCAAGGCCACCGAGCTCGCCACCCAGTGGGGCCAGAAGTACCCGGTGTTCGGCAAATCCGCGGCACTGGGCCTGCTGGACTGCTCGGCCTGGCCGGTGCCCGCGCCCGCGCCCATGCCGGAAAAGCTGGACCTGGCTGTGCTGGTGCTGAATTCGGTGGCCGACCCGGTCAAGGGCAACGGCGGCACGGCCTCGGTGACCGGTGCGCTCGGCGCCGCGGGCGCCCGGCACGCCACGGTGAACTGGCAGGGCTGGGGTCATCCGGTGTTCACGCACTCCGGCTGCGCGCAGCGCGCGCTGATCGATTACCTGGCGGAGGCCAAGCTGCCGGCGGACGGTAACGCCTGCCCGGCTTGATCTTCCAGCGCGCCGGAACCGCCGCCCGGCAACCAGCCGGTAGCGAATCCGGTGTACGGTGCGCCAGTGTTACTTCGACAGCTCGAGCCGCGCACGGCTCGCACTACCGCCGAGGTGATCAAGTTCGCATTGTGGCCGATTGCGGTCATGACCGTGCTGAACCGGGTCTTCATCAAGGCTGTCAACGGATTCGTCACCGATGATTTCCGGCCCGTGTACGACGCGTCCCTCGCGTTCCTCAACGGGCGCCCGGTCTACACCGCGAACTTCGACTCTGTCGATCCGCACTACCTGTACCCGCCGAGCGGCACCCTGCTGTTCGCGCCGGTCGCCGTGATCGATTACGAGAAGGCGCGCTGGCTGTTCATTCTGTTGAACGTCGTCGCCATCCTGATCGCCTGGTATCTGCTGCTGCGGCTGTTCAAGTACAGCGTGAAATCCGTTGCGGCGCCGGTGCTGCTGCTGGCGATGTTCCTCTCCGAGACCGTCACCAACACGCTGGTCTTCACCAATGTCAACGGCTGCCTGCTGCTGGTCGAGCTGATCTTCATCCACCTGCTGCTCAGCCGCCGCGACCTGTGGGCCGGCGCCATCATGGGCTTGAGCATCGCGGTGAAACCGACGCTGGCGCCGCTGCTGCTGATCGCCCTGGTGCGCGGGCAGTGGAAGGTGTTCATCACCGCGATCAGCGTGCCGCTGGTACTGAATGCCATCGCCTGGCCGCTGGTCAAGGATCCGATGGATTTCGTCCGGCGCACCGTGCCCTACATCGGGCACACCCGTGACTACTTCAACAGCGCCATCGAGGGCAACGCCGCCTACTACGGCGTACCGGACTGGCTGACCTGGACCATCCGCCTGAGCATGGGCGTGGTGGTCGCGCTCACGCTGTGGATCCTCTACCGGTACTACCGCGCGGACGAACTGTTCTTCATCACCACGTCCTCCGGTGTGCTGCTGATCGCGTCCTGGCTGCTGGCCTCGCTCGGGCAGATGTACTACTCGATGCTGGTGTTCCCGTTCATGATGTCGGTGGTGCTGCGCAATTCGGTGCTGCGGAACTGGCCGGCCTGGCTGGCGGCGTTCGGGTTCCTCTCCTACGACAAATGGCTGTCGGACCGGTGGCAGAGCATCGGGCGTGATCTGGAGTACCTGCGCATCACCTTCGGCTGGGGGCTGCTGCTGCTCGTGGTGTTCTGCGTGCTGGGCGACCGGTACCTCAACGCGCGCCGCGAGGGCCGCCTGGTGGCCGGGCAGAGCCTGGACCCGGCCTGGATGAACGACGCGCCCGACTCGCGCGACCAGGCCGAGGAGCCGCGACCCGCGACGCCCGCGGCGAACGGGTCCGCCCCCTCCACCGCGAAACGTATTAGCGTGGAGCCATGAGTTCCGATCTTCCCGAGCCGCGGATCCAGCTGACGCCCCAGGAATGGAAGTCGAAGCTGAATCCCGAGGAGTACGCGGTCCTGCGCGAGGCGGGGACCGAACGGCCGTTCGTCGGCGAATACACCGACACCAAGACCGACGGTGTCTACGTCTGCCGGGCCTGCGGCGCCGAATTGTTCCGCAGCACCGAGAAGTTCGATTCGCACTGCGGGTGGCCGTCGTTCTTCGATCCGGCCGATTCGGACGCGGTCATCCTGCGCCCGGACGATTCGCTGGGGATGCGCCGGGTCGAGGTGCTGTGCGCGAACTGCCACAGCCACCTCGGCCACGTCTTCGAGGGCGAGGGCTACAACACACCCACCGACCAGCGCTACTGCATCAACTCGATCTCGCTGCGCCTGCACCCCTCGGACACCGCAGCGCAGTAACGGCATCCGCGCGCTGTGCGCAGCGTACGGCTGGCAACACGATCAAGGCATGCCCCGAAAACTCGGGGCATGCCTTCATTCGTTGGGGGACGGCTCAGGGCAGCGCAGCGATGAGCTCGGCGACCTCGACCCGCGGGCCGGTGTAGAACGGGATTTCCTCGCGCACGTGCAGACGGGCCTCGGTGGCGCGCAGATCGCGCATGAGGTCGACGATGCGGTGCAGTTCGGGGGCCTCGAAGGCGAGGATCCACTCGTAGTCACCCAGCGCGAACGAGCTCACCGTGTTGGCGCGCACGTCCGGGTAGCCGCGGGCGGCCTTGCCGTGATCGGCCAGCATCTTGCGGCGCTCCTCGTCGGGCAGCAGGTACCACTCGTAGGAGCGCACGAACGGGTACACGCAGATGTAGTTGCCCGCGTCTTCGCCCGCCAGGAAGGCGGGAATGTGGCTCTTGTTGAACTCCGCGGGGCGGTGCAGCGCCACGTTGCTCCACACCGGGGTGCTGGCCCGGCCGAGCTCGGTGGTGCGGCGGAAGTCGGCGTAGGCGGCCTGCAGATCCTCGACGCGCTCGGCGTGCGTCCAGATCATGAAGTCGGCGTCGGCGCGCAGCCCGGCCACGTCGTAGAGGCCGCGCACCACCACGTCCTTGTCCGCTAAACCGTCGAAGAACGCCTGCGCGTCGGCGATCGCCTTGGCCCGATCCTCCCCGAGCACACCCGGTTTCACCTGGAACACCGAGAACATCAGATACCGGATGGTGGAGTTGAGGGCCTGGTAATCGAGTCGCGCCATGCACCCATCGTGCCATTTCGGTGCGCGGTGGCGGTGCGCGGGATGGGACGGGCCGCGATGAGTCAGGACAGGGCGGCGGCCAGGCGGCGGGCGGCGGTGTCGCCCGAGGCGACACAGGCGGGGACGCCGACCCCGTGCAGGTAGGCCCCGGCGAGAGCGAAATGCGGCAGCTCGGCCGCGGCGGCTTCGATGGCGGCCACCCGGTCGAGGTGACCGGGGGCGTACTGGGCCAGGCCGCCGGGCCAGCGCTGGACGGTGGCGCCGACCGGTTCGATCGCGACGCCGGTGACGTGGGCGAGGTCCTCGGCCGCCGCGGTGACCAGCTTGTCGTCGGGCCAGGACTGGGTCGAGTCGTCGCCGAACTTGCCGAACGAGGCGCGGACCAGGGCGGTACCGCGGTCGGCGAGATGCGGCCATTTGCGGCTGGAGAGCGTGAAAGCCTTGGCGCGCAGGGGCTCTCCGGTGGCGACGAGGATGCCGGAATTGTCCGGAAGCGGGGTGTCGTGGGGCAGGGCGAGGGCGACGACCACCGACGAGGACAGTTCGATGCCGGCCGCGGCGGTGGCGGCGGCCGGGGACACCGCCCGCAGCAGGCGGGCGGTCACCGGGGCCGGGGTCGCGAGCACCACGGCGTCGACGGCGCCGAACGGATCCAGCACCCAGCCTCGGGGCGATCGCGCCAGGCGGGTCGCGGGCGAGTCGGTGACGATCCGCGCCCCGGACCGCTCGGTCAGCGCGTCCAGCAGCACCCGGTAGCCGTCGCGAATACCGCCGAATACCGGCGTGTTCGACGGCGGCGGCAAGGCTGCGGCCACCGCGTGCGTGAGGCTGGGCGCGCCCGCGTCCAGCGCGGCGGCCAGCGTCGGCACCGCCGCGCGGACACCGATCGACCGCGAGCTGCCCGCGTAGACGCCGCCCAGCAGCGGATCGACGCTGCGTTCGGCGACCTGCGCGCCGAACCGATCGGCGATCAGGCTGTAGACGTCGGTGTCGGACTCCGGATCCCACTCGAACGGGCGCGTGGTCTCCGCGGCGATCCAGTCGACGGTGGCGTCGTCGACGAGACCGCGCATCTGCTCGGCGTGCGCCGGGATGCCCATCAGCGTCCGCTCCGGCAGCGCGTGCGCGACACCGCCCGACCACAGCAGCGGCCGCTTGCCCGCGGGCAGCACCAGCTGGGTCTCCAGCCCCAATTCGCGCAGCAGCCCGGGCACCTCCGGGCGGCGGCCGACGAACGCCTCCGCCCCGAGATCCAAAGGCTCCCCGGCGACTTCACCGGTGTGCAGGATCCCGCCGACCCGCTGGGCGCGATCCAGCACCAGAATATCGGCCTCCGCACCGAGCAGCATCCGCAACCGATACGCCGCGACCAACCCCGTGATGCCGCCGCCGACCACCGCGATTCTCATGTCTGCGACGGTATCCCGCCGCCCGCGCCGCGCCACCGGCCGGTTGCCCTGCCCGTTGCCCGGCTCACAGTCGCCACTCGCGCCGCGCCACCCGCCGGTTGCCCGGCTCACAGTCGCCGTGGGCGGCCGCTCGGGCTAGTTCACCGGTGCGGGTTCGATGCTGTGGATCAGCTCGACGGTGGCGGTGATGGCCCCGGGGTCGGTGTCGGGCATGACGCCGTGGCCCAGGTTGAAGATGTGGCCGGTGGCGCCGAGGGTGAGGGCCTCGTCGGCTTCGCGGCAGATGCGGCGGACCTCGGCGTCGATCGCCTCCGGCCCGGCGAACAGCACGGCGGGATCGAGGTTGCCCTGCAAGCCCTTGCCGGGGCCGACCCGGCGCACGGCTTCGTTCAGCGGCACGCGCCAGTCGACGCCGACGACGTCGGCCCCGGCCTCGCCCATCGCGCCGAGCAACTCACCGGTGCCGACGCCGAAGTGGATGCGCGGCACGCCCGCGGACGCGAGCTCGGCGAACACGCGCTCGGAGTGCGGGAGCACGAAGCTGCGGTAGTCGGCCAGCGACAGGGCCCCGGCCCACGAGTCGAACAGCTGGACCGCGTCCACCCCGGCCGCGAGCTGGGCCTGCAGGAAGGCGATGGTGATGTCGGTCAGCGCGCCGAGCAGTTCGTGCCAGGTCTTCGGGTCGGCGTGCATCATCGCCTTGGTGCGCTCGTGCTGCTTGCTCGGCCCGCCCTCGACCAGGTACGACGCCAGCGTGAACGGCGCGCCCGCGAAGCCGATCAGCGGGGTCTCACCGAGCGCGGCGGTCAGCAGGCGGACGCCCTCGGTGACCGCGCCGACGTCCTCGGGACGCAGCCGCGGCAGGCCGCGCACATCCGCGGTGGTGCGCACCGGCGCGGCGACGACCGGCCCGACGCCGGGCACGATGTCGAGATCGATGCCCGCCGCCTTGAGCGGAACCACGATGTCGGAGAACAGGATCGCCGCGTCCACGCCGTGCCGGCGGATCGGCTGCATGGTGATCTCGCAGACCAGTTCCGGGTCGAAGCAGGATTGCAGCATCCCGATGCCCTTGCGCAGTTCGCGGTATTCGGGCAGGGAACGACCGGCTTGCCGCATGAACCACACCGGCCGCCGGCTGGGGGTGGCGCCGGTGGCGGCTGCCAGGAACGGGGCATCGGTCAGCTGGCGACGGGTGTAGGTAGTCATCACGGCGATCCTAGCGATCCCCGCCGGGCGGCTACACCACGCGAACGCCATATCGCGAACGGCGTCGTGTGCGGCGCGCCTCCGCCGGTGCGGCGACCTGACGGTCTACCGTCCTTCCCGTGACACCGCTCGACATCCGCGACGGCGCCGCATCGACCGAGGGCTCCCCCGCCGAACCAGCTGGATTTCGAGCCGCGGTTGCTGCGATGGGCACCGCATCCGTGCACCCCCGCATCGAGCTCGCGCCCATCCGTCCGCCGCAGCGGCTGGCGCCGTATTCCTATGCGGTCGGCGCCGAGGTCAAACACCCCGAAACGCCGATGGTTCCGGTGGATTCCGAGGGCGACGCGTTCGGCCGCCTGATCCTGCTACACGACCCCGACGGCGACGAGGCCTGGCACGGCGTGTTCCGGTTGGTCGCCTACATCCAGGCCGATATCGACGCCTCGCTGGCCGCCGATCCGCTGCTGCCGGAGGTGGCGTGGAGCTGGCTGGTCGACGCGCTGGAGTCGCGATCCGAGCCGTTCACGGCGCTCGGCGGCACGGTGACCTCGACCAGTTCGGTCCGCTACGGCGATATCGCGGGCCCGCCGCGCGCGCACCAGTTGGAGTTGCGCGCCTCCTGGACCGCCACCAGTACCGAGATGGCGCCACACGTCGAAGCGTTCTGCGAAGTACTGGCCTACTCGGCCGGTCTGCCACCGGCGGGGATCACCGATCTACGACCGGACTCGCACACCAGCAACGAACTGAGCTGACAGCAACGTAAAGTTCACGTCTATGCCGGTTGTAGAAGAGCCCATCGAGGGGCGCAATGTGGGTGAGAACACAGCCGAACCGCTGCTCGCTCCCCATGATGGTGTGCCACCGGTCCTGGTAACCGCCGACGCCGTCGCCGCGGCCGCCGCGCGCCTGGCCGCGGGCACCGGCCCGCTGGCGGTGGACGCCGAACGCGCCTCCGGCTTCCGGTATTCGGCACGCGCCTATCTGATCCAGCTGCGCCGCGCCGGCGCGGGCAGTTTCCTGATCGACCCGATCCCCGTCACCGACGCGCTGCAACCGCTGGCCGCGGTGATCAACGAGCTCGAATGGGTGCTGCACTCCGCCGACCAGGACCTGCCGGGCCTGGCCGAACTGGGTTTGCGCCCCGCGCGGCTGTTCGACACCGAATTGGGCGGGCGGCTCGCCGGATTCGAGCGGGTCGGCCTGGCGGCGATGGTGGAGAAGCTGCTCGGCCGCGCGCTACGCAAGGGGCACGGAGCCGCCGACTGGTCCACCCGCCCACTACCCGACGAATGGCTCAACTACGCCGCCCTGGACGTGGAACTGCTGCTGGAACTGCGCGCGGAGGTCGCCGCCTCTTTGGAGGCGCAGGGCAAGACCGAGTGGGCGGCACAGGAATTCGAGCACATCCGCCTCGCCGAGCCGCCCGCGCCGAAGGCCGACCGCTGGCGGCGCACCTCCGGCATCCACACCCTGCGCAAGACCCGCCAGCTGGCGGTGGTCCGGGAGCTATGGCTGGCCCGCGACACCCTGGCCCGCGCCCGCGACGTCGCGCCCGCCCGGATCCTGCCGGACGCGGCCATCGTCTCCGCCGCCACCGCCGACCCGCGCACCATCGCACAGCTACGCGCGCTTCCGGTGTTCGGCGGTCCGCGCCAGCGCCGGTACTCCCGGGAATGGCTGGCCGCCGTCGACCGCGCCCGGGCCCTGCGCGACGACGAACTACCCTCGCTCACCCAGCCGTTCGAGGGCCCGCCGCCGGTGAACCGGTGGGAGCGGCGCGATCCGGTCGCCGCCGCCCGCTTGACCAAGGCCCGCGCCGCGATGGGTGAGTTGTCCGCCAAGTACGCGATTCCGGTCGAGAATCTGCTCTCACCCGATCTGGTGCGGCGGCTGTGCTGGGACGGACTGCCCTCCTACGACCGGGTCGGCAGCGCCGGCGAGCTCTCCGCCGCGATCAGTGCGTTCCTCGACGCGGGCGGCGCCCGGCCCTGGCAGCGCGACCTCGCGGTGCCGGTGCTGACCGGGGCGCTGACGCCGCCGGCCGACTAGCCTTCGGCGACAGCGCTTTCCACGACCTTCTTGAACTGCGCGCTGCCCTGCTCCATCACGGGCGCGAAGGCGGCGGCGAGTTCGGCGGGCAGCACATCGTGCGTCCAGACGAATCGGCTGTGCCCGTTGTCCAGCGCGAACACCTGCATGGTGCCGTTGTCGTGCGCCGGGGTAACGCTGTCGCCGATGATCGAGAAGGCGAAGCGGTGTTCCTCGTCGTCCAGAGAGATCAGGCGCTCGCGCACCACCACGCCGCTGGCGAAGGTGACGACCCGGACATCGGGCGCGTCCAGCTTGCTCTCGGCCACCAGCCCCGGCGACATCCGCACCGGCCCCTGCTCGAAGTCCTTGATGACCGCCCACACGTCCGCGACGGGCGCCTCGATGACGATTTCCTGCTTGACCCAGGCCATGACCGTTCCTCTCCGATGGTTGAGTGAAACGGTACGGCGTCGGACCGGCGCGCGCCGGGTTTTCAGAACGATCGTTCGGCCGGTTTTCCGGTCAGCTCGCGTCCAGCCAGCCGCTGATCCGCCGCCCGATATCGGCGACCGTCAACCCCAGCTCGGCATGCACCGCGTCCCGGGACGCGTGATCCAGGAACTGCTGCGGCACACCGAGATCCCGCGTCGGCACATCCACCCCGGCCGCCCGGATCCGCGCCGACACCGTCGAACCGATGCCGCCGTGCAGGCCGCCGTCCTCCAGGGTGACCACGAGCCGGTAGTTCTCGGCCAGTTTGACGATGGTGTCCGACACCGGCAGCACCCAGCGCGGATCGATCACGGTGACCGAAATACCCTCCGGCTCCAGCGCTTCGGCGACCCGCAGCGCCGTCTCGGCGAACGGGCCGACCGCGACCAGCAGCACGTCACCGCGCCCGGTCTGCGCCGAACCGGCGTCGGTGGCGGCCAGCCGCAGCACGTCCACGCCGTCCAGGCGCTCGAGGGCGGTGATGTCGGCGGCGACGCTGCCCTTCGGGAACCGCAGCACGGTCGGGCCGTCGGTGACCGCGAGCGCCTCGCCCAGCTCTTCGCGCAGCGTGGCGGCATCGCGCGGCGCGGCGACCCGGATCCCCGGGATGATGCCGAGCAGCGAGAAATCCCACATGCCGTTGTGGCTCGCGCCGTCCGGGCCGGTGATGCCCGCGCGATCCAGCACCACCGTGACCGGCTGCTTCAACAGCGCGACATCCATCAGCAACTGGTCGAAGGCGCGATTGAGGAACGTCGAGTAGATCGCGACCACCGGATGCAGGCCGCCCAGGGCCAGGCCGGCCGCGGAGGTCATCGCGTGCTGCTCGGCGATGCCGACGTCGAACATGCGCTCCGGGAAGCGCTCACCGAACGGCGCCAGACCCGTCGGGCCGGGCATCGCGGCGGTGATCGCCACGATGTCCTCGCGGCGCTCGGCCTGCGCGATCAGTTCCGCGGAGAACACCGACGTCCAGCCCGGCGCCTTCTTGCCCGCGAGCGGACGGCCGGTGAGCGGATCGATCGGATCGCAGGCGTGCATCTGATCGGCGACATGGTTCTCGGCGTGCTCGTAGCCGCGGCCCTTCTGGGTGACCGCGTGCACGACGACCGGGCCGCCGAAATCCTTGGCGCGGCGCAGCGCGGCCTCCATGGCCACGATGTCGTGCCCGTCGACCGGGCCGACGTACTTCAGGCCCAGATCGCTGAACAGCTCCTGCGGGCTGACCGCGTCCTTGATCCCGGCCTTCACCGCGTGCACCATCGAATACGCCGACTCCCCCACCCGCGGGATGCTCTTGATGAGGCGCTTGCCCGCGTCCAGGGCGTGCTCGTAGGCGGGCTGGGTGCGCAGCGCGGTGAGCCGATCGGCCAGGCCGCCGATGGTGGGCGCGTAGGAGCGGCCGTTGTCGTTGACGACCACGACCACCGGGCGGTCGACGCCGGCGGCGATGTTGTTCAGCGCCTCCCAGCACATGCCGCCGGTCAGCGCGCCGTCACCGACCACCGCGACCACGTGGCGATCCTGCTGGGTCAGCGCGAACGCCTTCGCCAGGCCGTCGGCGTAGGACAGCGCGGCCGAGGCGTGCGAGGACTCCACCCAGTCGTGCGCGCTCTCGGCCCGGCTCGGGTAGCCCGACAGGCCGCCTTGCTTGCGCAGCGAATCGAACTGGTCCTTGCGGCCGGTGAGGATCTTGTGCACGTAGGCCTGATGGCCGGTGTCGAAGATCAGCGGATCGGCCGGCGAATCGAAAATCCGGTGCAGCGCGATGGTCAGTTCCACCACACCGAGATTCGGGCCCAGATGGCCACCGGTGGCCGCGACTTTCTGGACGAGGAACTCACGGATCTCCGCCGACAATTCACGCAGCTGTGGCACTGTCAGCCCACGCAGATCTTCGGGCGTATCGACCCGGGAAAGCACTCCCACCTGAACTCGCTCCCTCCGGATAGCGCATCTGATCCGATTCAGTCTACGGAGCCGTGGGGGTGCCCCTGCTCCACCTCGGCCTGTCACCAGCGGTCACGGCCGCGAAATGTGAGTCTCCACACGAATGTACGCGCTCGGGCCCGGCTCACACGCTACCCGGACACCGCCGGGGACAATCCCGGGCGTTCGGCCGTTGACCTTTCAGGAGCCCGTGACCTCGACGCAAGGAGAGCGCCGTGAGCAAACGCAAGAAAAAGGACAAGCAGAAGGACATCGCGATCGCCGATTGCGGCGCCGGATGCTGCGGGTTCGCCGAGCCCGAGAACGTCGCGGGCACGGTCACCACCTACGGCGCGGGCAGCGCGAGCGCCGCGCCCGATCTGATGCGCGTCACCGTCTCCGTCGAAGCCCGGGCCGGGCAGGTCGCCCAGGCCTACGGCACGGCCGGCGAGCGGATCAAGGCAATCACCGACTCGCTGCGCGGCGACGGCGTGCCGGGCGCCGACATCGCGACCACGGGCCTGTCGGTGCGCACCGAGACCGAGTGGACCGAGGGCAAGGGCCAGCGCATCACCGGCTATGTCGCCAGCACCGATCTGACGGTGGCGCTGCGCGAGATCGGCGAGCGGGCCGACCCCAGCCCGGCCGACATCATCGCGCACTGCGTCGAGGCCGGCGGCGACGACGTCCGGCTGAACGGTCTCACCCTCGGCTTCGCCGACGAGGCCGCGCTGCTCGAACAGGCCCGCGACGCCGCCTGGGACAACGCCCTGGCCAAGGCCGAACAGTTCGCCTCGCGCGCCGGTGGCCGCGTCGGGCCGGTGCTCGTCATCACCGAGGACACCGCGTCCCGTCCGCGCGCGGCCGCGCGCCCCAAGGCGGCCGGCATGATCGCCGAGATGGCGTCGATGCCGGTGGAACTCGGCGAGAGCGAGATCTCGGCCAGTGTCCGAGTCACGTGGCAGCTGCATTGAGACGGCGGCCCGCAGCGCTGAGTGCCGGCTGGGCAGCGCTACCGGCGGTCGCCCGGTGAAGCGCCGCGTACTCGCCGAGCGTCACGGCTGAGAAGCGGCGGCACCACGTTGCGAGCCGCGCGCGACGACGGCGCGGCTCATCGAACGCAAGTCCGCGCGCAGGTCAGGCCGGTCAGCACAGCAGGCGCGCCGCATGCTCAGCGACGGTTGGCGCGATCAGCATTCGACGCGGCCGAGATCAGCATTCGAGCAGAGCGAGGCACTCCACGTGGTGCGTGCCCGGGAACGCGTCGAAGGCGCGGAGTTCGGTGAGGGTGTAGCCCGCGTTCTGGTAGAGGCCGAGGTCACGGGCGAAAGCGGCCGGGTCGCAACCGATGTGGACGATGCGCTCCGGGCCGACCTCGGTGAGGGCGGCCACCACCTCTTTGCCCGCACCGGCGCGTGGCGGATCCAGCACGACGGCCGCCGGAGCCGCACCGGAGGCGTGCTCGGCGATCCAGCGCTCGGTGCGATCGGCGCGCAGGTCGACCCAGGGCAGATCGTGCAGCGCCGCGTTGCCGTCGGCGACCGCGGTGCGCGCGAACTCCACCGCCCGCACCGCACCGTCCGCGCCGACCTGCTCGGCGAGCCGCGCCGCGAAAACGCCCGCGCCGCTGTACAGATCCCAGGCCAGGTCGCCGGGTTCCAGCCCCGACCATTGCGCGATCACGTCCGAATAGCACTGCGCCGCATCCCGATGCGCCTGCCAGAACCCGGTCGCGGCGACCTCCCACCGGCGGCCGCCGACATACTCGACCGCACGCCCGGAGCCCGCCAGCACCCACTCCTCGCGCGGCGCGTGCGCCGCCGCCCGGCCCGCGGTGGCGCTGCGGCGCTCGCCGCCCGCCGCATTCGGCCACTCCGCCGCGTGCGTGCGGGGCCGGGGACCACGCCCCGGCCCGCTCCCCCGCCCGCGACCGTCCGATTCGTCGTCACGTCCGGAGGTGCGGTCGGCCCGGCCACGCCCGCGCCGGGAACCGCCGCGCGGTTCGGGTTCCGCGGGGGCGAGTTCGACGAGGTGACGCACGCCGTCGCCGTCCACCGCCACGACCAGTTCCGCGCCGGGCGTCCACTCGCGGTCGGCGACGCCGTCCAGCGCACCCGGAACCGGTTGCGGGCAGCGCAGATCGGTGAGGATGCCGGTGCTGCGGTGCCGGTGCACACCGGCCCGCCCGTGCTCGTCGACGGCCAGGCGCACCCGCGTGCGCCAGCCGGCGGTCGTCTCCGCCGGATACCCGGCGATCGGCTCGACCACGATCTCGCGTTCGATGCCCGCCAGGCGGCGCAGTTGCTCGGCGACCACCGTGGCTTTCAGAGCGCGCTGAGCCCGGGGGGTGGCGAAGGAGAAGTCGCAACAGCCCGCGCCGCCGGGCCCGGAGACCGGGCAGGTGGCGGGCACGCGGTCCGGCGAGGGCTCCAGGATCTCGATCGCGTCGGCCCGGCAGAACGAACCACCGCGATCCTCGGTGACCTGGGCGCGCACCAACTCACCGGGCAGCCCGTGCCGCACGAACACCACCCGGCCCTCGTGCCGTCCGACGCAGAACCCGCCGTGCCCGGGCGGCCCGAGCCGGATCTCGAAACTCGTGCCGCGCCAGTCACTCATCCCGGGCGCCCGACATCGGCCGTTCCTCGTACCCGCGCCGCACCGCGCCGGGCGCGCTGATGTCGCCGGGCTGCCGCGCGCGCGTCGACGAACTCAGCTGCCACGGCACGCTGGTCACCATCACGCCGGGCTCGAACAGCAGCCGGCCCTTGAGCCGCAGCGCGCTCTGGTTGTGCAGCACCTGCTCCCACCAGTGCCCCACCACGTACTCCGGGATGAACACCGTCACCACGTCGCGCGGCGCGTCCTTGCGCACCCGCTTCACGTAATCCAGCACCGGCTTGGTGATCTCGCGGTACGGCGATTCGATCACCTTGAGCGGCACCGAGATATCGCTGCGCTCCCACTCCCGCACCAGCGCCCGGGTGTCGGCCTCGTCGACGTTGACCGTGACCGCCTCGAGCGTGTCCGGCCGGGTGGCGCGCGCGTAGGACAGCGCGCGGCGGGTCGGCAGGTGCAGCTTGGAGACCAGCACGATGGAGTGCGTGCGGCTGGGCAGCACACCATCCCATTCGCTTTCGTTGAGCTCCCGCGCCACCGAATCGTAATGGCGGTGGATCATCTTCATCACGACGAAGATGATCACCATGGTCAGGATGGCGATCCAGGCGCCCGAGAGGAACTTGGTGATCAGCACGATCACCAGCACCGTCGCGGTCATCGCGAGACCGATCGCGTTGATCACCCGCGAACGTCGCATCCGGCCGCGGTGCGAGGGGTCGGTCTCGGTGCGCAGCAGCCGGGTCCAGTGCCGGAGCATGCCGGTCTGGCTGAGTACGAACGAGACGAAGACGCCGACGATGTAGAGCTGGATGAGCTTGGTCACATCGGCGCCGAAGACCACCACGAACGCGATCGCGCCGCCGGAGAGGAACAGGATGCCGTTGCTGAAGGCGAGCCGGTCACCGCGCGTGTGCAACTGGCGCGGCAGATACCGATCCTGCGCCAGGATCGACCCCAGCACCGGGAACCCGTTGAACGCGGTGTTGGCCGCGAGCACGAGGATCAGCGCGGTCACGGTGAGGATGAAGTAGAACCCGATCGGGAAGCCGTGGAAGACGGCCTCGGCGATCTGGGCGATCAGCGTCTTCTGGTGGTAGTCGGCCGGCGCGCCGACCAGATGCGCGGTGTCGTGCGCGAACACGACGCCGATCTTCTGGGCCAGGATGATGATGCCCATCAGCAGGGCCACCGCGATCACGCCGAGCATCAGCAGGGTAGTGGCGGCGTTGCGGGACTTGGGTTTCCGGAACGCGGGCACGCCGTTGCTGATCGCCTCGACACCGGTCAGCGCCGCGCAACCGGAGGAGAAGGTGCGCGCGATCAGGAAGGCGAACGCCAGCCCGTAGAGGTGCTCGTCCTCGGCCTTGATCCCGAAGCCCGCCGATTCGGCGACCAGCGTCTCCCCCAGCACATAGACCTCGATCAGACCCCACCCGAGCATGACGAACATGCCCACGATGAAGGCGTAGACCGGGATCGCGAAAGCCTTGCCCGACTCCCGGACACCACGCAGATTGATCGCGGTCAGCAGGGCGATCGCCACCACCGCGAACAACACCTTGTGCGTGGCGACGAACGGGATCGCCGACCCGATGTTGGAGGCGGCCGAGGAGATCGACACGGCCACCGTCAGCACGTAGTCGACCAGCAGCGCCGAACCGACGGTCAGGCCCGCGGTGGGCCCCAGGTTGGTGGTAGCCACCTCGTAGTCGCCACCGCCGGAGGGATAGGCGTGCACGTTCTGGCGGTAGCTGGCCACCACCACCATCATCACGGCGACGACCGCGAGCCCCACCCACGGCGCGTACATATAGGCCGAGATCCCCGCCACCGACAGCGTCAGGAAGATTTCCTCCGGCGCGTATGCCACCGAGGACATCGCGTCGGAGGCGAAGACCGGGAGGGCGATGCGCTTCGGCAGCAGGGTATGCCCCAGTGAATCACTACGGAAGGGCTTGCCCAGCAGCATGCGTTTGGCTGCCGTCGTCAACTTGGACACCGGAGCGAGCATAGATCCCCGCAGGCCGGATTACCCGCGGGGTCGGGCTACGCGCCACGCGGCGGCACAGGTTTGACGCGCGGTCACAGCGGGAACGTGGGGCTTGAGCCATCCCTCGGGGACAGCGCGACCGGAATCGGCGGTACGGTTTGCGCACGGCAAAAGCAGACCGACACCAGGTCCAGGAACGGGGTTGCACGGTGTACGTAGTGATCATGGGGTGCGGCCGCGTCGGCTCGGCGCTGGCCCGTGCCCTGGTCCGGGTGGGCCACGAGGTCACGGTGATCGACCGCGATCCCAGCGCGTTCCTGCGGCTCGGCCAGGATTTCCCCGGCCAGCGCATCATCGGCGTCGGCTTCGACCGGGATGTGCTGACCCGCGCCGGGATCGAACGCGCCGACGCCTTCGCCGCGGTGTCCTCCGGCGACAACTCCAACATCATCTCCGCGCGCGTCGCCCGGGAGAATTTCGGCATCGAGCGCGTCGTGGCCCGCATCTACGACGCCAAACGCGCCGCCGTCTACGAACGCCTGGGCATCCCCACCATCGCCACCGTGCCCTGGACCACCGACCGCTTCCTGCGGACGCTGATCGGCGACTCCAGCACCACGAACTGGCGCGACCCCACCGGCGCGGTCGCGGTCACCCAGCTCAACCTGCACGAGGACTGGTACGGCCGCACCGTGCGCGACCTGGAACGCGACGTGCGCGTCCGGGTGGCGTTCATCCTGCGGTTCGGCAACGGACTGCTGCCCGACAGCAAGACCATCATCCAGGCCGACGACGTCGTCTACGTGGCCGCGACCTCCGGCAGCGTCGGCGAGGCCGTCGCGCTGGCCGGCAAGCCCCCCGCGAGCGAGGACTGATCATGAAGGTGGCCATCGCCGGAGCCGGCGCCGTCGGCCGATCCATCGCCCGGGAACTGCTACGCAGCGGACATCGGGTGATGCTGCTGGAACGCAAGCTCGACCACATCGACCCCGCCGCCATCCCGGACGCCGTGTGGGTGCACGCGGACGCCTGCGAGCTGGCGCTGCTGGAGGACGCGGGTCTCGAGACCTACGAGGTCGTCATCGCCGCCACCGGCGACGACAAGGCCAACCTGGTGCACAGCCTGCTCGCCAAGACCGAGTTCGGGGTGCGCCGGGTGGTGGCGCGGGTCAACGATCCGCGCAACGAGTGGTTGTTCGACGAGTCCTGGGGCGTGGACGTCGCGGTGTCCACACCGCGGTTGCTGGCCTCCCTCGTCGAGGAGGCGGTGTCGGTCGGCGACCTGGTGCGTCTGATGACGCTGCGCCAGGGCCAGGCCAACCTGGTGGAGATCACGCTGCCCGGCGACACCGGGCTGGCGGGCAAACCGGTGCGCGCGCTCACGCTGCCGCGCGATGCCGCGCTGGTGACGATCCTGCGCGGCGGGCGAGTCATCGTCCCGCAGCCCGACGACCCGTTCGAGGGCGACGACGAACTGCTGTTCGTCACCTCGCTCGAGGCCGAGGAAGATCTGCGGGTCGCGCTGGCCCATCACGGCATCAAGCCTTGACGACGTTGAGTTCCGCGCGCAGCTTGTTCAGCGCGCGGTGCTGCATCACCCGCACCACACCGGGGCTGGTGCCGATCGCCTCGGCGGTCTGAGCGGCGCTCCAGCCCAGCACGATGCGCATCACCAGCACCTCACGGTGGGCGGGGGCCAGGATCTTCATCAGTTCCCGGGTGGCGTCGCGCCGCTCGGAGGCCAGCGCCCACTCCTCCGGACCGGCCTCGTGGCAGGCTTCCTCGGGCATCTCCGCGGTCGGGTAGGCCGGGTGCAGCTGCGAGCGGCGGAACGCGTCGGCCACCTTGTTGGCCGAGATCCCGTACACGAACGCCAGGAACGACTTGCCCTGATCCTGGTAGCGCGGAACGGATTTCACCGTCGCGATCAGCACCTCCTGCACCACGTCGTCGACGGTGACGTGCAGATGCGAGGTATTGCCCAGGCGCGCACCGCAATACCGGCGGACCAGCGGATGCACCAACCGCACGATCTCGGACATGGCGTGCTTGTCACCCGCGGCGGCCGCGCCGATCAGCTTGTCCAGCTCGGCGGCGACACGCTTGCTCTCCGAGAGCGCGGGACTGGGGTGGGCGGGAGACTTCGTCGCCGAAATCTTGTGCTCGGTAGGCAACTTCGGAGCCTTTCGATCGTTGCGTTTTTTCGTTCTGCAACGATCGTCGGCGGAAACGGCCCGGCCAGCCAGACACCCCAGGGGTGGGCGCTACCCCACCTCTGGCGTGGTCGTGATCACCCTTTCGCGGCGGGCGTGTGCCCGGCCCGGCGCACCGCCCACACCGTGACGCCGAACGCCACGGCGGTCAGCGGCCAGCCCATCGCGATGCGCGCGAAGGCCAGCCAGCCGGTGTGATCGGTGTCGTACAGCGAGGACTGCACCAGGTAGCGGGCGCCGAAGACCAGCACCCAGGTCGCGGTGGCGATGTCGTAGAGCCGGATCAGCCGGCGGTCCTCGCGCCACTCCCGGCCGTGGCCGTTCAGGAAGCCCCAGATGATGCCGACCAGCGGCCAGCGCACCAGGATCGAGATCAGGAACGCGCCCGCGTACACCAGGCTGGTGTAGATGCCGAACAGGAAGAAGCCCTTGGCTTCTCCCATCCGGTAGGCGATGAACGCGCAGATGCCGACACCGAGGAAACCGGAGATGGCCGGCTGCACCGGGCTGCGGCGATACAGCCGCCACACCAGGATCGCGGCGGCGACACCGAGCGCGGACCAGACCGCGGCGGTGAGACCGAAGATGGTGTTGACCGGCACGAACACCAGCACGGGCAGGGTGGAGTAGATCAGGCCGCTGAAGCCGCCCATCTGCTCGAGCATGGTCTGCTCGCGGGGCTCCTCGTCGGCGGCGGGGCCCACGCCCGGGTGCGGCGCGCGCAGATCGTCCTCGATCTCGCGCAGCTCGGCATCGAAGACCCCGTGCAGCTGGTCGTTCTCGTGGGAAATGTCGGCGTCGAGCGGCTCACGGCGCCCGATCTCGGTCGGCTTGCCCAAATCGGCGCCGTTGTCGTTGCTCGGCATCAAGTCAGCTGTTCCCGCGCAATTCGTAGTAGGGGTTGAAGATCACCTTGCGGCCGTCTCGGTCGCCGACGCGACCGCGAACCAGTATCCGGCGCCCCGGCTCGATACCGGGGATCCGACGACGGCCGATCCACACCAGGGTGATGGCGTCGGTGCCGTCGAAGAATTCTGCCTGCACACTAGCGCCCGAGGACTTGGGGCAGGCCTCGACACTACGTAAACGGCCGAGCATGGTGGCTTCGTCGCCGCGGCGACATTCCGAGGCTCGACAGGCTCCTGATGCCTCGGCGGTCTCGGCCAACTCCTCGGCGTCCAACTGATCGAGATCCTCGGTCAGTCTGCGGCCCAGTCGGCGAAAATATCCTGAGGCTGCGGATGGCATTGCACGCTCTCCTGCTACAGCACGCGGCGTGGGTCGCACGCCAGCGTGTTTTCCAACGAACGACCGGCTGCTGGCCGCACACCGCCACTGTAGGCGCACTGACCCGGCCCCGCTACGCTCGGCCCGGTGTTCGACTCCCCACACGCGGTGGTGACTGCTCGCCGATCCATCACCTGGAAATCCCCAGAATCCACCGGGTTGAAACCTTTCCCCCGGCCCGCGATTGCCGTCGCGTTGCCCGGGACCGGGTCGGACGCGGATTTCGCCCGGCGCGGATTCGAACCCGCTTGCCGCGAACGTGATCTCGAACTCATCGCCGTCGAACCGGATCCGCGCGCGGTGGTTGCCAGTTATCGTCGCGCGCTCGAAAACTCGGCCCGCCGCGGCCCGGTGCTGGCGGCCGGCATCTCGCTGGGCGCGGCGGTCGCGCTGGAATGGGCGGCCGAGAATCCCGGGCGGGTGACCGGAGTCATCGCCGCCCTGCCCGCGTGGACCGGAGCCGACACCGCCGACTGCCCCGCCGCGCAGAGCGCCGCCTACACGGCCGCCCAATTGCGAGCACACGGACTCGACGACGTTCTCACACAGATGCGCGCCGGCAGCCCCGCCTGGCTGGCTGCCGCCCTCACCCAGTCCTGGCGCGCACAATGGCCGGACTTACCGCTGGCGCTGCAGGAGGCGGCCGAATACAAGTGGCCTGGGCCCGAGTGCCTGAGCACCATCGGGGTCCCCGTAGTGGTCATCACAGCCGTCGACGACCCCGTCCACCCACTGGCCGTCGCCGAGGAATGGGCGGACCTGATTCCCCGTTCGGCGCTGGCGCGCATCACGCTCGATGAACTGGGCGCAGACCCGGCCGTACTCGGGCATACGGGCCTCGCCGCGTTCGACTGAGGCCGCGCTTGGGCACTTGGCGGACCGAGGCCGGGGTGGTCGCTTCAGTGGGTTCCGCACGCTCGCGCATTCAGGCACACCGTAGCCAGGCGGCGTCCCCTGCATTGCGGGCCCGTGAGCAGGCGGTCAGGCCGAACCGAGCTGCCGGACGGCCGACCACTCGGGAGCCGCGGCGGCAGTAGCTCGCGTTCCCGGCGCTTGCGGCCGGGAACGAGAACGTTCAGTTCAGGCTGAGTTGCTGCAGGGCCTAGCCTTCGGTGCCGCGGTGGCGAGCAGCCCGCATCCCCGGCGCTTGCGGGGCCGGGGATCAAGGGCGTCAGTTCAAACCGAGTTGCTGCAGGGCCGAGCCTTCGGTGCTGGGGCGGCGAGCAGCCCGCGTCCCCGGCGGTTGCGGGCCGGGAACGAGAACGCTCAGTTCAGGCCGGGTTGCTGTATGGCCGGTGCTGCGACGGCATGTAGTCCGTGTCCCCGGCGCTTGCCTGCCGGGGACCGGAATGCTCAGTTCAGGCCGAGTTGCTGCATGGCCGAGCCTTCGGTGCCGCGGCGCGGACCCTCGGGCATGCGGGGTGGGATGACGCCGGGGTGGATGCCCTGGGCGGCGGCGGCCTGGGCGGCAGCGGCGGCCTGGGCCTGCTGCTGTTGCGCTTCGACCTGGGCCTGGTGGGCGGCGGCGAGCTGGTCGGCCAGTTCCTGGGGCAGGACGACGGGCAGCGGGTCGCGGACCGGCAGCGGATCGGTGCCACGGCGCACGACCGTCTCGCTCATGATCGCGCGGGCGGCGGCGACCAGCGGCGTGCCGTCGGCGGCCGCGCCCTGGGGCCCGGCGGCGACCAGGCGCACCATCCAGCGCGGGCCGTCGACGCCGATGAAACGCAGATCCGCGCCCTCGGTGATCGCCAGCACCTCACGGCCCCACGGACCCGTCTCGATCGAGACCCGAGCGCCGTCGGTGCGTAAGGAATCGGCCAGGTCGGCGGCCACCTCGCGCCACTGCCCCTTGGACTTGGGCGCGGCGTACGCGGCCACCGTGAGGCGGCCGTGCTCGGTCGCCAGGTGCACCGCCTGCGGGGTGCCCTCGGGGGTCATCTCGACCTGCAGCTGCCCGCCCGGCGGCACCGGCAGGATGACCGAGCCCAGGTCGAGCCGCTGATCGGCCACATCGGCCAGCAGGTCGGCCACGGCGTCGTAGTCGTAGGGGCCGGTCTGCGGGGTGTCGCCCTCGTAGACCGGCTCGGCGTACGCGGCGGCCTCGTCGTACTCCGAGTCGTATTCGGCCTCGTAGCCCGCCTCGTCGTACTCGTCGGACTCGTACCGGTCCGACTTCTTCTTTCTTCCGAACATCGCCATGTCACGCCTCCTTGGCAGCGTCGGCCAGGATCGCATGGCCGCCGCTGGACCCGTACCCACCCGCACCACGCGCCGTCTCGTCGAGCGAATCCACCTCGACGAAATCGACCAGCTCCACCCGCTGCACCAGCAGCTGGGCGATCCGGTCGCCCCGGCGCAGCTCGATCGGCGTGCGCGGGTCGTGATTGATCAGGCACACCTTGATTTCGCCCCGGTAGCCCGCGTCGACGGTGCCGGGGGTGTTGACCACCGAAAGTCCGGCCTTGGCAGCCAATCCCGATCGCGGATGGATCAGGCCGACGGTGCCGACCGGTAGCGCGACGGCGACGCCGGTACCGACCAGCGCTCGCTCCCCCGGTTCCAGGATGACGTCCTGGGTGGTGCACAGGTCCACGCCGGCGTCGCCATGATGGGCGCGCGCGGGCACGGGGATGCCGGGATCCAGCCGCAGCAACGGAATAGGTGAAAGTGCGCTCATGCCTGCGCCTCGCTGACGCTCGGCTCCGGCATGACCGCACTGGCGGCAGCGTTGTTGGTTCGCTCGCGATGCTCCCTCACACTGCGAGAGCCTACGCGCTGGCCGCGAAGCGCCGTGACTTAGTGTTGAGTCGTGTCGGACCAGCCCAGCCCCGTGACGGACCACGAAAAACAGACCGCCCACACCTATTCCGAGCGCCTGTGGGTGCCGCTGTGGTGGTGGCCGGTCGCGCTCGGCCTGGCCGGCCTGCTGGCCGCCGAGATCCACATGGGCGCACCGGGTCTGCGGGCCTGGCTGCCGTACCTGCTGATGCTGCCGATCCCGGTGTGGGTGCTGCTGTGGCTGAGCCGCCATCGGGTAGAGGTGACCGGATCGCCCACCCCGGAGTTGCGGGCCGACCGCGCTCACCTGCCGGTGAACTTCGTGGCCCGCGCGGTCATCGTGCCGAAGACCGCCAAGAGCGCGGCGCTCGGGCGACAGCTCGACCCGGCCGCGTATGTCCAGCACCGTGCCTGGGTAGGCCCCATGGTGCTGCTAGTCCTGGACGACCCGGATGACCCCACACCATATTGGCTGGTCAGCACCCGTCGCCCAGAGAAGGTCCTAGCCGCGCTCGGCCTGCCGAGCGCGGACTGACAGAAGTCCCTCGGCCGGACACGTCGTTGTCCGGCCGCCGCAGGTGCTACTCAGGCGGCGCAATCCATGCAGATCAACTGCCCGCCGCTTTCCTCCGCCAGTCTGCTCCGGTGATGCACCAGGAAACAGCTGGAGCAGGTGAACTCGTCCGCCTGCTTCGGGATGACCCGAACGGTCAGCACTTCCTCGGACAGGTCCGCGCCGGGAAGCTCGAACGACTCCGCGGTATCGGATTCGTCGATATCCACGACGGCGGACTGTGCCTCGTTACGACGAGCCTTCAGCTCCTCCAGCGAATCCTCCGACACGTCGTCGGTCTCGGTGCGCCTCGGTGCGTCATAGTCGGTTGCCATGTCGTCTTCCCCTCGTCCTTACTCCGTATATCCCGGACCGGCTCGCGCTACACCGATTCCTGGTCGGAACCGCGGTAGCATTACCGCCCCGCCGGTGGCGCACATCACACGTGCACCGCTGCTCTATCGGCGCGGATCGTGGTAGATCCACACGGGATAGCGCTCGGTAAACGCAGGACATGCCCTACTTGTTCCCGCGACCGACCACCGTTTTTCGGCACTGGCGATTCGATCTGGGCCGCCAGACAATAGCGGACCCCACGGCAAAAGTCGCAATCAAAACACAGACGATTCGAAATCGAGGGCAGATCGACACCTGCGGCGGAACTCGCCGAGACCTTGCGCGATGTAGCCGAGACATTTTCGTACAGTGTGCGGGTGGTTTCACTGATCACCGAAGGCAGCCCCACCGACCCCCAGGGTCGCGCGTGGGTCCGACGGCGCCCCCGGCCCTGGCTCATCCTGCTCGGCGTGATGACGCTGATCTGCGCGATCGTGTGGATCAAGGCGTTGACGACGGCGGACAACAGCGGGGCCGCCATGGCGTGCAACTCCCCCAGCCCCGCGACCGGCAACAACACGACGCCCGCCGCGCCCCTCGGGCAGCGCGTCGGATCCTCACGGCTGCAGGCTGTGGAGCCCGCCGCCCTCTCGGCCAGCAAGGTGCGCGTGCTGAACGCGAACAACCAGCGTGGCCAGGCCTCCCACATCGCCTCCCAGCTCGGCGACATCGGGTTCGCCAGCGCGCCCGGAACGCAATACGGCAACGATCCGGTCTACGTCAACGGTGACCTGGAGTGCACCGGGCAGATCCGCTTCGGCGTCAACGGCCGCCCGGCCGCCGCGTCGGTGCAGCTCGTCGCGCCGTGCGCCGAGCTGATCGAGGACCCGCGCACCGACGACACCGTGGATCTGGTGCTCGGCTCGCTGTTCGGCGGCGACGTGCAGCCCGGCAACGACGCCGAGGAGGTGCTGCGCTCGCTGAAGAATCCGGTCCCGGGCAGCTCCATCGACAGCAAACTGCTCTCCGCCGCCCGGTCCGCGCGCTGCTGATCGCTACATCCGGTCGGGCAGCGACTCCGTCGCCCCGATCCCGGTGAGCAACGCGCCCAGTTCGGCCGCGATCCCGGGTGCGGCGGCGACCACCAGTTCGCCCGCCGCGCCGGGGACGGTCGCGGGCGGCAGGGTCAGGCGGGCGCCCGCCTCGGTGGCGATCAGCGCGCCCGCCGCGAAATCCCAGGCGTTCAGGCCGTGTTCGTAGTAGGCGTCGACCTGGCCCGCCGCGACGTGGCACAGGTCCAGCGCAGCCGCGCCCAGCCGCCGGATGTCGCGCACCCGGGGCAGCAGCTGGGCGACCATCTCGGCCTGCCGGGCGCGCCGGTGCACGCCGTAGGCGAAGCCGGTGGCCACCAGCGCCAGCGGCAGCGCCTCGACCGTGCTGGCGCGCAGGTGCTCCACGCCGCCGTCGCCGTCGACCCGCATCGCGCCGAGCCCGAGGCCCGCGCTGTAGGTGACCGCGCGCGCGACATCGACCACGGCGCCCGCGACCGAACGGCCGCCGCGCATCGCGGCCACCGAGACCGCGTAGCCGGGCAGGCCGTACAGGAAGTTGACGGTGCCGTCGATCGGGTCGACCACCCAGGTCACCGCGTCCCCGGCGGCGGCCAGGTCGCCGCCGCCCTCCTCGCCCAGGATCGGGTCCCCGGGACGGTGTTCGGCCAGCAGCTTGCGGATGAGGTCTTCGGTTTCGGTGTCGACGACCGTGACGGGATCGGTCGGATGACCTTTGGTCTGGACGGCGTCCTCGGCCAGGGCACCGGCCGGGCCGAAGACCTCGGGGCGGCGGGTGCGCACATGGGCGGCGGCGGTCTCGGCGAGATCGACCGCCAGGCGGCGCAATTCGGCGATCTCTTCGGGGGGCAGGGCGGCGGATCCGGCGGGGTAGCTCGTGGTTTCGGGCACGGTGTCCATCGCATCACAGATACGCCCCGCGGCGCAGGACGGGCTGCCTTTACTCTTGTCGGGCACTGTCGTCAGATGACCAGCACACGGAACGAGGGGTAGCCATGTCCGCTCGGGGGCACGCGTTCGGGATAGACATCGGTGGCAGCGGCGTGAAAGGCGCCGCGGTCGATCTGGCCACCGGCGAGTTGCTGCACGAACGCATCAAGGTCGCCACGCCGCAACCGTCGACGCCGCAGGCCGTGGCCGAGGCCGTCGCGAAGGTGGTCACCGAGGCGAACTGGGACGGCCCCGTCGGGGTGACCCTCCCCGCGGTCGTGCTCGACGGCGTCACCCGCACCGCCGCCAATATCGACAAGGCCTGGATCGGCACGGATGCGCGGGCGCTGTTCTCCGAGGCCCTCGGCGGCCGCGAGGTGACGGTGCTCAACGACGCCGACGCCGCCGGCATGGCCGAGGACACCTACGGCGCGGCAAAGGATTTCGCCGGCATGGTGCTGCTGCTGACCTTCGGCACCGGCATCGGCTCGGCGCTGATCTATCAGGGCGCGCTGGTGCCCAACACCGAACTCGGGCACCTCGAGATCGGCGGCATGGAGACCGAGCACCGCGCGGCCGCCTCGGTGAAAGACCGCAAGGGCCTGAGCTACGAGCAGTGGGCCGCGGAGGTGTCCACGGTGCTGATCGGGCTGGAGAATCTTTTCTGGCCGAACGTCATCGTGGCGGGCGGCGGCATCAGCCGCGACGCCGATCTGTGGATTCCGTTGCTCACCAACCGGACTCAGGTCGTTCCCGCACATCTGAGAAACACCGCGGGTATCGTCGGCGCGGCCATGGCGGTCGCCGCGGGGTTGGTACCGTGACAGATCTGCGCGTCGCGCGTCCAAGCCGAGGTGGGCATGGGTACCCTGGCAGGATCGTTACAATGGAACGTGCCCGGCTTAGCCGGTGAACCCGACCGGCCTTCCGCCGGTGAAACCCGACAGACCGCTCCGCCGGAACACCACTCTGGCGTGACGCCGCACGAGACCGTCACGAAAGGGCGTACGTGGTAGCCACGACCCGTCAGACCGCCGACTCGGCCGAAGAGGCCGACTCCGCAGATGTAACCGAAGCCCGGCCGGTCAAGAAGGCTGCCGCCAAGAAGGCTCCGGCCAAGAAGGCCGCGGCGAAGAAGGCCCCCGCCAAGAAGGCCGCTGCCAAGAAGGCGCCGGCGAAGAAGGCGGCCAAGAAGGCCACCTCCGCCGAGGGCGAGCCGGGCGGCGACGAAGCCATCGAAGACGAGTCGCTCGAGATCGAGGACCTCGAAGATCTCGAGGTCTCCGAGGACGACCTCACCGAGGACGCCGAGGAACTGGTCGCCGACACCGCCGAAGAGACCACCGAGGAAGCCGAGGAGCCCACCGCGGCCGACAAGGCCTCCGGTGATTTCGTCTGGGACGAGGAAGAGTCCGAGGCGCTGCGCCAGGCCCGCAAGGATGCCGAGCTCACCGCCTCGGCCGACTCGGTGCGCGCCTACCTCAAGCAGATCGGCAAGGTCGCGCTGCTCAACGCCGAGGAGGAGGTCGAGCTCGCCAAGCGGATCGAGGCCGGCCTGTACGCGGCGGAGAAGATGCGCGAGTGGGCCGAGGCCGGGGAGAAGCTGCCCGTCGCCACCCGCCGCGATTTCAACTGGATCATCCGCGACGGCAACCGCGCCAAGAACCACCTGCTCGAGGCCAACCTCCGACTGGTCGTCTCGCTCGCCAAGCGCTACACCGGCCGCGGCATGGCCTTCCTGGACTTGATCCAGGAGGGCAATCTCGGTCTGATCCGCGCGGTCGAGAAGTTCGATTACACCAAGGGCTACAAGTTCTCCACGTACGCCACCTGGTGGATCCGGCAGGCCATCACCCGCGCCATGGCCGACCAGGCCCGCACCATCCGTATCCCGGTGCACATGGTCGAGGTCATCAACAAGCTCGGCCGCATCCAGCGCGAGCTGCTCCAGGATCTGGGCCGCGAGCCCACCCCGGAGGAGCTGGCCAAGGAAATGGACATCACGCCGGAGAAGGTGCTGGAGATCCAGCAGTACGCGCGTGAGCCCATCTCGCTGGACCAGACCATCGGCGACGAGGGCGACAGCCAGCTCGGCGATTTCATCGAGGATTCCGAAGCCGTCGTCGCCGTCGACGCCGTCAGCTTCACCCTGCTGCAGGATCAGCTGCAGTCGGTCCTGGAGACGCTGTCCGAGCGCGAAGCCGGCGTCGTGCGCCTGCGCTTCGGCCTCACCGACGGCCAGCCCCGCACCCTGGACGAGATCGGCCAGGTCTACGGCGTCACCCGTGAGCGGATCCGTCAGATCGAGTCCAAGACCATGAGCAAGCTGCGCCACCCCAGCCGCTCCCAGGTCCTGCGGGATTACCTGGACTGAGTTCGCTCTCCCGGATCGGGGCCTCGCAGCTGTGGCTGTGGGGCCCCGATCGCCGTTTCAGGGGGATCAGGGCTTGGTTTCCCAGAGCACCCGTTGCAGTTCCCGATGCTGACGCCGGGTACCGAGGGTGCCGTAGGTGTACAGGAACGGCCACTGGATTCCCTTGAAATCCGCAGGGGCCCAGCCGATCTCGCGTGCCAGGCCACGGCCGATCGGGTACGCCGCCGTGGCGACGCCGGCGATCGTCGCGAACCCTACAGCTGTCTCGAAGATCGTGGTGTCCACGGGGCCGGTGGCGAGGCCGACCATGGCCGACGCGAAGCTCACCGCACCGACCGTGGCCTCGTCCTTCTTGTCCATGAACGAGCGCAGCGGGCGAATGTAGCGGATCTGACGGAGCTCCGCCTCCAACTCACGCATGATGATGCCGTCGACGGTGCGGCCACCGGAGCTCTGCAGCATGTTGTAGACGCGGGCCATCCAGGCGACGAGCATGTCGTGGCCTTCGCTGCCGATGAAACTCTCGATCCGCCCCGAGCCGGTGTTCCGCCGGGCATGGATATCCAGAAACTTGAGCACCTCGAGCATTTGCATGCCCAGCCCGGAGTACCGGATGTCGACCGAAGGCGGGTCCGGTGACTCGGGCGCGGGCCGGGGCGTATGGGAAGGGGCCTTGGCCAGGATGTCGAGGAACTTCTTGTGCACTCCGGGCAACAGGAACGGCGCCGCGAAACCCGAATCCGCGATGGCCATCCCGTGATTGTGCGCGTCTCGGAGAATGCGGGCAGCGATCTCCGACTCGTCGTCGCCGGCGGCGAGTGCCGGTTCGCGCGTGCCCGGTGGGATCGATGCGGCTCCGGCTTTGCTCCTGGCGAGCCGAGCCCAGCGGCCGGCCTCACCGGGATGCGCGGCCAGATAGGACCGGGCCCACTCCCAGCCGCTTTCCGGCGGAGCCGTGACCACCCGCCGTGACTCGAGGGGCAGGGCGCTGTCCCGGCGACAGAATTCCCGGATCGGATTGTCGAATGCGTCGGTCCACCGGCTGCCCGGCCATCGGCTGCTTGCTCGATGCGCGGGTTCGTTCAACCATTCGGATCTGCCGAAAATCCGGATGTAGCCGTTGTCGACGTAGCGCAGAAAGCTCTTGACGCTGATCGGGCAGTCGGAGCTCTCGATAACGACACTCGACGGCGCCCAGAGGTTCAAGGGACGGCTGATCGACATCATTCGATAGATGTCGCGATAGCCCCTGGTCCCGTATTGGCTGATGTGGCAAAAAGTGGGGAATGTGGCGTCAGCCCCGGCTACTTCGGAACCCATCGGTCATTTCCCGCCAGATACTCGGTTGTCTTCAAGATCGCGACCACGCTGGAGCTCTCGGTGATCTTCCCCGTGCGGACCGCATCGGCCGCTTCCTCGACAGGCGCCCAGCGCACCGCGATCGACTCCTCCGGATCGTTGACCGCGCCCTGGTAGCTGAGGTTTCGGGCGAGAAATTGGTGGGCGACGTCGGTCGTCGCCCCGATGCCGTTGTCGATCGAGCCGAGGGCCAACCAGTCCGCCGCCACGAACCCCGTCTCCTCCAGCAATTCGCGCCGCGCCGCGTCCAGCGGATCAGCGTCGCCGGCCTGTGAGCTGCCCACGGGAATCTCCACCGAGACACGCGATTGCGTGTAGCGCCACTGCTCCACCAGCGCGATCCGGCCCTCCGCGTCGAGTGCGACGATTCCCACCGAATAGGGCAGCTCGACGACTCCGTAGATTCCTTCCTGCCCGTCCGGCCGAATCACCTGGTCTTCGCGCACGCTCAGCCATTTGTTCTTGTAGACCTCACGGCTCGACAGTGTCTGCCACGGATTGTCCGCACTCACGAATACCCTCCGAATTTCGCTTGCACCCAACAAGTTTAGCCAGCACGTCGACGCGCCGACCTAGATATCAGGGGGTGCGGGATTCGGTTAGGGCGGTTAGTTCTTTGGCTCGGGGGGCGTGGGTCAGGTGGGAGGTGGGGTGGTCGAAGGTCATGACGGGGCGGGTTCCGGGGGTGTAGGGGGTCCAGCCGGGGTTGCCGGATTTGGCGAAGGCGATCCAGGCGGCGTGGACGGTGTCGGCGAGGGGTTGGGGGGCGGCGGGGCCGGTGAGGGGTGCGGAGGCGGGGAGGGTGTCGAAGACGAAGGGGATTTCGAGGGCGTGCATGGCGCCGAGGGGGCGGTCGGTGCGGCGCCAGGCGAATTCGTAGACGAAGACGGGTGCGCCGGTGCCGGATTGGGTATCGGCGAGTTCCATGGTGGGGGCGCGGAAGGCGTGATCGGTGAGGATGGCGGCGAGCAGGTCGCCGGGGGCGGCGTCGGGGCGGTCGGCGGCGTAGACGTGGGCGAGGGCGGGGTCTAGGCCGTAACGGGTGAGCATGAGGGGCAGGGCTTCTTCGGTCACCAGGGCGGCGATTCCGGTGGGCACCAGGAAGAGGCGGAATTCCTCGGCGGTGTAGCCGAGCAGCAGCGGGACGCCGGTCGCGGAGCCCGCGGCGACAGCCGCCAGGACGTCACCGGTGAGGACCTCGCCGTCGATCACCGGGAACAGGCAGGTGATGCCGAGACCGCTCGCGACGATGGACGCGCCCCAGCGCGCGGGGTCGGGGTTCGTCATGTACGCGGCGATGAGGGTTTCCTGGGCGGCCAGCAGGTCGGCGGGCTCGACGGCGGCGAACGCCGCCGCAGTGGCCGGAATGTTCAGGGTGGCGGCGAGTTCCGCGCCCAGCAGGCGGCCGTCCTCCAGGGTGGCGGCCATCCGGGCGGTGCCGCTCTGCACGATGGCCTTGGCGAACAGGCCGCGGGCCGCGGGCGCGGCGAGGAGGGCGGCGACGCTGATGCCGCCGGCGGATTCGCCGAACAGGGTGACGTCGGCGGGGTCGCCGCCGAAGGCGGCGATGTTGTCGCGCACCCAGGCCAGGGCGTAGATCTGGTCGAGCAGACCGCGATTGGCGGGAGCGCCGTCGAGGACGGCGAAGCCGGAGACGCCGAGGCGGTAGTTGACCGAGACCAGCACCACCCCGTCGCGGGCGAAGGCGGTGCCGTCGTAGGCCGCGCGCGAATTCGCGCCGCGGGTGAACGCGCCGCCATGGATCCAGACCATGACGGGCAGCCCCTGCGCCCCCGTATCCGGGGTCCACACATTGACGTTGAGGTACTCCGCGCCCGGAATGTGGTCGCTGCCCAGGATCTCGGCGATGGCGGGCGGGTACGGGGATTGCAGGGAGGTCGGACCGAATTCGACCGCGGGCCGGACACCCTCCCACGGCGTCGGCGGAGCGGGCGGCGCGAACCGGGCGGGGCCGACCGGCGCGGCCGCGTAGGGAATGCCGAGAAATACGCTGACGCCGTCGACGACGCGCCCGCTGACGCGACCGCCGGTGACTGCGACTGTGGGTTCCATGGGTTCTCCGATCCGGGCTCGCCGTCACCGTAGCCCGAGGCCGGGCGTTCCGGCCGGACTTCGGGGAACCGACCAGTTCGTGAGCGCCGACACGGTCTAAACATAGAGTGATCCATGCCACATCACGGCAGACTTCTTTCGGTGTAAAAATCGCCCCGACCTGCCGTATCGTCTGAACGTTGTTGTTTCACTCACGGGGCGAATTCGCCTCGAACGGCGGATATCTCGTGCTCGACATCTCCCATTTCAGCTACGGCTGGGTCACCCCGCTGATGGCGTACGTCATGTCCTTCCTCGGCTCGCTGCTCGGCCTGCAATGCGCGGTCCGCGCCCGCCGCGAGGGCGAGATCCGGCCGCGCTGGCTGGCCGCGGCCGCGCTCGCCATCGGCGGAGCCGGCGTCTGGGTCATGCATTTCATTGCCATGCTGGGCTTTTCGATCGAGGGCGCGGAGATCCGCTACCACGTGCCGCTCACCCTGTTCAGCGCGCTGACCGCGATCGTGGTGGTGGGGATCGGCCTGTTCACGGTGGTCCGCCCGCAACCGACCGTGCCCGCGCTGCTGGGCGGCGGCGCGATCACCGGGCTCGGCGTCGCCGCCATGCACTACACCGGCATGTACGCGATGAAATCGGACGCGCACCTCAGCTACGACCTGCCGGTGGTCGTCCTGTCGGTGTTCATCGCGATCGTCGCGGCCACGGTGGCGCTGTATTTCGCGCTGCGAGTCAAGGGCATCGGGGCGACCATCGCCGCGGCCCTGATCATGGGTGTCGCGGTGTCCGGCATGCACTACACCGGCATGACCGCCATGCACGCCCACCATGCCGACCACGCGACGACGCCGCAGGGCGCCGACCCCGCCCAGCTGCTGGCCCCGCTGATCCTGTTGATCAGCATCGCCACCATGCTGCTGCTGATCGCCGTCAGCCTGACCACCGTCGAGGACAACGTCGTCGACCTGCCCCGGCTGCGCCGCAGCGCCGCGCGCCCACCGGAACCGGATGCGCCGGCCGAACCGACCCGCCCGGTCGGCCTGAAACCGCAACGACCGCAACCACAGCGCAAGACACACGAGCCCGCACCGGAGGAGATCACCAACTCCTACTGGCCGCCGCAACCCGGTTCGGAAACCCGCTGGGCCGCGCCGACCCAGCGCGACGCCCGCCCGCGCTCGGCGCTCCCGGTCACCGAATCGCACACCCGTAAGGCGCTGGCTCGCGCCGATCGTCAGCGCTTACTCGCCAAGGGCGCCGGACTGGAGGATCCGGCCGGCGACGACGCCGACGAGTACGAGACGCCGCAGGAGCCGGGCGACCGCTGGCTGCGCAGGCGGCACGGCGGCTGAGGCGAGTCAGCCTGCGCCAGGCGAATCGAGGGAACTAAGCCGCGCGCATCGCCGACCGCGCACGCCGCTCCCGGCGCGTCAGTCCTGCCGGTCCGCTCCGGCGACGGCAGACTTTCCCTGTGGTCACCTCCACCGCGCTCGACGGGCGCTACCACTCCCCCTGGACCCGGACGGTCGACCTGCGGACCGAACTGCGCCGGGCCTGGGAGTGGCTGCGCGCGCCCCGGCTGCTGTTCCGGATCTATCCGGCCCTGCGCCACCACCTGACCGACGCCCCGGCCAGCACCGCCTACGCGTTCACCCTGTTCGTCACCTGGTGGACGCTGCGCGGATTGTCTCCGGCCGAAGATCGCAGGCTGATCCTGTCCGCGTCGACGAACCTGCACAATATGCGGCACAACCCCGTTCAGGTGCTGATCGCCTCGGCGTTCTGGACCGAGGGCCAGTTCCCCTGGCTCACCATCGCGGAATTCCTGATCATCATGGCGCTGGCCGAACGCTGGCTCGGCACCGGACGCTGGATCCTGCTGTTCGCCACCGGCCATATCGGGGCGTCGCTGCTGACGGTGTTCGGCATCGCCCAGGCCATCGACAACGGCCTGATCCCGCTGCGCGTGGCCGTCGCCCCGGACGTCGGCACCAGCTACGGGTTCACCGCGGTGCTCGCGGCGCTGGCGTTCCGGTTCCGCGGTCTCGTCCGGCTGACGTGGATCGCGCTGCTGCTGACCGTCCTGATCGGCGCGGCCGCCTACGGACGAACTTTCACCGACTACGGCCACGTGTGCGCGGGCGCGATCGGCTTGCTGGTGGGCACGCTCGCGACCGCGTTCTGGACCGGGGTCGAGAAGCGGCGCGCCGCTAGGCCACCGCTCGCGGCGGACGCGTCAGCAACCGGCTGACCGGCTCGACCACGCGTGCCGCGACCGGCCCGAGCACCGCCATCAGCAGCACATAGGCGGAGGCGAGCGCGGCCAGCTCGGCGCCGGCGACCATCCCGACCGCCAATCCCGCGATGACGATGGAGAATTCGCCGCGCGCCACCAGCGCCGCCCCCGCGCGGGCCCGGCCCAGCCGCGCGATGCCCTGCCGCCCGGCCGCCCACCACCCGGTCGCGACCTTGGTGGCGACGGTGACCACCGCGAGCGCGATCGCCCAGCCGAGCACCGGCGGGATCGCGGCCGGGTCGGTGTTCAGGCCGAAGGCGACGAAGAACATCGCCGCGAACAGATCCCGCAGCGGCTCCAGCAGTTTCGCGGCGTGGTGCGCGGTGGATCCGGAGATCGCGATGCCCAGCAGGAACGCGCCGACGGCCGCGGAGACGTTGAGCGTGGAGGCCACCCCCGCCACCAGCAGAGCCGCGCCGAGCAGCTTGAGCAGGAACACCTCGTTGTCCGGGCTGTCCAGCAAAGCCGAGACGTAGCGGCCGTAGCGCAGCGCCACCACCAGCACCACCGTGACCGTCACAAGCGCCAGGGCCAGCGCCTTCAAACCGGCGAACAGGCTGAGTCCGGCCAGCAGCGTGGTGAGGATCGGCAGATACACCGCCATCGCCAGATCCTCGAACACCAGGATCGACAGCACGACCGGGGTCTCCCGGTTGCCCAGGCGGCCCAGATCGTCGAGCACCTTCGCGATGATGCCGGAGGAGGAGATATAGGTGACCCCGCCCATGGTGACCGCGCCGATCACGCCCCACCCGAGCAGCAGCGCCACCAGCACGCCGGGCGTGGCGTTGGCGACCAGATCGAGCAGACCCGCGGCCCAGGAGCGGCGCATGCTGGTCATCAACTCGGGCGCGGTGTATTCCAGGCCGAGCAGCAACAGCAGCAGCACGACGCCGATTTCGCCCGCCACCCGGCCGAATTCGATGGCGGCGTCGAGTTGGACCACGCCGCCGTGCCCGAAGACCAGCCCGCCGAGCAGATACAGCGGGATCGGCGACATCCCGAAGTGCACCGCGACCCGCCCCAGCATCCCCAGGGCGAACAGGACCGCTCCGAGTTCTACCAGCGCGAGCGCGGTAGTGGTCACGAACTCACCCGTGGGTGAGGATCTTCGCGGCCGCTTCCAGACCGTCGGGAGTCCCGACGACGACGAGCACATCGTCGGTGGTGAAGGTGAAATCCGGGCCGGGCGAGGGATGCAGCTGACCGGCGCGCATCACCGCGACGATCGAGACCTTGGTGCGGGTGCGCATCCCCGTCTCGCCGAGGGTGCGGCTGACGTAGGGCGACGTCTCGTCGATCGGCAACTGCCGGGTGGTGATGCCGGGCAGGTCGCGGTGGTCTTCTTCCAGCTGGGCGACCAGCTGCGGCGCGCCGAGCAGATTGGCCAGCACGGCCGCCTCGTCGGTGCTCAGCGGAACCTGGGCCGCGCAGGCGTCCGGGTCCGACAGCTTCGACACGATCAGGTCGATGCCGCCGTCCCGATGATCGACCACGCCGATGCGGCGCCCGGAGCGTGCCTGGAAATCCTTGCGTACCCCGATACCCGGTAGGGCGGTGACATCGATGTTCACCGGTCCACCCTAGCGCTTGTCCGGCGCTGCGCCCGGGAACGTCTAGTTGCCGAACAACCCGGGCACGGCGCCGCGGACCAGCAGGACGCCCGCGATCGCCAGCGCCCAGCCGGTCGCGCTGTCGGCGTGCCGGGACAGGAACGCGTCGATGCGGGCCAGCAGCGGTTCGATCCTGGCGTGCAACACCTTCCGCGCACCCATCAGCACCAGCGCGGGCGCGACCATCACCACGCAGTACGCCGCGAGCAACCCGATCGACCCGGCGAGCGGCAGATCGCTGGACACCAGCAACCCGATCGCGGCCAGATAGGGCAGCATCGAGAACAGTTCCAGCGTGCCCGCGCTCACCGCGAGCACCGCCAGCCCGGTGCCCGAGGACTGCGCGTTCAGCGCGCGGGTGCGCCACGCGGCGGTGCGGTCGGGCTCGCCGCGCTCCCGCCGTTTCTTGGAGTCGAAGCGCCACGACACCGCGAACAGCGCAATACCGAGCAGCAGCTGCGGCACCAGCACGATCGGGCTGCGGGTCAGGTCGCCGAACCGCTCCAGCGCCGACCCGACGACGGTGAGCAGCGCCACGCCGACGGCGAAGTAGAAGACGGTGATCGCCGCCAGGTAGGTGAGCAGCCGCCGGGCGGGCGGGCGCTGCGGGGCGAGCAGCAGCCAGATCGGCAGGACCAGGGTGCCGATGCTGGTCGAGTCCACCAGGGCCAGGCCGATCAGGGCCGGAATCAGAATCACGGGTCAAGCGTCGCGTGCGCGGGGCGGGGCGAGCGTCGGCCATCGGATCGATCGCGGGTCCTCCCTTCGGCGGACCTCACCCCCGCACGCGTGTGCTGTGATGGATCGGTGAAGCAGTGGCACGAGTTGTCGATGTGGACACAGGACGTGCTGATCACGGCCTTCATGTTCACGCTGGGCACCGTGCTGTACCTGTCCGGCATCTATCCGCTGGGCAGCCCCAGCAGCCAGACGCCGCTGACGATCCGCTTCGCGATCCTGATCGCGCTGTGCGGCGCGACGCTGATCCGGCGGCGCCGGCCGGTATCGGCGCTGCTGATCGGCGCGGGGCCGATGATCGCGGACCTCCTGCTCGGCCCGAGCGTGCCGGTGTGGCTGGTGTATTCGGATCTGGTCTACGCGGCGGTCCTGTACGGCAGCCGCATCGTCTCACGGGTGACGGCCACGCTGAGCGCGGTGCTGTCGCTGGCGCTCGCGGTGGCGGTTTGGATCGCCGTCGGCGACTGGCATGCCTTCGCCATCGCGATCGCCGCCGCCTTCGCCTTCATCGGCATGCCGGTCTGGTGGGGGTTGCAGGTCCGCCAGCACAAGGAGATCGCCGACGCGGAACACACGCGCGCCCAGGCGATGACGCTGGTCGCCGAACTGGATCGCCGGGCCGCCATCGCCGACGAGCGCAAGACCATGGCCCGCGACCTGCACGACGTCATCGCCGGGCACCTCTCGGCCATCGCCCTGCAGTCCGAGGCCGCGCTCGGGATGTCGGGCGACCTCGATCCGAAGGTCTCGGGCATTCTCGCCTCGATCCGGTCCAACAGTGTCAGCGCGCTCCAGGAGATGCGCACCATGATCGGGCTGCTCCGCGACGACGGCGCCGACGAGGACGTCGCCGCGCCCCGCACGCTGGCCCAGCTGCCGATCCTCGTGGACGCCGCGCGCGCGGCCGGGATCACCGTGCGGGTCCGGGACGCGCTGAACGGGACGACGCTGCCCAGCGCCGTGGATCAGGCCGCCTACCGGATCCTGCAGGAGGCGCTGACCAACGCGATGAAGCACGCCCCGGGCCGGCCGGTGGACATCGATGTCCGCGCCCAGGACACGAGTCTGGTGGTGACCGTGCGTAATCCGGCCCCGAGCCCGCACTTCGCGCAGCCCGATCCCGCCGGGCGCGGGCTGATGAACATGCGTGAACGCGCCGTCGCGCTGGGCGGTTCGTTCACCGCCGAGTTCGCGGGCAGCGACTGGGAGGTCCGTGCCCGGCTGCCCACCGGCTAGCCGATCGCCGGGGCGCGCGATCGGCTCCAATCATCGTGACGCGGGCCACAATCCGGGCCGGTCGCCGGTCGCTTTCCCGCAGGTCGGAGGGCTGTTGCCGATCTCCGCCGCCCGGGTCGCCCGTTGGTCGCTGGGATCATGGGTGCCATGACGCGTATTTTGACAAGACATTGGACGACCATTGCCCCGATTTTGGCCGCCCTGATCTTGGCAATCGCGTGGTTCAGCCATCCGTCCGGACCGGTCATGATCGTGCTGGTGCTGGCCCTGGGCGGCGCGGTGCTCGCGGCCGTGCAGCACGCGGAGGTCGTGGCCCATCGGGTGGGCGAACCGTTCGGATCGCTGGTCCTGGCCGTCGCTGTCACCGTGATCGAGGTCGGATTGATCCTTACACTGATGGCCTCGGGCGGGCCGGACGCCTCCTCGCTGGCGCGCGACACCGTGTTCGCGGCGGTGATGATCACCTGCAACGGCATCGTCGGATTGTCGCTGCTGGTGGCCGCGCTGCGCCGGCGGGTCGCGGTGTTCAACGCCGAGGGCACCGGCGGCGCGCTCGCGACCGTCGCCACCCTGGCCACCCTGAGCCTGGTCCTGCCGACCTTCACCACCAGCAAGCCGGGGCCGGAGTTCTCCGGCTCGCAGCTGGCGTTCGCGGCCGTGGCCTCGCTGCTGCTGTACGGGCTGTTCGTCGCGGTGCAGACGATCCGGCACCGGGAGGACTTCCTGCCGGTCGAGGAGGCCGACCCGGACGACGAGCCGCACGAGCCGCCGACCCTGCGCGCCACCGTCCAGAGCCTGGTGCTGCTGGTGGTCGCGCTGGTCGGCGTCGTCGGCCTGGCGAAGATGGTGTCGCCCGCGATCGAGAGCGGCGTGGCCGCGGCCGGCATGCCGCGCGCGGCCGTCGGCGTCGTGATCGCGCTGCTGGTGCTGCTGCCCGAGACGCTGGCGGCGGTGCGGGTCGCGCGCCGGGGCCGGGTGCAGATCAGCCTGAATCTGGCCCTGGGATCGGCGATGGCCAGCATCGGCCTGACCATTCCGGCGATCGCGCTGGCCACGATCTGGATCTCCGGTCCGCTGACCCTGGGCCTGGGCGCGACGCAGATGGTGCTGCTGGCGCTGACCGTCGTGGTGGGCGCGCTCACCGTGGTGCCCGGCCGGGCGACGCTGCTGCAGGGCGGCGTGCACCTGGTGCTGTTCGCGGCCTTCGTGTTCCTCGCGGTGAGCCCGTAGCGCGTCGTTCCTTCGGCGGATCCGGCCGCGCACCCCGCTGTGATCTGATGATCCGGTGACGATTCGCGTGCTCATCGCCGACGACCACGGTGCCATCCGGGCCGGGCTCCGGATGATCCTGGACAGCGCCGCGGACATCGAGGTGGTCGGCGAGGCCGCTGACGGCGACGTCGCGGTCGCGCAGGCCAAGGCACTGCGCCCGGACGTGGTGCTGATGGACGTGCGCATGCCCGGCGTCGACGGCATCACCGCGACCGAGCGGATCACCGCCGACGGCCTGGCCCGGGTCCTCATCCTCACCACTTTCGATCTGGACGAGTACGTCTTCCGGACGCTGCGGGCGGGCGCGTCGGGCTTCGTGCTGAAGTCCACCTCCGGTGCGGCGCTGGTGGATTCGGTGCGCGCGGTCGCCGCCGGTGACGGCGTGCTCGCGCCGGAGGTGACCAGGGCGGTGATCGGCGCGTTCGCCGCCACCGCGGTCGAGCCCCAGGCGGCCGCGCCGGACGGCTTCGCCGACCTCACCGAGCGCGAACGCGAGGTCCTGGACTGCCTCGGCGACGGCCTGACCAACGCGCAGATCGCCACCCGGCTGTTCATCGGCGAGACCACGGTGAAAACCCATGTCTCCCGGGTGCTTACCAAGCTGGGCGTGCGCTCGCGGGTGCAGGCCGCGATCGTGGCGCGCGAGGCCCGCGAGCAGTAGTCACTCCGGCAGCGGCGCGAACGTGCCGTCCGGTCCGGGCCGGAATTCCTCGACCGCGGTGACCGCCGCCACCGGCAGCGGGCCGTACAGGTGCGGGAAGAGCATCGACTCGGGGTCGGTGGGCACGCCGGGCTCCCATTTCACCTCCGCGTCCAGCCGGGACGGGTCGATCCGCAGCAGCACCAGATCCTGCTTGCCGCGGAACAGGCGGTTGGCCGGCAGGTGCGCTTGCTGCGGCGTGGACAGGTGGATGAATCCGGCCTCGGCCAGCGAGGGCGCGCGATACTCTCCGGTTTGCCGGGCGTTCGACCATTCGTTCAGGTCACAAATGTGAACGAGGGTGTGAGTGTCATAGATCACGGGTAATCTCCCGGTAGACAACTGGATAGGCGAGTTCGAGGAGTGAGCGTGGACGTGTGCGGCACCTGAGGTGAGCTGTTCGCCGTTAGCGAAATACCAGGTCATGTTAGGGAAAACACACCGAATCGTTTACGGGAACAAAGCCCCCGTCCCGAACGTCTGACAGAGTAGTCATACCACTGCTGGGAAGTAGCGGTAGCGAGCCCGCGGAGTGACCACGGGCCCCACACCAGGTGAACGGACTGCAGTGCCGGGAGCCAGGACGGAGGAGTCATGCCAGGAACCCTGACAAGCACCCCACTGACCGCGGTCGATCGTTGCGACCGCTGCGGGGCGGCAGCGCGCGTGCGCGCCACCCTTCCCGCAGGTGGAGAGTTGCTCTTCTGCCAGCACCACGCGAACGAGCACATGGATCGCTTGCGTGAGTTGGAAGCCGTGATCGACACGGAGTCCGCTCCCGCCTTGTAGAGCACAGGTCCGACCTCGCGTCCCGACACAACAGCATCGAACAACAGAACACAGTCTTCACCGGCAGCGGGCGACACCAGTCGCCCGCTGTCGGCGTCCCTGGACAATTTTTGTGCCGCACAACACATTGCGAACGAGGGGATCGACCTGTCTTCCACCCAGGCCACCTACCTGCCCGACCGCCACATGTTCGCCCTCTGGACCTGGAGCGGGCGCACCACCGGGCGCGCGCCCACCGGCATCGGGGACCGCGAGACGCTGCCGCTGGCCGTACCGACGAGCACGCTGGACGCGCTCACGGTCGTCGACGTCGACTGCGTGCTCGTCACCGCGCACGAACTCGCCACACTGGTTGCCGACGAGCCCGGCGCGGCGATCGGCGAACGAGGCGCGTCACTGCGCGTGTGGCAGAACCTGATCCAGTCCGCAGCCGCGCAAGCCGCGCCGGTTGCGCCGGGTTCTGCCGCCGCGGCCGCAGACACCTCCGCGGCGCGAAGCAGGCGCACACCTGCGCCGGGTCCGGGGCCGAGCGATGACGGTACCGACGAGTTCACGCTGCCCATCGCCGCGCACGCGGTGCCCGACGCGGTCGGCACCTCGGTGATCGCCGCGCAGCGCGCGCTGCGGGTCTTCCACGAAACCCAGGCGGCGACAGCGGAAATGGCCTCGGTGCTGAAGGCCGAGCTGCGGCCGTACCAGGCGCGCGGCGTGAGCTGGCTACGGGAGACGACCGAGGCGTTCGGCGGGGCGGTGCTGGCCGACGAGATGGGCCTCGGCAAGACCGTGCAGACCATCGGCTTCCTGGCCGGTCGGGTGGCCGAGGGCCCGCAGCTGGTCGTGTGTCCCACCTCGCTGGTCGGCAACTGGGCGCACGAGATCACCCGGTTCGGGCCGGGGCTGCGGCCGGTGGTGTGGCGTGGCGGCGCGGTGGCGCCCGAGCCGGGCACCGTCCTGATCGCCGGATACCCCACCCTGCGGCTGCACGGGCAGCACCTCACCGGAACCTCCTGGACGACGGTGGTTTTCGACGAGGCGCAGGCGCTGAAGAATCCGCGCACCCAGGTGTCCAAGGCCGCGCGCACGCTCACCGCCGGCGCCAAGGTGGCGCTGACCGGCACCCCGGTGGAGAACCATCTCGAAGAGCTGTTCGCCCTGCTCAACCTGGTCGCGCCCCGGCTGTTCGCGCACCGCACCCAGTTCCGCCGCCGGTTCGTCCGGCCCATCCAGGACGGGTCGGCCACCGCCGCCGCCCGGCTGCGCGACGCCATCGAACCGGTGGTGCTGACCCGCAAGAAGACTCAGGTCGCCGCATCGCTACCCGCCAAGATCCACACCGACCTGCTCTGCGACCTCACCCCCGAGCAGGAGAAGCTCTACGACCAGCTGCTGGACCGCGCCGTCGATGACGGCTTCGGCTCCGGCGCGCAACGCCAGACCCGCGTGCTTGCCGCGCTCACCGCGCTCAAACAGGTGTGCAACCATCCCGGACTCATCACCGGCGAGCTCGGCGAATTGGCGGGTCGCTCCGGCAAACTCGATCTGTGCACCGACATCGTCGGGGCCAATCTGGAGAACGACGCGCCCACCCTGATCTTCACCCAGTACCGCCAGACCGGCGAGCTGCTGGTGCGCCACCTGGCCGAACAGTTCGGCGTCACCGCGCCGTTCTTCCACGGCGGGCTCAATCAGGAGCAGCGCGGCGCGATCGTCGCCGGTTTCCAATCCCCTGACGGCCCACCGGTCCTGGTGCTGAGCCTGCGCGCCGCGGGCACGGGTCTCACGCTGACCCGGGCCGCCGATGTCATCCATTTCGATCGCTGGTGGAATCCGGCCGTGGAGGCGCAGGCCTCCGACCGCGCGCACCGCATCGGGCAGACCCGCACGGTCACCGTCACCACGCTCACCTCCGGCACCACCGTGGAGGAGCACATCGCGGGCATGCACGACCGCAAAGCCGCCCTCACCGATCTGTCCGATACCGCGGGCATCGCCGCGCTGGCCCGACTGGACGACGAGCAACTCGTGGAAATCCTGCGCCGGAAGCGAGACAACTGATGCCGGACAACGACTTCGGATACACCGCCTGGGGCAAGGACTGGCTGCGCCTGGCCGAACCGCTGCGCCAGACCCGCCCCGACCCGCTGCTCCCCCGGGCGCGCTCCATCGCGCGCAACGACGGGGTCCAGCTCACCATCGAGGGCCGCGATGTCCGCGCGTCCATCCATCGCGGCGGCCAAGCCTCGGTGACCCACGTCGAGGTGGCTCCGCTGGACCGCGCGGCCGTGACCGCGATCGCCGGGCTGCTGCCCGACCCCACGGTCCTCACCGACGAGATGCACCGCGCCCTCGCCGACGCGGGCCTGACCCCCACCCCGGTGCTGGCCGCCACGGACTGCTCCTGCTCGGCCCGCAACCCACGCTGCGTGCACCTGCTGTCAGTGCTCTACGAACTGACCCGGCGGGTGGACCAGAACCCACGCCTGGCCCTGGAACTCCAGGGCTATTTCGAGGCGGCCCATCAGGACTCGTCGATCCCGGCCGAGACGCCCCGCTGGACTCCGATCAACAGCCTCGACCCGGCGGCCTACTTCGAGGTCGTCTGAGGGACCCTGTGCGGGTCTGTTAGCCCTGCGTGTCGGTGAAGGTGACGCGGACGGTGACCGGAGCGGTCTGCAAGGTGGCGAACATCGATCGGGTCAGCGGAGCCAGCGCGGGGTGCGGGGCGAAAGTGGTGGCGCGGGCGACCACGTCGTCCTCGGGCCGGAATTCGGCGATGCCCGGCCGCCAGCGGTCGCCCTGGCGCACGGTGACGTTCGGGTTCGCGGTCAGGTTCAGGCCCCAGCCCGAGCGGGTGCCGTGCATGCAGATGATCCACGCGCCGTCGTCGTCGAACAGCACCGAGACCGGAACCCGGCGCGGCTGACCGGATTTGCGGCCGATGGTCTCGAGCTCGGTGGCGAGGGTGGTGCGCACTCCGACGCGGTCCAGCAGGCGCACCGCGGGGTTCATGACGTAGCGGCCGAGGGCGCGCTCGCGGCGGAACTTGCGGGCCAGCTTGTCGGTGGCGGGCGCGGCGGATCGCTTGGCGCGGAAGGCGTCCACGCCGTGATGGCGGATCATGTGCGCGGCGGTGCGCCAGGACGAGCGGCCCGGATCGGGATCCGCCCCGGACCCGATCAGATGCAGCTGATCGGTGTGCCATTGTAGATCGAGCGCGCCGTCGAAAGCCTTGATGTTGCCGTTGGCGGCCAGCCGCGGCGGTAGCCCCAGCGTGATGAAGGGCGAGCGCAGAACCTCGGTGCGGCCCTCCAGCAGATCGCCCGCGGCGGTGGGGAACACGGCGGCCGGCCGGCCCAGCCCGACGATGTCGCACACGCCCGATCCGACCGCCTCGGTCATCGCGGCCGCGCTGCGGAACCCGCCCGTCACCGCGATCGGTGTCGATCCGGCCACCCGCCGCACGGTTTCGGCGTAATCCAGGAAGTACGCTTCGCGCGCCTTGGTGCTGGCCGCGACCTGGCGCGGCCGGCCCATCATGGCGGGCGATTCATAACTGCCACCGCTGATCTCGATCAGGTCGACCGCTTCGGCGGCCAGCCGCGCGACGACACCCTGGGACTCTTCCTCGGTGAACCCGCCCCGCTGGAAATCGGCCGAGTTCAGCTTGATGCCCAGCGCGAAACCGGGGCTCACCTGCGCCCGAATCGATCGCACGACCTCGAGCACGAACCGCGCGCGGCGCTCCGGGTCGCCGCCCCAGGCGTCGGTGCGCTGGTTGGCGATCGGCGAGAGGAACTGCGAGACCAGGTAGCCGTGCGCGCCGTGGATCTGCACGCCGTCGAAGCCCGCGGCCTCCACCACCCGCGCCGCGGTGCCGAAGCGGCGGATGATGTCGAGGATCTCGTCCTCGGTGAGCGCGCGCGGTGTGGGCAGCCCGGGGATCGTCAGCGCGATCGCCGAGGGCCCGACCGGGCGGTGCCGGGTGACGATCGGATTGGCCTGGCGGCCGGGATGATTGAGCTGGACCCACACCGGCGTGCCGCCGTCCTTGCCCGCCTTGGCCCAGCGGGTGAGCGCGCCGAGGTGCCGCTCGTCCTCGACGGCTACATTGCCGGGCTCGCCGAGGTGGCGGCTGTCCACCATCACATTGCCGGTGACGACGAGCCCGAAGCCGCCCGCGCCCCACCGGCGGAAGAGCCGCTCCAGGCGCTCGTCGGGCGCCAGGTCCTGGTTGCCGAGCCCCTCGCTCAGGGCGGACTTCATGATCCGGTTGGGCAGCGCCTGGCCGCAGGCCAGCGGAAGGGGATCGTGCAGGGTCGGCATTGCTGGGCCCGTTCGTCGAGATCGGCTTCGAGTAGACCGATCGGTGTACCGCGACGGTAGTACACCGATCGGTTTACATCAACCGTAGACTGGGGCTCGACAGCCGACGAGGGAAAGGGGCGCGCATGGCCGCCAGGGACAAACTCTTGGCCAGTGCGATCGATCTGATGCGCCGCCACGGCATCGCCGGCACCGGCATCGCGCAGTTGCTCGACCACAGCGGCATCTCCCGCCGCACGGTCTACCTGAACTTTCCCGGCGGCAAAGCCGAGCTGGTCGCGGAGGCGACCCGGGTGGCGGGCGAGGCGACCAGCGCGGTCATGCGCACCTTCACCGCCGGCGCGGATGTCGCCACCTGCCTCGCGGCCTACCCCGCCATGTGGCGAGAAGCCATGCTCGCCAGCGATTTCACCGCGGGCTGCCCCATCCTGGCCGCCGCCCTGGGCCGCGCCGAATCCCCGGCCGCCGCGGACGCCGCGGCCGCGAGCTTCCTGGACTGGGAGGAGATCCTCGCCGAACGCCTGCGCGCCGAGCAGGTCGAACCCGACACCGCCCGCTCCCTGGCGACCACCATCATCGCCGCCGTGGAGGGCGCGGTCGTGATGTCGCTGGCGCAGCGCTCCGCGGCGCCGCTGGAACGCACCGGCAAGCACGTGGCCGAACTCGTCGCCCAGCACACCCGCAAGGCTCCGGTCGAGGGCTGAGTTCCGCGATCGGACCATTCGACCGCACGAACGCGGGTCACTCGGCACAACGTTCACATCGGCCGAGCGGCACGATCGCCCGGACCGGCCGCTTACCGACGGCGCAGGCAGGCGATGCGCTCGGCGAGCTGATCCGCCGTCGCCAGCGCGGTGGGCGGGCCACCGCACTCCTTGCGTAATTCACCGTGGATGACGCCGTGCGGCTTCCCGGTGCGGTGATGGTGCATCGCGACCAGGCTGTTCAGCTCCCGGCGCAGCTCACCGAGCTTGTCGGCGGTCGCGACCCGCTCGGTGGCCGTCGCGACATGGGCCGAGGTTTCGGCGGTCGCGGCGGCGCTGCGTTCGGAGACCTGCTTGGACTGGCGTTCGCGCAGCAGCGCCCGCATCTGCTCGGCGTCGAGCAGACCGGGGATGCCGAGGTAGTCGGCTTCCTCCGCGCTGCCGGCGATGGTGGCGGTACCGAACGAATTGCCGTCGTAGATCAGCTGATCGAGTTCGGCGTCGGCGTGCAGCGCGACGAACTTGCGCTCCTCGTCGCCGGGTTCGTCCTTCTGCTTGTTCGCGTCGATCAGCAGTTCGTCGTCGAGCGCGTTCTTCTCGCGGTGCGGCTTGCCGATGATGTGGTCGCGCTGCAATTCCAGCTGTGCGGCCAGATCCAGCAGCACCGGCACCGAGGGCAGGAACACGCTGGCCGTTTCCCCGGGCCGCCGGGCACGCACGAAACGGCCGATCGCCTGCGCGAAGTACAGCGGCGTGGACGCGCTCGTCGCGTAGACACCGACCGCGAGGCGCGGCACGTCGACGCCCTCGGATACCATCCGCACGGCCACCATCCACGGCTGCGTGCTCGCGGCGAACTCCCCGATGCGATCCGAGGAGGAGGGGTCGTCGGAGAGCACAAGCGCGGGCTTCTCCCCCGAAATGTGTTCGAGCAGTTCGGCGTAGTCGCGGGCGCGTTCCTGATCGGTCGCGATGACCAGGCCGCCGGCGTCCGGCATGCCGGTCGAGCGGAGCTGGCGCAGCCGGGTGTCGGCGGCGCGCAGGACCGCGGAGATCCAGTCGCCGGCCGGGTCCAGCGCGGTGCGCCAGGCGCGGGCGGTGTGCTCGGCGCTCAACGGCTCGCCGAGGCGGGCGGTGTACTCCTCGCCCGCGCTGTCGCGCCAGTGCGCCTCACCGGAATAGGCCAGGAAGACCACGGGCCGCACGACGCCGTCGGCGAGCGCCTCGGCATAGCCGTAGGTGTGGTCGGCGCGGGACTGCGGCAGGCCGCCCTCACCGGGTTCGTAGGTGACGAACGGGATCTGGCTGTCGTCGGAGCGGAAGGGGGTACCGGTGAGGGCCAGTCGCCGGGTCGCGTCGCCGAAGGCTTCGGCGGTCGCCTCGCCCCAGCTCTTCGCGTCGCCCGCGTGATGGATCTCGTCCAGGATCACCAGGGTGCGGCGGCGTTCGGTGCGCACCCGGTGCCGCGCGGGATGCGAGGCCACCTGGGCGTAGGTGACGACGACGCCGTGATAATCGCCGGAGGTGCCGCCGGTGGCGTTGGAGAAGCGCGAATCCAGCTGGATGCCCACCCGGGCGGCGGATTGCGCCCACTGGTGCTTGAGGTGCTCGGTCGGCGCTATGACCGTCACCTGGTCGACGGTGCGGTCGGCCAGCAGTTCGGAGGCCACGCGCAGCGCGAAGGTCGTCTTACCGGCGCCGGGAGTGGCGACGGCTAGGAAGTCACGCGGTTTGGACGCGAGGTATTTCGTCAGCGCGCGGCGCTGCCAAGCGCGTAGCTGGCCAGCTCTGCCCGACGCTCCGGAATCGCCCGGCGAAGCTTCATTAGTCGCCGCAGCGCCACCCGACCCAGTCACGCAGAAGACCCTAGCGGGCGGAGTCGGCGTGTTGCCAAACCGACGCGGCGGGGGCGATCGGCATCACAGGCCGACCGGGCACAACATCCCTGTTCGGCCGGTCGACACGGCGTGTCTGGCCAGTGTGGGCCACGTCCCCCGTGCGACAAAGCAGTGCCGGGGCGTGTCATGCGCGATGCTGTACACACCATGAACGACCCCGAGCCCGACGCGAGTGAACCGCTGCCGATCCACAGCGGCGGCGGTGGCGCGCGTTCGTCACGTCTGGGATTGCTGCGGCGTCGCCTGCGCCGCGCGGCCCGCCGCAGCCGGCGCGTCGTCGTCCGGGTGGCCCAGAAGTCGTGGAACAACTCGATCTTCACGAAATCGGCGGCCGCCGCGTTCTGGCAGACCTTGTCGCTCGCGCCGCTGCTGCTCGGCGTGCTCGGCAGCCTGGGCTACGTCGGCGGCCTGTTCGGGCCGGACACGGTCAACATCGTCGAGTCCAAGATCCTCGCCTTCAGCCGCGAGTTGTTCAGTAGCGCCGTGGTCACCGACCTGATCGAACCGACGGTGAACGACGTGCTCGGGCGCGGGCGCGGCGCGGTGGTGTCGTTCGGGTTCGTGCTGTCGCTGTGGGCCGGGTCCTCGGCGATGTCGACCTTCGTGGACTCCATCGTCGAGGCACACGGTCAGCAGGACGCGCGACATCCGGTGTGGCAGCGCATCTTCGCGCTGCTGCTGTACGTGGGGTTCCTGATCGCGTCGGTGATCCTGCTGCCGCTGGTGGCGCTGGGCCCGCGGCTGGCCGGGCGGGTGCTGCCCGACATGTGGCGCGAGACGGGCATCCGGCTGCTGGACAGCTTCTACTATCCCGGCGTCGGCCTGCTGTTGATCGTCGCGCTGGCCACGCTCTACAAGCTGGCGCTGCACCGGACGCTCCCGTGGCACCGCCTGTTCTGGGGCGCGGTGGTGGCGGCCGTGTTCTTCATGGCGGCCAGCGAGGGCCTGCGCCGGTACCTGTCCTGGATCAACGAGACCGGCGTCACCTACGGCGCGCTCGCGACGCCGATCGCGTTCCTGCTGTTCACGTATTTCCTCGGCTTCGCCGTGATTCTCGGCGCCGAGTTCAACGCCACCATCCAGGAATTCTGGCCCGCCCGCGCGACGCGGCTGGAGCAGATGAAGGAGTGGCTGGCCAACCAGGTGCGCGGCGACGACGAGGACGACCCCGGCACGGAAACCGGGGCCGAGGACTACGGGACTCAGTCGCCCTTGCGCAGGCCCTTGTAGACCTCCTCGCAGGCCGGGCACACCGGCGAGCCGGGCTTGGCCGAGCGCGTCACCGGGAACACCTCGCCACACAGGGCGACCACGTGGGTGCCCATGACGGCGCTCTCGGCGATCTTGTTCTTCTTCACGTAGTGGAAGAATTTCGGGGTGTCGTCGCCCGTCGTCTCGTCGGTCGTCGTATCCGGGCGAACCAGGGTGTCGGTACTCACGTCCTCCATGATGCCGCATTCCCCCGGGGGCGGCCGAGCGCGGCCGCCGATTGTGGAACACTCGGAGCTATGCAGCAGTACGGCGACACCCCGGACGCCGACGACATCGGCAGCGGTGTTCGCCCAGACGTCTCCATGCCAGACCCCAAGCCCGCCTCCCGCGGATTCTTCCCCGGCAACGACGACAAACACCCGGTCCTGATCACCGAGGCCGCGCCCTCGCTGGAAGACCAGCACCGCGCCCGGGTCCGCAGGTACACGATCATCATGGCCTTCCGCATCCCCTGCCTGGTGCTGGCCGCGATCGCCTACAGCCTGTGGGAGAACTGGGTCATCTCACTGCTGATCATCGGCGTGTCCATCCCGCTGCCCTGGATCGCGGTGCTGATCGCCAACGACCGCCCGCCGCGGAGCAAGGACGAACCCAGCCGCTGGGACGGCCGCAAGCAGGCCGCCCTGGAGTCGCGGCCGCACCGCGCGATCGAGAACTAGACCGGCACCGCCGTTTTCGGCCGGCGGATGACGATGGACATCAGCGCCGCGATCCCGCAGAGCCCGCCCGCGACGTACCAGGCCAGGTCGTAGCTGCCCTGGATGTCGCGGACCACCCCCGCGCCGGTCGCGGCGATCGCGGCCCCGACCTGGTGCGAGGCGAACACCCAGCCGAAGGCGATCGGCCCGTCGTCGCCGAACAGTTCCCGGCACAGCATCACCGTCGGCGGGACGGTGGCGATCCAGTCCAGGCCGTAGAAGATGATGAACACCCACATGCTGGGTTCGGTGTCGGGCGCGAACAGCGACGGCAGGATCAGCAGCGACAACCCGCGCAGCGAGTAGTAGCCCAGCAGCAGGTAGCGCGGATCGACCCGGTCGGTGAGCCAGCCGGAGAAGATCGTGCCCACCACGTCGAAGATGCCGATCAGCGCGAGCAGGCCGGCGGCCATGGTCTGCGGCATGCCGTGGTCGTGGGCGGCGCTGACGAAATGCGTGCCGACCAGTCCATTGGTGGACATGCCGCACACCGCGAATCCGCCTGCCAGCAGCCAGAACCCGGGCCGGCGCGCGACCTGGCCGAGCACCGTCAGGGCGCGCAGCGCGCCGCCGATCGGCGGTTTGCGCAGCCCGACCGTGCTGCTCGGTTCCGCCCCGTAGGCGGTGACGCCCGCGTCGCTGGGGAAGTCGCGCAGGAACAGCAGCACCAGCGGCACCACCGCCAGTGCCGTCCCGGCCACGATCAGCGACGGCAGCCGCCAGCCGTGGTCGTGGGCGACCGCCGCGACCAGCGGCAGGAAGATCAGCTGTCCGGTCGCACCCGCCGCGGTCAGCACGCCGGTGACCAGGCCGCGCTGCCGCACGAACCAGCGGCCGGTAACGGTGGCCACCAGCGCCATCGACATCGAGCCCGTCCCGACGCCGACCAGCAGACCCCAGGTCGCCACCAGCTGCCAGGACTGGGTCATGAACACCGTCAGCCCGCTGCCCGCCGCCACCAGCACCAGCGCGCAGGCGACCACCTTGCGGATGCCCAGCCGTTCCATCAGCGCGGCCGCGAACGGCGAGATCAGGCCGAACAGCAGCAGATTCAGCGACACCGCGGTGCCGATGGTGCCGTGCGACCAGCCGAACTCCTCGTGCAGCGGGGTCATGAGCACACTGGGCACCGACCGGAACGCGGCCGCGCCGATCAGTGTCAGGAAGGTCACCCCGGCGACCAGCCAGGCCGGGTGCAGGCCGCGGCGGGGCGGAATCTCGGTGGCGTCCACGGGATCCCGGGCGTCGGCGGAGGCTCGTAATTCGGTCACCGGAACAGCGTGCGGGAAAGCGAGGTTCCGAACGAGTGGCCTGAATGACACAATGCGTAAATATCTAGCCACACCCGGAGGGGGAGCATGACCACACCGCACCGCGTCGCCGTGCTGGCGCTCGCGCCCGTCGTCGGCTTCGACATGACGATTCCGACGATGGTGCTGGGCGCCGCCAAGACCGCCGCCGGCGACAAGCTCTACGACGTGCGAATCTGCGGGTTGTCCACCGAGCCGGTGGAATCCACCGGCGGTTTCGCCGTCACGCCCGCGCACGGCCCGGAGTTGCTGGCCACCGCCGACACGGTGATCATCCCCGGCACCCAGATTCCGGGGCCGCGCCGCGCGGGTACCCTGCCCGCCGAGCTCGCCGCCGCGCTCGCGACGATCCGGCCGGGCACCCGGATCATCTCGATCTGCACCGGCGCTTTCGTGCTCGCCGCCGCCGGCTACCTGGATGGGCGGCGCGCCACCACGCACTGGTCTTTCGCCGAGGAGTTCCGCGCCCTGTACCCGCGGGTGCGGCTCGACGACAACCTGCTCTTCGTCGCCGACGACGAAAAGCTCTGCACCGCCGCCGGTCTCGCGGCGGGCATCGATCTGTGCCTGCATATTCTGCGCACCGATCACGGCAGCGAGGTCGCCAATCGGGCCGCGCGCTACTGCGTGGTCCCGCCGTGGCGCGAAGGCGGGCAGTCCCAGTTCATCGATCGGCAGGTGCCCGACCCGGGCTCGGACGGGACCGCACCGACCCGCGCCTGGGCGCTGCGTCACCTCGATGCCGAGCTCGACCTGGCGACGCTGGCCGCGCACGCCCGGATGAGTGTGCGCACCTTCACCCGTCGCTTCAAAGCCGAGACCGGGCTGGCGCCGGGGAGCTGGATTCTGCAGCAGCGGCTGCGGCACGCGCGGCACCTGCTGGAGACCACCGACCTGCCGGTCGACGCCGTCGCACACGCGGCCGGGCTGGGCACCGCGCATTCGCTGCGCCACCACATGCGGGCCGAGCTGGGGCTGGCGCCGTTGGCCTATCGCCGGACCTTCCGCGCGCGGCCGAGTCAATCCGGGCCGCGCGCAACGGTTTCCGTCGGTCAGGTGGACACCGTCGGCTGATCGAATCCGGCAGAACGTCTAATCGCTAACTCGCGCAGACTCTTTCGAGCATTCGAAGGGATATACCGGACGAATCACCTTCTTCCGGTTGCTGTCTCGGCCAGTCGCCCGATTGTCCTCGACAGCCGCACCGGCGCGACCTACTGTGTGCCGGGAAACCGACGAGCGCGGCCCGGCCCGCGCCACGGGTGCGGGCCCGCTTCCCGCAGTACTCAGGAGACAACATGATCAGGTGGGTCTGGGCGTTTCTCGACCGTCCCGCGCAACGATTCGACGCATGTGTGGCCTTCTGGTCCACCATCACCGGCACCGCGCCCTCCGAGCGCCGCGGCGCCGACGGCGAATTCCTCACTCTGCTACCGGATCCCGCGCTCTTCGCCGCCGCCGGCATCAAGATGCAGTCGGTGACCGGCCTGGGCGGGGTGCACCTGGACTTCGACGTCGAGGACATCCCCGCGGCGGTGCGCTGCGCGCTGGACCTGGGCGCCGACCTGGTCGCCAACCATCCCGGATACGCCGTCCTGCGCTCCCCCGCCGGTCAGCTCTTCTGCTTCACTCCCGCGGGTCCCGCCAAGAGCCACCCCGCCCCCGCCGTCGCGGCCCCCGACGGCTCGCTGTCGCGCCTGGACCAGGTCTGCCTGGATATCGGCACCTACGACTACATCGCCGAATCCCGCTTCTGGACCACCCTCACCCACTGGGACCACTCCGCGGCCACCCTGCCCGAATTCTCCCGCCTGCGCCCCAAGGAACCCCTCCCCGTCCAATTCCTGCTGCAGCGCCTCAACGAGGACCGCACGGCCACCGCCCACATCGACCTCGCCTCCTCCGACATCAAGGCCACCGCCGCCTGGCACACCACCTTGGGCGCGACCATCACCGAACGCCACCAGCACTGGATCGTCATGGCCGACCCCTCCGGCGCCCCCTACTGCGTCACCGGCCGCGACCCGAACCCCCGCTGACAGCCGCGCGCCGGGTTCGGACGGACAGGCACCCCCGAACCCGGCCACTTGGTCGCCCGGAACCCTCGCCGACTGCCAAGACACCGCATCGGCGGCTCACCGGGCCCGAGCTGAATCGCGGTCGCGGCAGCGGGCATAAGCAGCGACAGGGCGTCACGACCGCGCCTCACCGGACCCGCACGAACCGCGTCACGGCCACCGATCCAGCCGCGAAGCGCGGCGGCAGGGTGATCGCGGGGGTGCGCGCGCTTGCGGGGCAGGCCTTCACGGCGACCACTGTGTGGACACGGCCCAATTACGATCGCGGCGGCGCGCATAAGCAGCGACGGGACGTCACGACCGCGGCTTACCGGGCCTCGCGAACCGCGGCGCGCCGCTCCCACGCGCGTCGGGACGCGACGGCGGCGATCCGACAGGGTCGGCACCAACTGCGGTGGCCACACCGTGCATCACCCACAGCGGGACGCGAGCGCCCACAACTCACCCGGCACCGACACCGATCGTGGTCGGCGCGCATCGGCCTCGGCAGGACGCCGCAGTGGCGCTTGCCGGTCGGCGGGGCAGCCGCGGCCGCGGCGTCACGCTTCAGCCCGCGTTGTCGGCGCATGTCGCACACGCGTGACCGCCCCCTCGCGTTCGCCTCGGTGCTCTCCGGCCTGGTGCGCGGCCGCCCCGCCACCGAAACCGGGGTGGGGGGTGGAGCAGCTTGGAGGGCCGGGTGGGGGCGGTGGCAGAGTACCGGTGTGCCTACCAATCGGACGACGACCGGATCGCTGCTCACCGCCCTGTGCCCGGACCTGCGGTCCGCGCTGACCAGGGTCGGCTACGACGCCGATACGCTGCTGGCGGCGCTGGGCGAGGATGTGCACGCGGCGCTGGGGCGGTCGGAGCCCGTGCCGGTGCGGCGGGCGGCCCGGGAGCTGGGGGAACTCGGGGTGCTGGTGCGGCTGCTGCTGCTCGGCGACGCCGTGCCCGAGCGTGAGGTCGCAGCGGCGCTGGCGCCGGTGCGCATCGAGCAGGCGGTGGCGGCCGGGCTGCTGGCGCGCGACGGCGGCGAGGTGCGGGCGGCACTGGATCTGCGGCCGCTGGACGCGGGCGCGGGCACCCGGTGGATTCTGTCGGATCTCGACGACTCGATGCAGCGGCGCACGCTCAGCGAGGAGCACGTGCTCGGTGTCGGCCACGCGTCGCTGTCGCTGCTGCGCGCGACTCCGACCCGACCGGTCGGCTCCGTGCTCGATCTCGGCACCGGCTGCGGCGTCCAAGCCGTGCACGCGGCCTCCTACGGCCGCTCGGTCACCGCCACCGACGTGAACCCCCGCGCGCTGTGGCTGGCCGAGGCCACCGCGGCACTGAACGAACTCGACATCGAACTGCTCGAAGGCTCCTGGTTCGAGCCGGTGGCCGGGCGGCGCTTCGATCAGATCGTCGCCAATCCGCCGTTCGTGGTCGGGCCCGCCCGCATCGAGCACACCTATCGCGATTCCGGGCTCGCCCTGGACGGCGCGAGCGAACTGGTCATCTCCCAGGCCGCGGAGCTGCTCGCCCCGGGCGGCACCGCGGCCATGCTGGCGGCCTGGGTGCACACCGAGGACGACGACTGGCGGCACCGCGTCTCCTCCTGGCTGCCCGCCCACGGCGTCGACGCCTGGGTGGTGCAGCGCGACGTCGCCGACCCCGCCCTCTATGTCGGAACCTGGCTGCGCGACGCCGGACTGGATCCGCGCGACCCCGCCGCCCAGGCGCGGGCAGAGCAGTGGCTGGACGCGTTCGCGACCGCCGAGGTCACGGGCGTCGGCTTCGGATTCGTCTACCTCCGCGCCATCGACGGCCCCACCGAGTTGCTCGCCGAGGACCTCACCCACGGATTCGAGGACCCGCTCGGCGGCGAGGCCGTCCAGTATTTCGAACGGTCGGCCTGGCTGCGCGCGGTCGCCGCGGACAACGATCTGGCCTGGAACGCCCGTTTCACCGCGGATGCCGCGACCGCACTGGAGCGCGTCTACCTGCCCGGCGCGGACGGCTGGGAGCAGCGGGTGGCCCGCCTGCACCGCGGCGACGGACCGCGCTGGCAGCACGAGGTGGACGAGTCCACGATCGCCCTGGTCGCGGGAATGCGTGCGGACGGTTTGCCGTTGTACGAACTGATCGAACTGCTGGCGCTTGCCCATGGATCCGAGGAAGTCTCCGCGGAATTCGCAGGCGAGGCGCTCTCCGTGGTGGCAGGACTCGTTCGTCACGGATTGGTGCGCCCCGTATAGACATTGGGCCACGAGTGGGCGTCGGCGGCGGGATCGGACCACCGGTGTTCCGGCAGCAGATCCTTCTCAGGAACTTCTCAGCCGCAAGTCGGTAAAACCGCAGCTCAGGACGGTTTACCGGAGGCTGAAACGGGAACTTTCTCTCTGTCGGGTCCGTTGTTCGGGATGAGACACCACCGACAGGAGGCAAGTCATGACCAGCCCCGCCACCACTCGTGTGCGCCCCAGCGATTCCGACCTCGACGCCCAGAGCCCCGCCGCCGACTTGGTACGCGTGTACCTGAACGGCATCGGCCGGACGGCACTGCTCACGGCCGCCGACGAGGTCGAGCTGGCCAAGCGCATCGAGGCGGGCCTCTATGCGCAGCATTTACTGGAGACCGGCAAGCGCCTGTCGGCCACCCGTAAGCGCGATCTGGCCATCATCGTTCGCGAAGGCCAGTCCGCCCGCTCGCATCTGCTCGAAGCCAATCTGCGCCTCGTGGTCTCGCTCGCCAAGCGCTACACCGGCCGCGGCATGCCGTTGCTGGATCTGATCCAGGAAGGCAATCTCGGACTCATCCGCGCGATGGAAAAGTTCGATTACGCCAAGGGTTTCAAGTTCTCGACCTACGCCACCTGGTGGATCCGCCAGGCCATCACCCGCGGCATGGCCGATCAGAGCCGCACCATCCGCCTACCTGTGCACTTGGTGGAGCAGGTCAACAAGCTGGCCCGGATCAAGCGCGAGCTACATCAGCAACTGGGCCGCGAGGCCACCGACGACGAGCTGGCCAACGAGTCGGGCATCCCGGTGGAGAAGATCTCCGATCTGCTCGATCACTCCCGTGATCCGGTCAGCCTGGACATGCCGGTCGGCAACGACGAAGAGGCGCCGCTGGGCGATTTCATCGAGGATTCCGAGGCCACCTCGGCCGAATCCGCGGTGATCGCCGGCCTGCTGCACCACGATGTGCGCAGCGTGCTCGCCACCCTGGACGAACGCGAACAGCAGGTCATCCGCCTGCGCTTCGGCCTGGACGACGGCCAGCCGCGCACACTCGATCAGATCGGCAAGCTCTTCGGCCTCTCCCGTGAGCGGGTCCGTCAGATCGAACGCGAAGTGATGTCCAAGCTGCGCAAGGGTGAGCGGGCCGATCGCCTGCGCGCCTACGCCAGCTGATCCACCTGCCGCACCCGCGGCAGCTCCCCACTCGGGTGTTCCCAGTCGACGGGGCACCGTGAAACGCCGACCGGTGCCCGCGCGTCCTGACCCCTCCAGGTTCGCGCGAACCGGTCGGCCTGCTGTGTACCGGAGTCTGGTGGTCCACGGAACGCGGATGTGTGTGCGCAGCACACGCACGAGGGCTCAGCCTTGTGGCGCCGGGATCCGAATCACCTTCCGCAGCCTTCCCCGCATCTCCAGTCCAGGCCGCTGTAACGCGCACCCTGGTGAATCGCCCGGATCCTGTTCCCGCACACGATGCGCGCGGCGCTTCCGGACGGGGAAGTCTGCCTCCCAAGGAGCACAACGGGTTTCGCGACTACGAGGCACAGGGTGACAGAACACCGCACCACGCCGGCGGACATCGCGGCACAGCTCGCGAATACCACCCGGGAGGGCATTTCCTGGTGGCTGGACATCTTCGCCCGCTGCAATGCCAACCTCATGGCCGAACTTCCGCAGGCGGAGGCACTGACCTGGGCAGCCGTCTACCTTCAGGCTCTCCATCAAGCCGCGGAAACCGGTGATGTCCCCCTCACGGAAACCCTGTGGCGGCGCATTCTGGTAACGGTCCATCTGCTGCAACGTTTCGGCGCAGCCGCCGTCGCCCGAATCTGCTCTCCGCTGGCCTGCTATACGCATTTCCGCACCACCGTGGGCATGCCCCCAGACGCTTTCGCGGCCGAGTACGAAGCAGCCGTGTCGGCACTGAACACCGCCGCTCGCCCTCTGTCCGACCCCGATCTGATCGACAGAATCCGCTGGATCGCCGGAATCCACCGCGCGGCCGGGCTCCTCGACGGACTCGCTGCATTTCTGCCTGACCCCGAACTCCAGCTGGAGATCGCCTCCTGGACCGCGGTAACGAGACGCTGAGACCCGGTGGTTTCGAGGTTTCGCAACCTCGGTCGATGCTGCTGTTATTCGGCGACGACTGTTCCCTGGTGGTAGAGGATCGTCCAGTCGCCGCTGATGCGTTGCCAGACGGTCAGGCGCCGGGTCAGCCGCTCGGGTTGGCGGAGCGAGTAGGTCAGCAAATAGGTGTCCGGCGCGATCTCGCGTAGCTGGAAGTCGCAGGTCGTCCACAGGTCATCGCCGTGGGGATGCTCGCTGGCGGCGAGTTGTCGTTGTTCGATGGTGGCCCAGACGAATTCCCGGCTGTAGCGCTTTCCGGAAGCGCCGGTCTCCCAGAAATCGGGTGCGGTGGACCGCTCGAAATCCGCACGGGTGGTGCCGAATTCGGGTCGGTGAAAGATCGGCTCTCGACGTTCGAGTTCGACGAGAACATCCCGCAGATGGGCTGCGGTGGGTCGGTCGGGTTCGGATGCCGGCTGGGCCATGCTGATCATCTAGTCAATCGTCGCGAGGCGTCGAGAGTAGGTCGCGGGCGAGGCAGACGAAGTCGTCGGCCCCGCCCGGACGACTTCAAGCCAGGCGGCGAGGGCCGACGTCGAAGCGGCTGGGTTCCGGGCCGATGCGGGCTCGGGCGTAGAGGATGGCGGCGGAGGTGGGTGAGGCCAGGACCGGGTCACAGGAGAGTTCGCGGATTTCGGGGAGGTCGTCGAACATGGCCGAGATGCGCTGGGCCAGTTCGACGAGGGCGGCCTTGTCCACGCGGGGGCTGGCCGGAGTGCCGGAGAGCAAGGTGGCGGCGCGGGGGGCGTCGATCAGGGCGGTGGCTTCGGCGCTGGTGAGCGGCAGTGCGCGGTAGGCGCGATCGCCGAGAAGTTCGATGATCATGCCGGAGAGGCCGAACTCGATGACCGATCCGAAAGAAGGGTCGTCCTGCACCCGCAGGACGCAGCCGACGCCGACGGGCGCCATCTTCTGGAGGTGCAGCACCGGATCGCCACAGACCTCGCTCAGATCGCGGTAGGCCTTCGCGACGGCCTCCGGCCGCCACAGATCCAAGCGCACACCGCTGAGATCCGGTCGGCGACGCCACAATTCACCGGTGGCCTTCGCCGCCACCGGGTAGCCGAGTTCCTCCGCCGCGGCGACGGCCTCCTCCGCGCTGCGGACCTCCCGGAATTCCACGACGCCGATGCCGTAGCAGTCCAGCAGATCGACGGCCTCCAGGTCCGTCAGCCAGCGCCCCTCACCCTCCCGCATCCAGCCCGCGACCAGCGCCCGCGCCCGGTCGGGATCGATCCCGTCGGGCCGCACCACCGTGGACACCGGCTTGTCGCGCCACTGCGCGTAGCGGCCGACCATGGCCAGCGCCCGGGCCGCGCGTTCGGGATCCGGGTAGGACGGGATGGAGCCCCGCACCGCCATCCCTCGCTCCCCGCGCACGGCCAGCAGGTTCGGAATACCCTGCTCGGCAACGAAAGTCGTGAGCACCGGCTTGGCGGCTTCGGGCACCGCGGCCGTGGCGGCCCGGATCGCCTCGGCGAAGCCGGCCATCGGCAGCGGCACCGGGGGCGCGAAAACGACGATGACGGAATCGATCTCGTCCGAACGCAGGGCGGCGACGACCGCGTCCAGATAATCCCCCGGCGTCGCGTCGGGCCCCAGATCCACCGGGTCGCCGACCGTGTGCTCGTCCACCGTGCGCTCGGTGGGGCGCGGCCCGCGGGCCGGCAGTGGTTCGGGCCGATGGACTTCCAGCCCCTCACTGCGCGCGGCGTCGAAGGCGAGCCAGTTCAGCGCGGCACTGTTGCCGATGATCGCGACACGCGGCCCCGCGGGCAACGGCTGGTATCCCAGCAGCGCCGCGCAGTCGAACAGCTCCGAGATCGAATCGACCTGAACGATTCCCGCCTGTGCGAACAGGTCGCGCACGATGGAGCGGTCCATATCGCCGGTGGGCTGGGCCCGGGCCGCGAACCGGCCGCTGCTCACCGCGACGATCGGCTTGGTCCGCGCGACCCGGCGCGCGATCCGGGAGAACTTGCGCGGATTACCGAAGCTCTCCAGATAGAGCAGGATCACATCGGTATCGGGCGCGGTGTCCCAGTACTGCAGCAGGTCGTTGCCGGAGACATCGGCGCGGTTACCGGCCGAGACGAAGGTCGACAGACCCAGATTGCGGGCCGCGGCCTCGCCCAGAATGGCCGCGCCCAGCGGGCCGGACTGACAGAAGAATCCGATCCGGCCCCGAGCCGGCAGCACCGAGGCCAGCGTGGCGTTCAGCGACACCTCCGGGTCGGTGTTGGCGATGCCGAGCGCGCTGGGCCCGACGACTCGCATGCCGTGCCCGCGCGCGGCGGCGATCAGATCCCGTTCGGCGGCGACGCCCTGCGGCCCCGTCTCGGAGAATCCGGCGGTGAGCACCACCAGGCCCTTGACGCCCTTGGCCATGCAGTCGTCGAGCACCGACCCGATCGAGGCCGCGGGCACCGCGACCACGGCCAGATCCACCTCGTCGGGGATATCGCGCACCGTCGGATAGGCGCGCACGCCGCGCACCGCCGTCCGGGTCGGATTCACCGGATAGACCGGCCCCTGGAACACCCCGTTGAGCAGGTTGGCCAGCACCACCCCGCCGACCCGCCCGGCCGCCGGCGTCGCGCCGATGACGGCCACCGAGCGCGGTGCGAGCAGATTCCCGACGCTGCGGGCCTCGGACGCACGCTCGCGCGAATCCCGCACCGTGACAAGCGCTTCGGTCGGATCGATGGCGAATTCCAGGTGCAGCACCGAGCCGTCGCGGCTGCGCTCGACCTGATAGCCCGCGTCCCGGAACACGGTGACCATGGCCGAGTTCTCGGCGAGCACCTCGGCGACGAACGTCTCGATCTTGTTCTCGGCGGCCGCCCCGGCCAGGTGCTCGAGCAGGATCGAACCCAGCCCGCGCCCCTGATGCTCGTCGGCGACCACGAAGGCGACCTCGGCGGCCCGCCCACCGGCGCGGTCGAGCAACTCGTAGCGGCCCACGCCGATGATCGCCTCGCCCAGCTCGACCACCAGGCCGACCCGGTCGTGATAGTCGACATGGGTGGTGCGGTAGAGATCCTTGGGCGAGATCCGCGGGTAGGGGCCGAAGTAGCGCAGGTAGCGGGTGCGGTCGGAGAGCGCGGCGTGGAAGGCTTGCATCCGGTCCGCGTCGTCGGGGACGACCGGGCGCAACCGGACCACGCCGCCGTCGGAGGCGAGCACGTCGGCGAACCAGTGCTGCGGCGGAGGCGGCGGCACCGCGGGCGTGCCGGGGGTGTCCGGCAGGGGTGTCGGCTCAGTCACGGGGGTCCTCCGGATCCAGGCCGAGCAACCCGAAAGTGGCGCGGCGCGTGGCCAGTACGGCCGTGTCCACGGCACGCTGGGCGCGGTCGATCTGCGCGTCTCCAGTTTCCCCCGTGCCACCCGGTCCGTCCCAGGGCCGGAATGTGACATCGCCCCCATCGCCCATGGTGCGCGGCGGTTCGACCGCGGGCGCGGCGGCCCGGACGGTGTCGAGCCAATCCCGCGGGATCTCCGTCTCCGGCGCGATGTCGCGGTCCAGCGCGGCGGCCAGGAGATGCGTCCAGGCGCGCGGCACCACCCGGACCAGCCCGTATCCGCCGCCGCCGACGGCCAGCCAGCGCCCCTCGGCGTAGCGGTCGGCGAGTTCGCGCATGGCCAGGAAGGCCGCGCGCTGCCCGTCGACGGTGAGTTCCAGATCCGCGAGTGGGTCCTCGCGATGGGTGTCGACGCCGCACTGACTGACCACGATCTGCGGCCGGAACGCCGCCAGCGCGCCCGGCGCGACGGCATGGAAACCGCGCAGCCACTGGGCATCCCGGGCGCCGGGCAGCATCGCGAGATTGAGCGCGGTGCCCTCGGCCGGGCCCATGCCCGTCTCCTCCGGCCACCCGGTGTTGGGCCACAGCGTGGCGGGATGCTGATGGATGGAGAAGGTCAGCACTCGCGGGTCACCGTAGAAGGCGCGCTGCACGCCGTCGCCGTGGTGCACATCCACGTCCAGGTAGGCGATGCGGTCGAACCCGTGGTCGAGCAGCCAGGAGATGGCGATCGCGGCATCGTTGTAGATGCAGAACCCCGAGGCGGCGTCGGGCATGGCGTGGTGCATGCCGCCGCCGATGCTGACCGCGCGCCGGGTGCGGCCCTCGGCGATGGCCTGGGCGGCGGCCAGCGTGCCGCCGACGATGACCGAGGCCGCCTGGTGCATGCGTGGAAAGACCGGATTGTCCGGTGACCCGAGCCCGTGCGGCGGCGCCTGCGGCGCGCCCGGCGGCTGCACCGCGTGCTCCACGGCCTCGATATAGGCGGCGGTGTGCACCCGGAGCAACTCGCCCGGGGCGGCGGGTTCGGGTTGAACCGGCTCGACACCGTCGAGCAATCCCAGACTTTCGGCCAGCGCCATGGTGAACTGCAGGCGCGCCGGCTTCATGGGGTGCTCCGGAGTCCAGGTGTAATCCAGGAACTTCTCGGTCCAGACAACGGTTCCCGATGCCCGAGTGACGGGTGTGGCCATATTTGCCACGGTACTTGGGAAGCTGGCGCACCCGCGCGACGTTCCTATGCAGTAGAAAGAGAGTAAGTGCGAACACGGCCAGACGCCGTGCGCCGAAGCCGATTCCCACAAGCAGTGCCTCACGTCGGGGCCGCGCCACGGCATGTGACGCGGCCGCGGTGCGGTGCTCGCGCGTGGGTAGAATTCGTGCCGACGAAGGGGTAACAGGTGAAGGATCTGGTCGACACCACGGAGATGTACCTCCGTACCATCTACGACCTCGAGGAGGAGGGCGTGGTGCCCCTGCGCGCCCGCATCGCCGAGCGCCTCGAGCAGAGTGGTCCGACGGTGAGCCAGACTGTCGCGCGGATGGAGCGCGACGGTTTGCTGCTGGTCGCCGGTGACCGCCATCTGGAGCTGACCGACAAGGGCCGCAGCATGGCCATCGCGGTCATGCGCAAGCACCGCCTCGCCGAGCGTCTGCTCGTCGACATCATCGGCCTGGACTGGCAGAACGTGCACGCCGAGGCGTGCCGCTGGGAACACGTGATGAGCGAGGATGTCGAGCGCCGCCTGGTCGAGGTGCTCAACCACCCGACCACCTCGCCCTACGGCAACCCGATCCCCGGCCTGGACGAGCTGGGCATCACCGCGGTCGCGCCGTCGGAGGAGACGCTGGTGCGCCTGTCGGATCTGCCGCACGGCCAGGGCCACGCGGTCGTGGTGCGCCGGCTGGCCGAGCACATCCAGACCGATCCGGAGGTCATCGGCCGGCTGCGGGAGGCGGGCGTCGTGCCCGATGCCCGCGTCACCGTCGAATCCAAGCCCGGCGGCGTGGTGATCACCGTGCCCGGCCACGCGGGTTTCGAGCTGTCGGACGAAATGGCCCACGCCGTCCAGGTGAAGCTGGTCTGACCGGTGAAACTCCTGGTGACCGGCGGAGCCGGATACGTGGGTGGCGTCTGCGCGCAGGTGCTGCTGGAACAGGGCCACGAGGTGGTCGTCGTCGACGACCTGAGCACCGGCAACGCCGACGGCGTGCCCGCCGAGGCCCGGTTCGCCGAGGGTGACATCGCCGAGACGGCAGTGGCCCTGCTGCGGGCCGAATCCTTCGACGGCGTCCTGCATTTCGCGGCCCAGTCGCTGGTCGGCGAATCGGTGCAGAAGCCGGAGAAGTACTGGCAGGGCAATGTGGTGAAGACGCTGCAGCTGCTGGAGGCGATGCGCGAGACGGGCACGGCCCGGCTGGTGTTCTCCTCCACCGCGGCCGTCTACGGCGAGCCCGAGCAGGTGCCGATCACCGAGGACGCGCCGGCCAAGCCGACCAACCCCTACGGCGCCTCGAAGCTGGCCATCGACCACGCGATCACCTCGTACGCGATCGCGCACGGCCTGGCCGCGACCAGCCTGCGCTATTTCAACGTGGCGGGCGCCTACGGCGGGCTCGGCGAGAACCGGGTGGTGGAAACCCATCTCATCCCGCTGGTGCTCCAGGTCGCCCTGGGCCACCGGGAATCCATCGCGGTCTTCGGCACCGACTGGCCCACCCACGACGGCACCGCGGTGCGCGATTACATCCACATCCGTGATCTCGCGCAGGCGCACGTGCTGGCGCTGGCCGCCGCCGAACCCGGCGCGCACCGCATCTACAACCTGGGCAGCGGCACCGGTTTCTCGGTGCGCGAGGTGATTTCGGCGTGCGAGCGCGTCACCGGGCTGCCGATCGCCGCGGTGGACGCGCCGCGCCGCGCCGGCGACCCGGCGGTGCTCATCGCCTCCAGCGAACGCGCGATCGCCGAGCTCGGGTGGCGGCCCGAGCACAACGATCTCGACGAAATCGTCGCCGACGCTTGGAAGTTCACCCAATCGCTGGGTGCCCGGGCGCACAGCGCGAAGTAGCGGCCTCATCGGACCAGCGGTCCGAGATCGATACCGAGGTCGGCGGCCATCGCGTGACCGCTGCGCCCTACCCGGCGCAGCGGTCCGGGCCGCATTCCCGAACGCAGCCCCGCCTCCAGCAGGCCAGCCATGCTGTGGCGCGGGTCGGCGGCCAGGGCCACGTCCAAGGCCATCCCGGCGAACGGGCCGTCGCCGCGCACATACGCGCCATACCCCAGCAAGGCGGCGGGATGGGCGCGCTCCGCGCCGGGCAGCGCCCGAACCAGGCGGACCCACAGCCGTTCGGCGGCCGCGGCCTGGTCGGTGTAGGCGAGCGCGTACAGCGCGCCGCGCACCATCGGTTCCCGTAGCGCCCCAACGAGTTCCGCCAGTTCCGCCGGACCGGGCAGCGACCCGACGGCCGCGTGCGCGACCTGCCACAGCACCCCCTCCAGCAGGGCGCGGTGGTAGCTGTCGACTTCGCCGTGACGCACGGCCCGGGCGTAGCGCTCCCGGGCCCGCTCGCTCGCGCCTTCCAGGTGCACCGCCACCGGGGCGCACAGGGCGGGGTCGAGGTCGAGCACCGCGGTCAGCTCCGCACGCGAGCCGTGGATCGGCCGGCCGTCGAGCACGCTCGCCAGCGCGATCGACGACTGCCCCGGATCGGGCAGCACGCCGCCGCCGGGCCCGCCCAGCAGCGGCCACCAGTGTTCGCCGGCGTCGATGGCCGGTACCGCCCAGGCGCCCGCCAGCAGGATCTCCTGCGCGGCCAGGCGCTTGTCGAGCGCGGCGACCAGCGCGGCGTGCGGTGTGTCCGGAGCGGGGCGGCGGGGCGGCCCCGGCTCGGGCCGGGCCGCCTGCTCGTCGACGACCACGACGAGTACCTCCTCGGCTTGCTCGGCGGCGCAGATGCGGGCCAGGCAGGCCGCGATCTGCCCGGCGCGCGCGGGCGGGCCGCCGGCTGGTTCCAGATCGAAGCGCGCCACCGCGTCGATGACCGGCGCGCTGCCGGGCGGCGCCGCGGCCCGCAGCACGGCGGCCACCAGCGAGCGCTGCGGCACGAAACCGAGCATCGGCGGCAGCGCGACGATCAGTTCACCTGGGTCGGCGATCCGCAGGGGTGAGCGAGCCCACTCACCGCCCCGATAGAACGGGGTGGGGTCGGCGCAGTGCGGCGCCGGCGGCCGGGGCCGGCGGCGCGGCAGCCCGACGGCACAGTAGGGGTTCGGGGCGCCGTGCCCGAGGGTGGCGGGAAGTTCGGCTGAGGTGGTCATGGGCCGAGCATGCGCCGGGACCGTCCCGAGTGCGGTGGAGCGAACTGGGCTTTCGCGGGCGCTGTGGACAAACCGGGAACTGGGGACAACCACGGCCACGGGGCCGGGCCCGGCGCCGAATCTGTCGGTGGCGCCTGCTATCGCGCCGGATCAGCCGTTCTGGACCTGCCGCACCGTCGTGCCGTACAGCTGGTCCAGCGCCGCGATGTCCGGTTCGAACACCCCGAAGGTCAGGTACGTGACCGTGATGCGCACATCGCCGACCTGGCCCAGCAGTGTCCGCATCGAGCGGTTCCGGCCGACTCCGCCCAGGTCGGGAATCACGTTGCGCCGCAACGCGATCGCGTCGCCGGGCAGCCCCGGCGCGGGATCGAGGCGGGTGGCAACGGTGGTGAGGGCGCCGGCCTGGTTCACCCGGATCTCGGTGCAGCGCTCGAGCTGGTCGCGCAGCACCGGCAGGGGCAGGCGGCTGCGCGTCAGTTCGACGGTGACCGTCGCCCGCGTGCCGTCGTCGGTGCCGACGGCGACCGCGGTCTGATCCGGGCCGAAGGACTGCTCGAGCGGCCGGCAGCCCGGCGGGTAGACCGTGGCGCCGCGGGTGATCCCGATCAGATCGCCCGCGGCCTGGGCGGCGGCCTCGGGCGGCAGCCGGACCACCGAGTATCGAGCGGGGAATTGGTCGTCACCGGGCAGCAGGCCGTCGAGCCCGGAGACGACGTGCGCCTGCACGGTCGTGGCCTCCCCCGCGACCGGATGCCCGGCGACCGTGCTGCCGCACCCGCTGACCAGCACCGCGCAGCTCAGTGCGGCGGCTCCCGGCCACCGCGCGCGTGACGATCCCGGCACACTCACCCGGCCACTGTGCCAAATCCGCCACGCCCGTCCGCGTTGCCACGCCGACCGGGGCGGGTCCCGATCGAACCGCCGCAGGAGGCTTGAATCACGACAGAATCGGGAACTCCTTGATTCGGGTCCCCGGGCTCCGCCCGGCGGGCACCGTGGCGCGGCGAATTGTGCGGGCCGGGAATGCCACAGGCGAATCAGCTGTTGCCTCGACGTACGGGTCGGTGTCCACTACCGTGCGCGGTGCTTGTCACCGGCATGGGGGACAATGGACATGGTTGACGCACCGCGCAGTGCAACAACGGGTAAGCGAGGACACCGACGTCCGAGCTACTCGGAAAGCCGGAAAGCGGACCGCGCAGGAAGGAGTACGCGATGGAGCACGAGTCGCGCATGTACGAACTGGAGTTCCCCGCTCCGCAGTTGTCGTCCGACGACGGCTCCGGGCCCGTCCTGGTGCACGGGTTGGAGGGTTTCACCGACGCGGGTCACGCGGTGCGCCTGGCCACCACGCATCTGCGCGAGAGCCTGGAGAGCGAACTGGTCGCCTCGTTCGACGTCGACGAGCTGCTCGATTACCGATCGCGCCGTCCACTGATGACGTTCAAGACCGATCACTTCAGCGATTACGCCGAACCCGAGCTGAACCTGTGGGCGGTCAAGGACACCGACGGCACGCCGTTCCTGTTGCTGGCCGGCATCGAGCCGGATCTGCGCTGGGAGAAGTTCACCACCGCCGTGCGCCTGCTCGCCGAGCAGCTGGGCGTGCGCCGCAGCATCGGCCTGTCCGCGATTCCGATGGCGATTCCGCACACCCGCCCGCTCGGGGTCACCGCGCATTCCTCGGATCGCTCCCTGATCACCGATCATCAGCGCTGGCCGGGCGAATTGCAGGTGCCGGGCAGCGCGTCCTCGCTGCTGGAGTACCGGATGGCCCAGCACGGCCACGAGTCGGTCGGCTTCTCGGTGCACGTGCCGCACTACCTGGCGCAGACCGCCTACCCGGAGGCCGCGCAGACGCTGCTGGAGAACGTCGCCGACAACGCGGGCCTGTCGATTCCGCTGGCCGCGCTCGGTGAGGCGGCGGCACGGGTGCGCGAGCAGGTCAACGAGCACGTCTCGGGCAACTCCGAGGTGGAGACGGTCGTCAACGCCCTCGAGCGCCAATACGACAGCTTCGTCTCGGCGCAGGAGGAGCAGACCTCGCTGCTGGCCAGTGATGAAGAACTGCCCAGCGGTGACGAACTGGGCGCGGAGTTCGAGAAGTTCCTCGCCGAGCAGGGCGGCTACGACGGAGACGGCGCGAAATAGGCTCTGTCCGCCCTGATCGGGCCGCCCACGGGGTGGCCCGTAGGGTGGAACGAGTGGATCTGACCGAACTGCTCGAGATACCGGGGACCGACGCCGACGCGCTCTACGAATCGTTCGCGATCTGGGCCGAGGAACAGGGCACTCCGCTGTATCCGGCGCAGGACGAGGCGATCATGGAGCTGGCCTCCGGGTCCAATGTCATCCTCGCCACTCCGACGGGCTCCGGCAAATCCCTGGTTGCGGTCGGCGCGCACCTGTTCGCGCTGACCCGGGGCCTGCGCACCTACTACACCGCGCCGATCAAAGCCCTGGTCAGCGAGAAATTCTTCGCGCTGTGCGAGGTATTCGGCGCCGACCGGGTCGGCATGGTGACCGGCGACGCCGCCGTCAACGCCGACGCCCCGATCATCTGCGCCACGGCCGAGATCCTGGCGAATCTGGCGCTGCGCGAGGGCGCGGCGGCCGAGGTCGGGCAGATCGTGATGGACGAATTCCACTTCTACGCCGATCCGGATCGCGGCTGGGCCTGGCAGGTTCCGCTGATCGAGCTGCCGAACGCCCAATTCCTGCTGATGTCGGCCACCTTGGGCGAGGTCGATTTCTTCGCCGCCGACCTCGAGCGCCGCACCGGGAATCCGACCGCCATTGTCGCCGGCACCGAACGCCCGGTGCCGCTGAGCTTTTCCTACGCTCGCACGCCGATCACCGAGACGCTCGAGGATCTGGTCACCACCAACCAATCCCCGGTCTATGTCGTGCATTTCACCCAAGCCGCCGCGTTGGAGCGCGCCCAGGCGCTGACCAGCGTCAATTTCGCCTCCCGCGCCGAGAAGGACGCCATCGCCGCGGCGCTGGGCGAATTCCGGTTCGCCTCCGGCTTCGGCAAGACGCTCTCGCGGCTGATCCGGCACGGGATCGGCGTGCATCACGCGGGCATGCTGCCCAAATACCGCCGCCTGGTGGAGCGCCTCGCCCAGGAGGGCCTGCTGAAGGTCGTCTGCGGCACCGACACGCTCGGCGTCGGTATCAATGTCCCGATCCGCACGGTGCTGCTGACCGGCCTCACCAAGTACGACGGTGTGCGCACCCGCCGGCTCAAAGCCCGTGAGTTCCACCAGATCGCGGGCCGCGCGGGCCGCGCCGGCTTCGACACGATGGGCACCGTGGTGGTGCAGGCGCCCGAGCACGAGGTGGAGAACACCCGCCGCCTGGCGAAGGCGGGCGATGACCCGGTGAAGCAGAAACGGGTGCAGCGCCAGAAGCCGCCGGCCGGTTTCGTCTCCTGGAGCGAGGAGACCTTCGACCGGCTCGTGGCCGCGCAGCCCGAGCCGATGGTGTCGCGGTTCAACGTCACCAACGCGATGCTGCTCAATGTGATCGCCCGCCCGGGTAACTGCTTCGACGCCATGCGGCACCTGCTCGAGGACAATCACGAACCCCGGCCCGCGCAGCGCCGGCACATCCTGCGCGCCATCCGCCTCTATCGCGCGCTGCGCGATGCCGGTGTCGTGCAGCAGCTTCCGGAACCCGACGCCCACGGCCGCCGGGCCCGGCTCACCGTCGACCTGCAACGTGATTTCGCTCTCGATCAGCCGCTGTCGCCGTTCGCGCTGGCGGCGCTGGACCTGCTGGACAAGGACGATCCCGGCTACACCCTGGATGTGATCTCGCTCATCGAGTCCACGCTCGAGGATCCGCGGCAATTGCTCATGGCCCAGCAGCACAAGGCGCGCGGCGTGGCGATCAACGAGATGAAGGCCGACGGCATCGAGTACGACGAGCGCATGGAACTGCTCGAGGAGGTGACCTGGCCCAAGCCGCTCGCGGAGCTGATCGATCCCGCCTACGAGACCTACCGGGCGGGTCACCCGTGGGTCTCGGAGTTCGCGCCGTCGCCGAAGTCGGTGGTGCGCGACATGCTGGAACGCTCGATGACCTTCGCCGAGCTGATCTCGCATTACGAGCTGGCCCGCTCCGAAGGCGTCGTGCTGCGCTATCTCGCCGACGCCTACCGCGCGCTGCGCCGCACGGTCCCGGACGCGGCGCGCACCGAGGAGCTCGACGACATCACCGAATGGCTGGGCGAGCTTATCCGCCAGGTGGATTCGAGCCTGCTCGACGAGTGGGAGCAGCTCACCAACCCGGGCGCGGAGTCCGACGCGAACCAGGTGGCCTTCGGCGCGGAGTCGGTCCGTCCGATCACCGCCAACGAGCGCGCCTTCCGCGTCATGGTCCGCAACGCGATGTTCCGCCGCGTCGAACTGGCCGCCCTGCGCCGCTGGTACGACCTCGAACAGCTGGGCGGTCCGGACTGGGAAGCCGAGCTCGCGCCCTATTTCGAGGAGTACGAGCGGATCGGCACCGGGCCGGACGCGCGCGGCCCGCGCCTGTTCCAGGTGGAGCCGCGGCCCGGGTTCTGGCATGTTCGCCAGACCCTGGACGATCCGGCGGGTGATCACGGCTGGGCGCTCGAGGCGGTCGTCGATCTGGCCGAGTCCGACGCCGCGGGGGAAGTGGTGTTCGACGAGGTCACCGTCGCGGCCGGCTGACCGCCAGACGTTTCGGACCGGCGCGCCGCGGTGGCGCTCCGGACGACCGCTGTCCAGTTCGTTCTTCCAGGCCAACCGCGTGTATTGTCGCGGACTGTTGCCTGCACGCCGCCCTCTGGCGCCCGATCGAAAAGAGTTCCCTTAGATTGACCGATCGAAACCTGCTCGAGTCGCCCCGTCTGGTCATCGAGCTCAACCGGGTCCGCGCGAACTATCGCGCACTGCGAGCCGCACTTCCCGCGGCACGAATTCGCTTCGCCGTCAAGGCGAGTCCGGTGCCGGAGATCATCCGGCTCCTGAACGACGAGGGCGCTGAGTTCGACGTCGCCAGCATCGGCGAGATCGAGCTCTGCCTCGCGCAGGGGGTCGATCCGGCACAGATGTGCTACGGCAATCCGATCAAGAAGTCCGCCGACATCGCCCGCGCCTTCGCGCTGGGCGTGCCCCGCTACGCCTTCGACACCGAAGACGATTTGCTGCGCATCGCCGAGCACGCGCCGGGCAGCGAGGTGGAGTGCCGCTTCCTGGCCGCCACGCCGGCCTCGACGACGCCCTTCGGCACCAAGTTCGGCTGCGCGCCGAGCGAGGCGCTGCGGCTGCTGGTCCGGGCCCGTGATCTCGGCCTGATCGTGGCCGGGCCCTACTTCCACGTCGGGTCGCAGCAGACCGATCCGGTCGCCTGGCGGATCGGCATCGAGCAGGCCGGCACGATCGTGAAAGCGCTGGCGGACAAGGACATCGAGGTGCGCTCGGTGAATATCGGTGGCGGGCTGCCGATCTCCTATGCCACCGCCGCGCCCGAGGTCGGGGAGATCGCGGCGGTGGTGGACACCGCGGTCGCCGAGTTCCTGCCGGCCGGCGCCGGCCTCGTGGTCGAGCCGGGCCGGGCGCTGGTCGGCAACGCGGGCACCATTCATGCCGAGGTGATCGGCATCCGGATCGCGCCGGACGGCCGGCGCTGGGTGTATCTCGACATCGGCCGCTACAACGGCATGGCCGAGACGGAGAACGAGTACATCGCCTACCGGTTCGTCACCGATCGCGACGGCGACCCCGTCGACGAGGCGGTAGTCGCCGGACCGACCTGCGACGGCGACGATGTACTGTATCAACGCACAAAGGTCCTTTTGCCGACCACGTTGCGAGCCGGTGATCTCATCCAGATCCTGCATACCGGCGCCTATACCGCGAGTTACTCGTCGGTGTCCTTCAATGGTTTTCCGCCCTTGACCGTTCATGTCTCGGGCGCTGAGCGAGAGTGAGTTTGCCTATCATGACGGCGGATTTCACCGGCTGGCACGTGCTGGCCGAGTTCGGTGGTGTCGACGCGACCCTGTGCGACGACCTCGAACGACTCGAATCGGCGTTGAAAGAGTCTCTGATCGCGGCGGGCGTCACCATCTGCGAAGTCGTTCACAAGAAGTTCGATCCGCAGGGGGTGACCGTCCTCGCGCTGTTGTCGGAGTCCCACGCCTCGATTCACACTTATCCGGAGTCCGGCGACATTTTCGTCGACGTCTTCACCTGCGGGAGCATCGGTGCGGGCGCGACGAAGGCCGTCGAACTGCTGCGGGACAAACTCGAGCCCAAGGACGTGCGGATGCAGGTCATCCAGCGCGGGCACGGCGCGGAGAAGATCCGCGAACCCGTCGGCGCGGGCCTCACCCGGATCTGGGATCTCGACGAGGTCATCGTCGACACCAAGACGCCGTTCCAGCACATGGTGATCGCCAGGACCGATCAGGGCGTCAGCCTGTTCTCCGACGAGGATCGCCAGTCGACCGAGTTCTCCCAGCTCACCTACCACGAGGCCATGCTGGTGCCGGGGTATGTGCTGGCCGAGAAGCTCGACAAGGTGCTGATCGTCGGTTCGGGTGAGGGTGTGGCCTCGCAGCTGTCGGCGGCGGCGGGCGCGTCGCTGGTCGACCACGTCGACATCGATCAGCTCGAGGTCGAGTTGTGCGCGAAGCATCTGCCCTACGGCTACACCGAGGCCGATCTGGCCGCGGCGGTGGCGCAGGACGGCCCGATCAAGATGCACTACGCCGACGGCTGGGATTTCCTGGCCCAGGCCGAGGCCGCGGGCACGCAGTACGACATGATCGTCATCGACCTGCCGGACGAGCGGGTCGAGGACGCGCAGCACAACCGCCTCTACGAGGACGAGTTCCTGCAGCGCTGCAAGTCGCTGCTGGCCGAGGGCGGCGTGCTCGCCGCGCAGGCCGGCTGTCAGACCATGTGGCGCAACGAGACGTTGAAGCGCTCCTGGGATCGTTTCCACACCCTGTTCGACACGGTGGTGCCCTACGCCAGCGACGAGCACGAGTGGACGTTCCTGTTCGGTGTCGCCAAGTCGATCGAGGACCCGGTCGCGCAGATGACCGCGCGTCTGCAGACGCTGCCCTACCGTCCGGAAACCCTCGACGCGCGGGCGCTGCTGCGCGGGTCGATCGAGCCGTACGCGCTGCGCAAGTAGAACCTGCCCGAAGACCTGGGCCCGCACGGAAAACCGTGCGGGCCCAGTGTTTTTCGACGCCTGTCGCCGAACAGCTGTGCCGCACAGGCACACTCGCGCCGCTCAGGATCGACGACGCCGCCATTCGGCGATATCGACTCCCCGGCACCCCGATCACTCAGGGGGATTTCACCGATCGTTTACGCCGCCCTTCCGGAGAGAAACCCGCCGTCGACGGGGAGGATGTGGCCGGTGACGAACTCGGCGTCGGCGAGATACAGGACCGCCGAGGTGGTTTCGGACACCTCACCGATGCGGTTGAGCAGTGCGAGCCGCCCGGAACCCGCCTCGTCCCCGTCGCCGAACAGGGGTGTGCGGATGATGCCGGGCGCGACGGCGTTCACGCGGATGCCCGCGGCGGCGAGTTCGGCGGCCAGACTCGTGGTGAGCGCGTGCACGCCGCCCTTGCTGACCAGCGCCGCGGCGGCGGGCAGCCCGGCCAGGGCGTGATTGATCAGGACGGTGCCGATGTTGACGATGCTGCCGCCCGCACCCTGGCTCAACAGCCGGCGGACCACCGCCTGGGTGGTGCGAAATGTGCCCTTGAGGTTGCCGTCGATGTAGCGGTCGAGATCGGCCTCGGTGACCTCTACGAAAGGTTTCGCGCCGAAGATACCGGCGTTGTTGACCAGCACGTCGACCCGGCCGAACCGCTCGACGGCGGTGCGTACCAGGTCGGTACCGGTCGCGGTGGCGCCGATGTCGCCGACCACCTGGGCCAGCCGCTCGGGCGCCCCGAGTTCTGCGGCGACGGCGGCGAGCTTGTCCGGGTCGCGGCCGTGCAGCACCACATTGTCGCCACGCGCGGCGAAGGCCCGGGCGATATCGCGGCCGATGCCGCTCGAGGATCCGGTCACGATGACCGTCTTCGCTGTCATGGTCTTCTCCTTCATCGGTTGATACGACCGGTCGTCTTGGAACGGGCAGCGGAAGCGCCCGGCCGGGCGCGTGTCCTCAGGGGCGGAAGTAGTCGTCCAGCAGTCGGCGCAGACACTTTCGCAGCGGTTCGAGGGTGCGATCGATCTTCATCCGGATGACCGCGCCCTCCCACGATTCGATCAGCAGATCGGCGAGATCGACGGCGTCGATATCGCCGCGCACGCTGCCCTGCGCCTGCGCCTCGCGCAGCGCCGCCGCCATCGCGTCCCGCCAGATCCCGAAGGCCGACGACAGCGACTCGCGCAGCACCTCGCTGCCCTCGAGTTCCGCGCCGAGGTTGGCGATAAGGCAGCCGCCCGTGAAATCGGCGGCGGCGAACTCGTCCATCTGCCGGGTGAAGAACGTCCGCAGCCCGGTCAGCGGATCCGGGGCCGGGTCCAGCGCGGCGGACATGTTGCGCTGGATGCAGAGCGAATGATGGTCGATGACAGCCTGACCGAAGGTCTCCTTGCTGTCGAAATAGTTGTAGAACGACCCCTTCGGCACCCCGACCGCGTCCAGCACCTGTTTGATGCCGGTGCCGTGGTAGCCGTTGGCGAGAAACTCCGCCGCGCCCTCTTCCACGAGGAGTCGGCGGGTGTCGTCGCTGCGTCTGGGTCGTGCCATGCGAACAAATATACGACCGGTCGTCTCAAAACCCAAACAGGCAGTTCAGGACGACCTTCGCCAGCTCTCGCAGTGCGGCAGGAAAGCCGCGAGGTGGGTGGCGGCGAAGTCGGCGGAGTACCACAGCGCGGGCTCGGCGGCGGCGGTCCAGACGTAGGTCCAGGCCGGGTGGCCGGCGAGATCGACCGTGCGCAAGTCGTATTCGTCGTCCTCGAAACCGTCGAGGACGTCCCACTCCGCCCGGTCGAGCCCGGACAGCAGCAGCCCTTCCGCCAGCCCCCCGGGGTCCGGCACCAATCCTGGATAGACCCGCCCCGGCAGCGCGGCCACCCGCCAGCCGGGCAGCCGCGCGGGCGTCCGGTCCGGGCAGCGGCCGAGCAGGGCGGTCAGTACCTCGGGAAACTGCAATGTCCCATAGACGAAGAGCACGTCACCCTCACCGGTCAGCGCCTTCAGCCGACTACTCCGCACACCCGACACCGTGCCCGCACCGGCGCCCGCCGCGCAACCCCCGGGACGACGGCTACGCGGACAGGCGGCGGAACGCGCGGGGGTCGTGCGCGGAGAAAATAGTGATCTCGCTGCCGTGCGCCCGATTGAGTTCGACCAAGCGACGGCGGTTCTCGTGATACAGCCCGGGCACAACCGCTCCGGATTCGTAGAGCCGCCAGATCCACGGCGTGTGCGGGCGCACCGGATCGATCTCACTGCCGAGGTAGTAGGCGTCGCCCGCGTGCAGCAGCCAGCCGTCTCCGGTGTCGACGGCCACGCCGACATGGCCGCGGGTGTGGCCGGGCAGCGGGATCACCAGGATCTCCGACGGCAGGCCGGGCAGATCGCGCACCGCCTGGAAGCCGAACCAGTCCGCGCCGCCGGTTTCGTTGACGAGCCATTTCGGTTCGTGCGACCACTGCTGCTTGCGGTAGCGCAGCCGCTCCCCCAGCGACTCGCGTGCGGTGACCGCGCGCAACTCCGGCCCGTGCACATGCACGGTCGCGGCGGGGAAGTCGGCGAGGCCGCCCGCGTGATCCAGATCCAGGTGTGTGAGAACGATGTCGCGCACGTCGGCGGGGTCGTAGCCGAGCCCTTCGATCTGCCGGACCGCGGTTTCGCGCTCCCGTAGCTCGGCGCCGAGCACGAACCGGGCGGGCCCGACCATGCGCCCCGGATCGCGCACGCAGCCGAGCCCGTACCCGGTGTCGACGAGCACCAGCCCGGAATCGGTCTCGATCAGCAGGCAGTGATCGACCACGCCCTGGGACATGGTGCCGCAGTTGAGATGATGAATCCGCACCGGCCGAGCGTCCCAGACGGTTGCGGCCGGGTCAACGCGCCGGGAGGATATTGGCGTTGTGGTGGAAGACGTTGTCCGGATCGTAGGCGGCTTTCACCGCGGCGAGCCGATCGAGCTTGGCGCCGTAGACCGCGCGCAGCTCGGCGTCGTCGAATTCGATCTGCCCGTTGACGTAGCTGCCCGCCAGACCGCAGTGCGGCTGCAACCCGAACCAGAAGTCGCGGACCCAATCACGCTCGGCGGCAAGCTCTTCCGGCACCGGGGTGAGGCCGACCAGAAACAGCTGCCAGTGCGGAACGCGCGGGCCGCCGTAAGCGGTGGCGTCGTCCTCGACCGCGCTGAACGCGCCGTCGAGCCGGTAGCACAGCGCCAGCGACAGCGCGGACCGCTTGCGCGGGATGTGCGCGACGAACTGCTCGAGCACCGCGTCGCTGAGTTCGGCGATGCGGGTGCCCTTTTCGTAGGCGTGCACGCCGTGCGCGTTGATCTCGTCGATCATCTGCTGCAGCGCCACGTACGGCATCGGGGTCGACATCTCGAACAGCGGCGTCAACCGGGCGCGGAACAGCTCGAGCACCTCCCGATGCTGTTCGGCGCCACCGAAACCGGTCACCAGCAGGACCCCGCCCGGTTGCCCCCGAACGGGTTCGGGCACGAACGGCGCAGGCGGCGCGTTGAGCGCGCCGAAAACGACGGTGACATCCCTCGGCAGCCCCGGAATCAGCTCGCGTGCCGCACGCAGCATCTCGGTGAGCTGATCGAGCCCGAAGAACAGCATCGCGTGGTGCACGATCGGCCCGGCCTCCTGCAGGCTGAACTCGAATTCGGTGACCACCCCGAAATTGCCGCCGCCACCCCGCGCGGCCCACAGCAGTTCCGGGTGCTCGCGCGCCCGCACGATCCGCCCGTCCGCGAGCACCACCTGCGCGTCCACCAGGTGGTCGATGCTCAGCCCGGCCCGCCGGGTCAGCCACCCCATCCCGCCGCCGAGCGTGAGCCCGCCGACCCCGGTGTGGCTGACCATGCCCGACGGAATCGCCAGACCGTACTCCTGGGTGGCCCGGTCCAGATCGGCGAGCAATGCCCCGCCGCCTGCCCAGGCGGTGCGCGCCACCGGATCCACCCGGACCGCGCCGAGCCCGCGCAGATCGATCATCAGTGCCCCGTCGGCCACCGCCGTACCCGCCGGATTGTGCCCGCCCCCGCGCACCGTGATCTCCAGCCCCGCAGCCCGCGCGAACAGCACGGCCGCACTGACATCCGCGGCGCTCACGCACCGCGCGATCGCCGCCGGCCGTCGATCGATGGCCCCGTTCCACACCCGCCGGGCCTGGTCGTAACCAGGGTCGGCGGGCTCCACCAGCTCCCCTTCGAGTTGCCCCCGCAGCGCGTCGAAATCGATCGAAGTCCGAGTCATCAGACGTCCTTTGATGGATGGTTTCCTGACTGAGAAAGCCCGAGCCGCCCATCCAGTATCGGCGCCGCGCACCGATCCACCGCTACCCGAATCACCGCCCGCCGCCCCCGGCGAGCCGAGTAGCCCGGTACCCGGTGCCGGCCTCAGGACCGGTCTGGACAGAGCGGGCGCGGCGGGCCGGAGCCGACCCACGTATCCCACTCCCGGGCACTCATGTCGACCCGTAGCTTTTCGCAGATCACGGCGGCTACATCGGCGTAGAGACGCCACACCCGGACACTGCGCTGGGCGTCCAGCGTGAGGAAGCCGAAGCCGGGGTGATAGGCGAGCCGCTCGAGCGATTCGCCGGGATTCGACGCGCCTCCGACGTATTTTCCCGTCACCGCGTTCCAGATCCGCATCGAGTTGTCGGAGCCTACGGAGGCGACGAGGGTGCCCTCGCGGTCGAATGCCAGCGCCTGGATGTCACCGACGTGCCCGGCCACCGTATCGGCGACGGGTTGCCCGGACACGATGTCCCACACGATGATCGGGCCGGACCCGGCGCTGGTGGCCAGGCGGTTTCCGTCCGGCGCGAAGACGAACTCCTCCGGTGCGACGTCGCGGCCGATCGGCACCCCCACCTGCCTGCCTGTCTCGATGTCCCACACCGTCACGGCGATGTCGTGGCCGCCCAGCGCGATCCGCGTTCCGTCGGGGCTGATCGCGAACCCGGGCACGATCAGCCCGGCCCTGGTCTCGATCGGCACACCGACCGGTGCGCCGGTGATCGCGTCCCAGATCTGGACCGTGTCCCCGTCCGAGGTGACGACGAGCGGGCGGCCGTTACGACCGAATGCCGGGTGCGCGATCGCCGACCGCGCGGTGTTCGTACGCCCGACCTCGACCCGGCCGGTATCGAGATCCCAGACCCGGACTTCGCCGTCCATCGCCAAGAACATCAATTTCCGGCCGTCGTTACCGAGGACGAATCCCCGGTTGTCCCAGCAGGAATCGCGATCCCGCAACGATCTGACCAGGTCCCCGGTCCGGGTATCCAGAACCTGAATTTCACCACCCTCGACGCACCGGACCAGGCGCGAACCGTCGGCACTGAACCAGACGACGAGTTCGAGGTCGTTGTCCGGCCGCGCGACGGCCGCGGGGAGCGACTCCGAGTCGGGCTCCCACCGCCGGACCGTGCCATCGGTGCCGACGATGACGACACCGCTGCCCTCGGGTGTGAACCGCACCGCCGCCACCTCGGTGGCGTGCAGCGCCGCCACGCCGGCGACACGCGTCCGCTGGAGCGAGTCCCAGATCTTCACCCTCCCCTCGTCGTCACCGGCCACGAGCCGGTGGCCGTCCGGACTCAGCGCGACCGCCAGCACCGGACTGTCGTCGCCGATCACGAGCGGGGCCGCCAGGCTCGCTGTCTCGACATCCCACACCCGGATCGAGCCGTCCGACCCACCTGCGACAACCCTGTTCCCATCGGCGCTGAGCGCGACACTGGACACATCCGTCGTCGAGTAGACATCGGCACTGGCGGCCAGGACGCGCTCGAATCGGCGACCGGACTCGACATCCCGAATCTCGAGCCGGCTGCGCCCCCACAGGACTCGGCGGCCGTCGGCACTGAGCTCCAGATCGGCTGCCACATCCGACAGGTCGACCGGCCACGGTCCGCCGATGGCCGTGCCGGTCGCCACTTCGAAAACCCGGACCGTGCCCTGATAGGTGGACACCGCCAGGCGGGAACCGTCACCGCTGAAGGCCAGGCGCCCGATCGGCCCCTCGGACTCCAGCGTGGCGACCCGCTGCCCGTTCGTCGCGTCCAGCACCCGGATCTCCGACACTGCGGCGCCGACCCGGACCTCGGTGACTCTGGTCCCGTCAGGGCTGTAGACGCGGTCCCGGCCCGTCACGCGCGCGGCGGACCGATCCTCGAACCGCCCGGTAGCGGTATCCAAGACGCGCAGATTTCCGTCCGAGTCACTCAGAAATACGCGGCTCCCGTCCAGCGCGAAAGCGGGCGGCGCGCCCAGTTTCACCGCGTTGATCCACCGAAGTCCGCGATGGGTGTACAGCACGTCGAACGCCGCCGCCCGCACCTGATCCTGCTGGGAGAGCTGCAATGCGGCCAGCGCCAGCTGGAAGGCCCGGACATCCCCGCCGTCCCGATACCCGCTCAGGATCGCCTTGCTCTGGGCGACCAATTGCAGTGCCAGCGCCTCGCGTTCGCGCTCCTCCGCGGCCAGCCCGTTGCGCCGGGCCACGACGAACGCGGTCGCCGCCACCAGCATGATCACCACCGACAGCACCGACAGCACGAGCAGCAGCCGGGACCGCTGCTGGATGGCCGCCGCGGACTCCTGCGCTTCACGCTCGGCCCGCGCCGACGCGGCGGCGAGCGCCTCGGCAGCCTCCTGCCGCTCCCTGGCGACTCGCAATTCCTCCTGCTGGCGCTGCCTTTCGGCTTCGATCAGTTCGTTCTCCCGCCTGCGGGAGGCGGCCAGATAGCCGCGGATCGGCTCCAGCCGCTCCCGGAATCCCGGTGCCGTGGCCAGGGTTTCGGATTCGACGAGCCGGGTGCCCGCCAGCAGCCAGGCGTCGTCGCGCTCGTTGCGTTCCCAGGCGAGCGCGGATTGCTCCAGGGCGTCGGCGTCTTTGAGCGCTTCGGCTTCCGCGCGCAGCCAGCCGGCGAGTTCGTCCCATTGGCGCAGCAGGCTTTCCACCGCGACCTCGACGACGGTCTCGCCGTCGCGGTGGTCCTTGACCATCAGGCGGGCCTCGACGAAGCGATCGATCAGGGGCTGAGCGGCGGCCGGCAGATCGCTCCATCGGGCGATGCGCCGCAACGGCTGATCGTTCTCCGGGTTCACCGTCGCCAGCCAGGGAATGAAGGCGGTGCGCAGCAGTTTCAGCTGTGCGCGGCGTTCGGCCGGATCGCGGGCCAGCAGGTTGTCGACCTCGGTGCGCACTACCCGCGTCATGGCGCCCATGGCCAGGTATTCATCGAGGGTCAGGCGGCCGTCGTCGCCGTAGTCCTGGTACAGGCGCGCGAGGGTCAGCGCCAGCAGCGGCAGGGTGTCCGCGCCGTCGGTGCAATCGGCGACGAGTTTGTCGAGCAGGGCGGGTTCGAGGTCGAGGCGGCGGCCCGCGGCGGTCGCACGGGCGGCGGGACCAGTGATCACCTCGCGAAACCGTGTGCGCGGCAGCGGTTTCAGCTGATCGAAGACCAGGGTCTCGAGGTCGGCGAGCTGGGGTGCGGTCTGGAACGGTTCGTAGCGGTCGGTGCGGATGGTGAGGCAGACCAGCACGGGGACCTCGCCGGTGACCAGGTGGGCGAGCAACTCCAGCAGGTGATCGCCTTCGACTCCCGCGTCCGCGCCGAACATTTCCTCGGCCTGATCGATCGGCAGCACCAGACTCGGTGGCGCGTCCGCGGAGTCGACCAGCCGCTGGTGGGCGGCATCGGTGATGTCGCGCAGCAACTCTCGAATGAAACCGACCCGGCGCGGCAGTGCCGCCTTGATCTCGCCGAGCGAGGGGCCGTCCAATCCCAGCCGGGTCCGGGTGCCGTGGATCGCGGCCGCCAAGCCGTGCGCACCGGTCAGCGCCGCTCGTTCCGGGCGCACGATGTCGAGCACGACGAACCGCCGGTCGTCGCGTGCGAGCCGGGGCAGCAGGCCGGCGCGCAGAAAAGACGATTTCCCCGTGCCGGAGGGGCCGAGGATCGCGAAGACCGAAGGGCGACCGGCGGTTCGCATTCCCCGCAGCAGATCCAGAGCGCGCACGATCTGCGCGTCGCGCCCGAAGTAGATCGCGGCGTCGACGGCCTGGAACGGCTGCCAGCCGCGGTAGGGCGACCGCTCCGGGTCCGCCGGTGGCGGCCACGGAAAGTGTTGCGCGCCGATGCCCGCGGTGCGGAGCCCGGCCAGCAGCCGTTGCAGCCCTTCGGTGTGGAAGGCGACCGATTCGTAGCCGTGCACGTCGATCTCGGTGTGCGGGCCCGTACCGAACAGGTCGCAGCGCTGCCATTCGCGCGTGATGTCGGTGTCGGTCAGTCGCTCCAGGCGCACACTGAAGATGCGTTTGCCGAGATTCTCGGCGGTCCGGTACTCGACGACGCATTCGCGCGAGGCCTGCCAGTGCGCCGAGACCAGGCAGATCACCGCTTCACAGCGTTCGTTGGCGCGGACCAGCGCTTCCTTCCAGCGGGTGCCCGCGGGAATGCCGTTGTCCCGGTCGAGGTCGAGGAAGATGTCCTCGACCAGACCGGGATCTTGCTCGATCAGCCACTGCCGTAGCGCGATTGCCGCGGCGTTGTCCTTGCTCGAATGACTCAGGAATATCCGGGTCACCGGCTGCCCCTCCCCTGCCCGCTATTGCTGCGGCGGCTGCGCGTTGCGCTCGGCCTCGGTGACCCAGGCGCTCGTCTCCTGCGACACGATGCGTTCCACTCGCTCGGCCAGCACTTTTCGCCGGTCGGCGCCGCCGTATGCGCCCGCGCCGGCGAGGAACAGATGTTTTTGCTGCTTGAGCGATTCCGTCGTGGCGCGGTAGCGCAGCCAGTTCGCGTGCCACTGGAAGAGCTGCTCGGTGCCCTCGGCGACGACCACGACCGCGGCGAGTCCGGCGGTCAGCCACGCGGGCGCCGAGAGGGCCGCGACCACCGGCACCGTCGCTCCGACCAGCAGCTGCACGATCTTGATCGTCTTGTATGACCGTTGTGCCCGAGCGGATTTGGCGCGATACCAGCTCAGCTGCTCGACTAGCCGCGCCCACACCGGATCGTCCTGCGCCAGCGCTACCGCCGCGTCCCCCATATTCGCCTCCACCACAGCACAACTCATAGCACGGCGCGGCGGTCACCGCCGAGCGCGGCGTATGCCGCCGGACTTGCCGGCACGGTTCACAACTCGGGCCTCGCGCCATGCTCGCGAACCGGGCGGAAGCCCAATGGTGATGCGGCAGCTCGGGTTTCCTGGTAAGACTGCTGTGCCGCGGTTCACCACCGCGCGCATCGTTTTCGTCGGGGGGATAGCGCTGATGCATTCGGCTGTGCCTGTACAGGTTTCGGTCAGGACCACGCATGACGTGGCACGGTGACCCGGTCTGGCTCGCGGAGGTACTGCGCGCCGCAGGCCTGCGGGTCATCGAGCACGAGGGCTGGCGCGAGCGCGGGCACGGCGATTTCCGCGACATCCGCGGCGTGCTCTGCCATCACACCGGCGGTGGCGGGCCGAACGATTGGCGGATCGTGCAGCACGGCAGACCCGACCTGGCCGGCCCGCTCGCGCAACTCGTGCTGGAGAAGGACGGCACCTACCGGGTGATCGCCGCCGGTGTGTGCTGGCACGCCGGGGCGGGCAGCTGGCCGGGGTGGCCCACCGACGACGCGAACTTCCACACCATCGGCATCGAGGCGGTGTCGCAGGGGTGCGAGCCCTTCGATTGGACGCCGGCGCAGCTCGACGCCTATCACCGCGGCGCCGCGGCGATTCTGCGGCGCCTCGGGCGTGACGCCGGGGATTGCGTGGCACACCGGGAGTACAGCAGCGAGGGAAAGATCGATCCCGCGGGCCTCGACATGGACGAGTTCCGCCGGACGGTGCAGGAGATCATCGATGAAGGGGGCGCACGGATGAGTGCGGCGGACGTTGCTCGGATAGAAGAATTCATCACCGCGTTCTGCGGGCCGATCGGCAGCGATATCAAAGACATTCGCGAGCAGCTGTGCGGACAGGGGCAGCGCGACAATGGACAGTTCGGGGGCTGGCCGCAACTGGACGGCTTGACGCTGGTCGAGGCCATCGCCGACATCCGCACCCGCCTGGACAAACTCGAGCAGGGCGGTCTCGCGTGATCGACGTGCTCATCGTCGGCGGCACCTGGGCGCCGCACGGCCACCCCGTCACCGACGCCTTCGCCCAGGCGCTCGATCCGAGCCGGTTCACGACCCGGATGGTGCCCTACCCGGCCGATTACGGACGTCGGACCACTTTCGCCGACAGCCGGGCGGCCGGCGCCGCCGCGCTCGTGGAGGCGGTGCACCACACCGGCAATCGGGTCATTCTGGCGGGGTACTCGCAGGGCGCCGTCATCGCCGGCGATCTGGCCGCCGAGATCGGGTCGGGTCTGCGGCCCGAGATGGAGGTCCTGGCCTGCGCGCTCATCGCCGACCCGCTCCGGCCCGCGGGCGCGCACCTCGAGCCCGATCCCGGCGGCTACGGCATCGCCGGCGAGCGCACGATCGCGAACGTTCCCACCTTCTGGGCGGCAGCGCCGGGTGATCCGATCACCGCGCTGCCGCCGGGTAATCCCTTGCGCTCCATCGCCGATCTGTCCCAGTACTTCGCGCTGACCGACGCACAGGTGGTGCTGCGCTGGGGGCAGAGCCTGGTCGAGGTGGCATTGCAGCGCCAGATGCAGGACTGGTGGTCGGCGGAGAACTTCCAGAGCTGGGCCGGCGCGATCGCCTACGCGCGAGGCTATCTGCTCGATGGGCGGCACACCGAGGACTACGTGCGCTTCGGGCACGCGGCGCGGCTCGGCTCGGCGATCAACGACGCGGTGGCGGTCCACGCCTAGGTCAATGGGGGCGGTGCTCCCGGATGATGTCGGCGAGCCGGTGGTAGTCCTCGGTGCGGGCGGTGGAGGTGCGGAAGGCGAGGCCGAGGGTGCGGCCCGGGACGGGGGCGGCGAAGCGGGCCGTGTCGAGGGTGCCGCGGGTGGTTTCGGTGGGTACCGCCATTTCCGGGATCAGGCTGACGCCCAATCCGCCTGCGACGCACTGGACCACGGTGGTCAGGGAGGCGGCGCGGGTGTCGCCGACCGAGCCGGGGTGGGTGTCGGTGGCGCGGCAGAATTCCAGGGTCTGGTCGCGCAGGCAGTGGCCCTCGTCTAGCAGGAGTAGCGGCAGCGTGGTCAGGCTGGCGGCGGCGATGTCGTCGCGGCCGGCCAGTTCGTGGCCGCGCGGCGTGACGAGCACGAATTCCTCGGTGTACAGCGGAATTTCGGTGAGACCGCCGGTCTCGGTGGGCAGCGCGAGCAGCGCCACGTCCAGCACGCCGGTGCGCAAACCGTCCAGCAGCCGGGCGGTCCGGTCCTCGATGACCTGCGGGGCCAGCGCGGGGACCCGGCGGCGTAATTCCGGCAGCAACGCCGGCAGCACGTAGGGCGCGACGGTGGGGATGATGCCCAGCCGCAGCGTGCCGCCGAGCCCATCTCCGGTGGCGGAGGCCACGAATCGATCCGCGGCCTCGAGAGTCGCCATCGCCTCCGGCAGCAGGCGCGTGCCCTCGGCGGTCACCAGGACGCGGCGGGTGCTGCGCTCGATCAGCTGCAGCCCCAGTCCGTTTTCGAGCGCGGCCAATGCCTGCGATAACGTGGGTTGGCTCACACCGAGCCGGGCGGCCGCGGTACCGAAATGGCGATACTCCGCGACAGCTACGAACGCACGCAGCTGTGACAGTGTGGGCTGATAAGTCTGATCAGTCACGCCTATCAGTGTAGTGCGACTGATCACCTTTACCTTTCACAGGCTCGTAGGCAAGATCGCAACGGCACACGCTTCTGAAACATCTGCGTTCAACCCCCACCCAAAAGAACGAGGAGACAAGCATGGCCCTGCTGACCATTGGCGACCAGTTCCCGGCATACAACCTCACCGCCGTCATCGGCGGTGACCTGTCGAAGGTCGACGCTCAGCAGCCTGACGACTACTTCACCCAGATCACCTCCGACGATCACGCCGGCAAGTGGCGGATCGTCTTCTTCTGGCCGAAGGACTTCACCTTCGTCTGCCCCACCGAGATCGCCGCGTTCGGCAAGCTGAACGAGGAGTTCGAGGATCGTGACGCGCAGGTCCTGGGCGCCTCGGTGGACAACGAGTTCGTGCACTTCCAGTGGCGCGCGCAGCACGAGGATCTCAAGACCCTGCCCTTCCCCATGCTCTCCGATCTCAAGCGTGAGCTCGCGGCCGCGGCCGGCGTGCTGAACAACGACGGTGTCGCCGATCGCGCCACCTTCATCATCGACCCGAACAACGAGATCCAGTTCGTGTCCGTGACGGCCGGTTCGGTCGGCCGCAATGTCGACGAGGTGCTGCGCGTGCTCGACGCGCTGCAGTCCGACGAACTGTGCGCCTGCAACTGGAAGAAGGGCGACCCGACCATCCAGGCCGGCGAGCTGATGACCGCCAGCGTCTGAAACCCGCTCCCGCACAACCAGATCCGAATTCCGTGAATCGCAAAGGAACGTATTTCGAATGAGCATTGAGAACCTGAAGAACTCCCTCCCCGAGTACGCCAAGGACCTCAAGCTCAATCTGTCCTCGCTCAGCCGCACCACCGTGCTGAACGAGCAGCAGCTGTGGGGCACCCTGCTCGCTTCGGCGGCCGCGACCCGGTCGGCGAGCACGCTGCGCGAAATCGCCGAGGAAGCCGCCGACACCCTGTCCGTGGCGGCGTACGACGCCGCGCTCGGCGCCGCCTCGATCATGGGCATGAACAATGTGTTCTACCGGGGCAAGGCGTTCCTGGACGGCCGCTACGACGACCTGCGCGCGGGCCTGCGGATGAACATCATCGGCAACCCGGGCGTGGACAAGGCCGATTTCGAACTGTGGTCCTTCGCGGTCTCCTCGATCAACGGGTGCGCGCACTGCCTGGAAGCGCACGAGAAGACGCTGCGTGAGGCCGGCGTGTCCCGTGAGGTGATCTTCGAAGCGCTGCGGGCGGCCGCGATCGTGGCCGGTGTCGGCCAGGCGGTGGAAGCCACCCAGACCCTGGCGTCCGTGTCGGCGTAATTGTCGTGTTTCCGGCCCCGTTCCCGGAAGGGGCGGGGCCGGAGCCGTTTTTCCGGGAGCCGGTAGGCTCCGAAGCAAGGGTCGAGTGGGAGGAGCGGAGGCCATGAGCGTGCGTGTCGAAGTCGTTCGAGTGTTCACCGATTCGACCGGGCGGTTCGGCAACGAACTGGGACTGGCGCAAGCAACCGAGGTCGCCGAGGCGGATCGGCAGGGGCTGGCCGCCAAGGCCGGATACAGCGAGACGGTGTTTCTCGGCGCACCCCACGATGGTGTCGCGCCCGTGCGCGTCTTTACCCCGGCCGTGGAACTTCCGTTCGCCGGGCATCCGACGGTAGGCACCGCGTGGTGGTTCGCTCAGCAGGGGACGCCGGTGCAGGCGCTGGACGTACCGGCCGGGCGGGTCGCCGTCGCCTACGCCGACGCCCTGACCTGGGTGACCGCCCGCGCCGCCTGGGCACCCGATTTCACCTTCCACCAGGTCGCGGATGTCGCGGAACTCGCCGCGCTGCGCCCGGAGAAATTCGCCGCCGGCCAGCACTACTTCTGGACCTGGGTGGAGGAGCACCGCGGCAGCGTCCGCTCTCGAATGTTCGCTCCCGCCATGGGCATCGCCGAAGACGAGGCGACGGGCGCCGCCGCGGTGGCCCTCACCGCCCGGCTGGGCTGCGGCCTGACGATCACGCAGGGCGCGGGTTCCCAGATCTTCACCGAGTGGGACTCCGACGGCTGGGTCCGCCTCGGCGGACGCGTGGTGCCGGAGACCGTCGTCGAGCTCTAGCGCTGCTGCCTGCGCCGCAGGATCAGCCACACGATCAGCGCCGTCAGCAGAGCGGCGGCGGTGACCGGGGCAGCCGGTTGGCGGCGCGCGTAGTCGGCGGCCTGCTTGCTCCGCTCCACCACCGGTTCCGGTGCGGCGGCCTCGACCTTCTCGGCGAGTTCGCGCACCTGCGCTTTGGCCTGTTCGGACGCCTCCCCGACAACGACGCGTGCGTCGGCCGCCTGCTGCCGGGCCGTTTCCTTGGTCTCGGCCGCCTGCTGGCGGACCGCCTCGGTGGCTTCGGCGGCTTTGATTCGCGTCGCCTCTTTGGCCTCGCTCGCCTTCTGGCTCGCAGCCGCTTTCGTCTCGGCGGCCTTGGCCTGAGCCGCCTGCTTGGTCTCGGCCGCCTTGGCCTGGGCGGCCTGCTTGGTCTCGGCGGCCTTGCGGCGGGCGTCGTCCTTCACCTCGGCGGCCTTGCGCTGGGCGTTGGCCTTGACGTCGAGTTTGTCGGTGAGTTCGGAGACGGTCTGTCCCAGCTCCTCCCGCGTCCGGTCCCGCTCGGCGCGCACCGTCTCGGCGTCGGCCGGCTGGCTGATCACCGGCTGCACCGGTGCGGAATCGGCCTCCCCGGGCCGTCGTTCGTCGGTCATCGCTTGCTCCCGTCCTTGATGCTGTCGATATCGCGTTTCACGCCCGCGACGGCCTCCTCCGGCAGCGGCGGCACCGCCTGCCGGACGTTCTTCTGCCCCAGGAAGGCCAGCAGCCCGGCCCCCGCCAGCAACACCACGCCGACGATCAGCGCGGCGGCCCAGGCCGGCAGCACGATCGCCAAGGCGAGAACGACAGCCGCGATCAGCGCCGCGCCGCCGTAGAAGGCGAGAACGGCGCCGATACCGGCCAGACCCGCGCCGCGCCCGGCGCGTTTGCCCTTGTCCACCAATTCGAGTTTGGCGAGCTGGATTTCGTCGCGGATCAGTCGGTTCAGCTGTTCGGTGGCATCGTTGACGAGTTCGGCGATCGTTCGCCGTTCCTCCGGCGGCACACTCCGTGTTTCGGTCATGGTTCGTACCTCCCAGTCGTCGGCCGTGTACCCGGCGCCACGCCGGGCAAACACGCCGACGCTCAGGCGATGACCGCGCCGATCAACATGTAGGCGGTGCCCAGATCCATGACGAGGTGCGGCACCAGCGCCGAGGAGAGCAGCGGGCCGCCGGGGTGTCCGAGCCAGTGCCGGCCGCCGGTGCACAGGACGGCGAGCGCGTCCACGACGAACAGCGCCGCGAGTCCGAAGGCGACGACGGGCGCGGGCCCGGTGTGCCCCGACGCGGTGTGCCCGGACATCGCGTACAGCATGGCCCCGGCCGCGATCAGGTGGTATCCGATCGCGACGACGTGCGCGCGGGACCCGCTGCGCCACTCCGGAATTCGGGTCAGCAGCAGCGCGCCGAACACCACCGTCATCGCGATCAGCACGCCCCGCAGCGCCTCCGGATTCGCCTCGGCCGGGAAAACCAGCATCGCCAGCATCACCAGGCACATGAGCAGATGCGCGGCATCGGACTCGTGCTGCGCCGCCTCGCTCCCCGGCGGCGCACACCCCGAATTCCCCTGCGCCCGTGCCGGATTTACCTCCGAACGGGAACCGGCGGCCTCGGCGAGCCCGCCCCGGACCACCACCCGCTCACCCCCGAACCCGCTCCCGCGCACCGCCTCCCCCGTCCCGGCCACCGGCCGCACCGGCGCGGACAGCCGCCCGATCACGATCATCGACGCCACCAGAAACGCACCCACCACCAGCCACCGCAAAACGACGTACTCCTGCACGAAATGCGCCACACCCACCACCTCTCGTCGCAACGATCGAGGTCCCCGCCCACCATGCTCGCACCCCCACGCCACTGAGGGCACCCTTTCCCCGTAACCCGCACCCGCACTCCAGCTTCCACCCAGCATCACCGCGCTCCCCCGGACCCGCTGCCGCAGCGGGACGTTCGGCACCGCGCTCGGTCGCGCAACACTCCGCACCGGCCGCCGCCAGGGCAACCTGCCGGTCACCATGGACGAAGCCGATTCCAGCCAGGACTCTCGCTCAGCGGACGCGGAATACCGGCCCGCGGGGATGGAACGGCAGACTCGCGCCGGCCGGGAGCAGGTAGGCGTGTTCGCGCCGCACGCGCAGCACATCGCAGTAGCCGTCGGTGATGACGAGGATCGGGCCGTCGGGTGGGAAGTCCTCGGCACGCTCGAGCAGACGGATCGCGGGTTGCAGGGTGGTGCCGCCGCGACCGCGGACGCGCACGCCCCGGGCGATCTCGTCGACCGGGAGGTACCCGGCGTCGTAGGGTGCGGCGTCGCAGTAGACGACGCGGGCGCGGGGAACATCGCGCGCGGTGGCGTAGGAGGCGATGGCGCCCAAGGCTTTTCCGAGCAGTCGCACGTCCATGGAGCCGGAGGTGTCCAGTACCACGCCGAAGGTGGGCAGGCGCACGTCCTCCTCCGGACGCACCCAGGCGGGGCGCGGGATGCCGGGGGTCGCGGCCTGGCGGCGAGACGCGCGGGCGTAGCTGCGTTTCTTGTCCACGGACGGGATGTGCTCGTCGAACCAGCGGGCCAGGGCGGCGTCCCAGGGCAGCGGCGGGTGGTCCAGCGCGCGGATCGCCTCCTCCAAACCGGCCGGTACGCTGCCGCGTCCGTGGTTGTGGTGGTAGGCCAACCCGGTGACCAGCGCGCTGCGGTAGTACTCGTCCAGGTCGACGAAGCGGCCCGCGCTGCCGGGACGCGGCAGGGGTTCACCGAGCACGTCGCCGCGCCCACGCCCGCGCAGGGTGGCGAGCTTGCGCAGGCGGCGCAGATCGGTGGCGATCCGGTCGTAGACCTCCTCCGCGGAAAAGCCTTTCAGATCCGGGTCGTGGAGCAGGCCGTCCGGCATCTCGCCGACGCCCATCTCCACGAGCCAGCCGTTCACGACGTAGTCGCAGGCGATGTTGAACAGGTAGGGATCGCGCCAGCCGGCGCGCTCCCCGTGTCGCAGTGCGGCGTGCAGCATTTCGTGCGCCAGCACGAAACGCCATTCCGCGGTGCCCAGCCCGGCGAGCGGGTTGATGTAGATCTCGCCCGCCTCGGCGTTCACGGCGGCGATCGAGATGTCCCAGCCCCGCGCCAGGTCGACCTCCGCGACGATGGTCATACCCGTCGCCAGCGCGCCCAGCAGCGGGTAAGAGGACACGAACCAGTCCAGCGCCAGGTCCCACGCGCTCTTCGCCCGCGGCGCGCCCTGCTCCCGCTGCCCGCTCGCGGTTTCCAGCGCGGCGCGCGCCGCGTCGCCGAGACCGGCCGCGAACTGGGCGGGGTAATCGCGCTTCCGCGCGGTCTCGGCGTCATCGATCACGAAATCGACCGGGTCCGGGCGCTGATAAGCGGCCGGGACGCCGGAATCCCGCCAGCGCGCCGCGGTCTCGTGCTCGTCGGCCAACGCGGGCGCGTCCGGGAACTCGAGGGGGCGGCTGCCGATCTTCATCGTCACCAGATACTGGTCGACGACCGCGCAGCAGGCCGCCCGGTAGGCGGGATGCGGCACGCCGTCGGCGAGGATGTGGCCGCCCTGCGTCGACCGCGGGTCCAGGTGCCCGAATCCGGCGTGCAGCAGGCAGTGCGCGAACACCCACGCCCACTCCCCGGCCGCGGCCCGGCGTTTCGGGTGGTGTCCGATGCCCCGGTCGTCGATGTGGGCCCAGACCGCGCGTGGCGTGTGCTCGTCGAGTTCGTAGAGCCGGTCGGGCAGATGCCGGAAGGCCGGGTGCGCGTGCGCGAGCCGCCAGCCGTCGAGCACCGCCTGCCGCCACGGCTCGATCCGGCCCTTGCCGCCGCGAGCCATCAGCGCCGCGCCGCCAGCCGCGGCAGGTCCCGGCTCACCTCGATGAGGAACCACGACGGCAGCACCGGCACCCCGTCCGCGTCGGAGGCGATCACCAATTGCGCGCACTCCAGCGAGATCTCGGCGAGCTCGACCAGCATTGCCTTGGCGCGCACGAGGAATCGCTTGGTGGCCGGTGAAACGTGCTCGCGCGCACCGGGCAGCTCCTTGACCAGCCGGGCCCGGAAGGCCTCGGACAGGAAGTAGAGCAGATCCCGGTCGGCGGGTTCGCGCGGCCACTGCGCGTCACCCTTCAGCACGGCCTCCAGATCGTAGGCGTGCCGGATGGTCTTGACGAACGCGCGGAACCCGGACGCGTGCGCGGCGGTCAGCGTGCCCGCGGTGAGCACCGCGAGCACGGCCTCGTCGAGTTCGTCGCCGCAGGAGTGCAGAGCGTCGGAGAGCATGTGCCAGCCACGCGGCGTGGAGAACGGCGCCTCGGTCTTGGGCGGCTTGGACCACAGATGATCCGGCCGCTGGGTGAGATACCGCACGATCCACGGATGCATGTCGTTGGCGGCGGCCCACTTCAGCCAGTCGTCGACGTCGGCCCGCAGATGCAGGTGGACCAGGCGGTTGACCAGTGCGGAGGCCATGGGCCGGGCCAGGGCGTTGTCGGTGGCCCGGTTGCCGGCGCCGATCACCACCGACCCCGCGGGCAGCTCGTAGGTGCCGATGCGCCGATCCAGGATCAGTGAGTAGAACGACTTCTGCACCTCCGGCGACGCGGCGTTCAGTTCATCGAGGAACAGGCAGTACGGCTCGGGCCGGGCGATCAGTTCCGGCGGCGCGAAACGGCTGCGGTCCCCGACGATCTGGGGCACGCCGATCAGATCCTCGGGGGCGAGCTGAGTGCCCAGCAGCGTGACGCAGTCCAGGCCGAGCGATTCGGCGAAGCCGCGCACCAGCGAACTCTTGCCGATGCCCGGCGCACCCCACAGGAACACCGGCCTCACGACGGCGACGTGCAGCAGCAACTCCGGCAGCTGCGCCGGTGTCACCGTGACCGTGGCCTCCACAGATTTTCCTCCCCCTCGGAGCTTCGGAGGAGTCGACCGTACCGGCGCCGGCGTCGGCCGGGCCAGCGATTTTCAGCCCTGGGAGGGCAGGGCGTCCGGGCGGTGGCCCGGGGCCGCGGCGGTGCGGGCGAAGCGGCCCGGGGAGACGCCGCGCCACTGTTTGAACGCGTTCGAGAAGCTCGGCGCGCCCGAGTAACCCATGCGGTAGGCGACGTCCTCGACCGTGAGGCCGGTGGAGAGCAGGTCTTCGGCGAGGCTGCCGTAGGTCTCCGAGCACAGTTGCCGGTAGGAGGTGCCCTCCTCGGCCAATCGGCGGCGCATGGTGCGCAGGCTCAGGTTCAGGCTGGCGGCCACGTCCTCCTGGCCGAGGCGACCGTGCAGGCGCCGCATCAGGACCTCGCGCACCGCACCGGCCACGCCCTCGTGCAAACCTCTGCGCTCCAGGAGTTCCGCGCATTCCCGGTCGAACAGTTCCGCGGCGTGCGGGCTCGCCATCGGCATCGGCTGATCGAGTTCGACGGCGTCGAGGACGAGCACGTGGTGGCGGGCGCCGTCGGTGATCGGTATCTCGAAGTTCTCCAGGATCGCGCTGCTGCGCGCGGCCAGGCCGCCGGCGCATTCGACGCCCAGCAGCGGCGGTTTGGCGCCGACGATCAGCAGGTAGTTCACCAGAGCCGCGGCCAGATCGCGTTCGAAGAGGAAGGCGCGCAGGTCGGCGGGCAGCGCCGAATCGTCGACGAAGAGCAGCGCTTTGCCGTCGTCGAGCTCGTGCCAGACCCGGCTGAGCGAGGTGGACAGACCGATGTAGCGCACCATCGTGGCCAGGGCCGCCAGCACCGTCGGACTGCTCATGACCGCCAGGCTGTACACGCCGTGCATGGTGAGCCGGGTGCGCCGGCCCGCGTCCGCGCCGAGGCCCGGCTCGTCGCCGAATCGGGTGACCAGGTTGCGCACCAGCGCGAGTTCCTGGGCCGCGGTGACCTCGCCGGCGGGATCGAGCAGCACCGCCGGGTCGATTCCCGTGCCGCGCAGGACCTCCGCGGCCTCGGCACCGCGCGCGCAGGCGACCTCGACGAGCACCGCCGAGCTCGTCACAGTTCGCCGCCACTCCCAGGAGGACACGGATTCATGATTCTCGCCGCTGGCCGATATCCGCAAGGTTTTGGCCGAACCGCGCAAATGCCAGGCGGTTTCGCGTCAAGGGTGGTGAATCAGCCCGGCGCGGCGGCGCGATGCCGGTCCCCGAAGTTGCGAGCGAACCGGCCCGGCGAGACGCCGCGCCACTGTTTGAACGCGGTGGAGAAGCTGGGCGCGCCCGAGTAGCCCATGCGGTGGGCCACGTCCTCGACGGTGAGACCGGTCGCCAGCAGTTCTTCGGCCAGGGCGCCATAGGTTTCCACGCACAGCTGCCGGTAGGAGGTGCCCTCCTCGGCCAGGCGCCGGCGCATGGTGCGCAGGCTCATGTGCAGGCGCTCGGCCACGTCCTCCTGGGTGATGCGGCCGTTCATCTGGCGCAGCAGCACCTCGCGCACCGTGCCCGCCACCCCCTGGCTCAGGCCACGCCGCTGCAACAGCTCGGCGCACTGTTCCTCGTACAGCTGCGCCATGAACGGGCTCGCGTGCGGCATCGGGTGATCGACGTCGGAGGTGTCGAAGACCGCGACGTGGAATTCCTCCGCGTCGGTGATGGCGATCTCGAAGGGCTCCAGCAGCGGCAGCAGCCGGGGCTGCATGTCCGGGCGCAACTCACCGCGCTTGACCGGCGGCGGCACACCGAAGACCAGGAACCAGTTCGTCAGCAGGGCCGAGACGTCGCGCTCGTCCAGGAAGGCGCGCAGATCTTCCGGAAGATCGGAATCGTCCACGTAGACCCAGATCTCGTCGCCGTGATCGACGTGCCAGAGCCGGGCGAAGGAGGTGAGCAGGCTGATGTAGCGCAGGCCCACGTCGATGGCCGAGCGCATGGTGGGGCTGCTCAGAATCGCCATGCCCAGCGCGCCGTGCGTGGTGGCGCGCGTGCGCATGCCCGCCTCCGCGCCCAGACCAGGCGGATCGCCGAGCAGGGTGACCAGATTGCGTACCAGCGCGAGTTCCTGGGCCGCGGTGATCTCCGCACCGGGCGACTTGAGCACGATCGGATCGATGCCGGTGTCGCGCAGCAGATCGGTACGGGTCAGGTGGTGATAATCGGCGACGTCGACGAGGATCGCCGCGTTCGCGACCGATCGCCGCCACTCCCAGGAGGCCACGCCTCCATGGTTTCGCGCCACTGGCCGACACGCGAAAGGTTTTGGCCGGACATCAAAAGGACACGCCCTTGTCCTCTCTGTCCCGATATCGCCGGGTCGGCCGGTTTCCGCAAGCCCCTGGCCGGAGTTCGCAGGACACCCAGCAAACTCTGCGGACAGTTACCGCGAACTGGGCGCGCGCACTGGCCGAAGTTCGCAAGACTGGCCGGAATGCAGTGGCCGATATTCGCAACGGGCTGGCCGAAAGCCCTAAATCCCAAGCGATTTCACAGGATTGTGCGCGCAGCTGACCGCTTTGCGCAAGGTCATGACCTGATATCGCATGGCGCCCGTCCGGCCGCGGGCATAACGTTGTAGCTATCGTCGAGCAGACCAAGGTAGGCGAAACACAATGCCGAAGAAGACGCTTGCTGGAACACGAGTCGCGATCACCGGGGGTACGTACGGGATCGGCAAGGAGGCCGCGCTGGCCTTCCTCGCCGCGGGAGCGGAGGTGGCGATCGGCGATGCGGATCCGGGCAAGGTGCGCACGATCACCGCGCAGCTCAATCGGATTCACGGCGCCGGCGCGATCGGTCTACCGGTGGACGTCACCGACAGCGGCCGGTTCGCCGAATTCCTCGAACACGCCGAACGCCGGCTGGGCGGGCTCGACGTGGTGGTCAACGCCGCCGACATCGGGCCGACCGGCACCTTCCTCACCGAATCGCAGGCCGAATCGGACCGCCAGATCGATTGCAACCTGCGGGCGGTGGTCACCGGATCCCGTTTGGCCGGAATGCGATTCGTCGAGCAGGGGCACGGCCACATCGTCAATATCGGATCGGCCATCGGGGTCACCGCCTCGCTGGGCGCGGCCGTCTACTCCGCGACCAAGCACGCGGTGGTCGGGCTCGGCACGGCGCTGCACCGCGGCCTGGCCGAGCAGGGCGTCATCGTCAGCACCATCGCCCCCGGCTACGCCCCCGATCCGGAGACGGTGGCCGACGCCATCGTCGATTGCGTCGAGCATCAGCGCGCCGGACTGGTGGTGGTGCCGCCCAACGGCTGGTTCCGCACCGCCGTCCCGGATCCGGTGCAGCTGCGCCACACCATGCGCCGGATGCTGGGCATGGTCTGAGGTCACAGCTCGCGCAGCACGCGCTTGAGCACCTTCCCGGTGGGGTTGCGGGGCAGTTCGTCGACGAACAGCACATCGCGCGGCACCTTGAACCGGGCCAGGTTGCGCTTCACGTGCTCGCGCACCTCCTCGGCGGTCAGCTCGTGGCCGTCGCGGACCACGAGAACCGCGCGTAGCCGCTGACCGTGCTCGGGGTCCTCGACGCCGAAGGCGGTGACCTCCTCGATCGCCGGATGCGCGGCCAGCAGTTCCTCGACCTCGCCGGGGAAGACGTTCTCACCGCCGGAGACGATCATGTCGTCGTCGCGACCGTCGACGAAAAGCAGTCCGGCGCTGTCGAAGTGTCCGAGATCGCCGGTGGACATGAGCTTGCCGACGCGCTCCTTGTCACCGCCGCCGGTGTAGCCCTCGAACTGGTAGGTGTTGCCCACGAAGATCCGCCCGATCCGGCCGTCCGGCACCTCGGCGCCCCGGTCGTCCAGGATCTTCACGGTGGCGCTGGGCGCGGGCAGGCCGACGCAGCCGGGTTCGCGCGCCAGATCCGCCGGGGTGGCGATGGTCGCGTAGGCGACCTCGGTGGAGCCGTACACGTTGTAGACCACGGGGCCGAACGCGTCGGTGACCCGCAGGCACAGCTGCGCGCCCAGCTGCGAGCCCGCGACGAAGATGATGCGCAGCCGCGAGAAATCCCGTCCGGCAAAGGCTTCCGGGGGCAGGTCGACCAGGCGCCGCAGCATCACCGGGACGGCGATCAGCGCCGTCGCGCCGTGGCGTTCGAGACTGTCGAGCACCGCAACCGGATCGAACCGCCGGCGGATCACCAGGGTGGAGCCGAAGCCGAGCGCCAGCATGACGTGCGCGAAACCCAGCGTATGGAACAGGGGCGCAGGGCATTCGGTGATCTCGCGGGCCCGGAACGGGATCCGGCCCAGGATCGCGCCGAGCGGCGCGAGCGAGGTCGGCTCGCTGCGCGGCGCGCCCTTCGGCGTGCCGGTGGTTCCGCTGGTCAGCAGGATGATGCGGGCCGGGGTGGTGACGCGACGCGGCGGGGTCCGCGCGCCGCCGGCGATGAGGTTGTCCAGGGTGTCCACGCCGGGACGATCGGTCCAGGCGCGGTAGCGCCCGCGCGCGGGCGCCGAATCGCCCAGGACCGCGGCGTATTCGTCGTCGTAGACCAGCAGGTCGACGCCTTCGCGCGCGACCACCTCGCGCAGTTGCGGACCGGCGAAATCGGTGTTCAGCAACACGATCCGGGCGCCACACTTGGCGGCGGCGAACACCGCGTAGTGGAAGCCGCGATGGTTGCGGGCCAGGATCGCGACGCCCTCTCCGTCGCGCAGCCCGCGGGCCCGCCAGGCGTTCGCCAAAGCCGTTGTGCGCTCGTCGAGTTCACGGAAGGTGACGGCGCCGAGCTCGTCGATGAGCGCGGCGCGGTCGCGGTAGCGCTGGGCGGAGACGGTGACCAGCCCGCCCAGCATGCCCGAGCGCAGCATCGCCGCACCCATCCTGGCCAGCCGGTCCGGGCGCTCCGGGGCGAGCACGCCGGCGCGCACCGCCAGCGACAGGTAATACGCCTCGTCCGCCGCCCGGCGCAGCGCGCCCACCGCGGTACCGATCGGGTTGGCGAGCTTGGGCACCCGGCCCCTCCTCCCTCGCCCGCTCCGCTGCTGCGGGCAACTGCCCTCACAGTAGGGTCTGTCACATCGATCCGTCGACCGGATGCCGCGCGCGACCCGGCGGCAGGGTTCCGCGATGATGGACCGATGTCCAGCCCCGCCACCCCGCGCATCACCGTCGACGATCTCACCGGCCCGGACATCGCCGCCCTGCTCACCGCGCACTTGGCCGACATGCACGTGCACTCCCCCGAGGACAGCGTGCACGCCCTGGACCTGGACGCCCTCCGCAAACCGGAGATCACCTTCTGGAGCGCGCGCGAGCACGGCGAACTGGTCGGCTGCGTCGCGCTCAAGGAACTGGACCCCACCCACGGCGAGATCAAGTCCATGCGCACCGCCGCCGGGCACACCGGCCGCGGCATCGCCGCCGCCCTGCTCACCCATCTGGTCGCGGCGGCGCGTGCGCGCGGCTACCAGCGGCTCAGCCTGGAAACCGGGACCGCCGAGTTCTTCGCCCCCGCGGTGCGGCTCTACCAGCGGCACGGTTTCGAGTTGTGTCCGCCGTTCGCCGATTACGCCCCGGACCCGCACAGCGTCTTCCTGACCCTGCGGCTCTGAGCCCGACCTATATTGGAGCGCAGGACAAACGGGGGTGAGTGGCGCGCGCCGAAGGGCCGTGGTCTCGGCACACCGGAGAATTCGAGAGGGCAGCGAATTGGGTGAGCTGATGCGAGGACCGGAGCTCTTCCGGCGCCTGGAGGGCGCCACGTCGATGCTGATCGCCGGGGCCGGAGGCGGTTTCGACGTCTACGGCGGGCTGCCGCTGGCGTTCGCGCTGCGCGACGCCGGACGCACCGTGCACCTGGCCAACCTGTCGTTCACCGACCTGGCGGAGGTGGACCCGAACGGCTGGATCGACGAGCACGTCCTCGCGGTGACACCGGGGCTGGAGGGTCCGCCGCACTACTTTCCCGAAGGGGCACTGGCCGACTGGCTCGACGAGAACGACCAGCCGTCCACCGTCTACGCCTTTCCGCGCGCCGGTGTCCGCGCCCTGCGCTCCGGATATCGCACGCTGATCGCGAAACTCGGCGTCGACGCGATCGTGCTCGTCGACGGCGGCACCGACATCCTGCTGCGCGGCGACGAAAAAGGGCTGGGCACACCGGAAGAGGACGCGACCAGCCTGGCCGCGGTCGCCGGCCTGGACGAGATCGCGGTCCGGCTGGCGGCCAGCATCGGCTTCGGCATCGACGCCTTCCACGGCGTGAATCACGTGCACGTGCTGGAGAACATCGCCGAATTGGACGCCGCGGGAGCGTATCTGGGCGCGTTCTCGGTGCCGGGCTGGTCCTCGGAGGCGCGGCGCTACCGGGACGCGGTCGCGCACGCCGCGGCGCACACACCGAAGCGGCCGAGCCTGGTGCACGGGCAGATCGCCGCCGCGCTGCTGGGCCGGCACGGCCACGTCCGGGTCGGGCACCGCACCCGCGCCGACGATCTGTTCGTCAACCCGCTGATGGCGATGTACTTCACCTTCGACCTGCCGGGCCTGGCGGCTCGCAACGCCTACCTGCCGACGCTGGAGGACACCGCCAGCATGAGCGACACCCTGCACCGCATCGGCGCCTACCGCGCCCGGGCCACCCTGCGCGAGCCCCGCGCGTTTCCGCACTGAGGCTCGCGCCGGGCCTCAGCCGAGCGCCTTGGTGAAGCCTTCCACCAGTTCGTCGACCTGGGCGTCGGTCATCACGAAAGACGGGGAGATCTGCATCGCGCCCTGGCCCGCGGCACGGCTGGAAACACCGTGGGCGCGCAGGGTTTTCACCATCGGCAGGCCCTCGGCCGGGTCCGCCAGCTGCACCGCGGCGACCGCGCCGAGGCCGCTGCGGATCTCGGCGACGCGCGGATGCTCCGCCAGGGCCGCGAGCTTGGCGTGCAGGGTGGCCTCGAGCCGCGCGGACTCGCCGAGCAGCTGCTCACGCTCGATGATCTCGAGGTTGGCCAGGGCGGCGGCCGCCGCGGTGGCGTGCCCGCCGTAGGTGTAGCCGTGCCGCCACCAGACGCCGCCCGCGAAGAACGGCTCGGCGATGTGCGGCGCGATGAAGACCGCGCCCATCGGCAGGTAGCCGGAGGTGAGGCCCTTCGCGGTGGTCATCAGGTCGGGTTGCAGGTCGAAACGGCTGGAGGCGAACCAGGATCCGCCGATCCGGCCGAACCCGGTGACCACCTCGTCGGCGACGAAGAGGATGTCGTGGTCGCGGCAGATCTGACGCACCTCGGCCAGGTAGCCCTCCGGCGGCAGATAGACCCCGCCCGCGCCGATGATCGGTTCGCAGAAGAAGGCGGCGATGGTGTCGGCGCCCAGTTCCTCGATGCGGGCCAGCAGCGCCTTCGGGTCGTCCCACTCGATCACCCGGGTGTCGGCCATCAGCTCGCCGTAGCCTTCACCGTTGACCGGGATGCCGGCCAGCGCGGTGCCGCCGACATGCATGCCGTGATAGGCCTTCTGCCGGCTGATCAGGATCTTCTTCGCGCCGCGGCCCTGCTCCTGCCAGTAGCGGCGGGCCAGCTTGGCGGCGGTGTCGATCGAGTCGGAACCGCCGGAGGTGAAGAAGATCTTGCTGCCGGGCACCGGGGCGATGGTCGCGAGCTTCTCGGCCAGCTGCTGGGTGGCCGGGGCGGTGAAATCACCGAAGTTGGAGTAGTGCGCGATCTGCCGCAGCTGAGCGGCGACGGCGTCGGCGATCTCGCCGCGGCCGTGCCCGACATTGGTGAACCACAGACCGGCGGTGGCATCGAGATAGCGGGTGCCCGCCTGGTCCCAGATATAGGCGCCCTCGCCGCGCGCCACCACGAACGCGCCGTCCCGCTCCACCGCGCCCATGTCGGCGAACCCATGCCACAACGCTGTCATTCCAACCACCTCTGCTTCTCGGACTCCGCCGCGCCGCACCATCGGCCGGTCAGCTCGCTCAGGGCGAGGACCGCGACGGCGAGCAGCGCGAACGCCACACCCAGTACCACCAGGCCCACCGTCATCGAGACGTATCCCTGGCCGCGCGGGTCGAGGAACGGGTACGGGTACCAGTTCACGATCAACCCCCGGAACAGCGTATACGCGGCATATACCGCCGGGTACGCCAGCCAGGTGGCGACCAGGCGCGCGCTCACCCCGAGCACGTAGGGCGCCGCCACCCAGTCCACGACCAGCACGATCGGCAGCACCCGGTGCAGCACCGCGCTGATCCACGGATCCTCGGGCCCCAGCGCCACATTCGACAGCAGCACCGCGTACACGATTCCGGTGATGACCAGGTAGAGCGTGGCCGCGCCGCGCCACAGCTGCCAGCGCCGCCCGCTCGGATCGCGCAGGCCGCCGAGGAACAGGATCGCCACGGCGAGGATGTTCGACTGGACGGTGAACGAACTCAAATAGGCTGCCACGGTGTAGCCGGGTGTCCCCGACTGCTGCACCGGGCCGGCGATCAGGGCCAGCAGGCCCAGCACCGCGAAGGCCACCCTGGATGCCCGCAGCCAGCTCGGAGAACGCACCGAGCTGGGTGACACCGCGACGGCGTGCATCCAGCAAGTCTGCCACGGCGGGACCGCGACGACCCGGGCCGATCGATTCGCTCAGGGATTGCTCAGGCTGGGTTCGAAGCCGAGCGCCGCCACCGCGCCGCGACCGCGCCGAGCGCGAGGACCGCCACGGCCAGCAGGACGAACACCGCCACCAGCACGACCAGCGTGATCGCGAGCGGGCCGTACCCCTTGTCCCGGGGGTCGATGAACGGATACGGATACCAGTCGACGATCGGCCCGCGCACCAGCGTGTAGACGCCGTAGACCAGCGGATAGGCCAGCCAGCCGCCGATCAGTCCCGCGGTGGCGGTCAACCCGGCCGGGACGAGCAGCCAGTCCACGAACAGCACGATCGGGATCAGCCGGTGCATGATCACGTTGATCCACTGGTCGGTCAGCATCACGTCGACGTGCGCGAGCAGCACCGCGTAGACGATGCCGGTGATCACCATGTAGAGCGTGACCGCGCCGCGCACGACCTGCCACCGCCGCCCCGCCGGGTCGCGCAGGCCGCCGATCAGCAGCACCGCGGCCGCGAGGATGTTGGATTGAATGGTGAAGTAGCTGAAGAAGTTCGCCGTCGAGAAGGTGTCCTCGCCGAAGCTGTGCAGCGGCACCCAGACCAGGGCGACGACTCCGAGCACACCGAAGGCAACACGGAGGATTCGGATCCACTGCGGAGTGCCTGAGCTGGCCGTCATGAGCTGATGATCGCACGAAACCGCAGGTGCGGAGGTCCGGAATCGCCATCTGGCACACTATTGGCTATCGGTTCCGCCCGGTATTGCCGCCAGTGCGGACCGGCCCGTATGCGGGGTTCGCTACGCTTGACGATGCCATGACCAGGACAGCCGACCCCGCAGCGCGTGAGCTCCGCACCCGACTGGCGAACCTCACCCTCCGCGACGAATACCGGCTGCGCCGCAAGCTCGAGCGCGCCCGCGGCAAGGAACTCACGGGGCTCGCCGCCGACATCGAGGCCGCCGAACTGCGGGTCGAGGCCCGGCGCGCGGCGGTCCCGTCGATCCGTTTCCCCGAGCAGCTGCCGGTCACCCAGCGCCGCGAGGACATCGCCGCGGCCATCGCCGAGCACCAGGTGGTAATCGTGGCCGGCGAGACCGGCTCCGGCAAGACCACCCAGATTCCGAAGATCTGCCTGGAACTGGGACGCGGCATCCGCGGCACCATCGGCCACACCCAGCCGCGCCGGCTGGCCGCGCGGACGGTCGCCGAGCGCATCGCCGAGGAACTCGGCACCGAACTCGGTGACGTCGTCGGCTACACGGTGCGTTTCACCGACCACGCCTCGGACCGCACGCTGGTCAAACTGATGACCGACGGCATCCTGCTCGCCGAGATCCAGCGCGACCGGCTCCTGCGCCGCTACGACACGATCATCATCGACGAGGCGCACGAACGCAGTCTCAACATCGACTTCCTGCTCGGCTACCTCAAGCAGTTGCTGCCGCGGCGCCCGGACCTGAAGGTGATCATCACCTCCGCCACCATCGACCCGGAGCTGTTCGCGCGCCACTTCGCCGACGAGCACGGCACGCCCGCGCCGATCGTCGAGGTGTCCGGCCGGTCGTTCCCGGTGGAGATCCGGTACCGCCCGCTGTCCCTGGAACTGCCCGCCGCCACCGACGAGGACGACGAGGACACCCGGGTCGTGGATCGCGACCCGGTCGACGCCATCGGCGACGCGGTGCGGGAACTGTTCGACGAGGGCGACGGCGATGTCCTGGTGTTCCTCTCGGGCGAACGCGAGATTCGCGACACCGCCGACGCGCTGCGCGATCTACGGCTTGCCCGCACCGAGATCGTCCCGCTCTACGCGCGGCTGTCGGCGGCCGAACAGCACCGGGTGTTCCAGCCGCACACCGGCAGACGAGTCGTGCTGGCCACCAACGTGGCCGAGACCTCGCTGACGGTGCCGGGCATCCGCTACGTCATCGATCCGGGCACCGCGCGCATCTCCCGCTACTCGATGCGCACCAAGGTGCAGCGCCTGCCGATCGAGGAGATCTCGCAGGCTTCGGCCCGTCAGCGCTCCGGGCGCTGCGGCCGCGTCGCGGACGGCATCGCGATCCGGCTGTACTCCGAGGAGGATTTCGAGGCCCGGCCCGCGTTCACCGAGCCGGAGATCCTGCGCACCAATCTGGCGGCGGTCATCCTGCAGATGACAGCGCTGGGCCTCGGCGACATCGAGCAGTTCCCGTTCGTCGAGGCTCCGGACAAGCGCGCGATCCGCGACGGCATCGCGCTGCTCGAGGAACTGGGTGCGCTCGGCCGCGCCCGGGACGCGAAAACGCCCGCACCACAGCCGGATACGGCCGAGGCGAAGCCGACGGCCGACAGCACGCTGGTGCTCACCGCGATCGGGCGCGAGATGGCGCAGATCCCGGTCGATCCGCGCATGGCGCGCATGCTGGTGCAGGCCCAGCGCGACGGCTGCCTGGCCGAGGTGCTGATCATCGTGGCGGCGCTGTCGATCCAGGATGTGCGCGAGCGCCCCGCCGACCAGCAGCAGGCCGCCGACACCAAACACGCCCGATTCGTGGTGGAGGGCTCGGATTTCCTGGCCTACCTACGGCTCTGGGACTATCTGACCGAGCAGCGCAAGTCGTTGTCGTCCAACCAGTTCCGCCGCATGTGCCGCGAGGAGTTCCTGCACTACCTGCGGATCCGGGAATGGCAGGATCTGCACGGGCAGCTGCGCACGATCACCCGCGGCCTGGGCTGGTCGGCGGAGAGCGCGTCGAAGGAAGACGCCGCGCAAGGCGCGCCCGCCGAGGCCGGATCGGGGCGCCGGGACAGTTCCGCCCAGGACGGCCGCCGATCGGGCGGCCGCGGTCGCGGGGGGCGCGGGAAGAAGGAGAGCCCGGCTGTCGGCGATTCCGCCGACCTGCCCTGGGACGCCACCGCGATCCACCAGTCGCTGCTCGCGGGCATGCTCTCCCACCTGGGTGTGCGCGAGGCCGAATCCCGGGAATTCCTGGGCGCCCGCAACGCCAAGTTCATGATCTTCCCCGGCTCCTCGCTGGCCAAGAAACCGCCGCGCTGGGTGATGGCGGCCGAACTGGTCGAGACCTCCCGGCTCTGGGGCCGCATGGCGGCCCGGGTGGAACCGGAATGGGCCGAGCAGCTCGCCGGGGATCTGGTGAAACGGACCTACTCCGAGCCGCACTGGTCGTCCAAGCGCGGCGCGGCGCGGGCCTACGAACGGGTGACCCTGTACGGCATCCCGCTGGTGGTGAGCCGGCCGGTCGACTACGGCCGCATCGATCCCGAGCTCTCGCGCGAACTGTTCCTGCGGCACGCCCTGGTGCAGGGCGAGTGGCAGACCCACCACGAGTTCTTCCACCGCAATCGCGAACTCCTCGACGACGTCGCCGATCTGGAGCACCGCGCCCGCCGCCGCGACATCCTCGTCGACGACGAGGTGCTGTTCGAGTTCTACGATCAGCGCGTCCCCGCCGACATCGTCTCGGTCCGGCACTTCGACAGCTGGTGGAAGAGCGCCAAGCGCAAAGACCCGGCGCTGCTGGAGTTCTCGAAATCGACGGTCGTCAACGACGACGCCGCGCCGCTGGATCCGACCGCTTTCCCCGACGCCTGGCGGCAGGGCGAGCTGAGTTTCCCGCTCACCTACCAGTTCGAGCCCGGCCAGGACGACGACGGCGTCACCGTCCGCATCCCGGTCGAGCAGCTCGCGCACGTGCGCCCGGTCGGCTTCGACTGGCTGGTGCCCGGCATGCGGGAGGAGCTGGCCGCCGCGCTGATCAAGACATTGCCGAAAACCCTGCGCCGCCAAGTGGTTCCGGCTCCGGATTTCGCCGCGGCCGCGCTCGCCGCGTTGACCGCGCGCGCCGAACCGCTGCGCACCGGCCTGGCCCGGGAGCTCTCGCGCCTGGGCTCGATCACCATCGGCCCGGCCGATCTGGACCCGGACGCCCTGCCCGACCACCTGCGCATGACCTTCGCCGCCGTCGACGCCACGGGCCGGGTGCTGGCCAAGGGCAAGAGCCTGACCAGATTGAAATCGCAGCTCGCCGAACAGGTTTCGGAATCGGTGGCGCGCGCGACCGCGGGCGCCGAGCGGGCCGCGAGCACCGTGTGGACCTCGGAGTCGCTGGGCACGGTGGAGTCGACCGTGCGCCGCGAGGTGGCGGGACAGACCGTCACCGGCTATCCCGCGCTGGTGCCCGAGGGCGAAGGCGTCGCCGTACGGGTGCTCTCCTCACCGGCCGAGCAGGCCGCCGCCATGCGCGCGGGCACCAGACGCCTGGTACTGCACGCGATCCCGACCTCGCCCCGCACCGTGACCGCCGGCCTGCCGCCGGCGGACCGCCTCGCGCTGAGCCAGAACCCCTACGGCTCGCTCGACGCGCTCGTCGAGGACTGCCGGGCCGCGGCCGCCGACGCGTTGATCACCGCCGCGGGCGGCCCCGTCCACGATCCGCAGCGGTTCGACGCGCTGGTCGCCGCCATCCGGCCGCAGCTGTCCACCGTCGTCGCCCGGCTGGTCCGGCTCGTCGTCCCGATTCTGGCCGCCGCGCACCGTGTTTCGGGGGCGCTGGCCGAGACCCGGGAGTCCGACATCGCCGAGGACGTGCGGCACCAGCTCGACGAACTGGTCTTCCCCGGCTTCATCGCCGAGTTCGGCGAGGCCCGGCTGCGGGAGTTGCCGCGCTACCTGCGGGCCGCGGCCGCGCGACTGGAGGCGTTGCCGTCCTCGGCGGCCCGCGACCGCCAAGGCATGGTCGAGGTGGATCGAGCCCTGGCCGCCTACGATCGGCTGCTCGCCGCGCTGCCCGAACACCGCCGCACCGCCGCGGACGTCGCCGAGATCTGGTGGATGATCGAGGAATTGCGGGTCAGCCTGTTCGCGCAGAAGCTGGGCACCCCCTACCCGGTCTCGGTCAAGCGCGTCGAGAAGGCGATCTCCGCGATCCGCCGCTGAGCGCGGACACGGACGAGCGAACCGCCGGGCACTGTGCGCCCGGCGGTTCGTGTCCGGTGCGTCAGTCGGCGCGCGCCGCCTCGGCTCGGGCGGTGCGCATGTCCTGGATCTCGCGTTCGAAATCGTCGGCGGAGGTGAAGGAGCGGTAGACCGAGGCGAAACGCAGGTAGGCCACCTCGTCCAGATCGCGCAGCGGCCCGAGGATGGCCAGACCCACCTCGTGGCTGGGCACCTCGGGAGATCCCTTGGCGCGCACCGCGTCCTCGACCTGCTGGGCCAGCAGGCCCAGGGCGTCGTCGTCGACCTCGCGCCCTTGGCAGGCCCGGCGCACGCCGCGAACGACCTTCTCACGGCTGAACGGTTCGGTCACGCCACTGCGTTTGACCACGGAGAGGATTGCCGTCTCGACGGTGGTGAACCGGCGGCCGCAATTCGGGCAGGAGCGCCGACGGCGGATGGCCGCGCCTTCCTCGGCCTCGCGCGAGTCGACCACCCGCGAGTCAGGGTGCCGGCAATACGGGCAATGCATCCGGGAGATCCTTCGTCGATGCCATAGTTCTTCGAGGATACTCGGCGGCTACCACCGATTCCGCCCGGTGGCTACTCCACCACTGCCCACTGCTGAGTCATATCGGAGATCAACTCCGGGATGCGGGCGATGGCCCGGCCCCGGGCGAGCTTGTTCCAGAAGGATTCGCCGAGCACCGCGGCGGCCAGCGCCGGGTTGGATTCCATCTCGATGTGGCGCGGATTCAGGTCCCCCATGATGTAGGTCCAGCGGTCCTCGCGGTCGGCCCAGTTGAACGCGGGCAGCGGCGTGCGCAGGCTCAGGGTGCGGCCGGCGACGTCGGCGGCGACGACCGCCGGGCGGAAGGAGCCCGGGGCGCGCACACCCGGCACCGCCGGCTTGCCTGCGACGGTGCTGACGTAGGTGAGCACCCGGCCCATCGCGCCGCGCCCGGCGGCGGTCTCGTCCCACTGATCGGCGACGACGTGGTTCTGTTCGCGATCGGTCATCCGCACGAGCGCGTCGATGGCGCCGTCGCGGGTGCCCGAGGCGATGGACTGCCAAGCGGTGCGGATGCTCTCGTCGATCACTCCGGCGCGCAGCAGCTCGTCGATGCCCGCCATGCCCGCGGCGATATAGGCCTCGTGCATCGGGACCAGGTCGGTGAAGATGTGCCGCTGCATGATCATCAGCCGGGTCTGGTACCAGGTGACATCGGCGGCGCTGAGCCGTGCGCCCTCGGCGGCCAGCAGCCGGATGTCGGCGGGCACCTTCGCCACCAGTTCGGGCGGGGTGGCGCGCAGCAGGTCGGCCACGGCGGTGCCGAGCTGGTGGAGGCCCGGCAGGTCCAGGATGACCCCGGCGTCGCCGAGATCGAAGAAGCCCGAGGCGAAGGAGCCGCCCGCGATGCCGGCCAGCCCGGCCCACCAGAATTCGGGATGCTGGGTGGTCAGCCGTAGATAGTTGACGTACACCTGGTTGAAGGTGCGTTCGTTGGCGGCCACGCCGCGGGTGGGATCCCAAGCGGCCAGGTCGATTCCCGCGTTGCGGGTGGCGAGGACCAGCCAGTACTGGTGCAGCAGGGTGGCATAGCGGGGCGGGGCGACGCCGTCGGCCCGCGCCTGGTCCAGCGCGGTGCGCAGAGCCAATTCGTCCAGCGGCAGTGCGGGATTCAGGCCGCCGCCCGTGACGCCGTCACCGTTGACGGCGGGCAGGTCGAGATAGGCGGCGTAGCCGGGCTCGGCCTGGACGGCGGGCATGGCACCGATTCCGAGCAGCAGGCAGGTGAGCAGCACGGCGAGCCGGGCCAGGGTACGGACCGTGCGTCCGGCGGTGGGGTGCGTCATCGCGTGTAATTCCGAAATCGATCGTGGCAGGAACTGCCTCAGACACGTTGTTCAGCACCGTAGCAACGTGTTCTCATTCCCGATCGAGAATTCCGGCCACCGCCGCGCAACACGCCTCTCGCGCACTGGATCCGCTATCGGACCTGGCCCGGCTCGGACACCGGAAGCTGTTCCACTACCACCGGCGTGGTGGCGGGCTGCACCCCGAAGCTGCCGGCACGCCACTGCGCCAGCAGGATCAGCGAGGTGACCGCCAGCGCGCTCAGCAGCGCCGCCACCGCGAGCACGGCGAAACCGACCTGCGCCTCGAGCACCCGGGTGTCCAGCGGGTGCGCGCCCTGCGGCGGATGCGCGGCCGCGGAGCGCGCCGCGCCGGGCCGGGCGGCCGGAGCCGCGCCGCCGGGGCGGCCATCGCGCGGGCGGCGCTCGGCGAGCGGGCGGGGCGCGGAATCCAGCGCGCGCGAGCCGATCCGGAGCGAGCGCCGCACCAGCGGCACGGGGACCGGGGCGGGCAGCTCGACGAGCAGCGGGGCGGGCTCGACCGGGACCAGGCCGAGTTCGTGGAAGGCGGGGGATGTGGTTTCGCGGATCGCTGTGCTCATCGGACGAACCTCCGTGGTGGGTGCTGAGGAGACGCGCTATTCGATCATGCGTTCGAAGAACTGATGTTCGATTTCTACCACGCGGCACCGACAAAGTCAGCAGGAAACACGACTCAGGTCGAACAGGTGTTTGAAACATCGGCGTCACCGGTCTAAATTCAAGAGGCGACATTCGACACTGCAGGAAGGCGGGTTCCGGTGAGCCACACAGACGACACGGGCGAGGAGAGCGGAGTCGCTACCGAACAGCCCCTGACCGGGGCAGATCTCACCGTGCGTCAGCGCAAGGTCCTGGAGGTCATCCGCACCTCGGTGAGCGAGCGCGGCTATCCGCCGAGCATCCGCGAGATCGGTGACGCCGTCGGGCTCACCTCCACGTCCTCGGTTGCCCATCAATTACGGGCACTCGAACGCAAGGGCTATTTACGACGCGACCCGAATCGCCCGCGCGCCGTGGATGTTCGCGGCCTGGACGATACGGTGCGCTCGGTGACGAGCCTGCACAGCGCCGACCACGATCACGACGCCGCCGACGCCGGCCGTCCCACACCGACTTTCGTGCCGGTCCTGGGCCGGATCGCCGCCGGTGGCCCGATCCTGGCCGAGCAGGCGGTCGAGGATGTCTTCCCGCTGCCGCGCGAATTGGTCGGCGACGGTTCGCTGTTCCTGTTGAAGGTGGTCGGCCAGTCGATGATCGACGCCGCGATCTGCGACGGTGACTGGGTGGTGGTCCGTCAGCAGAACGTGGCCGACAACGGCGAGATCGTGGCCGCCATGATCGAAGGCGAGGCCACCGTGAAGACGTTCAAGCGCACCGGGAACGATGTCTGGCTGCTGCCGCACAACCCGTTGTTCGAGCCGATCCCGGGTAACAACGCCCGCATCCTCGGCAAGGTCGTCACGGTCATCCGCAAGGTGTAGCGCGCTCCGGGGGCGGCGGATTCGCCGTCCCCGGCCCGGTTCCGGGCCATCCGGCGATCATCCACTCCAGCAACGAATTACGATTCCTTAGTCATGACGCTCGATCACGACCTGCCCAGCCCCCTCACCCCTGCTCCCGAGGCGATTGCCCAGCTCATCGCCCAATGGGTGGCGCTGTTCAACGCGGGCGATCTCGCCGCGCTCGATCTGCTCTACGAACCGGACGCGGTGGTGATTCCGGCGCCCGGACAGGTGGCCGGCGAGGCGGAGCGCTCGGCGGCGCTCGCCCATATGGTGAGTTTCGGCGTGCCGATGACGGCGCGGATCCGCCAGTGCTACACGGTCGTCAATGTGGCGCTGCTGCTGGTCGATTGGACGATGCGCGGCATCGCCGCCGACGGCACCGCCGTCGATCTGTCCGGCACCGCCACCGACGTGGTACGCCGCGGCAGCGACGGGCAATGGCGCTACCTCATCGACAATCCGTCCGGCAGCTGAGCGCCACGCCGCGGTCCGGACACGCGCGATGGCGGGCGGGATGTCGCGCAGCACCGGCAGGGCGGTGAACGACGGCGCGGCGAGCCACGGCCGCGGCGCCGCCGTCGCGGTGGCCCGGAACGGCGCGAGCTCCCGTTCCGGGCGGCGCGAACTAGGGAATCAGAAGCGTGTAAAGGAAGCCATGGACTGCGCCGACGATGCTGCCGATGAGGTGGGGAATCATCGTGAACCTTCCTTCTGTTTAGTTGCCCTACATGACGATCCTCGCCGGACCTACCGAACCGGCCTTGCCGCCGGGTGCGACGGCATCGGATTCGACAAGTTATTCGGCGTGCTGCGGCTCGAGGATGGGCGGCGGCGCGGTCAGCAGCGCGGCGACCGATTCCGGCGTCCAGCGCAGCTCGGCGCCGGGCCGGGAACCGAGGTATCCGGCGATGTCGGCGGTGCTCCAGCCGTGCGTGGCCCGCAGCCCGGCGGCCAGGTGCCGCAGGTAGGCCGGAGCCGGCGGGTTGCCGGGTAGATCGCGGTAGCGCCAGGGCGCGGTGAAGGTGAGCACCGGATCGCCGTCGTGCCGGCCCGCGCACACGACGGTCTCGTAGCGGCCGGGGCCCAGCGTCGCCCGGCCGCGGGCGAGTACCTCGGTGAGATCCAGATCCGGGCCGGGCACGCGGTACATCTCCTGCTCGTAGATGTCGCTGAACTGCGACACGGTGAGCAGGTGCGCGGCGACCGCGGTCTCCCCCGGCACGTGCGGGTCGTAGAAGGCGCGGCCGCCGGTCCAGGTGAGCGACTCGGTGGCGAAATACAGTACGCCGGGCAGCAGCAGCGGCACCGAGCGCACCGGATCGGCCGGATCCCGGCAGCCCGGCAGGGTCAGCGCGCCGCCCGCCGGGCGACCGCCGCGCAGATAGCAGCGCAGCCGGTGCCGGTGCATGTTCGACCCGTAGGAGGCGTACCAGATCCGCACCCAGCCATGGTGCGTCGAGACCTAGGCTCCTGTCACGGCCACCGGGCGCACCGCGGGATCACGGGCGACCGAGCGCACGATTTCCCCGGAGCGCACCGCGACATTCGACAGCAGCGACGACGAGATGCCGTGGCTGTGCTCGGTGCCGCCCTGCAGGTAGATCCCACCGGACAGCGCCGGCGAAGTGACCAGCCGGTAGTCACGCGCGACCCGCGGCCCCTCGGGGTCGGTGACCACCGTGTCGGCCAGGTCGCCGAGCAGCGTGCGCAGGTCGATCGGACGGAATCCGGTGGCGCAGACCACCGCGTCGCAGCGCAGTTCCTCGGTCAGCCCGGTCGGCTCGTGCTGCACCGTGACGGTGACGCCGTCACCGGTGTCGGCCAGGGTCAGGGCGCGGGAGGCGCCGTGCATGAACAGCCGGCGCGGCCCGCTGACCCGCTCGGCGTACTCGCGCGCGTAGAGCTCCTCGATCAGCGGCAGATCCACCGCCGAATAGTTGGTGCCGCGGTGGTAGTTCATCAGCCGGCGCCGGAATTCCGGTGTGGCGGAGTGGTAGTCGTCGACCGCGGCCGGGTCGAAGATGCGGTTGGCGTAGGGGCTGTCGTCGGAGGGACTGAAGCCGTACTTCGCGAACACCGCGTGCACCGCGGCGTCGGGGTAGGTGGTGTGCAGATACTGCACCACCTCGGCCGCGCTCTGCCCCGCGCCGAGCACCAGGAAACGCTGGTGCGCACGGGCCGGCAACTCGGCCAGCCGGGGTAGCAGTTGGTGGTTGTGGAAGATCCGCGGGCCCGCGCTGACTCCGGCCGGGAGCTGTGGCGAGAGTCCGCCCGCGACAACGATATTGCGCGCGCGCAGCACGCCCGCCTCGCGGCCGGCCAGCTGGATCTCGAAGCACTCGCCGGTGTCGGTGATCGCCTCGGCACTGGTGCCGTAGGCGACATCGGCCGCGACCGTGCCCGCCGCCCAATCCAGGTAGTCGTGGAACTCCACCCGGGTCGGGAAGAAGGTCTGGTGGTTGATGAAGTCGTTGAGCCGGCCGCGTTCGGCCAGGTAGCTCAGGAAGGTGTAGCGGCTGTGCACATTGCGCTGCGTCGCCAGGTCCTTGAGGAAGGAGATCTGCATCGTCGCGCCGGGCAGCAGCATGCCGGGGTGCCAGCCGAAGCGCTCTTTGCGTTCGACGAAGCGCGCGGTCAGGGCCGCCGCGCTACTGCGGTTCTCGTTGAACTCCGCGAGCGCGATGGCCAGCGCGAGGTTCGACGGACCGTAGCCGATTCCGGCGATATCGACGATCTCCTCGGAGCGCGTCATCACGCGGCCTCGGGGGTGACCACATCCAGCCACACGCCGAGCACCGGCTCCGCGGCCAGGGTGACGAAGTCGATCTGCTCCGCGCCCGCGGCGCGCCAGCGCTCGACCAGCGACATCAGCCGCACCGAGTCCAAGCCCGCGTCCAGCAGATTGGTGTCCGCGCCCAGGTCCTCCGGTCGCAGGTCGAGCGCGGCGGCGATATCGGCGAGCACGCCCTGCCGGCTCAGTGTGTCCACCGATCCCGCCGCCTCTGCCGTCTGCCGACCCCCACTGGCCTCGTTCATGCGACTCCTAGATCCAGCGGCTGGACTCCTTGCCCAGCCCGTCCAACATTTGTTTAGGCTACACTAACTTCTACCATATTGGTCGTTTACCGGGATAGGCTGTTCATCGCCTCAGGGGGCCGGTCGCGCACGGAAAGGCAACGCCATCAACATCTTCAGCCCGGCACGCAGCGAGAACACCGCGGCCAGCATCCCCTCGGCGGCAGCGTTCGTCCTGTCCCGGCCACATGCCACCGTGCAGGCCGCCGGACAGGCCGCGACCTATCCGAACGCCGAACAGGCCGCCGCCGCACTGCGATCGGGCACCGCCGACCACATCGTCGGCGCCCTGCCCTTCGATCCGGCCGCGCCCGCCGCGCTCTGGGCCCCCACCACGGTCACCGTGACCGACGGCCCGCTGGGCAGCACCGGCGCACCGCTGCCGCGCATCACCGTCGAGACCGCGATTCCGCAAGCCGCGCAGCATCTTCAGCGCCTGCGCACGCTGATCGCCACCCTCGCCGACACCGGGAACGCCCTGGACAAGGTGGTCCTGGCCCGCGCTCTGCGGCTGACCGCCACCGCACCGGTCGCCGCCGCGCAGATCCTGGACCGGCTGGTCGCCGGCGACGCCTTCGGCAACGGTTTCAGCGTCGACCTGACCGCCGCCGGCCCGGACTACGCCGGCAAGACCCTGGTCGGCGCGACTCCGGAGGTGCTGGTCCGGCGCAGCGGCGAGGTGGTCACCTGCCATCCGCTGGCCGGCAGCGCGCCGCGCCACCCCGACCGGGCCCGGGACCGGGAAACCGCCGCCGCCCTGCTGGATTCGCCGAAGAACCTGCGCGAGCACGCGTTCGTGATCGACCAGGTGCGCGCCGCGCTGACCCCGCTGTGCAGCGAGGTCGTCATTCCCGAGGTCCCCGAGCTCACCAGCACCCCGAAGCTGTGGCACCTGGGCACGCCGATCACCGCGGTCGTGCGCGACCCGGCCATCACGGCGCTGGACCTGGCGCTGGCCATGCATCCGACCCCGGCCGTCTGCGGTACGCCCACCGCCGCGGCGCGCGAACTCATCACCGAACTCGAGGGCGACCGCGGCTTCTACGCCGGAGCCGTCGGCTGGGCCGCGGCCGACGGCGACGGCGAATGGATGGTCAGTATTCGCTGCGCGGAATTGTCCGCCGACGGCCGCTCGATTCTGGCCTACGCGGGCGGCGGGATTGTCGCCGAATCCGACCCGGAAGCCGAGCTGGCCGAAACCACAACGAAATTCGGGACAATGCTCGCAGCACTGGGCGCGACCGAACACTGATTTCCGGGCGCGGGCATCCGGCGGACACGCCGAATGTTTCCGCCGGCGCCGCGTGCGCAGGGCGAATTCGCCGGGTGCGCCTATGATCGACCCTGTTCAACAGCGTCGGGCATAGCAAGGAGAAATTGCCAGTGAGTCGGTCGCCGGGCGCTGCCGAAAAGGTGACGGCGCCACCACGCGCGGCCGTGGGGCGTTCCTGGTTGGAGATACTGCCGTGGCTCGGCGCACATCGCGCCGGGCCGTCGCTGCTCGGCGAGAACGAACTCATTCCGAATGCGTGGATGTCCACTCCGGCCGGCGCCGGGGTGCCGCCGGAATACCTCGGCGAGGTTTGTCGCCGGATCGCGGCGGTTTTCCTGGAGCAGCACCGGGATACCCGGTTGGCCGAAGCATTTCCGTTCGCTTTCCCGGCCGTCGATTTCGACGATTTGCGGCTGCCCGCGAAAGTACGGATCGCCTTGGCGGAACGGGCGAGCACGGCGGCCCTGGGCGGGCTCACACCCCGAGAACTGGCCGCGCTGCCGGGCATCGGACCGGCCGCCCGCGCCGAGATCGCCGCCGCGCTGGTGCGTTGTTCGCTGCCCGCGCAGGCCGCCGCGCCCGCCGTCGCGGAGCTGACGGCCTTCCTCGGCGAGCTTGGCGAGCGCGACCGGTTCCTGCTCACCGCGCGGGTGCTGGCCGCGCGGCCGATGACGCTGGTCAATTGCGGTCTGGAACTGGGCATCTCACGGGAACGGGTGAACCAGCTCGACAGTCGCCTGCGCACCCGCGTCAGCACCATGTTCCGCACCTCGGCCGAGTTGCGCCGCGCCGCCGACGTGCTCGCCGCCGCCGCGCGGCCGATGGCCGCGCTCGCGCGCGTCTGCGGGGCCGAGCCCGATCTCGCCGCGCCGGTCCCCGAGCTGGGGCTGTGCCTGTGGCAGGTGCTGATCCGCCTCGACGATCGCGTCGAGGTCGTCGACGACTGGATCGTCGACACCTCCCCCGAGGCCGCCCGCCAGCGCGTACGCAAGATCCTGACCGTCGCCGCGACCCCGGAGGGCCTGGTCGACATCACCACCGCGGCGGCGGCTTTCGACCTCCCGGTGGCCGAGACCGAGCAGGCGCTGGGCTACCTCGGCTACCGCCTGGTCGACGGACATGTGCTGACCCGCTCCGGATCGGTGCACGACGCGATCGCCGCGGTGCTCGCCCTGGCGGGCGAACCGCTGACGGTGGCCGAGATCCAGGCGGCGGTGGTGCCGAGCCGATCGGTGTCGAGCATTCGCAACGCGATGGTCGCCGACGACCGGTTCGGCAAGTCCGATCGCACCCGCTGGGGCCTGACCCGCTGGGGCACCCGCTATGTGCCGATCCATCGCCAGATCGGGCAGATCCTGGACGCGAACGGCGGGCGGATCGATCTGGACGAGCTGGTGCGGCAGGTCACGCGCAGCTTCGACGTCCGCGAGGTCAGCGTCCGAACCTATGCCGCCACCGGCGAATACGTCACCACCGCCGGGGTGGTGACCCGGCGCGAGCGCAGCTACGCACCGCGCAAGTCCCCGGCCAAGACCCGCGGGCTCTACCGCGAGGGCGCGGTGTTCCGCTGGCGCACCACGATCGCGGCGGCCCACGTGAAGGGGTCGGCGTTCAATCTGCCCTCGGCGCTGGCGGGCCTGATCGGGGTCGGACCGAACCATCCGGTGGAATTGGCGAGCCGGCTCGGTCCGCAGTCGGTGCTGTGGGTCTCGGTGCAGGCGCGCAGCGGCACCATCAAGCGCTTCGTCGACGAGCTGGGGCTGTCGGTGGGCGATGAGGTGTTCCTCGAATTCACGCCCGGCACCGCGGGTTTGCGCTTCGACGTGGTGCCGGTGGCCGAGCCGGCCGGCGGCGACAAGCTGCGCCGCGCCCTGGCCGCGACCGGTCATTCCGCGGCGGCCCGGCTGCCCAAGGGACAGTTGCGGGCCGAGCTCGCGGAGGCGGTGTGGCTACCCGCAGCGACGGACCTGCCCGCGCTCGGCGCGGCCCTGCGGGCGCGTGGGGAAACGCAGCTCGCGGATCTCGTCGCGGGCTGACCCGGATTCGGCCGACCAGCGGCCGAACAGCGGCTCCACGCGCGGGCCCTCGGGCGGGGGCGGCGCGGCGCCGTCCACGATGTCGGCGTGCACCAGCACCGAGGCGGTGTGCCAGTGCTCGGCGGACTCGGTCCGGCCGGGCAGGCACAGGGTGGCGCCGGAGACCAGTGTCGCCGTGGCGGCCAGAAAGCCCTCGAACTCACCGAGTTCGGAGCCCAGCGCCACGGTGTCGTCGGCGCCGATGCCCCATTGCCGGGCCATCGCCTGCGCCGTGTCGGCGAGGACCGCGGTGTCGACGGCCCGGCAGCCGGAGCCTTCCGGCGTGCAGAAGGCGAAGCCGGCGGCCGCCTCGGCGCGCCCGGCGGGCCCGGGTAGGCCGAGCAGGGTGTACTCACCGGCCACCGACACCATCGGCGGGTCCTCGAGCCCGGCCACGTCCTCGACGATGTGGTCGTCACCGAGGTGGCCGAGCACCCAGTGCGCGCCCGCGACACGCAGCTTGCGTTCGGTGAGCGCGCACGTCTCGCGGATGTCGAGCGGGATGGCGACCGCGCCCGCGTAATTCACCGCGAGCGCGGCGAGCAGGGCCGGGTAGCCGAACCGCATGTAGATCGAGACCCGGTCGCCGCCGCGCACGCCCGCCGCCCGCAGTTCCCCGGCCAGCAGTTCCACGGCTTCGGCGAGCAGGTCATAGGTGTGCAGGCAGTCGTCGTCGAGAATCGCGGCGCGGTCGAAGGAGTCGGTGAACCCCTCGACGGCCTGCGCGATTCGCGTAATCATCGGCACTGCTGCTGTCACCTCGCGTATTCGGAACCGGAGACCTTTCCGGCCGGAAAGGTAAGGAAACCCTAACCATACGGCGGCGCATTTGGGAAAAAGTGACTCGCGTCACCCCATGGATCAGGCCGCCTGCACCTGGCGCAGGCTCATCTCCAGTTCGTCCGTGGTGGCCACCACGCCGCAGCGCCGGGCCACGTAGTTCAGCGCCATCAGATGATCCTCGCGGGTGAAATCCGCGGTCGCGTCCAGCGCGAAGAACGGCCGCACATCGCTCATGAACGCCTCCGCCGCGCTGAGCATGCACCCCATGTGCGCGTAGACGCCGGTGATGATCAGCTGATCGCGCTGATAGTGGCTGAGCAGCTCGCGCAGATCGGTGCGCTGGAACGCCGAGTAGCGCCACTTGGTGACCTGGATGTCGGAGGGGCCGGGCGCCAGCTCCGGCACCACCTCGGCCTGCGGCCCGGTCTCCAGACCCGACCCCCAGAAGTCGGCCAGGATGCCGCGACGAGAGGGGTGCTGGTCGCCGGGCTGCATGGTGAAGATCACCGGAATGCCCGCCACCGTGCAGAATTGGCGTAGTCGGCGGATATTGGCCAGCGCCGTGGCCATCGGCTCCTGATCGGTGCGGTACGCGTCGATGAAGTAGCGCTGCATGTCGTGGATCAGCAGCGCCGCGCGCGAGGGATCCAGCGACCAGGGCACCCGGTTGTCCTCGACCTCGTCGGGCGCGGGCAGGGAATACGGTGCGATCGGCGGGATGGCCAAAACAGGATCCTCTCGTGGACAGACTCGGGTTCCGCGGGCCGGAGCGGATCCGGCGGAACGGTTTTCGACGGGCTTCTACATGTCGAGGGTGGCGCCGCCGTCGACCCGCAGGTCGTGCAGCGTGATGTGCCGCGCCGCCGGCGAGGCCAGGAAGTACGCGGCCTCGGCGACGTCCTCCGGAAGACCGATGCGGCGCAACGGGATTCCGGCGCGGTAGCGATCGGGATCGCCGGCGATGATGCGTTCGCGGGCGATCGCGGCGAGTTCGTCGGACTCACCGTGCATGCCGCGCAGCATGGGTGTGTCGGTGGAGCCGGGCGAGACCAGATTCACCCGGACGCCCTGGGCGGCCACTTCGAGACCGAGCGAGCGGGCGAAGGCGGCGGCCGCCGCCTTGGAGGCGCCGTAGGCCGCCATGCCCGCGCGCGGGGTGCTGGCGGCATTGGAGGTGACCACGACGATCGCGCCGCCGCCGTTGGCGGCCATCGCGGTCGCGGCCTGGCGGGTCACGTTCATCGTTCCGGTGGCGTTCACACTCAGGCACCGATCCCATTGCGCCGCGGTGAGATCCGCGGCGTCGCCGGTCTCCAGCACGCCGGCGGCGTGCACCACCACCGCGACCGGGCCGATGGCCCGGGCGGCGTCGGCGAAGGCCCCGGCGACCGCGTCGGCGTCGGACACGTCGACGCGGGCCGCGTGCCCGACGAAATCACCTTGCTCGGCACGGATTTCGGTGCGCACCCGGAAGACGGCGGGATCGGTGTCCCACAGCGATACCGGAGCCGAGCGCGCCGCGAACAATTCCGCGACCGCACGACCGATCCCTGCCGCCGCTCCGGTGACGACGACCGGACCACACGCTTTCCAGCTCTGCGACATAAGGTTAGCCTATACTGACCTTCTCTCGAATGACAATGCTCGATGGAAGGGCTCGAAGTTGGACTCCCCACTCCCCGGCTACACCCCGTGGCCGCCCGCCGAAGCCGAGCTCTACCGCTCGCTCGGCTACTGGACCGGCGAAACCTTCAGCGACCTGCTGGCCGCGCGCGCCGCGAGCCGCCCGGACGCCGTGGCCGTCGTCGACGCCGACACTCGCTGGACCTACGCCGAACTGCAAACGCGGGCACGAGAACTGGCGACCGGGTTCGCCGAGCTGGGCATCCGGCCGCGGGATCGGGTGCTGGTGCAGCTGCCCAACATCGCCGAGTTCGTCGAGGTGATCTTCGGGTTGTTCCAGGCCGGGGCGCTGCCGGTGTTCTGCCTGCCCGCGCACCGCCAAGCCGAGCTGGTCCCGATCGCGCAGGCCAGCGCGGCCGTGGCGATCATCACCTGCCACCGGCATCAGCTCTTCGATCACGCGGCGCTCGCCGGCACCGTGCGGGGCCAGGCGCCGACGCTCGACCACGTGATCGTGGTGCCCGATCGTGGAGCCGAGGCCCCCGCGGACACCGTGAGCCTGCACGACTTGCGCCGCACGCCCGGCGAATTCCCGGCCCTGGACGCCTCCGAGGTGGCTTTCCTGCAGCTGTCCGGCGGCAGCACCGGCATCCCGAAGCTCATTCCGCGCACCCACGACGACTACCTCTACAGCGTCCGGCGCAGCGCCGAGCTCTGCGCGCTGGACACCGATTCGGTCTACCTCGCGGCGTTGCCGGTGGCGCACAACTTCCCGATGAGCTCGCCGGGCATCCTCGGCGCGCTGTGGGCGGGCGGCACCGTCGCGCTGGCGTCCGACCCCACTCCCAGCACCGCGTTCGCGGCGATCGAGCGCTTCGGTGTCACCATCACCGGCCTGGTGCCCCCGCTCGCCCGGGTCTGGGCCGAGCGCGCCGAAGCCGGTACCCCGCATGATCTTTCGACGCTGCGGGTGCTGCTGGTGGGCGGCGCGCGCTGCCCGGACGAGCTGGCCCGCCGGATCGGGCCCGCGCTGGGAGTCACGGTGCAGCAAGTCTTCGGCATGGCCGAGGGGCTGGTCTGCTACACCCGCCTCGACGATCCCGAGGAGGTGATCGTGGGCACCCAGGGCCGGCCGATGTCGGACCTGGATCAGGTGGCAGTCGTGGACGCCGCCTGCGAGCCGGTCGCGCCGGGCGCGGACGGGATGCTGATCACCAAGGGGCCGTACACGATTCGCGGCTACTACAACAACGAGGAAGCCAACGCGCGCTCGTTCACCCCGGACGGGTGGTACCGGACCGGCGACGTGGTCGCCCTGCGCCCCGACGGCAATCTGGTTGTCAAGGGCCGCGACGGCGACCGGGTCAACCGCGGTGGCGAGAAGGTCTCGGCCGAGGAACTCGAAGAGCACCTGCTCGAGCACCCCGCCGTGCGCGATGTGGCGATCGTCTCGGTGCCCGATCCCGCGCTGGGCGAACGCACCTGCGCGTTCGTGCTGGCCACCGATCCGGCCGCCGCGCCGACCCTGGCCGAGCTGCGCCGCTTCGTCCGCGAGCGCGGGGTCGCCGCGTGGAAGCTGCCGGACCTGGTCGAGGTCGTCGACAGCTTCCCGGAGACCGGGGTCGGCAAGACCAGCCGGCGGGCGCTGCGCGCGGCGCTGTCCGAGCGCGCCAACCGCTGACCAGCGTCCCGGCAAGCACGTCGGCCGGGACCCGCTCTCGGCCCTGCATTTGCAGGGCGCGATATCCGGGTCCCGGCCGAAGTCGTTCCGGGGCAGTGGTTTCGCTCAGACCTTCGCGGTCGTCGGCGCCGTCGCGGCGCGGACCGCGCCCAGACTCGCGAACAGGATCGCGGCCACGGCCGCGACGAGGACGCCGTAGACCAGCAGGGCGATATCGGGCGCGAAGTACTGGCCCAGGATGCCCGCGGTCATCGAGCCGAGCGCGGTGCCCGCCACGGCCTGGATCAGCCACAGGCTCGAGACCCGCCCGCGCAGTTCATCGGGCGTGCCGTGCTGCAGGACGGCGAACCGGAAGATGTCGTTGACCGCGCGGGCCAGGCCGTATCCGGCCATGCCGAGGAAGGCCACCACCACCGCGCCGGCCGCCACGCTTCCGGCGCCGCCCATGACGAGGAAGCCGATCGGCAGCGCCGCCATCGACGCCAGCAGGGCCAGGCCGCTGCGGCGCACGCCGCCGGTCCAGCCGCTGGTCAGGGTGCCCACGACCGCGCCGACCGCGGGAGCGCCGTAGAGCAGGCCCAGTGTCGCGGGGCCCGCGTGCAGCACCTGGTCGACGAACGCGGGCAGCAGCACCGTCGGGCCGCTGGCCAGCATCACCACCAGGCCGACGATCAGGACACCGCGAATCGTGCGCTCCCCCATGGCGAACCGCAGCCCGGTCCGCAGCGCCTGCAACGGCGTCTCGCGGGCCTGCTCCGGCGGCGCGGCCGGGCCGACCTCCTGGAACAGGGTGACCGTCACCGCGGTTGCGGCGGCGGCCACGAAGTAGGTGACCGAGACCCCGCCCGCGGCGATCACCACACCGGCCAGCGCGGGGGTGATCATGGTGCCCAGATCGGTGGTCAGGGTGACCAGCGCGCCCGCCGCGGCCATCTTGTCGCGGCCCACCAGCGCGGGCGTGAGCGCCATCAGCGCGGTGCTGCTCACCCCGCCGGCCAGGCCGTCGATGCCGGCGGCGGCGTAGATCACCCACACCGCCGGATGGTCGAGCGTCGCGTTGACGCCGAGCACCACGAAGCCCAATCCCGCTGCGGTGCGCGACCATTGGATGGTGCGCCGCCGATCGAAGCGATCGGCGAGCACGCCGCCGGCCAGGCTGCCGGCGAACATCGCCGCCGCCAGCACCACCGAGACGCCGGCCACGTGCAGATTCGACCGGGTGAGCTGATACATCTGGGCCGGTACAGCGACGATCAGCAGTCCGATGCCGAGCAGCGAGATCAGCCGCGCGGCAAAGGCGTACCGGAACGCGCGGCTGGATCGCAGCGGCGCGAGATCGATGACCAGCCCACCCAGCCTGCTCATGCGAAACGCTTCGCGATGAGATCGAGGGTAGCCATCACGCCGTCGTAGTCCGGGCGGTAGCTGGTGGCAGGCAGTTCGTAGAGCGAATTACCCTTGAACGAGGGCAGATTCGCATACACCTGATCCTGCTTGAGCTGCTCGACCGAGCGTCCGCCCACCGGCAGCACGAACGCCTGCGGCGCGTCGGCGGCCTTGCCCAGCAGTTCCGGGCTGACGGCGAAGGAGTCACCGGAGCCGAACAGCTTCGGGTTGCCGGCCTTGGCGAGCACGTCGTCGGCCTTGAAGCCGAGTTCGGTCAGCAGCGCGGGCAGCGCCGCCGTCGGCGGGACCAGGTAGGGCTCGTTGCTGGGCAGCGAGAGCAGCACCGCGAAGTTGCCGGCGGGCACCTTGATCGAGCCCTTCACCTTCGCGACCTTGTCCCGGTAGGCGGCGGTGAGCGCCTCGACCTTGTCCGAGCGGCCGGCGGCGTCGGCGACCTGGCGCAGCTGTTCCTGCCACGCCGCGACCGTCTTGGGCACCAGGATGGTCGGCGCGATGACGGCCAGCTTGTCGTAGAGCTTCTCGGCCTGCACGGCCGTGATGCCCTGGCCGCCACCGATGATCAGGTCCGGCGCGGCAGCGGCGACGGCTTCGATATTGAGTTCCTCGCCGGCGGGCAGCTGCTTGGTGCCCTGCTCCTTGGCCTTGGCCGCCCACGAGGGCGGGAACCCGCCGTCGAAGTTGGTGACGCCGAGCACGCGGGTGTCGGTGGCCGCCACCGGGGCGTCGAGCGCGTACAGGTAGCCGGCCAGGCCACCGCTGAGCACCACGATCCGCTTGGCCTGGGCGGGCACCGTCACCGGGCCGCGCTCGGTCTGGATGACGCGGGTGGCGCCGTCCGCGGACGCCGAATCGGTGTCCGAGCCGCAGCCGATCAACGCCGTCAGCGCCGCCAGCAGCAGCGCCACCAGCGCGGCGATCCGCCGCGGGCGACGGCCGGACAGCCTGGTCGATGAACTCATTTCTCTCCTAGTTGTGCTCGGCCGGGTGGCCGATGGGTAAGCCCCTTGCTGGGGCTCAGACTCGGGTGGTCTCCAGGACCGCGGCCAGATCGGCCACCGTCGGCTGGGCCAGGACCGTGCCGACCGCCAGGGTCACGCCGAATTCCCGTTCCAGTTCACCGACCAGGCGCATCACCCGCAGCGAGTCGCCGCCGAGATCGAAGAAGCTGTCCTCGATGTCGGTGACCTGCGCGACGCCCAGCACCCGGGCGAACACCGCGCACAGCGCGTGCTCGGTCGCCGTGCGCGGACCGTTGCGCACGGTCCGCTCCGGCGGCGCGGGCAGCGCGGCGCGATCGAGTTTCCCGTTGGGCGTCAATGGAATCGAGGCGATCACCACGATGTCGGCGGGCACCAGCTGGGCGGGCAGCCGCTTGCGCAGTTCCGGACGCAGATCGGTGAGCGCGCAGCCCGGCTCGGGCACGACATAGCCGATCAGCCGGGCCGCGCCCGCGCTGTCGCGGCGCACGGTGGCCGCGGCCCGCCGCACGCCGTCGCAGGCGGTGAGCGCGGCTTCGACCTCGCCCAATTCGATACGCACGCCGCGGATCTTCACCTGGTGATCGCCGCGGCCCAGGTACTGCAACTGGCCGTCGCGCCGGCGCCACACCAGGTCGCCGGTGCGGTACATGCGCGCGCCGTCGGCGGCGAACGGATCGGGGACGAAGGCGGCGGCGGTCAGGCCGGGGCGGTCCAGATAGCCCAGCGCCACACCGTCACCGGCCATGTAGAGCTCGCCGACCGCGCCGATCGGGACCTCGCGCAGACCCGAATCCAGCACTCGCGCACGGGCATTGCGGACCGGGCGCCCCAGGCACGGCGTCCGCGACCCCTGCACCGGCGACCCCATCGCGTTGATGGTGAACTCGGTCGGCCCGTACAGGTCGTAGCCGTCGACACCGGGCTGCTCGCGCAGCCGCGTCCACAGATCGGCGGGCACCGCTTCGCCGCCCAGGATCACCAGCGCCGGAATGTGCTCGCCGTCGAGCAGGCCGCCCGCGATGAGTTCCTTGGCGTAGGAGGGCGTCACGTTGATGACGTCGATGCCCACGGCGCGGTAGTGCCGCACCAGCGCGGTCGGTTCCAGGCGCGCGCGTTCGTCGATGACGTGCACCTCGTGCCCGGCCAGCAGCCAGAACAGCTCCTCCCAGGACATGTCGAAGGAGAACGAGACGGTGTGCGCGATCCGCAGCCGGCCGCGGTCGGCAGCGCGCTCGGTCGGGCGGAAGATCTCGTCGACGTGGTTGTGGTACATCGCGGTCAGGCCGCGATGACCGACCACGACGCCCTTCGGCTTGCCCGTCGAGCCCGAGGTGTAGATGACGTAGGCGGGCTGATCGGCGGTCACCGGGCCGCATACCGCGATCTCGGGCACCGCCGGGGCGGGTGCGCGGCCGTCGAGCACATCGGCGACGGCGGGGTCGTCGAGCAGCACGGCGTGGTGGCTCGCGTCGAGCAGGGTGCTCGCCTGCTCGGTTGTCGAGATCACCGCGGCGGCGGCACTGTCGGCGATGAGGTCGCGCAGGCGGGCCGGCGGGTGCGCCAGATCCAGCGGCAGGTAGGCCGCGCCGGTGCGCATGACCGCGAAGATCGCGACGACGTGGTCCGCGGTGCGCGGCAGCGCCAGCGCGACGGTGTCGCCGGAGCCCGCACCGGCGGCGGCGAGCACGCGGGCCAGCCGATCCACCCGGTCGTCGAGTTCCCGGGCGGTCAGCGCGACTTCGCCGCACACCAGGGCGGTGACGTCCGGGGTGGCCGCGGCGCGCTCGCGCAGCAGCGCGTCGACGCTGCCGCCCGGCGCGCCGGGCACCGGCACCTCGACCCGCTCCGGAGCGAACTCCAGCGGAGTCGTGGCCGCCGGAACCACGGTGTCGGCCACGCGGGCGGTGGATTTCGCCGCGATCAACTCCAGCACGGCGACCAGGCGGCCCAGCAGCGCGGCCGCTTCGTCGGCGGTGACCAGGTCGGGCCGGTGCTCACAGGTGATGGCCAGCGGCGTGCTGGGCGAACCCGGCTCGATGTCGAGGGTGATCGCGTAGTGCGTGCCGTCGATCGCGTCGAAACCCGCGATGCCGTTGCGCTGGAACATCTCCGATTGCGCCGCGGTGTCGCGGGGCACGTTGCGGAACACGGTGAGGGTGTCGAACAGCGCCGGCACCCCGGCCGCCCGCTGGATCCGGCCCAGGCCGAGCTGGTGATGCTCGGTGAGCCGGCCCTGCTCCCGGAACACCCGGCGCATCAGATCGGTGACCGGTTCGCCCGGGCCGGTGCGGACCCGCACCGGAACGGTGTTCAGCGCCAGCCCGACCATGCGGTCGGCGTCGGGGACCTCCGGGGAACGACCGGACACGGTGGCGCCGAAGACGACGTCGTCGGAACCGGTGGCCGCGCGCAGCGCCAGGCCCCACGCGGTGGACACCACCGTCGACAGGGTCACCCGGGCCTCGCGGGCGAAGGCGTGCAGCGCCCGCGTGGTGTCGCCGGACAGGCCGGTGTGGGCGAACACCGGCAGCTCGGCCTTCTCCGCCGGGCGCTGGGTGGCGACCAGCGTGGGCTGGCGCAGCTCGGCCAGATAGGCCGACCACGCCGATTCGGCTGCCGCCGTGTCGGTCTCGGCGAGCCAGCGCAGATGGTCGCGGAAATCGGCGGGCGCGGGCAGAACGGAGTCCAGCTCGGCGCCGCCGATGCGGGCGTGCTCGTAGAGCGCGAACAGCTCGCGGTACATCAGGGTCTGCGACCAGCCGTCGGTGAGCAGGTGATGCTGGGTGCACACCAGGTAGGCCCGGCCGCCCGGCAACCAGGCCAGCGTCATCCGGATCAGCGGCGGCGCCGTGTAGTCGAACGGGATCGCGAACTCTTCGGCGTCGAGCTCCCGCAGCGCCGTAGCGAGTTCGGCGTCCGGAACCGCGGTGAGGTCGGTTTCCCGGAACGGCAGGCGCGCGGTGGCCGGGATGAACTGCACCGGCTGCGCGAAGCCCGCGTGGGTGAATCCGGCGCGCAGGTTCGGGTAGCGGCGCAGCAGCGCGTCGGCGGCCGCGCGCAAGGCGGGGACGTCGACCGCGGGTGCGCCGGATTCCGTGGCGGCGAAGGTGAATCGCGGCTGCATGTGGTAGGCGTCGCTGCCCGCGGCGCTGTCCAGCACCGACTGGAAGTACATGCCCTCCTGCAACGGGCCCAGCGGCAGGGCCTCGACCCAGCCCGGGGACAGGGCGTCCAAGCGGGCCCGGGCTTCGGCGTCCAGGGTCAGCAGGGGTTGCGCGTCCGACGCGGGGTCGTTCCGAACCGGATCATCGACCCGCCGGGCGGCGGCGGGATCCGGCAGCGCCTTGCGGTCCAGCTTGCCGTTCAGAGTCAGCGGCAGCGCCGGGATCGTCGTGATCGACTGCGGCACCATGTATTCCGGCAGCAGGGTGCCGAGATGCGCCCGCACGTCCTGGGCGTCGAGCGCGCTCGCGGTCACGATGTAGCCGAAAAGCCTTCCGGTACCGGCGGAATCGGTGCGCACGCAGGCGGCGGCACCGGAGACGCCCGGTACGCGCCGCAGCGCGGTTTCGACCTCGCCCAGTTCGATGCGGAACCCGCGCACCTTCACCTGATCGTCGGCGCGGCCCTGGAACCGCAGACCGGCGGCGGTGCGGCGCACCAGGTCACCGGTGCGGTACAGGCGCTGACCCGGATGGTCCGGATCGGCGACGAAACGTCCGGCGGTCAGCGCGGGCCGGTTCAGATAGCCCCGGACCACCTGCGCGCCACCGAGATACAGCTCACCCTCGGCGACCTCGCGCAGTTCGCCGTCCAGGATCCGGACGTGCACGTCGGTCCACGGGGCACCGATGGTGACCTCGTCCCCGGCGGTCAGTTCGGCGCAGGTCGCCCAGACGGTCACCTCGGTGGGGCCGTACACATTCCGCACGGCGGCGCAGTGCGCGACCATGTCCACGGCGAGATCGGCGGGCAGTGCCTCACCGCCGACCAGGGCCCGCACCGCGCCGAGGCGCTCGGCGTCCTCGTGCTCGACCAGCACCCGCCACAGCGACGGCGTCGCCTGCACGACGGTCGCGTCGTGCGCGGCGATCAAGGCGTGCAACGCGTCCGGATCGAGCACGGTCGGGCGATCGGCGACGATCACCGTCGCGCCGACGGTCAGCGGGCAGAGCAGTTCCAGCACCGCGATATCGAAGGACACGGTGGTCACCGCGACGAAGCGGTCGCCCGGCCGGATCCAGCCGTCGGCCACCACCGTCTCGGCGAAGGCGGCCAGGTTGGCGGTGCTGATCAGCACGCCCTTGGGATTGCCGGTCGAGCCGGAGGTGTGGATGACGTAGGCGAGGTGCGCGCCCGCGACCGGCGGCTCCGGCAGGACGGCATCGGCCGTCTCCGCGCGGTCCACCAGCACCGTGCGCGGCGCGGCGCCCGGCAGCCGGTCGGCCACCGCAGTGCTGGTCAGCACGCAGCGCGGGCGCGCGTCGTCGAGCATGTACTCCAGGCGCTGCGCCGGATACTCCACATCCAGCGGCAGATACGCGGCGCCCAGCCGCAGCACGGCCAGCAACCCGACCACCAGCTCGGCCGACCGCGGGAGCGCCACGGCGACAACCTGTTCCGGCCCGGCTCCGGCCGCCGCCAACCGGCGCGCCAGCTCGTCCACCCGCGCACCGAGCTCGCGGTAGGTGAGCACGGTGTCACCGCTGATCAGCGCGGCGGCCTCCGGGGTGCGACGCACCTGTTCCGCGAAATTCACGGCCACGCCCTTCGGGGCCGCGGTGCGGCGAGGGGGATCCGAGAGGATATCGACGGCGGCACCGTCGCTGGCGGCGTCGGAAACACCGTCGGGTGACCCGTGTGCCGTGGTCTGGGTCTGCCCGTGCACGGAATCGGCGACGCGCACCGACTTCGGCTCGACGTCGACCGAGTTCCCGTTCCGGGGCCGCGAATCACCGGCTCCGAGCGTGGAATCCGATGGCGCGGACCGCGAAACACGCTGCTCACCAGCTGTTTCCGTCGCGTCGGCGCGCGACCGCCGCCAGCGCGCCTCGTCCACCACCGCGCTGGCGGCGAGACCGCGCGCCGTCGGCGCGTCGAAGATGTCTGCCACAACGATGCGCAGCCCGACTTTCCGGAGCGCGCCGACCAGGCGCATGGCCGTCAGCGAATGTCCGCCGAGACTGAAGAAGTCGTCGTCCGGGCCGACCTCGGACACCTCGAGAACGCGTGCGGCACAACGGCGGACGGCATCGACATATTCACTCGTCTCGCCGCCCACGTCCTCGCGCGCAGCCTCATCCCCACGCACCTCGTCATCCCGGCGCACGCCGGGATGAACACCGTCAGCCGACGACGCGCGACTCCGCTGGTACCCGAGCACCGTCGCATCGGGGGCAGCCGTCAGCAGTTCCCCGGCGGTCTGGTCGGGCCCGGCGATCAAAGCCGTCAAGATCTCGACAAGCCGGGTCGCCACGCGCTGCACCAGCTCACCGGAAACCGCGGCGGTGTCGTGGTCCAGGATCAGTTCCAGCCCCGGACTCGGCGGGGCGAGCAGCGTGATCGGATAGTGCGTGACACCGCGGTTGGTGAACCCGGCGACCCGCAGATCATGGGAATCCGGTTGCCCGGGTCCGGAATTCGGGAAGTTCTCGAACAGCACCAGGGTGTCGAAGAGCTGACCCAGCCCCGCCACGCGCTCGACCTCCGCGAGCCCCGTGTGCTCGACCTCCTGGATCGCGAACTGCGCCTCCTGCAACCGGGAGAACTGGTCGAGCAGCGGCTGCGCCGGGTCGATGCTCAGGCGCACCGGGATCGTGTTGCTGAACAGGCCGACCATGGTTTCCACGCCGGGCAGGTCGGCGGGCCGGCCGGAGACCGTCGCGCCGAAGACCACGTCGGTGCGGCCGGTGAGCTCGGCCAGCAGCGCACCCCAGGTGCCCTGCACCAGGGTGTTCAAGGTCAAGGCCCGGGAGCGGCCGAGCGCGCTCAGCGCGGACGCCGTCTCGGCCGGCAGCGGCACCCGCAGCGTGGAGCGCGCTCCGCGCTCCCCCGGCGCGCCGACCAGCGTCGGCTCCGTGAGACCGGCCAGGCGCTCACCCCAGATCCGTTGCGCCACCGCGTGATCGCGAGCGGCGATCCAGCGCAGATAGTCGCGGTAGTGCGCGGCCGCGGGCAGTTCCCGCGCACCGTGGTAGAGCGAGAGCAGTTCGCGCACCATGATCGGCGTGGACCAGCCGTCGGTCAGCAGGTGGTGGGCGTTGAGCACCAACCGGTGCGCGTCGCCCGGTAGTCGAATCAGCAAGGCGCGCAACAGCGGTGCGGCGCTCACGTCGAAGAGCTGGGCCGCGACTTCGTCCTCGAGCCGGTCGGCGGAGCGCAGCGCGGCGCGGGCGGGCAGCGCGGACAGGTCGACATGCCGCCACGGCACCCGCACGGTGCGCGGGATCGCCTGGACCGGCCGTTCGAACTGCGCGTAGTGGAAGGCCGCGCCCAGGTTGGCATGCCGGGCCACGACCTGGTCGAAGGCGGACTCGAGCCGCTCGGGATCGAGTGGACCGGTCAGGTCGAAGCGCGCGGTCAGCGTGTAGACGTCGTTCTCACCGTCGCGAATCGCGTGGAACAGCAGCCCTTCCTGCAGCGGCGAGAGCGGCAGCAGATCGGCCAGCGGTCCGTGCACGGCCTCGAGTTCGTCGATGCCGTCCTGGTCGACCTGCACCTCCGGGCTGTCCGACGGCGTCAGGCCGCCGGGGGCGAGCACCGCGTGGGCGGCGAAGGCCTCGAGCGCGAATTCCCAGTGCTGCTGGAGCCGCGCCACCTCGGCGGCGTCGAGCACGTTCGCCGCCGCGGTCCACTCGACCGCCAGCCGCGCCGCTTCCGCCTCGTGCACGAACACGTTGAGCGCCAGCACTTCCGAGAGCGCCTTGGCCGCCGGTTCGAAGACCGCGAACGGATCCTGTTCGGGCAGCCGCCATCCGGTGCCCGGCAGTGCGGGGAACCGTCCGAGATAGTTCAGCAGCAGTTCCGGCGAGCCGTATTCCGCGAGCTCGGGCGCGGTCTCGGGATCGAGATAGCGGAGCACGCCGAAGCCGGCGCCGCCGTCGGGGACGGCCCGTTTGGCTTCCTTGACGGCCCGCAGCAGCCGTCCGGCGGCCGCGCCGCCGTCCAGCGCGTCGGACAGGTCGGCGGCCGCGGTGATCGCGTCCACGGGCACGCGGACCGGGTACTCGCTGGTGAACCAGCCCAGGGTGCGCGCGAAGTCGGTGTCGGCGCGCAGCGGGTCACGCCCGTGCCCCTCGACCGACACCAGCTGCGCCGCGTCGCCCTGCTCGCCCCGTTCCTGCCGCCACGACCGCAGCGCCAGCATCAGCGCCGCCAGCAGCACCTCGTCGACCCGCGCGCGGTACGCGCCGGGCAGCGTGGTCAGCAGCGCCTGGGTCAGCTCCGGTGACGCGAAAGTGTGTGTCCGAGCGGCAGTGCCGACGGTGTCGCGGGCCGGGCACAGCTCACGCGCGCCCAGCGGGACCGCCCCCGCCAGCGTCCGCCGCCAGTAGTCCAGCTCACCACGGCGTTCCCCTTGCGCCCCTTGCTCGGCCAGCACCAGCGCGTGCCGCCGCCACGAGGTACTCGCCGGGAACGCGGGCAGCGTCCGCCGCTCCCGCGCCGCGTCGCACGCGTCGTGCAGATCGGGCAGCAGAATGCGCCACGACACGCCATCCACGACCAGGTGATGCGCCACGACGATCACCCGATCGGGCCCGGAGTCGTTGCGCAGCAGCAGCACCCGCAGCATCGCGCCCGTCTGCGGATCGAGTTCGCCCGCCGCCTGCTCCGCGTGCCGCCGCACGCGCTCGTCCAGCCGGTCCGCCGTGCCGGACGGATCCAGCTCGGTGACCAGATCGGCGGCATCGACCGCGCCGACATCGCGGATGATCAGATCCGGGGCGTCCCCGGTGCGGCGCAGCAGCAGGCGCAGGGCGTCGTGGCGGTCGAGCATGGTCTGCACCGCGACCGTCAGGTCGGCCAGGGCGAGGGGCTCGTCGACGAGCACCGCTGTCCACTGGGCGTATCCGGCGACCGCGGTGAGGTCGGCGTTGCGGTCGAACAGGGCGCGCGCGATCGGCGGGACCGGCACCGTGCCGGTGGCGACGTCCGGCGTCCGGGGCGTCTCGTCGGCGTCGACGGCGCCGGCCTGGGTGGCCAGGGTCGCCAGATCCCGCTGCGCGAGTAGCTCTTTCGGTTGCAGGATCAGGCCGCGAGCGCGCAGCCGGCTGCTCACGCTGATGGCGGTGATGCTGTCGCCGCCGAGGCCGAAGAAGTCGTCGTCCACGCCGACGCGCGGGCGGCCGAGCACCTCGGCGACCACCTCGCAGAGCACCCGTTCGCGTTCGGTGCGCGGGGCGCGGCCGTGCGAATCCAGTTGCGGGGCCGGCAGTGCGGCCCGGTCGAGCTTGCCGTTCACGGTGACCGGGAGCTCGTCGAGGAACACGATCGCGGCGGGCACCAGATGGTCGGGCACGTCCGCGGCCAGCGTGCGGCGGAGTTCGTCGGCGGCGGGCAGGGTGTGCCCGGTCGTCGCGACGACGTAGCCGATGAGCTGGTTCGGCGTGCCGGTGGTGATGATCGCCGCGGCGGCCGCCACCCCGGGCAGCGCGCCGAGCACCGCCTCCACCTCGCTCAATTCGACGCGGTGGCCGCGGATCTTGACCTGCTTGTCGCCCCGGCCGAGGAATTCGTAGCCCAGGCCGGGCACCCAGCGGGCCCGGTCACCGGTGCGATACATGCGGTCGCCGGCCGCGCCGAACGGATCGGCGACGAACCGGTCGGCCGTGCCCGCCGGACGGCCGAGATAGCCGCGCGCCAATTGTGGTCCCGCGAGATAGAGTTCGCCGCGTTCGCCGTCGGCGACCGGGCGCAGGGCGCTGTCGAGCAGATAGGTGCGGGTGCCCGCGAGGGGATGCCCGATGCGCGGCGCCGCGCCGGTGACCCGCGTTCCGATGGCGTCGACGGTGGCCTCGGTGGGTCCGTACAGGTTGTAGGCGGCGATCCCGGCGTCGAGGATGGTGTCCCACAGTGCGGGCGGCGCGGCCTCGCCGCCGACCACCAGCAGGCGCGGCCGGGCCGCGGTGAGCATCCCGTTGTCGACCATCGCGGCCGCCATCGACGGCGTGGTGTCGATGACGTCGATCTCGTCGCGCGCGAACGCGGCGACCAGCGCGACCGCGTCCCGCTGCAATTCGTGGTCGTAGACGTGCACGCGGTGCCCGCACAGCAGCCACAGCAGCTGATCCAGGGACGAGTCGAAGGCGAAGGAGGCGGTGTGCGCGGTGTGCAGCTGCCGGTTCCCCGCCGCGGCGGCGGTCTCGGCGTAGATCGTGGACCGGTGGTGGTGCAGCAGATGCGCCAGACCACCCGTGCGCACCAGCACGCCCTTCGGCACGCCGGTGGACCCGGAGGTGTAGATGACATAGGCCAGGTGCTCCGGCGACCGCGGCGCGGCGAGCTCCGTCTCGGCCAGCGGGCCGGCCGGGTAGGCGGCGAGTTCGGCGGCGAACGAATCCGCTTCCAGCCGGACCGGTTCCGGGCGATCGCCGCCCGCGAGCTGCCCGGCGAGTTCGTCGTCGCTCAGCACCAGCGCGGGTCGCGCGTCGTCGATGATGTCGCGCAGCCGCTGCGCCGGATGCTCGGGATCCAGGGCCACGTACGCCGCGCCCGCGTCGAGCACGGCCAGCAGCGCCACCACCAGATCAGAGGTGCGCGGCAGGGCGATCGCGACCAGGTCGTCCGGGCCGAGCCCGCGCGAGCGCAGCGCCCGGGCCAGCCGGTGCACGCGACCGGTCAGCTCGGCGGCGGTGAGGCGCTGGGTGGCGCACACCAGCACCACGTCGTCCGGCGACTGCGCGCCGAGCCGGTTCAGGACCTCGGGCACCGCCTCGACGACGCCGGGCAGGGCCTGCGCCGCCCGCGCGGCGAGAATCCGCGCGGGCTCACCCGCCGCGGCCAAGTCCACCCGCCCGATCGCGGGTTCGCCGGAGTCGGTGAGCCCCTGGATGATCCGCACCAGCCCGTCCAGGCGGCGCTGCACGCCCGCGCGGTCGTTGGTGCGGGCATCGACCTCGAAGCCGAGCTGCACCGCCCCGTCGGCGATCGGCGTCACCGTGAGGCCGAGATCCTCCGGCGGCCCGCCGGCGACATTGCGCAGCACGCCCACCGCGCCCGCGAAGTCGAGGGCGAAGTCGAAAGCCTTGAGGTTGATGCCGATGCCGTGCAACAGCGCGCCGGTTCCGGCCGCGCCCAGATCGCGGGCCAGGTTCTCGCCGCGATAGCGCTGGTGCGCGCGCAGTCCGCGCATGGCCGCGGCGACCTGCTTGCTCAGTTCCGCCACGGTGTCGTGGCTGCGCACCGTCAGCCGCAGCGGCAGCACGTTCACGGCCATGGCGGGCGTGGTCAGCGCGGTCCGGCCGACGCGCGCCATCAGCGGCATCGCGATCACGACGTCGGATTCGCCGAGCAGGCGGTGCACGAATCCCGCATAGCAGGCGATGAGCACTTCGGCCCAGGTGGTGCCGGTGGCGGTGGCGACGGCGCGAACCTGACCCAGGTCGGCGGCCGAGAGCACCGCGCGCGCCTGGATGGTGCGTTCGGCGGGTCCGGTGACGCGTTCACCGCGCCCGTCCAGCGCGGGCAGCGGGGTGAGCAGATCGCGCCAGTAGGCGCGGTCCTGCTCGAATTGCTCGCCCGCGCGGTACTGCTCGTCCTCGGTGACCAAGGTCTGGATGGCGCCGAACGGAACCGGCGCGACCTGGCTTTCCTGCACCAGCGCGGTGTAGTGCGCGGCGACCCGGCGCGACAGCATGGCCGCGCTGTACCCGTCGACGATCAGGTGATGGTAGAGCTGCACACACCAGATCTCGCGGTCGCTCAATCGGATCAGCTGATAGGTGTAGAGCTGGCGGTCGATCATGTGCCGGCAGTACTCCGAGGCCCGGCTGCGTTCGGCGTCGACCAGGGCGTGCGCGACGGTGACGGGGTCGGCCTCGGCGCGCAGGTCCGCGATCGGCCGCAGTTCGGCCGGTGCAGCGCTGACGAACTGCCGGGGGCCGTCCTCGGTGTCGAGCATGCGCAGCCGCATCGTCTCGGCTTCGGCGATGGTGCGCCGGATGGCCTCGGTCAGCGCCTCGAGGTCGATCGCCTCCGGGCCCGAGATCTCGAGCACCTCGCCGACCAGGTAGCTGCGCGATTCGGGGTCCAGGCGCTGGGCGTTCCAGATGCCGAGCTGGGCTCCGGTCAGCGAGAACGTCTGCACGCCACCGGCTTCGGAACCCTCAACTGGCAGCGCACCCACACCGAACTCCTAAGTCCTTCGAACCCGGCTACCCACCTAGATAGGTAACCCTAACCTGAATGAGCCTAAACTATTCCGGGTCGAAACTGGAACCTAGAGCGTTCGAGCGCGCGCTATCTCACTCGTCTTCGTGCGCGTCCTCGAAGTCGGCGACGCCACGCTTCCAATACCCGGTCACCTGGTGATCCGCTGCCGCGAGGCCGAATTCGTCGCGCAGCACCCGGCGCAGCGGGCGCACCGTCACCGCCTCGCCGGCGACCCACGCGTAGAGCCGCTCCCCCGCCGGGACGCGCACGGCGCGCACCGCGCGCGTCAACGCCTCGGAATACCCGGCGGCGACGCCCTCCCGGTACAGCCACACCACCTGAACACCGTGCGGCGCGGCCAATTCCACCGCCTCCGACGCGTCGGCCACCTCGACGAACGCCCACCCGGTCGCGGTCGGGGGCAGCGTCTCCAGCCAGCGCGCGATGGCGGGCAGGGCGGTGATGTCACCGGCCAGCAGATACCGGTCGTAGGTGTCGGGCACCACCAGACCGCCCGGCGGGCCCGCGATGTGCACCCGGGTCCCGGGCTGCACACCGGCCGCCCACTCGGCGGCGAAACCACCCGGGTGCAGCGCGAAATCGATATCCAGCTCGTTCGCCGCCGGATCGAACCGGCGCACCGTGTACTCGCGCGAAATCGGCAGCGGCCGCGGCCATTTCATGCTCAGACCGACCTGCTCGGGCAGCCGGAGACTGCCGTCGGCGTCCGGGAAGATCAACCGCACGTGCTCGGTCGGCGCGTGACTCTCGAAGCCCGCCAGCTCCGGGCCGCCGAAGGTCAGCCGCAGCAGCGCGGACCCGATCAGCTCCCGCCGCAGCACCTCCAGCTCCCGCAGACCGATCGGATACGGCACCTTCGCACCGCCCGAACCGGCCATGACCTCCGCGATCCGCTCCCGGTGCACACTGACAGTCATCGGCAACTCCCTTTCCATCCAGTCCGTTTCACCTTCTGGCCTCGCGCGCGAGCAGCCAGACGAAGTAGGCGCCGCCGATCGAGACCGTCACCACACCGACCGGCAACTGCGTCGGCGCGAACGCGCGCTGCGCGATCCAGTCGCTGAGCAGCAACAGCAGCGCGCCCAGCGCGGCGGCCGGCGCCGGAGCGACCGTGGCCGAGCGGGTCAGGCGGCGCGCCAATTGCGGTGCCGCCAGGGACAAGAACGCGATCGGGCCCGCGGCGGCCGTGGCGACCGCGGTCAGCGCCACACCGACCAGCACCGCCGCCAGCCGGGTCGGTTCCAGGCGCAGGCCCAGCGCCTGGGCGGTGTCGTCGCCGAGTTCGAGCAGCGGCATACGGAACGACAGCCAGCAGACCGCCGGCAGCAGCACCGCCAGCGCGACCGCCACCGGCGTGACCTGACTCCAATCCAGCCCGGTCAGCGAACCCGAACCCCACACCGCCGCCGCCATCGCGGTATTCACGTCGACCTTGAGCAGCAGCCAGACATTCGCCGACTGCAACATGGTGCTGATCGCGATGCCCGCGATGATCAGCCGGAAGCCCTGCATGCCGCCCTTGTAGGACAGCAGATAGATGAGCGCGGCCGTGGCGATCCCGCCGACCAGCGCACCGAGCGCGGTCTCGCGGTACCCGCCGCCGAAGAGCAGCATGACCACCAGCGCGCCGGTGTAGGCACCGGTATTGAAGCCGATGACATCGGGACTGCCCAGCGGATTGCGGGTCAGCGACTGGAAGATCGCGCCGCTGGCGCCCAGCGCCGCACCGAGCAGCACGGCCAGCAGCACGCGCGGCATCCGCAGATCCATCACGACGAATTCGGCCAGGCGCGTCGAGTCACCGAAGACGGCCCGCACCACCGTCGCCGGCGACAGCTGGTATTCGCCGGTGCCCAGCGCCAGCACCGCCACCACGGCGGACGCGGCCAGCAGCACCGCGATCACCGCGGGCGTCCGCAGGCCGACCCGCACCGAAAAGCGCTCGCCCGCCCGCAACACCACCGTCCGGCGGCCGAAATCCACTCGCGGCGCGGTTCTCACAGCCCGCTCACCTTCTTCCGTCGAATCAACGCGATCAGCACCGGCGCACCGACGAACGCGGTCACGATGCCCACCGCCAGCTCGTCCGGGCGGACCACCAGGCGGCCGACGATGTCGGCGACGAGCAGCAGGATCGGCGCGAATACCATCGAGTACGGCAGGATCCAGCGCTGATCGGGACCCACGATCCACCGTGCCACATGCGGAATCATCAAGCCCACGAAGCCGATCGGGCCCGCGGCCGCGGTCGCCGCGCCGCACAGCAGGGTGACCGCGGCCACCGCGGCCACGCGGGTGCGGACGATGTCGGTGCCCAGCGTGCGGGCCAGGTCCTCACCGAGCGCCAGCGCGTTCAACGGGCGTGCCACCGCCATCGCCAGCACCAGGCCGACCACGATGAACAGGCTGACCGGCCAGACGATCTCGAGCCCGCGGCCCTCGACCGAGCCGGCGTTCCAGAAGCGCATCTGGTCGAAAGTCTTGGGGTCCAGCAGCATCAGGCCCATCGTGACACCGCTGAGCACCGCCCCCAGCGCCACCCCGGCCAGGGTGAGGCGGATCGGGGTCGCGCCGCCGCGGCCCAGCGAGCCCAGCGCGTACACCGCCACCGTCACCACGGCCGCGCCGAGGAACGCGAACCACACGTAGGACCAGACACTGGTGAGCCCGAACACCGCCACGCCCAGCGCCACGAAGAAGCCCGCCCCGGCGTTGACGCCGAGAATTCCGGGATCGGCCAGCGGATTACGCGTCATCGCCTGGATCAGCGCACCCGAAACACCCAGCGCCGCACCGACGATCACCGCCAGCACCGTGCGCGGCAGCCGCAGGTTGCGCACCACCACCTGCTCGTCGGATCCGTCGAAGTGCCACAGCGCGTCCCAGGCCGTCCCCACCGGGATGTCGCGGGCGCCGATCATCAGGCTCAGCACGCACACCGTGGCCAGCACCCCGACGCCCACCAGCAACCACAGCGTCCGGCGCGCCAGCACGGCGGTGGGTACCGCTGTGACCGTGGGTGTTTCGACCACTGACATCTCCTACTCGAACAAACGGCTGCGGCCGGTACACCCCTACCAGGGTGTACCGGCCGGAACCGCACTGACTACGCGTTACTTCGCGGGCTCCGCGGGCGGAAGCGGCGCGTTCACGGCGTTGAAGTACTCGATCGCCGCGGCGATCGCCACGGGCGCTCCCACCACGATGGTGCCAGCCATGGCGCCCAGCGGGCCCAGGGTCATGGCGCCGGCGAGGCAGCCGGCGATCGGGCCGCCACCGAGCAGCAGCGCCACCGGCAGGGTCAGGCCCAGGCCCAGCACGCCGCCGGCGATGCAGCCGACGACGCCCGCGCCGATCGCGCCGACGATGGCGCCGATGGCGGCGCCGACCGACAGGCGGCTACCGAACTTCTGCCACGCGGCCTGCTCGCGCTGCTCGGCGGCCTTGTTGGAGATCTCCTTCGGCGCGAAGGCGGCCGGACGGTAGAACGCGGCCTCGACGACCGGGGTCAGCGTGGCCTTGTTGCCCTCGATGGTGGCGCTGATCGGGTAGACGATGTCCTCGACGTTCACCTCGAGCGGCACGCCGCCGACGATATCGCCGGTGGGGGAAAGGATCCGGAACTGTCCGTCCTTGACCTCGAGGCTGCCCGCGTCGGTGGTGACGGTGGCCGAGTTGCCGTCGTTGTTCGTGGTGTAGTTGATGACGCCGGGCACGATCGGCACGCTGAACCCACCCTGCGGTGCGGCCGGAGCCGGTGCGGCGCCGGCGGTTCCGCCGGCGACGGCCAGGGCGGCCACCGTGATCATCGACGCCGCAGCGAAGTTCCTCATCCTCATCCTGCTGTACCCATTCCTAACTTCTGTTCGACAGTCCGCGCTTGCCTCGGCTACCACCTGGCAGGCGTCGGTAAAGTTAGCCTAACCTGATTGCGAATGCAATGGGGACCTACCTTTCCAGCATCGAACGTGAGCCGAGGGGGGCTTTCGCGGCGTAGACTGCCGAGGGTTGCGTGGGATCACGAATTGCCAAATCTCCCAAGGGAATACATGCCTATGAGGTGGTGCGTGCGCGCGGATGTCCGGATCCCGCTGGGCGTCACAGCTTTTCTTCGAACTGCGACGTGCGCCGGGTAGCGATGCAACCCCTCGGAAACATGCGTAGATACGCATATCGAGATGGAGGCATGGCGCAATCAGGCTGTATTGCCGGTTCGGCGATGTTTCTAGCTAACTCCCGGACAGACATGGACCCGCAGGCGACATCGCAGCATCAATAGAGTTCAGCGACGCATGTCGGCCCAATCCGGTTCCGCCGTGTGAATATCTCAACCCAAGTTGCGCTGTATAGCTTTCTTGCAGCTACTATCACCGGCGAGCGGCCGCCCGCGCGGCCGACCTGTTCCAACTAACAATCCCGGTGAGGTTTCGACGTGAGTCGGCAGCGAGAAGTTCAGTCCGGCGCGTCGCGACGCGCCCTCCGCCCCTTGGTCGCCGGCGCGCTGCCCCTCGCGCTCGCCGTCGCCTGTTCTCCGGGCGCCGATCCGCAGCAGGCCGCCCCCGCACCGATTTCCAGCCCTGCGGCCGATCAACCGGCAACTCCGCAGTCACCGGCGCCGCAGCCGCCCACGCGGCCCGCGCCGAACGCCGCCGGCGGCGATCAGCAGACGCCCCGCTACTCCGCCCTGCAGCCCGGCGTGAGCACCTCGATCCCGGGCCCCGCGCCGACTCGCCCGAGCCTGGCGCAGCCCGGCATCGCCACCCCGGCGCCGCGCCCGCCGATCGACTACCTCGTGCCGGAGAACCGCCGCCCGATCCCCGCGCCCACCCAGGCGCCGCCGATCGACGTGCGGGAACTCCACCTGCCCGAACCCGTCGCGCCGGTCGCCCCGATCGCGCCGCCCCCGCGCACCCTTCGCCTGGGCGACTTCACCCAGCCGGTCCCCGACTCGGTGCCCGACACCCTCCTCGACCCGGTCAACACCACCGCCGCCGACCTCGAAGCCGCGATCGCCACCGGCGGCCGCTCCATCGGCATCGACCCGAGCCGCTCGGACAAGATCGCCGCCGGCGTCATCGCGGGCGCGGCCCTCGGCGCGGCCGGCGCGGGCATCCCCGCCGCCGTCCTCGGCGGTGTGGCCGGCGCCGCGGCCGGCACCTTCGTCGGCACCGTCGCCACCACCCCGGTCTGGATCGTCAACCCCGTCATCGCCGTCACCGTCGGCGGCACGGTCGGCGGTGTCCTCGGCGGTGTCGCGGGCGCAGCCGCCGCGGGCATCCCCGCCGCCCTGGGCGGCGCTGTCGTCGGCGGCACCGTCGGCGGCCTCATCGGCGCCAACGTCTGACCCGCAGCACAATTCACGGGCAGCAGTCACGCAAGCACCGCCCCCTCTGCGGTCTACCCGACCAACGACTGAGCGGTTCAACCGACACCTGAGCAGCGGCTCGACCTACGACCGAACGACGATTCGCGGCCACGGCGAATCAGGGCGGCGGTGTACCGATTCGGTGCACCGCCGCCCTGTTCAGCGCGACTGCCGGGAGGTCAGGTCAGCGCGCTCAGCTCAGCTTCAGTGAGCGGCCGATGATCTCCTTCATGATCTCGGTGGTGCCGCCGTAGATGGTCTGGATGCGGGCGTCCATGTACGCCTTGGCGATGGGGTATTCCTTCATGTAGCCGTAGCCGCCGTGGAGTTGCAGGCAGCGGTTGATGAGGTCGAGCTGTTCCTCGGTGCTCCACCACTTGGCCATGGCGGCGTCCTCGACGGAGAGCTTGCCGGCGTTCAGGTCTTCGATGAACCGATCGACCATGAGCCGCACGGCGGTGGTCTTGGTGGCGAGTTCGGCGAGCACGAAGCGGGTGTTCTGCAGCGCGCCGATCGGCTTGCCGAACGCCTTGCGGTCGCGCACGTACTGGATGGTCATCTCCAGGCAGGCTTCCATCGCGCCCGCGGCCATGACGGCGATGGACAGACGCTCCTGCGGCAGGTTCTGCATGAGGTGCACGAAACCCATGCCCTCGGTGCCGAGCAGATTCTTGCCGGGCACGCGCACGTCGGTGAACGAGAGTTCCGCGGTGTCCTGGGCTTTGAGGCCGATCTTGTCGAGATTGCGGCCGCGCTCGAAACCGGGCATGCCGCGCTCGACGACGAACAGGCTGAAGCCCATCGCGCCCTTCTCCGGATCGGTCTGGGCGACCACGATCACGATGTCGGCGTTGATGCCGTTGGTGATGAAGGTCTTGGCGCCGTTGAGGATCCAGTCGTCGCCGTCGCGCACCGCGCGGCTCTTGATGCCCTGCAGATCCGATCCGGTGCCGGGCTCGGTCATGGCGATCGCGGTGATGATCTCACCGGAACAGAAGCCGGGCAGCCACCGCTGCTTCTGCTCGTCGTTGGCCAGATCGAGCAGATACGGCGCGATCACATCGTTGTGCAGGGTGAAACCGAGGCCGGAGTACTGACCGTTGACCGTCTCCTCGGTGACGATCGCGTTGTAGCGGAAGTCCTTGACCCCGCCGCCGCCGAACTCCTCCGGCACCGCCATGCCCAGGAAGCCCTGCTTGCCGGCCTCCAGCCAGACCGCCCGATCGACGATGCCCTGCTCTTCCCACTTCGCGTGGTTCGGGGCGACGTGCTGATCGAGAAACTTGCGGAACGACTCCCGGAACAAATCGTGTTCGGGCTCGAACAGTGTGCGCTCCACACCAACCTCCTAGTGACCACACCCGGGCGGTCCACACCGACCCGTCGTTGTCACACACGGTACCCCGAACGAGAACCACAGTTCACTTCTGGGCGGAAAACAATTGCCCCACCTGGTCCTCTGACGATCAGGCGGGGCAATCATAGTGGGAAGTTGAAATCAGTTCGGCAGCCCCAGACCCTGCGCGAGCACCGGCCAGGATTTCAGGAACGCGTCCTGCCAGTAGCCCCACGAGTGCGTGCCGACCGGGGTGAAATCGTAGGTCGCGGGGATGCCGAGCTCGGTCAGCCGGTTCTGCAGATTGTGCGAACCCCAGTTCGTCGCGCCCTCGAGCACACCGCCGAGGGTGACCTGGTTGGCCAGCCCGCCCGGGCCGGGCAGCGCGTGCTCGCCGTCGAGGGTGTCCCACGGACCGGGCAGGCCCGAGCCGCTGGAGATGAACAGATGGGTGCCGCGCAGCCGTTCGGCGTGCAGCAGCGGATCGTTCTCGGCCCAGCGCGGATCGCCCTTGGGCCCGTACATGTTGTCGGGGTCGCCGCCGCCGGCCCGCACCACGGTGCTGACGAAGTCGTAGCCGACCGGATCGCTGATCTGGGCCGCGCCGCTGTAGGCGGCGACCGACCGGAACAGCCCGGGCTTCGCCTCGGCCAGTTGCAGCACCGACGTGCCCGACATCGACAGGCCGGCGATCGCGTTGGCGCCGTTCGCACCGAGCGCCGCGTCGACCAGCGGCGGCAGTTCCTCGGTGAAGAAGGTCTTCCACTTGTTCACGCCGAGTTCGGGATCGGCCGCGATCCAGTCGGTGTAGTAGCTGAACTTGCCGCCGACCGGCTGGACGACGTTGACGTCCTGGCCCGCGAGGAATTGCGGCACGTCGGTCTGCGCCTCCCAGGTCGCCTTGTCCTCGCCGCCGCCCGCGCCGGCGAGCAGATACAGCGTCGGACGCGGCGCCGAGGCGTCGCGCGGGCGCTGCACGTCGACCCGGATGTTCTTGTCCATCGCCGCCGAATACACCTCGAGCTGGAGGTTGCGCTCGTCGAGGATGTCGTAGCCCGCGATGCGGGAGCCGTCGGCGGACTGCGGGTTCGCCAGCAGCCGGCCGGAGGCGATGATCGGATCCGCCGGCGCCGCGGCGTTCGCGGTAGCACCGACACCGCACGCCATCGCGAGCACACCGGCGAGCACCGCCGTCTTCCTGAGCCAAAGCATGGGCTCACCGTACGGTGCGGTTGCTGAGAGATTGCCGTGTGAATTCTCAGGCGACCATCAGCGCCCGGGCGTAACGCCGCGAGGATCCGGCGCTCGGGGCACCCCTCGGCGCCGGAGCGATTCTCAGGTCAGCGGCGAAAGTGCGAGATGACTCACGCTCGCCGATCAGACCGGCAGCGCGCCGCGCAGCCGCCCCGCGAGGCTCCGCCCGGGATCACGCTCGCGCTCACCCAGCAGGAAGGTGAGCTCTTCCTCCAGCGCCTTCTGCACCACGTCCCGCAATTCCGCGGCGGCGGATTCGAGGTCCTCCGCGTCGCGCCACGGCTCCGGATCGATCGGCGCGCCCGCCGAGAAGTAGAAGCGTTCCGGCCGCGGAATCAGCGTCGGACCGACACCGCGGATCAGCGGCGGCGTCAGGTTCGGCTTCAGACCGATCGCCTCGACCACCTTGCGCAGCGGGGTCATCGCCGGGTGCTGTCCGTCGAAGACGATGTCGTAGACGTCGTCGCCGCCGACCATCCCGATCGGCACGATCGTCGCGCCGGTCTCGATCGCCATCCGCGCGAAACCGGTGCGGCCGCGCCAATCCAGGGTGTATTTGCGCTCGCCCTTGCGATTGAGCGCCTCGCGCCCGCCGCCCGGGAACACGATCAGCGCCTCGCCGCGCCGCAGCAGCGCCATGCAGTTGTGCCGGTTGCCGCGCACGATGCCGAAGTGCTGCAGGAAATCTCGCAGCCCCGGCACCCCGATCAGCACGTCCTCGGCGAGCCCGCGCAGCAGGCGGCCGCGCCGGCGCAGCACCTCGGGCAGCAGCAGCGGCGCGTCCATGCCGCCCATCAGCGTGTGATTGCCGACCAGCAGCACCGGCCCCTGGGCCGGGATGTTGTCCAGACCGTAGAAACGCGGGCTGGTCCACGCGCGGGTGGGCGCGGTGATCGCCTCGATCACGCGTTTGCCGGTCTCGCTCAGCACCACCTCGAGCGGCGCCCCATCGGACAGAACTGCCTCAGCAGGCAAGGATTCGGGCATCGGTGTCCCCATCGAATGTCGGATCCCAGCACATCGTCGTATTGGAATTGATTTCCCCTGCGCCGCAGCTAGATACGGCCTTATGCGGCACAGACTACCGCATTCGCTATAACAGGTTACAACCGATGGGTACCCGCCGGGACCGCGAATATCCAGAATGTTGCCGACCGCACAACGCCGTCCGGCCACCGCATTCGGAGTGCGGTGGCCGGACAGGTTGGAGCCCGGATTACTCGGCGGCGGAACCGGAACCGTTGGTCGACGCGTGGGCGTACTCGGCCAGCGCCGCGGCCAGCGAATGCGGAACCCGGGCGTGCACCCGGGTGCCGCCCTCCTCGTGCGTCGAGCCGATGATGCGGCCGTCGGCGTGGATACGGGCCAGCAGATCGCCGCGGGTGTAGGGCAGCAGAATGCTGACCTCCACGTCCAGGCCGCCGAGCACCTCGGCCAGCCGGGCGCGCAGCTCGTCCAGCCCCGCGCCGGAGTGCGCGGAGACGAACACCGCGTCCGGGAGCATGCCGCGCAGGCGCGTCAGCTCCGTCGGATCCGCCTTGTCGATCTTGTTGACCACCAGCAACTCCGGCGGCGCGACCGTGCCCTGCTCCTTGATCACGTCGGTGATCACCTCGCGCACCGCCTTGATCTGACCCGCGGGCATCGGATCGGAACCGTCGACGACGTGCAGCAGCAGATCGGCGCCGGTGACCTCCTCCAGGGTGGAGCGGAAGGCCTCGACCAGCTGGGTCGGCAGGTGCCGGACGAACCCGACGGTGTCGGTGAAGACGACCTCGCGGCCGTCGTCCAGCGCGGCCCGGCGGGTGGTCGGATCGAGGGTGGCGAACAGCGCGTCCTGCACCAGCAAGCCGGCGCCGGTCAGGCTGTTCATCAGGCTCGACTTGCCCGCGTTGGTGTAGCCGACGATCGCGACCGAGGGAATGCCGCTGCCCGTCCGCCGCGACCGCTTGGTGTCACGCGCGGTCTTCATCTCCCGAATCTCGCGGCGCAGCTTGGCCATCCGCTCCCGGATCCGGCGCCGATCGGTTTCGATCTTCGTCTCACCGGGACCACGCAGGCCCACACCGCCGTTGCTACCCGCTCGGCCACCGGCCTGCCGGGACATGGACTCACCCCAGCCGCGCAGTCGCGGCAGCATGTACTCCATCTGCGCGAGCGCGACCTGCGCCTTGCCCTCGCTGGAGGTGGCGTGCTGGGCGAAGATGTCCAGGATCAGGGCGGTCCGGTCGATCACCTTGACCTTGACCACCTTTTCCAGCGCGGTCAGCTGAGCCGGGGTGAGTTCACCGTCGCAGATCACCGTGTCGGCGCCGCTGTCGAGCACCACGGCCCGCAGCTCGTCGGCCTTGCCGGAACCGATGTAGGTGGCCGGGTCCGGCTTGTCCCGGCGCTGGATCAGCGCCTCCAGCACCTCCGAGCCGGCGGTCTCGGCGAGCAGCGCCAGCTCGGCCATGCTCGCGTCGGCCTGGGCGGCGGTGCCGGTGGTCCAGACGCCGACCAGCACCACGCGCTCCAGGCGCAGCTGCCGGTACTCGACCTCGGTGATGTCGGTGAGTTCGGTGGACAACCCGGCGACGCGGCGCAGCGAGGACCGCTCGTCGAGCTGCATCTCGCCGACCGTCGGGTCGGCGCCGCCGGGCTCGGCGGCCCACCCGGAGTGGGCGGTGTCCTTCAATCGCTCCTCGCGCGCGGCCATCCGGGCGGCGTGCTGGGCGAGGGCATCGCGGGTGTCCGCGGTGCTTCCGGTGCCGGTGCCGTCCGCACCGTCGGCCGGAGTCATGTCAAAAGTCTCTGAGTTCGTCATACGCCCTCCATGCTGCCACGTTGCCACGCCATGGTGCACGCCGAGAACTACGGCGCGTCCTGGCATGAAAGCGGTCAGCGTCAGGTTTGCAAGATCAAGTGGTCGATAACGCACGCGGCGGCCGGAGGCGAGCCTGCGCCAGCGATGACGCTGTGCAGGACGACAGGGATCCGAGCCGCGGACTGGTACGGCGGCGGGCGCCCGGCTGAATGCTCAGCGCGGGCACGGCGCGACGCATCGAATGCGCTGGGCGCACAGGCGAATCCCGTGCCCCGGAGTGCGTATCAGCGATGCGCGGCGGCCGGTGCCGGCCAGATGCGTGCTGCGAAGATCCCGAACATGCGCCCACCGTACCGCCGGACGGTAGCGGCGCGCACCTGATTATTCGGAGGGCGAACCCGAACCCGCTCAGTGCAGCACGCTGTACACGGCCGAGAGCACGAAGCCGTGGTCGACGACGTCGCAGTCGACGGTGCCCTGGAAACCGACGCCGCAGGTGGTCTGGTCGTTCGTGATCTTGTGCCCCTCGGGGAGCACCTTGGCCTCGGGGTGGGTGAAGGTGCGCTCGGCCGAATACACGAACTCGGCGGGCGCCCAGCGCGCGACCCGCAGCTGATTGCTCCCCGGGGGCGCGTCCAGGGCGACCGCGTCGCACCCGGCGTAGCCGGTGTTCCAGTAGATGGCGCAGTGGCGTCCGTCCGGCGTCTTGAAGAAGACGGTGCCCCGGTACGAGGGATCGGAGACCAGATAATCGGTGCGGTTCACCGGGATCCAGTCGCCGGGATCGGCGGCGGCCGGGGTCGCGGTGGCGCAGAGCCCGGCCGCGACAGCGGCGACCGAACAGGCGAGGAGGGTGGATCGGCTGGACATGGCGTGGTCCTTCCCGGATGGTGTGGTCACGTTGGTTCGAGCCCGCGGCAGCGCTGTGCCGCCCCACTACTGTCGTCGGTTCGCGCCGCCGGATCGTTAGCCCGGCGCGGTCACAGACCGTCCCACCAGGCGCGCGCGAGCTGCCCCGTCGCGACCAGCACCGACGGACCGCGCAGCGTCGCAACGCCGTTCGCGAGCGCCACGGTGACCTGCCCGCCGGGCACGCGCACGATCACCTGGCCGGTGTCCTCCTGGATCCGGAAACCCGTGTGCGCCAGCGCGGCCGCCGCCGCGGCGACGGTTCCGGTCCCGCAGGAACGGGTTTCGCCGACGCCGCGCTCGTAGACGCGCATGTCCACCGTGCCGTCGGCGCCCAGCGGCGTGAGGATCTCCACGTTGACCCCGCGCGGGAACAGCTCGGGATCGAATCCCGGGGACACGCTGAGATCCAGCTTGCCCAGGCTCTCCGCGGTCAGCCCCGGGTCGACGCAGGCCAGGTGCGGATTGCCCACGTCGATGCCGAGACCCGGGTACGCGCCGCCCGCGATGGTCGCGGTGGACGCGCCCAGCTCGCGGACCGGCCCCATCCCCACGGTCACCTCGCCGTGCACCGCGTCGGCCGCGTGCACGGTGACCGGGCGGGCGCCACTGCGGCTGCCGACGACGTACCGGTCCCGCGATTCCAGCCCGCGAGCCGCCAGATAGTGCGCGAAAACCCGCACGCCGTTGCCGCACATCTCGGCGATCGAGCCGTCGGCGTTGCGGTAGTCCATGAACCAGTCCTCGGCCGCCACCCCGTCGGGCAGCTGGTCGAGCACGCCCGCGTCCCGCAGGGCGCCCGCGCGCGCGACGCGCAGCACGCCGTCGGCGCCGATGCCGCGCTGCCGGTCGCACAGCGCCGCCACCCGCTCGGCGGACAGGTCCAGGCGGACCTCGGGATCCGGCAGCATGACGAAGTCGTTCTGGGTGCCGTGCCCCTTGCTGAACTCGATGTCGGCCACGTTGTCGGTCTCCTCGCTTCTCATCGGGCAAACGTCCGGCGCTGCCGGGAAATTTCGTAGAGCGCCACCGCACCCGCCGACGGCGCGCCCAGCGAGCTCGCGGTGCCGCCCATCGGCACCGACACCAGATCGTCGCAGGCCTCGACCCAGGCCTGGCTCATGCCGCTGGTCTCGTTGCCGACCACCAGGATGGTGGCCTCGGTGAAGTCCTGGTCGAAGATCGCGTGGGTGCCGCGCTCGTCGGTGCCGACGATGCGGGTCGGGATGCCGCGCGCGATCTGCCGATCCCGGAACGCGACGACCTGGGCGGCGCCCGCGGCGCGCAGCACCGGCACGGCGAACAGCGAGCCGGTGGAGGCGCGCACGGCCTGCGGATCGTACTGATCGGCGCCGTGGCCGGTGACGATCACCGCGCTCGCGCCGAACGCGTCGGCCGAGCGGATCAGCGTGCCGAGATTGCCGGGCGAGTTGGGTCGATCGAAGACCACCACGACCGGCGGGGTTTCGCCCGGCTCACCGGGCGCGAAGGCGTCCAGGCTGTCCTGCCGCGAGACCGCCACCGCCACCACCTCGGGCGTGCCCGCGCTCTTCTCGCCCAGTTCGGCCATCAGCTCGGGCACCAGGCCCACGCACGGCACCTCGGCGGTGTCGAGCAGCTCCCGGGCCCAGCTGGACAGTTCGGGCGCGCCGAGGCGGTAGAGCAGGGTCTCCAGCGGCCAGCCGGCGGCGACCGCCTGGGTGATCGGGCGCACGCCCTGCACCAGGAACCGGGCGTCGCGGTTGCGCGTGGCCCGGTTGCTCAGATACGCCTGCCAGACCTGGACCGAGGCGTTGCGGGTGCTGACCCGCCGGCCGCCGCCGTTGTCCGAGCGGCCCGGCCGCTGCCGGGGATTCTGGTTCACTGCGCTGTCCGTTCGCTGGTGTCGGTCCGGTCGGCGGCGGGCGATCGCGGGACCGCCGCCGCGTCGAGAGTCGTCGTGTGGTCGAGCGTGCCGGGCGCAGCCCCGGCCAGCACCGCCAGCGCGGCCGTGACCAGGTCCGGATCGGCCCCGTCGACCCAGTGCACCCGGGGATCGCGGCGGAACCAGGATCGTTGCCGCCGCACGTAGCGGCGGGTGCCGATCAGGGTGCGCTCCCGGGCCTGGTCCAGATCGTATTCGCCGTCGAGGTAGGCCAGCACCTGCGCGTAGCCGATGGCGCGGCGGGCGGTGACGCCCGTGCGCAGGCCCTGCTCGATCAGCGCGCGCACCTCCTCGACCAGACCGCTGTCGAACATCAGCGCGGTGCGCCGCTCGATCCGCGCGTCCAGTTCGGCGGTGTCCCGATCCACGCCGAGGATCGTTGTCCCCCAGCGCGGTTCGCCGATGGTCGGCGCGGACGCGGCGAACGGCCGCCCGGTCAGCTCGACCACCTCGAGCGCGCGCACCATGCGGCGGCCGTCGGTGGGCAGGATGGTGGCGGCCGCGGCCGGATCGGCCTGCCGCAACCGCTCGTGCAGCGCGGCTACCCCGTGCTCGGCCAGGAATTCCTCCCAGCGCGCCCGGACCCGCGGGTCGGTCGCCGGGAACTCCCAATTGTCCAGCAGCGCTTGCACATACATCATGGAGCCGCCGACGATCACCGGGACGTTGCCGCGCGCCATGATGGCTTCGACGTCGGCGATCGCCGCGCTCTGGTAGGCGGCGACGGTCGCGTACTCGGTGACGTCGAGCACGTCGAGCTGGTGGTGCGCGATCCCCCGCCGCTGCGCCACCGGCAGTTTCGCGGTGCCGATGTCCATGCCGCGGTAGAGCTGCATGGCGTCGATGTTGACGATCTCGCCGCCGAGCCGTTCGGCCAGTTCCAGGCCGAGATCGGACTTTCCGGTCGCCGTCGGCCCGACGACGGCCACGGGGGCGCTCATCGCGCGCCGCCCGGCCGCCACAGGCCGACGTGGTAGCCGACGCCGAAAGGCGCGTCCTGGTACAGGGTTTCGACCTCCGGGGTGTCGTCGGCGAAGAGCCCCGCCAGCACCTGGTAGGCGGCGCGACCGGCGATGCCCAGCTCGGCGCACCGCGCCGGATCCAGGGCCCGCAGCGCCGCGACGTCGCCGGTATCCAGAGCACGGTCGAGCTCCTGCTGTGCGGGGGCCGCCGCCGGATTCAGGTAGCCGGGTGATCGGAGCGTCAGCGTCGCGGCGCCGTCGGCGATCACCAGCACGCCCGCAGGGGTGGGCGCGGCGTCGAGCCGGGCTCGCAACGCGCGGCCGAAGGCCAGGCACTCCCCCGCGTCCGCGGTGGCGTCGACGAGCGAGACCGTTGCCCGCGCCGCGGGGGCGGCCCGGCCGCGCAACCAGCCCGCGACCAACGCGGGCAACGGCCACCCCGGATCCGCCGCATCCGCACCCGCCTCCTGCGACAGCGCGACCCGGACATCGGCGCCGTATCCCCGGAAGGTCCCGACCCCGCCCCACTCGTCCCCGTCTCGGTCGCCGACACCGATCACGAACCACTCGTTCGCGACCGCGTCCAGCGCCGCCACGGCCGCCAGCGCCGCCGCGCGCAGCGGCGCCACCGGATCGGCGTCGGAGAGCGCGACAGCCCCGCCGAGCTCGGGAACCAGGATCGGCGGCGAGGGGACCAGGGCCGCTAGGGAGAACACTCGGTAAACGGTAGTCGTTGCCGCCGGCGTCCCCGCGCGGCACCGTGGGACGGCGACGCGGAACGCGCCCGGGCCCCGCCGCGCCGCAGGCTCGAGTGTCTCTGCGTCAATACCTGCTGGGGATTGATAGTCTCGAGGTGCTACTACCCAGGTCATGACGGGTTGACATCCGCCGGAATCCACCGGCGGAGAGCGTGGATCGATGGTCTCGAAGAGCTCGGACCGGGTTCAATGGAATGAGCTAGGGCGTAACCAGGCAGCCGTGACGCGCGGCAAAGGACGGAGAGCAATGAGCGACAGCAACGGAACCGCGAAGGCCACGCAGGACTCCTCCGCAACTCCCACCCCCGGCCCGCGCCCGTCCGGCGCCCCCAAGCCCGGCGGCAACACCCCCCATCCCAAGCCGCATGCGATCAAGCCCGCTCCCGGCCCGGCCCAGCCGCATCCCCACCCCGTCGTCGTGCCCACCGTCACCGATCCCAGCGCCTGGGGCCGGGTCGACGAGGACGGCACCGCCTGGGTGAAAACCGCTGAGGGCGAACGGGTCATCGGTTCCTGGCAGGCCGGTGACGCCGCCGAGGGCCTGGCGCACTTCGGCCGCCGCTTCGACGACCTGGCCACCGAGGTGGCGCTGCTCGAGGCGCGCCTGGCCGCGGGCGCGGATGCCCGCAAGACGAAGGCCGCCGCCGTCACGCTGGCCGAATCGCTGCCCACCGCCGCCGTCATCGGCGATATCGACGGTCTGGCGCGCCGCCTGCAGGCCATCGCCGAGCATTCCGAGGAAGCCGCCGCGCAGGCCAAGGAAGAGAAAGAGCGCGCCAAGCACGAGCACACCGAGCGCAAAGAGACGCTGTGCGCCGAGGCCGAGAAGATCGCCGCCGAATCCACGCAGTGGAAGGCCGCCGGTGACCGCCTGCGCGAGATCCTCGACGAATGGAAGTCGATCCGCGGCGTGGACCGCAAGGTCGACGACGCACTGTGGAAGCGCTACTCCAAAGCCCGCGAGGCCTTCAACCGCCGCCGCGGCGCGCACTTCGCCGAGCTGGACCGGGAACGCGCCGCCGCCAAGACCCGCAAGGAAGAGCTGTGCGTGCGGGCCGAGGAGCTGTCCGGCTCCACCGATTGGGGCGGCACCGCCGCGGTGTTCCGCGATCTGCTGACCGAGTGGAAGGCCGCGGGGCGGGCCCCGCGCGAGGCCGACGAGGCTCTGTGGCGGCGTTTCAAGAGCGCGCAGGACGTATTCTTCGCCGCCCGCAACGCGGCGGTCTCGGAGCGCGACGCCGAATTCGAGCACAACGCCACCGCCAAGGAGGAGTTGCTGCGCGCCTACGAGCACATCGACCCGGCCACCGGCCTGGACGCCGCCCGCGCCGCGCTGCGCGAGTTGCAGGACAAGTGGGACGCCGTCGGCAAGGTCCCGCGCGAGCGCATCCAGGAGCTCGAGGGCAAGCTGCGCGCCATCGAGAAGCGGGTCCGCGAGGCCGCGGACGCCCAGTGGCGGCGCAGCGATCCGGAGGCGATGGCGCGGGCCGCGCAGTTCCGCGAGCGCGTCGCCCAGTTCGAGGAGCAGGCCGCCAAGGCGCAGGCCGCCGGCAACAAGCGCGACGCCGAGAAGGCGCTGGAGCAGGCCAAGCAGTGGCGGGAGTGGGCCGAGGCCGCGGAGGGCGCGGTCAGCAACCTCTGAATCGAACCGCACGGCGCTTCCGGCTGGCAGGTTGCCGGAAGCGCCGCTTCATGTTCCGATCACGGCGCGGTCCGAGATGTGCGGAGCTTGTGGAGATGCCGTAGCGAGTCGTGCCGGGGCGCAACGTGATCCGGGCCGCCGCCGATAACGTCGGCATGGTGCGGCAGGTATGGGATTCATGGGGAGACGTGCTCGTCGTCTGGGCGCTGGCCGTCCCACTGCTGAGCGCCGGCGCGGCACTGGTGTTCCGGCTGCGGGTGCGGCGCGGGCAGCCCCGCGAGCAGGCGCTGCGGCACACGGTCACCGAGGCCGGGATGCTCGGCGCGACGCTGCCGTGGGTGTGGATGATCCTCACCCCCGCCGACGGGCAGCGCCAGGTGATCCTGATTCCGTTGCGGGACCTGATCGACACGCTGACCGAGGCGTCCAGCAATACGGTGATCCAGGTGACGGCGAACACGGTGCTGTTCCTGCCGCTGGGTTTCCTACTGCCGCTGCGGTTTCCGCGGTTCGCGGGCGTGCTGGGGCCGACGCTGCTCGGCGCGGCTCTGTCCGCGTCCCTGGAGATCGCGCAGTACGTCCTGGATCTCGGCCGCTACTCCTCGGTCGACGACGTGCTGATGAACGCGGCGGGCGCGGGCCTCGGCGCCTGGCTCGCGCGCCGCTACACCGCCCGGCGCGCACCCGAACATCGTTACAGCGCGCGGATTCTCGCGCGCATCGGCTGACTACTCGCCGGTGAGGCGGCGGCGGTCGCGCGTCTCCGCCTCGGCGGCGGCGATGCGGCGCTGCTCCTCGGCGGCCAGCTGCAACGTGGTGCGGCTCCAGACCACCCGGATCCAGTGGAAGGTGAGCACCATGATCGCCAGCGTGCCGACGATCAACCCGATGCCGGGGCCCGAGCCGCTGATATTGCCGACGCCCGGGGTCTGCCGGTGCCAGATGGAGAAGACGCCGAACGCGCAGCCGATGGCCGAACCGGCGACCGCGATCCAGGCCAGCACCCAGCGCCGGGTCATCAGCGCCAGCAGCGAGAAGCCGACGCCGAAGACGACGGTGAACCAGACGAAGATGCGCGAGGGCAGGCCGATGTGCTCGAGCCGGGTGACATCGGTGCCGAGCAGCACGTCGAAGCCGCGCGCCGCACCCGCGTGCGGCAGCACCAGCGAGATCAGCAGCACGAAGACCGCGCCCGCCACCACCATCGCGCGCACGCCGGGATCGATCTCGCCCGCGATGCGCCGCTCGACGGCGTCGAGCTCGCCGCGGAACTGTTCGAAGTCGTTGCTGCTGTCGACCGAGTTCACTGAACCCTCGTCTCCTTCGGCTGGATCGGCACCTGGCGGGTCCACTGTGCCATCCCGGCTCCCCGCCGGATCAGCCGACCCACTACGTCCGGTAGTAGCGTCCTCGCGATCGTCCGGTTCGCTGCCGTTCATGCCACCTCCTCCGTTGCCCCGGTGATACCACACGCTCCCCGGCGGCGTGGGCGAGTCAGCTGCCGCAGCCGGTGGCGCAGCCAGCGGCCGCGACCGGTTCCAGGACCGGCGCGCCGATCCGCGGCAGGCCGAGGCCGACGCCGATCGGCTCGGTCTTGGGCGTGATCCCGCGCTCGTGGGCGTCACCGGCGCGGGTGCGGCGGTGCGACTTGATCGGGGAATCGGCGATCAGGAAGTGCGGCGCCGCCTCGGTCACGTCGACCACGACGATGTCGCCGGGACGGATGGGCTCGGCCGTGCCGCCGGGCCGGAAGTGCACCAGCCGGCCGTCGCGCGCGCGTCCGCTCATCCGGGCGGTGGCGGCGTTCTTCTTGCCCGCGCCCTCGGCGACCAGCAGTTCGACCTCGGTGCCGAGCAGTTCCCGGTTCGCCTCCAGGCAGACTTCCTCCTGGACCGCGATCAGCCGGTCGTAGCGCTCCTGCACGACGGCCTTGGGCAGCTGGTCGGGCATGTCGGCGGCGGGCGTGCCCGGGCGGATGGAGTACTGGAAGGTGAAGGCGCTGGTGAAGCGAGCCCGGCGCACCACGTCCAGCGTCTCCTGGAAATCCTCCTCGGTTTCGCCGGGGAAGCCCACGATGATGTCGGTGGTGATGGCCGCGTGCGGCATCGCGGCGCGGACCTTCTCGATGATGCCGAGGTAACGCGATTTGCGGTAGGACCGCCGCATCGCCTTGAGCACCCGGTCCGAGCCGGACTGCAGCGGCATGTGCAGCTGCGGGCAGATATTCGGGGTCTCGGCCATCGCCTCGATGACGTCGTCGGTGAACTCGGCCGGATGCGGTGAGGTGAAACGGACGCGCTCCAGGCCCTCGATGCCGCCGCAGGCGCGCAGCAGCTTCGCGAAGGCCGAGCGGTCGCGCGGCTCGGAGTCGTCGACGAAATTCACGCCGTAGGAATTCACGTTCTGGCCGAGCAAAGTCACCTCGAGCACACCCTGATCGACCAGGGCCTGCACCTCGGCCAGCACGTCGCCGGGGCGGCGGTCGACCTCCTTGCCGCGCAGCGCGGGCACGATGCAGAACGTGCAGGTGTTGTTGCAGCCCACCGAGATCGACACCCAGCCCGCGTAGGCGGACTCGCGCTTGGCGGGCAGCGTGGAGGGGAAGGCCTCGAGGGATTCGAGGATCTCGACCTGGGCCTCGGCATTGTGGCGGGCGCGTTCCAGCAGCACCGGCAGCGAGCCGAGGTTGTGTGTGCCGAACACCACGTCCACCCACGGCGCCTTACGGACGACGACGTCGCGGTCCTTCTGGGCCAGGCAGCCGCCGACGGCGATCTGCATGCCGGGCCGCTCGGCCTTGATCGGCGCGAGATGGCCGAGGGTGCCGTAGAGCTTGTTGTCGGCGTTCTCCCGGACCGCGCAGGTATTGAAGACGACGAGATCGGCCGTCGCCCCCGGCGTGGCCTTGACGTATCCCGCATCCTCGAGCAGGCCGGACAAGCGCTCGGAATCGTGCACGTTCATCTGGCAACCGAAGGTGCGGACCTCGTAACTACGCGTGATCACCGCTGCCTGTCCGTTCGAATCCACCCGTCCAGGGTACGGGGGTATGCAAACCGGACATCGCCCCATACCCTCGCCCGCGGGCGGGTCGGACAGCTCACTTTTTCCGATGAATCCGGGGGAAGTGCAGTCGGCGAGGCCGTCGGTGTCGAAGCATCGATGAGAGTTGTTTTCGAGCAGAGGTGTTGGGCATGGCCACAGTCGGGATATCCATCGAACGGACCGTGGTGCGCGGGGTGGTGCTGACCAGAGATTCCCGGGAGATCCTGCTGCGCGCGACGCAGCGCCGGCTACCGGGTGACACGACCGCGGCGGTGGTCACCGCGATGCTGGACGGTTTCGCGGCCGAGCTCGGCGCGAGCGACCGCCTCGACGATGTCGCCATCGTCTACCGGTCGGTGCTGGAGCGGCGGGCGATCCTCACGGATCTGGCGGCCGGGAAGTGGGCGGCGGCGTCGCTGGTCTCGGATCGCACGGCGCTGGCCGAACTGATCCGGGCCGAGCCCGGGTTCGGCGAGTTCGGCACGGTGCTCATGCTGGAGGTGCTGGACGGTCACACCTCCTTCGTCTGCCTCGGGCCGGACCGGAACACGGTCGCCGCGGCGGATTCCTGGGCTTTCGGCATGAACGACACCGATGCCGCGGCGCAGATCCTGCCGATCCTGAACACGGTCACCCCCGCGCCGGACGCGGTCATCCTGTGCGGCGCGGACGATCCTGCCATCACCCCGGCGCTGCGCCGCGGACTGCCCACCACGGTGGCACTGGTGCCCTATCACGCCGACGCGGCGGCCCGGGGCGCGGCGCTGATCGCCGCCGACCAGCTGCGGAGCCTGGCGCCCGCGCCGCCGGCCGACACGGGCCGGACGCGGCGACTGCTCGCCGCCGCCGTGGCGGTGACGGTGCTCGGCACGTCGGCGGTGGGCGTGGCCGCGCTGCTCGACAGCCGATCAGGGGACGAAGCCGCCGCACCACAGGCGAATACGGTGGTCGCCACCAGCGCCGGGGCATCGACGCCCGGTCCGGGTCCCACAGCCTCGGCGACGGCCACACCCGGCGACGGCGCCTCGGCGCCGACTCCGCCCGAACCAGCGTCCACGGAGCCGAGCACGCCGAACCTCGATCCGCCGCTGCCTGCCGAATCGATCAACCCGCCACCGCCCAGCACCACCGCTCAGCCGCCCGGGGCCCTTTGGTCGACAACACCGCCCCCACCGCGGAGTCCAGCGGAACCTGAACCCGCGGAGCCGACCGAGGCGCCGCCCGCCGAGCCACCGCCGTCACCACCGCGCACCACCGTCGGCGCCCCGGACGGCAATTGGCTCTTCCCGGGCGAGTCCCCGCCGCCACCGGCAAACGCCGACCCCGAACTGATCCGCGCCTGGTGGGCGAACCACTGGCTGCTCAAAGAGCGGTGGCTGCGCGGCGGCTGAGGCCGAAAGCTGCCGGTTTACTGTGTTACATCTATGTGACGTCTCGGCGTGTCGGCGCGGCATGTCGTCGAAAGCGGGGCAAACGCCACTTTTCCCCTTAAGGTCTTGGACCATGACCGACGCCGCTGCCGCACCCGACACGACCGGGGACGCTTCAACCGGGGACGAAGGCGCCACCACCACCGCGCCGCCAACGCTGACCAAGGACACCGCGCCTACCGAGCCGGGTCCCGCCGCGGCCGGACCGCCGATGATCTCCATGAAAAAAGTGGACAAGCACTTCGGTGATCTGCATGTGCTGCGCGACATCAACCTCGAGGTGCCCAAGGGCGAGGTCGTGATCGTGCTCGGCCCCTCCGGCTCGGGCAAGTCCACGCTGTGCCGCACCATCAACCGGCTCGAGCCGATCGATTCCGGCGCCATCGCCATCGACGGCGTGCCGCTGCCCGCCGAGGGCAAGGCGCTGGCCGCGTTGCGCGCCGACGTCGGCATGGTGTTCCAGTCGTTCAACCTGTTCGCGCACAAGACGATCCTCGAGAACGTGATGCTCGCGCCGATCAAGGTCCGCAAGATCAAGAAGGAAGACGCCCGCACCCGCGCCATGGAGCTGCTGGAGCGCGTCGGCATCGCCAACCAGGCCGACAAGTACCCGGCCCAGCTCTCCGGCGGCCAGCAGCAGCGCGTGGCCATCGCCCGCGCGCTGGCGATGAACCCCAAGGTGATGCTCTTCGACGAGCCCACCTCGGCGCTGGACCCGGAAATGGTCAACGAGGTGCTCGACGTGATGGTGTCGCTGGCCAAGGAGGGGATGACGATGCTGGTCGTCACCCACGAGATGGGCTTCGCCCGCCGGGCCGGCAACCGGGTGCTCTTCATGGCCGACGGCGAGGTCGTCGAGGACGCCACCCCCGATGTCTTCTTCACCGCCCCGAAATCCGACCGCGCCAAGGACTTCCTCGGCAAGATCTTGAGCCACTGACACTTCGCGAACACCGAGATAGTTAGGAACCCGATGAGGATCAACCGTGCACTTCGCTTCGGTGTCGGGGCGCTCGCCCTGGCGCTGGCCGTCACCGCCTGTGGCGGCGGCGACGAGAAGTCCGCTCTCGACAACGCCAAGGACGGCAAACTGACCGTCGGCATCAAGTACGACCAGCCCGGCCTCGGCCTGCGCAACAAGGACGGCTCGTTCTCCGGCTTCGACGTCGAGGTCGCCAAGTACGTGGCGAACAAGCTCGGTGTGAAGCCCGAGAACGTCACGTTCAAGGAATCGCCGACCCCGCAGCGTGAGTCGCTGCTGGAGAACGGTCAGGTCGACTACATCGTCGCCACCTACTCCATCACCGACAAGCGCAAGGAGAAGGTCGACTTCGCGGGCCCGTACTACGTGGCCGGCCAGTCGCTGCTGGTGAAGTCGGAGAACACCGACATCACCGGTCCGGAATCGCTGACCGGCAACAAGAAGCTGTGCTCGGTCAAGGGCTCCACCCCGGCGCAGAACGTCAAGGAGAAGTACGCCAAGGACGTGCAGCTGCAGGAGTTCGACACCTACTCGCTGTGTGTCGAGGCGCTGCTCAACGGCTCGGTCGACGCGCTGACCACCGACGACATCATTCTGGCCGGCTTCGCCGCGCAGTCGCCGGGCAAGCTCAAGGTCGTCGGCAAGAGCTTCACCACCGAGAACTACGGCATCGGCGTCAAGAAGGGCGACACCGAGCTGCGTAACAAGATCAACGACGCGATCGAGGCCATGATCGCGGACGGTTCCTGGGACAAGGCGATCGCCGCCACGGTCGGCGCGTCCGGCTTCAAGGCCGCCTCGCAGCCGAAGGTGAACCGCTACTGAGGTTTTCGCCTCGCGGGTGGTTCGGGCGATCCTCGAGCCACCCGCTCTCAGTTCCAACCGATTAGCAAATCCACATCCGATCGGAGGGCCGCGCCCACGTGTTCGACCTGATCTCGCGGTATGACACCAAGATCCTGGAAGCCTTCTGGGTGACCATCAAGCTGACCTTCTTCGCCGGGGTCGGCGCACTCATCCTGGGCACCATTGTCGCCGCCATGCGCGTGTCCCCCGTTCCGATCGCGCGCGCGGTCGGCACCGCGTACGTCACCATTTTCCGCAACACCCCGCTGACGCTGATCATCGTCTTCTGCTCGCTCGGCCTGTACTCCACGCTGGGCTGGACGCTGGGCAGCGATGTCATCACCGACATCAACTACCGGTGGGCCATCATCGGCCTGGCCATCTACACCGGCGCTTTCGTCTGCGAGTCGCTGCGTTCGGGCATCAACACCGTCGCGCTCGGCCAGTCCGAGGCGGGCCGGTCGCTGGGCCTGACGTTCAGCCAGAACCTGCGCTTCATCGTGCTGCCGCAGGCGTTCCGGTCCGTCATCGCTCCGCTGGGCAGCGTGCTCATCGCGTTGACCAAGAACTCCACCGTCGCGGCGGTCATCGGCGTCTCCGAGGCCGCGCTGCTGATGTCGGAGATGCTGGAGACGGAGGCCGCGCTGATCGCCATCGGTGCGATCTTCGCGCTCGGCTTCGTGGTGCTGACCCTGCCGATGGGCCTGCTGTTCGGCTGGCTCGCCAAGCGATTCGAGGTAGCCCGATGACCAAGCGCGCTTCCGTCCTGTTCGACGCGCCGGGCCCCAAGGCGCGGGTGCGGTACGTCATCTATTCGATCGTCGTGGTCGCGGCCGTGCTGGCCGGCCTGGTCTGGGTGTTCCTGCAGTTCCAGGACAAGGGCCAGTTCACCTCCGACAAGTGGAAGCCGTTCACCGACGCCGAGATCTGGGAGACCTATCTGCTGCCCGGTGTGCGCGGCACGCTGGTCGCGGCGGCGCTGTCGATCGTGCTCGCGCTCATCGTCGGCATGGTCTTCGGCATGCTGCGGCTCTCGGATCATCGTGCGGTGCGCGGTTTCGCGGGCACCCTCGTCGAGGTCGCCCGCGCCATCCCGGTGCTGATCCTGATGATCTTCCTGTACGCGATCTTCTCCGAGTACAAGGTCTTCGACACCGACCAGCGCACGCTGGCCGCGGTGGTGGCGGCGCTGACCATCTACAACGGATCGGTCATCGCCGAGATCGTGCGCGCGGGCATCCGGTCGCTGCCCAAGGGCCAGAGCGAGGCCGCGGTCGCGCTCGGCATGCGCAAGGGCCAGTTGATGCGGCTGGTGCTGCTGCCGCAGGCGATCACCGCGATGCTGCCGGCGCTGGTCTCGCAGATGGTGGTGGCGCTGAAGGATACGGCGCTGGGCTACCTGATTCTCTACACCGAGCTGGTGCGGTCCGGGTTCCAGATGGGCGCCGCCCTGCAGAACACCATTCCGGCGCTGCTGGTCGTGGGCGTCATCATGATCTTCTTCAACAGCATGCTCACCCTGCTCGCCACCAAGCTGGAGCAGCGGCTGCGCACCCGCTCGAAGAAGGGGCGCGCGGTGGTCGCCGCGGATTCGGTGCTCACCGACGCGGCGCCGGGCGTGGACCTCACCCAGAAGTAGTTCCGCACACGCCGATTCGGCCCCTGCCCGCTCGTGCGGGCAGGGGCCGAACGCTTTTCAGGAACGCAGGGCCTCGATGGCCCGATCAATCCCCTTCTTGTCGTAGCCGTTGCTGGGCAGGGTCGCCCCGTGCGCGTGCCGGACGACGCCGTCGCGGTCGAACAGGACGGTGCCGGACTGCTGCATCGTGCCGAAGAGCTTGCGGGTCAAGCCGATCGACGCGTGCGGGTCGGTGCCCACGAGCACCGGATACGGGATGCCGTGGCGGACTTTCCAGGCGGCCGCCGTGGCGCGATCCTCGGGCACCACGATGGCCACCCGGACGCCGTTGTCGTCGAAGTGCTGCCGCCGGGCGACCAGATCGCGGGCATGGCGGGTGCAGAGCGGGCAGGTCGTGGCGCGGACGAAGTACAGCAGCACGCCGCGCGCGGGCCGCTGGTCGGCCAGTTGCCAGGGGTGGCCGCCGCTGTCCTCGAGGGCCAGTGCGGGCGCGCGAGTTCCTGAATCGAGCATGGGGAAGCCTTCTTTCGGCTCGGAAGATTTACACGGTGGGGACGAGGGTGTCCCGGATGGCGGTGCGGGCGCGGTGCAGCTGCGACTTCATCGCCGCGACGCTCAAACCCAGCGCGTCGGCGGTGGCGCCGCCGGAGTACCCGAGCACATCGCGCATGATCAGCACCTGCCGCTGCACGGCGGGCAGCCCGACGATCGCGTTCGTGAGCTGGTCGGTGTCCAGGCGGCGCAGCGCCTCCTCCTCCGCTGAGGCGGCGGGATCCTCGGCGGCGAACGCGCCGGCGTCCGGCACCGAGTCGAGCATGCGGCGCGCACGCCGCAGGCACTCGTTGCGCACGATCCGGAACATCCACGAGGCGATGGCGCCGGTCGCCCGCAACGTCCCGATCTTGCGGTACAGGATGATCAACGCCTCCTGCGCGGCGTCCTCGGCGTCCTCGGAGGTGGCGCACAGATGAAACGCGAAGCGCCGCACATGCGGATGCGCACCGTGCACCACCGCGGCGATAGCCTCCCGATCACCCTCCTGCGCCGCCTCGACCAGCCGCGCCCCAGCCCACCCGGACTCTCTTCGATTCATTGGCACTTTCACGACCATAAGAGCATGCCCGACCGGAAAAGGATTCGCCGAAACAGTTTCCTCGCTCTGCCCGTGGCGGGCCGCACAGCTGGGCGCGGGACGCCCTGCACACTCAGGCGTGCGACGAAGCCGCACGGTCAGGCGCGAAACCCGAACAGCCGAACGCTGGGCGAGTCCGGACAAAGGCACACGTGAGCCATACATTCAAGCGCCCGACGAACCCACTAGTCGGGCGCGTGTCGATCGCGCAGCCATACGGAGGGCAAGCCTGCACAGCCGGGCGCGGGGCAAGGGTCGGACCGTTAAGGCCACACGACGAACACACAAGCGCTCGACGGACCCGCCAACCGGGCACACCACGATCCCGCACAGTCAGGCGCGCGGCGAACTCGCGCAGTCGGGTGCGCGGGGCAACCCGCTCAGCCAGGCGCGAGGCGGGGCACGAGGCGGGGCGCGAGGCGGGGCGCGAGGCGGGGCGCGAGGCGGGGCGCGAGGCGGGGCGCGAGGCGGGGCGCGAGGCGGGGCGCGAGGCGGGGCGCGAGGCGAGCGGCACGCATAGATGCGTGCCGCCGCCAGGTTCGCTGATCTGGCTGTCTAGGAGGGTGACTCAGGTTCCCCGGGGCTCGGGCAGTCGAGTGGTGCTGTTCGGGTGGTGGAGCGGCGGGTCAGGGTTTGGGGCGGACCGGGAGTTCGCCGAGGCCGCGGAAGAGGATGCTGTGTTGCCAGTCCGGTTCGAAGGCGCGGTCGGATAGATCCAGGTCGGGGAATCGTTGCAGGAGGGCTGTGAAGGCGATTTCGGCTTCCATGCGGGCCAGGGGGGCGCCGATGCAGAAGTGGATGCCGTGGCCGAAGGCCAGGTGGCCGGCGGAGTTGGCGGTGATGTCGAGGTGGCTCGGGTCGTCGTAGCGGGCCGGGTCGCGGTTGGCGGCGGAGAGGGCGACGTAGACCAGTTCGCCGGTGGGGATGGTGTGGCCGCCGATCTCGACCGGCTCGGCGGTGAATCGTACTGTCGCCCAGCCCACCGGGCCCTCGTAGCGCAGGAACTCCTCGACGGCGGCGGGTATCCCCGAGAGGTCGGCGCGCAGCGCGTCCCACTGGGCTCTGTCGCGCAGCAGGGCGTAGGTGCCGTTGGCCAGCAGATTCACCGTGGTCTCGTGCCCGGCGACCAGCAGCAGGAACGACATCGCCACGAGTTCCTGCTCGTCGAGACGCTCGCCGTCCTCGGCGGGCTGCACCAGCCCCGAGAGCAGGTCGGCTTCGGGGTGGCTCTGCTTGGCCGCGATCAGCGTGCGCAGGTACTCCGACATGGCCAGCGTGGCCGCATTACGCTCCGCCACGGTATTGCCCGAACCGACGAGCACCCTGGTCCACGCCTGGAAATCGGCCCGGTCGGCATAGGGCACGCCGAGCAGTTCACAGATCACGGTGACCGGCAGGGGATTCGCGAACGCCTGGAGTAGATCGACCTCGTCGCGGCCGGCCATCGCTTCGAGCAGCTCGGCGGTGATCGCCTCGATGCGCGGCCGCAACGCCGCCACCCGGCGCGGCGTGAACGCCTTGGTGACCAGCTTGCGCAGGCGGGTGTGATCGGGCGGGTCGCTGTTGAGCATGTGCGACCCGAGCGCTTCGGCACTCTCGCTGGAGAGGATCTCCGCGCTCTTCTGCCGGAACAGCTCGTACATGTCGGCGGCGTTCTTGCGCAGCCGCGGATCCGCGAGCGCCGCACGGCCTTCGGCGTAACCGATGATCACCCAGCAGGGGACCCCGTGCGCGAACTGCACCCGGTGCACCGGACCGTGCTCGCGCCACTGTTCGTAATACCGATGCGGATCGGCGTAGAAATCACCGTCCACCATTTTCACCGGTTCGTCGATCCCGATCTCGACCATGCTGACCTCGCTATCCACCGCCCGTTCCCCGCCTGCTCCGAACCCTCAGGCGCTGACATCGGCCACGCTACCGAAACCGTTGCCATACCGCCGTTTTCGCAGATCAATCGGTGACATCACATGCAATTTCGCTGCGCCGCAGTCGTTTCGAAGCACCGGCGGATTCGGCGGAACTTCGGCATCTGCCGCTGAGGTCCGGGCCGAAAATCGGTGGCGGTGGAAGGCGAGGTGGGTCATGGTGTCAGGCGACGGAAGGACAGCATGCTCGACGAGGATCAGATCGAATCGTTTGTCGCCGAGGGGTTCGTGAAGGTGGCCGGGGCGTTTCCGGCGGAGGTGGCGGCCGCGGGCCGGGCGATCCTCTGGCAAGCCAGCGGATGCGATCCCGACGACGCCGCGACCTGGCGGCAACCGGTGGTCCGGGTCGGCGAGCGGGGTGAGGAGCCGTTTGCGCGGGCGGTCACCGCGCCGGCGCTGGTGACGGCCTTCGATCAGCTGGCCGGGGCGGGGAACTGGTTGCCGCGCAACAGCCTCGGTACGTTCCCGATCCGGTTCCCCGTGGGCGGAGACCCCGGAGACGACGGCTGGCACATCGATGTCAGCTTTCCCGGGCCCGATCCGACGGACTATTTCAGCTGGCGGGTGAACCTGTGGTCGCGAGGCCGGGCGCTGCTGATGCTGTTCCTGTTCTCCGATGTCGGCGACGAGGACGCGCCGACGCGAATCCGGGTCGGCTCGCATCGCCGGCTGCCCGCGCTGCTGGCACCGTACGGCGAGGCCGGCGCGGACCTGACCCAGCTGGATTGTGCCGGGGCGACTGCCGATCTGCCGGAGACCGCGGCCACCGGCCGGGCCGGGGATGTGTATCTGTGCCACCCATTCCTGGTGCACGCCGCCCAGCGGCACCGAGGGACCGGCGTCCGTTTCCTCGCGCAGCCTCCGCTGCTGTCCCGAAACCCCTGCGTACTGGAGCGCTCAGACGGCGCGTACACACCTGTCGAACGCGCGATCCGCGACAGCCTCGACACCTGAGCGACCACGCGGCGTTCGGCGCGAACTACTCGCTGGGCAGCTCGACCCCGGCCAGCTCGGCCTTCACGACCGCGAAGGCGACGGACTGCGGGTAGCCGCGGCGCGCCAGCATGCCGACCAGGCGGCGGAGCACCTTTTCGCGATCCAGGCCGGACGGGATGGTGCGAAGCTTGCGGCGGACCAGTTCGGTGGCGCGCGCGGATTCGTCGTCGGTGCTGATGGATTCGAGGGCGGGGGCCGCGTCGGCCTGGGCTACGCCCTTGCGGCGGAGCTCCTGGGCGAGTGCCTGTTTGCCCTTGCCGGAGAAGGTGTGCCGGGAGTGCACCCACTGCTCGGCGAAGGCCGCGTCATCGATGAGGCCGACGTCGGTGAGACGGGCCAGGGCCTGCTCGGTGATATCGGGGGTGTAGCCCTTGGCCGCGAGGCGCTGGGCGAGTTCGGCGCGGCTGCGAGCGCGGACGGCGAGCAGGCGAAGACACGCCTCTTTTGCCTGCTCGACCGTCCCGCCCTGCGGAGTGCGGTCCTTGCGGGACCGATCGGAATCGGCGCCCGCGGCGGAGCCGCCTCCCCCGGATCCGGCCGCCACCGGATCCGCGCTGTGAGTTCCCCGGGTGCGGCGACCGCGCCGGCGTTCGGCGGGTTCGCGTTCGCCGAAGGGGGAATCCGACGAACGTCGCCTTCGCCCGCGCTCGTCGCGGGCCGGGGGCGTGAACCCGGTCGAGCGCGCCCGCTGCGGATCGGGATCGCTCGACCGGGTCCCCGCGGAGTCCGGCTCGCCGCCACCACCTGCGGCCGGCCGGACTGGTCTGGGTTCCCCGGTGCCGGACCAGGGCCCGGTGTGCACCGGTGCTGATCGGCGGGGTGCGGGCGCGGAATCGACCCCGCGCCCAGCGGAGGAAATAGTCGTGTCGGTGACGCCGAGCTGAAGCAGCCTGTGGCGCATCTCCCCCACCGGATCGGTGGGGGCGGCGCTGCTCTCGGCGCGCCGGCTGCCGCCAGGGGCAGCCGGGGCGGCTTCGTCGCTGCTCATGCTCGGCTCGCGAGGCTCAGAACTCGGCGGGGGCTTCGGCTTCGGCCGTCAGATCGGCGCCGATACCGAGCTTCTCCTTGATCTTCTTCTCGATCTCGTCGCGAATGTCGGTGTTCTCCAGCAGGAACTTGCGGGCGTTCTCCTTGCCCTGGCCGAGCTGGTCGCCCTCGTAGGTGTACCAGGAGCCGGACTTGCGGATGAAGCCGTGCTCGACGCCCATATCGATGAGCGAGCCCTCCTTGGAGATGCCGAAACCGTAGAGGATGTCGAACTCGGCCTGCTTGAACGGCGGCGAGACCTTGTTCTTCACGACCTTGACGCGGGTGCGGTTACCGACCGCGTCGGTGCCGTCCTTGAGGGTCTCGATGCGGCGCACGTCCAGGCGGACGGAAGCGTAGAACTTCAGCGCCTTACCACCGGTGGTCGTCTCCGGGGAGCCGAACATGACGCCGATCTTCTCGCGCAGCTGGTTGATGAAGATGGCGGTGGTGCCCGAGTTGTTCATGGCGCCCGTCATCTTGCGCAGGGCCTGGCTCATCAGGCGGGCCTGCAGGCCGACGTGGCTGTCGCCCATCTCGCCCTCGATCTCGGCGCGCGGCACGAGCGCGGCCACCGAGTCGATGACGATGATGTCGAGCGCGCCGGAACGCACCAGCATGTCGGCGATTTCGAGGGCCTGCTCACCGGTGTCCGGCTGGGAGACCAGCAGGGCGTCGGTGTCGACGCCGAGCTTGCGGGCGTAGTCGGGGTCGAGCGCGTGCTCGGCGTCGATGAACGCGGCGACGCCGCCGGCGGCCTGGGCATTGGCCACCGCGTGCAGCGCGACAGTCGTCTTACCCGAGGATTCCGGACCGTAGATCTCCACCACGCGGCCGCGCGGCAGACCGCCGATGCCCAGGGCGACATCCAGGGCGATGGACCCGGTGGGGATCACCGAGATCGGCTGGCGGGCTTCCTCGCCCAGACGCATGACCGCGCCCTTGCCGAAGCTCTTCTCCACCTGAGCCAGCGCCAGCTCGAGCGCCTTGTCGCGGTCGTACGCCTGTGGTGCCATGTCCTGATCCCCTTTTCGACGGGTAAGTCCTGTTGCTTGGTTGGCGCCCACAGTAGAGGGCGGCACCGACAAGTTCTGGCGACCAGATTAGACGAACACGTGTTCGAGTCAAGCGACGCGCCCCGCGACACGCGCCCCGACTTGCGACACGCGGCAACCTGCACGCAAAGCCGCCGCCAGATTACCGCTGCGGCAGCGGGGTCTCGTCCGCCACCGGCCGGGGGCCGAAGATGCGGCGCTCCGCCGCCGCGATGCGGACGTCGTTGATGCTGGCCTCGCGCCGCGACATCAGGCCCTCGGGCGTGAACTCCCACTGCTCGTTGCCGTAGCTGCGCCACCACTGCCCCGTCTCGTCGTGCCATTCGTACTGGAAACGCACGGCGATGCGGTTGCCCTCGAAGGCCCACAGATCTTTGCGCAGGGCGTAGCCGTTCTCGGCGGCCCACTTCCGAGTGAGGAACTCGACGATGGCGGCGCGGCCGGTGAAGAACTCGTCGCGGTTGCGCCACACCGAATCCTCGGTGTACGCGGCGGCGACTTTCTCCGGATCCCGGGTGTTCCAGGCGTTTTCGGCGGCGCGGACCTTGGCCTCGGCGGATGCCAGGTCGAAGGGCGGCAGTGGTGGGCGCATGAGCGGTCCTTAAGTCGGAGGTTTCGAGATCGAGTAATGGGGCCGGGCGCTTATTCCGCAGGCGGGTTCACCGGCGAGAACTCGGGCGGCCCCCAGCGCAGCGGCCCGCGCGACTCGACGACCTCGGTGACGGTGAAGTCGATCGAGCACTGCGCTCCGGGCGCGAAGGTGCCGGATTCCCAGTTCAGTTCGGCGGTGCCGGTGAGTTGCAGCAGCACCCCGCTCGCCCAGTCCGGGACGAGCAGACCGCAGCGCGGATCGACCGCGAGATTGCCCAGCGTCATGAACATCGAGTTGCCCGCGTAGTCCGGCCAGCGCAGCCGGGTGGGCGAGAGTACGCGCAGGAAGCCGGGGTTGCCGCCGCGATGCGAGGCGTCGGCATGGCCGGCGGCGTCGGCGGAGGCGACGAAGAAGGCGTCGGCCGCGGTGATCAGAGCCTGCTGCGCCGCGTCGAGTTCGGGACCGCGCCGGATCGGTGCGGCCTCCGCCGGGCGATAGGCGGTGAGCTGCCTGCGGGAGATGTATTTCGGGCAGTTCGCGTAGACCTGATCGGTGGTGATCCGCAGCCCGCCGGGCGCGGCGTCGGACCGGCCGTTGAATCGTATCCGCCTGCGGCGCTGCGGTTGCAGGGCGATCATGCCGACGCGGGCGGAGCCGTCCAGCGCTTCCCGGAGCGGGTCACGGGGCGCGAGTTCCGCTGTCAGCGCCAGGGTTTCGTCGTCCACCGCGTGCGCGAATCCAGGCGGCCCGGCGAGCTGGCTCGCCCACATCCGTCCGGCCCGGTCCGCGGCGGCGAGCACCACCATCGGTTGCGCGGCCAGGAAATCGGCCGCCACCTCGGGGATCTCGGCCTGGATCATCCGGCCGACCCGGGCCGCGATGTGCGCCTGCCCCATGCGCGCCTGCACGGCGAGTTCGCCGGCGTGGAAGGTGGCCATCCCAATTCTCCTGTCCTGCACGAGATCCGGGGGCAGGGAATCGGCGATTCGCTACTTTCCGTGCTGCTCCCGGACGGGCTCGTAATCGTCGGGCGGCGGATTGTCGCGCTGTCCGCGCTCGCTCTCGTCCACCCAGTCGGCCACCGCGGTGCCCGCGATCATCCCGTCGGTGCCCGGCAGGATGGTGTGCGGCCGATGGTCCTCGTAGGTCTCGGCCATCTGTTCGGCCTGTTGCTTGTGCTTGTCCTCGATTTCCGGTTCCGGTGTCGCCGCGGGCGCGTCGGGTTCGGTCCGTTGTTCGTCTGCGCTCATAAGGCGGATCTGCCCGCCACCGTGCGCGGCAAACGAGGTACGGCGGAACCCGGCGCGTTCCCGCAGGAATGTTAACCATCGACATTTAGTTGACTGGTTAGAAGATAAACGCGGGAGGCCCAGCCGTCAACCGGTAAAATCAGCTTCAACAGTTAGATGATGGACGCTTCCGCTTCGGCCCGAAGGAGACCGCTAATCTCAGGCATGCTCGATCCACGCCCCCACCTCGGTGAACCGCTCGCGCTGGACCTGCTCAACACCCGGTGGATGGACAACGGACCCCAGGATCTGCTCACCGAGGTGGCCGGTCTGAAAATCTGGCTGACCACGGCCGGGATCACCGCGCCCGCCGACGCGCGCACCCTGGAGGCCGTCCTGGCGGCGCGCTCCGCCATCTACGACACCGTGCAGCACGCCGACCACGCGGCACTCAACGACATCCTCGAGCACGGCCGCATCCGTCGCCGGCTCACCGCGAACGGGCCGGCCGACATCCCCGATGTGGCCGACACCGCCTGGCTGCCCGGCTGGCTCGCCGCCGACAACCTGCTGCACCTGCTCGACCGCGCCCCCGGCCGGCTGCGCCAATGCGCGCACCCGGACTGCGTGCTGTTCTTCTACGACACCTCCAAGAACGGCACCCGCCGCTGGCACTCCATGGCCACCTGCGGCAACCGCACCAAAGCGGCGCGGCACTACACCACTCAGAAGAGCTCGTCGAGCAGCCGGTAATAGTCCAGCCGCCGCTGATCCGGGTCGGTGAGACCGTAGGCGGCGAAGAACGCGGCGACCTCGCCGGCGCTGTGATGCTCGCCGAGATCGCGGACGGCCAGCGCCAGATCACGGTAGCGATCCGCGACGCCGAGGGCGCCGACATCGAGCAGGATGCCGCCCTCCAGCACATTGGCCGAGGTGAAATCGCCGTGTGCGACAACGAGATCGGTCTCCGCCGGGCGCTGCTCGCGCAACTGGGCGAGCACCGACTCCGGCGTGCGGCCCCGGTTGTCGTCGTCGAAGTCCTCGGCGTCCACCAAGCCCTCGACCACCATCCGGCGGGCGTGCGCGAGCGTGCTGTCGAGTCTGCCGTCGAACGGGCACTCGTCGATCGGGACACTGTGCAGCCGCCGCAGCACCGAGCCCATGAGCGCGCCGACCGAGGGTGTGCGCGTGTCGCCGAGGGCGGCCAGGCTCGGCGCGCCCGCGTCGGCCAGCAGCAGGACGTCCGCGTCGAAGGCGGCGACGTCCGGCAGTCGAATCCCCTTGCCCCGCAACCATTCCAGACGGGCGTGTTCGGCGACCGCGCGTGGGCCGCGCTTCATCCAGTACCGCCCGTTGACGAACGCGACGCCGCCGCTCTGCCCTTCGTGCTCGTCGGAGAACACCGGCGTCTCCCCCACCAGCGCCCGCACGGCGGCCGGTAGGGCGATCGGCAACTGCTCCAGCGTTTCCAGCGCGACCCGGGTCGACTCGATCAGCTCCGGATCCCCCTCGGCGATCCGCCGATGCTGCGCCTCGGTGAGCAGCGCCCGCGCCTCCGCGAGCCGGCCCTGCTCGGCCAGCGCCTTGCCCAGGTGCTGCACCGCGAAGGACAGCAGTTCGCTCTCGGGCGCGCACTCGCGGGCCGCGTCCATCGCGCGGCGGTAGAGCACCTCGGCCGTCGCCACCTCGCCCTGATAGCGGTAGACATCGGCCAGATTGATCCAGACCGAGACGCGGCGCTGCGTGGTCGAGCGCAGGCCGTCGGCCGCGTCGACGGCGGCCAGTTCCAAGGCCCGGTCCAGGTGGTCCAGCGCCGCCTCGAACCGGCCCAGCAGCATCAACTCGATGCCCGTCTGTCGGAAACCGGCGAAATCGGCCGGCTCGGCCGCGGCGACGCGCGCCGCCAAGCCCTCGGGATCGACCGGGATCATCCGCTGCCGCTCGTCGAACCGGTAGCCCGTCGTCACCAGCGCACCTTCGGCACATCGAATTCGGCGCACAGCGCGCGCCACACCTCCCGCGGGTCGACACCCGCCTCGATGGCGGCCGCGCCCGTCCGGCCCAGCCCCGGGATCACGTGATCGCGCAGCAGCACGTCGCCGCGCGCCGTCCCGAACTCGGTATGCAACAGCTCCTGGAACTCAGTCAACCGCACCGTGTTCAAGATACTCGCGCGGACGGGGACGCCCCAGCCCGCCTGGTCGGAGGGCGGAGCGCGCGGTGCCGCCCGCGACTTCGCTGGTCGACCACGGCACGGCGCCTCCCATCGCCCCGATCCGCCGAGCGTCCGCACATCGGTGACCAACCGGCGCGGGCGGCCCACACCGGTGCGGTTTCCCGCTGCTGGGTCGGCACGCGGCGATGACGCTGGACGCGGCGGTCGCACCACATCGAGTGGCGAGCCCCCAGGCCAGCGGGCGGCGCGCTTCGTCATCCCAACGCCATAGCCGCGGACACGCCACTCGAGCAACGCCGAGGTTATCGGGCCGACACGATGTCGATCACTTCACCAGCGCGCCACACCCGGGCAAGACGCCCGGCCTACTGGGCCGACACGTTGCCGATCACCTCACCGGCACGCCACAGGACGCTCGGCCTACTGGGCCGACACGATGTCGACCACCTCACCGGCCACAGGACGCTTGGCCGACTGAGCCGACACGATGTCGACCACCTCACCGGCCACAGGACGCACGGCCTACTGCCCCGACACGTTGCCGACCACCTCACCGGCACGCCACAGGACGCTCGGCCTACTGGGCCGACACGATGTCGACCACCTCACCGGCCACAGGACGCTCGGCTACTGCGCCGACACGTTGCCGATCACCTTGTGACAGAGCTCGACCGGGTCGGAAACCTCGGCGAGGGTCATCGCGGCGGCTTCGGCGGCGGCGGTGTAGCGAGGGTGGTCGAGCATCGACTGGACGGCCGTGCGGATGGCGTCGGGGGTGAGCGGGCGGACGAGGATCGAGCTGCCTTGGCGGACCGCGCGGTTGGCGAGTTCCCACTGGTCGCCGCCGCCGGGGATGGTGACGATGGGAACGCCGGCGAGCAAGGATTTGGCGAGCAGTCCGTGGCCGCCGCCGCCGACGCAGACCGCGGCGTGGCCGAGGAGCTCGTCTTGGCGGCCCAGGCCCGCGGTGGCCCAGGCCGGCAGGTCGGCGGGGGGTGTGTCGAGCATCGAGATGGCCACGCGGACACCGGTTCCGGCCAAGGCCGCCAGGACGGTCTCGACCATGCCCGCGACGCCGGTGTGCGCGGTGGAGGGGGCGACCATGACCAGCGGGCCGTCGCCCGGTGGCGGGGTCAGGATCTCCGGGGTGGGTTCCCAGAGGAGGGGGCCGATGAGGTGGGCGTTGTCCGGCCAGTCGGGGCGCGGCACCTCCAGCGCGGGCAGGGTGGCCAGCAGGCGCAGGGCGGGGCCGGGGTCGGTGGCGGGCAAACCGACACTCGCCCTGGCCGTTTCGCGCTGCCGCAGGCCGTTGCGCACCGCGCGGGCCGTCATCGTGCGCAGCACGTTGTCGCGCAGGCGGCCGCGGACGCCGGTACCGACCGCGAGGCCACTGCCGATGGGCGGCAAGCCTTTCGAGGGCAGGTAGAGCGGGTGCGGGGACAGCTCCACCCAGGGGACGCCGAGCCGCTCGGCCGCCATGCCGCCGCCCGCGGTGAGCACGTCGGAGACCACCAGTTCGGGCAGCATCGCGCTGAGATCGGGCATGATTTCGGTCGAAATGTGGGCTGCCCGTTCGTGAATCCGCCGCCCGGCGTCGCCGTCGTTCTCTCCGGCGCGCGGCGCGAGCCCCTTGAGCTTGCGCACCGGGATCCCGGCGCTCTTCGCGGCGTCGAACCAGCGCGGACCCGTGAACAGCACCGGCTCGTCCCCCGCCGCCAGGAACCGCTCGCACAGCGCCAACGCCGGAAACGCATGTCCGGGATCGGGCCCGGCGACTACGGCTACACGCATGCGCTCAGACTGCCACACGCCCCGCACCGGCGAACGCCGCCGTACGTCATGTCCGGATCGGCCGCCACGGCGATGGTCCCGCCGCGGGCGACGAGCCGAGCCCCGTGCGCCCTACACAGCCCGCTCGCCCATCCCGCAGGCATGCACCCCGCCCGCAGGCAGCCGATTCCAACCCGCTCGTCCATCCCGCGGGCACGCACCCCGCCCGCAGGCAGCCGATTCCAACCCGCTCGTCCATCCCGCGGGCACGCACCCCGCGGGCAGGCAGCCGATTCCAGCCCGCTCGTCGATCCTGCGGGCCCCTGCGCGCTGCGGACAGCCGATCAGCTCGCGAAGTAGTACAGCTCGAACCCGACAGCGTGCGCCGCGGGGAAACCCTCGATCGCCTCGGTGGCGCGGTCGACGATGAAGCGAGCCTGCTCTTCAACCGGTTCCGCGCTGAGGATCTCCAGGTAGCGGCGATGCTCGAGGAGCGAGGCCAGGGCCTGATCGCGCTGGGCCCCGACGTCGACCGCGTGGGTCGGGCCGGGCCCGGCAACAGCGGCCCAGCGGGCCGCCCAGGGCGCCAGGTGGGCGAGGTCGGGGAAGATCCACTCGTTGCCCGCGTCGGAGATGGCGTCCAGGGCGGCGCGGCCGACGGCGCGGTGGTCGGCGCTATTGGCGTAGCCGGGCATCCACGTGTCACCGAAGTTGAACAGCACCACCATTTCCGGCTGGTGGCGACGGATGGCGGCGGCCAGATCGCGGCGCAGCTCCAGGCTCTCCTGGATCCGGCCGTCCGGATGCCCGAGGAACTCGACCTGGTGCACCCCGACCGCTTTGGCGGCGGCGATCTCCTCGGCCTCGCGCAGCGGACCCGCCTCGGCGGGCGGCACGCCGGCCATACCGGCCTCGCCGCTGCTGGCCAGCACGTAGCGAATGTCCTTGCCCTGGCCGGTCCAGCGGGCCACCGCGGCGGCCGCGCCGTATTCGATGTCGTCGGGATGGGCGACGATGACGATGCCGCGCTGCCAGTCCTCCGGAATCTGCTCCACGAGTCCATTCAAGCACCGATACGCGCGCGGCCGCGGACGGTCGGCATCGACTGTCCGCGGCCGGAGTCCGCACTCAGACCTTGTTGATGGTGGTCTTCTCCTCCGACCCGGTGACCGCCTTGTAGAGCAGGTACAGGCCGAACACGATGGCACTGATCATCAGGATCGGGAACAGACCCTTGATCAGCGCACCGATGATCATGAACGCGATCCAGACGAGCGCGACCACACCGATGATCTTCCACAGCATTGCTGCCTCCCAAGTCTCCGGAACCGCCGTCCGACGATCCGCTCCTTCGACTCTGACAGCTCCGAGCCTGGAAATCACCAGGTCAGCAGCGATATCGGTGAAAGATCCGGGTAGACCCTGACAGCGCTGCCCCGAGCGGCCTAGGGGATCGCGGCGGCGCAGTTGACCACCGCGTACAGGCCGCTGGCCGTCTGCTCGGCCACGGTCCGGCCGTTCACGGTGATCCGGCAGGTGATGTCGCCGACGCCGTTGCGCTGGGCGTTCAGCGCCAGGGCGAGCGTGGGACTGGTGACGCGCTTGTGCCACGGCAGCGGCGTGGACACCTCGGTCCGCAGCAGATTGTCGCCACCGACGTAGGCGACACTGTGCGCGGTGCCGGTGGTGGCGCTGACCTCGTAGGTGACCGTTCCGGCGGCCGGCAGCGGCTCCTGTTCGACGAGCGCCACCGGGGCGGGCGAACTCTCGGCGACCACCGCCACCGCGAGCGCCACCAAGGCGGCGGTGACCGTCACCAGTCCCACCGCGACGATTCCGGCGCGCGCGGATCCGCGCCGCCGATCCGCGGGTATCTCGACCGGCAACTGCCCCGGCCACCGCTGATTCGATCCAGCCACCACCGAACGATAAGGGCCCGGCGAACCCGGCCCCACCCCGTTGGAAAAACCTTGGAGCTTCGACGATCAAGCGTCCAGATCGATATGCCGGGTCACAAACGACTACTGGCCCGGCGGGCGCACGTTCAGCGTCGGCGTGCCGAACTGCAACGTGGTCGCACCCAGCGGACGGTCGGCGACCTCGGTGAGCGCCTGTGCCCAGCCGTCCAGCCGATCGGCGGCGTGCCGCAGGTCGGAGACGATGGTGTCGAATTGGTGCGCCACGACCAGCGATTCGGGCACCGCCAGCACGCCGCCCGCGGCCGCGACGACCTGCTCGTACTCGGCGACCCCGGCCTCCAGCCGCGACACCGCGAACTGCACGTTGGCGCGCAGCGCGTTCGCCGCCTCCGAACCGACCGCGATCAGGGCGCGCTCCATGTGCACGATGTCGACCGAGAGCGCGTGCAGGGCCTCCGCGCCGGAGGCGGCCGTCTCGACCATCTCGGCGAATTCGTCGGGCGGCAGGCGATTGGACCGGCCGATCGCGGCCGTGAGGCCGTGCATCGCCCGCTCGGCCTGCGCCAGCCGCGCGATGGCCGGGCGGGACGCCGAACCCAGGGGCGGCTGCTTGCGGGGCACGTAGGCGGCCTGCGGCAGCGGCACACTGCGCAGTCGCAGATAGCGGCGGGCGCTGTAGGCGGCGCCGGTGACCAGCGCCACCGCGAACCCGCCGAGCACCACGACCGCGCCGATCGGCGCGGAGATGACGACCAGGCCGACGGCACCGGCGGTGGTGAGCCCCGAGGCGGTGCCGAGCTGGAAACTGGCCCGCCGCGCGCGACGGCGCTTGCGCAGTTCCCGCTCGCGGGGATCGGCCCATTTGCGGACCGCGGTCAGCGCGCTCTCGCCCGCCTCGCGCAGGGATTCGGGCAGATTCGACGGCGGCGCACCGAAACCCGGCGGCGGCACGGCAGGCAGCCGCTGACCGGGCTGCGGGTGAGTTCGCTTGCGGCTCATGCTGTTCCCCAAACCGTGCGCCACCCACCGTGCTGCGGGAGGACCAGCCCCGGCAAAACCTTCATCGAAATGAATTCCCTAGCGCGTCGAAACGATGCTTACGCCTGACCCTTCTCGTACCGCACCTCGGTCTGCGCCGGCTGCGGCTGAGCCGGATCGATCGCCTGCTGCTGACCACCCGAGGGCAGCGATTCGCCGCGCATGGAGGCGCGGATCTGCTCCAGCTTGCTGTGCCCGGCCATCTGGATGCTGGCCTGCTGCACCTCGAGCATGCGGCCCTGCACCGAGTTCTGGGCCAGCTCGGCCGAACCCAGCGCGTTGGCGTAGCGGCGCTCGATCTTGTCGCGGACGGCGTCCAGGCTGGGGGTGTTGCCCGGCGCGGACAGCGTCGAATCCATCTGCTGCAGCGAGGCGCTGACCTGCTCCTGCATCTTGGCCTGCTCGAGCTGGCTGAGCAGCTTGGTGCGCTCGGCGACCTTCTGCTGCAGCATCATCGCGTTCTGCTCGACGGCCTTCTTGGCCTGCGCGGCGGCCTGCAACGACTGATCGTGCAGCACCTTCAGATCTTCCACCGACTGCTCGGCGGTGACCAGCTGCGCGGCGAAAGCCTCTGCGGCATTGGTGTATTGGATCGCCTTCTCGGTGTCGCCCGCGCCGCTGGCCTGATCGGCGAGCATGACCGCCTGCCGGGCGTTGGCGTTGAGCTTCTCGACCTCGTCCAGCTGACGGTTCAGCTTCATCTCCAGCTGACGCTGGTTGCCGATGACGGACGCGGCCTGCTGCGAGAGGGCCTGATGCTGGCGCTGAGCTTCCTCGATAGCCTGCTGGATCTGCACCTTCGGATCCGCGTGCTCCTCGATCTTCGAGTCGAAGAGGGCCATCAGGTATTTCCAGGCCTTGACGAACGGATTAGCCATCGATTGATCCCGCCTCCATGCTCTGCTACCGCTGCCCGCGGCAGTCGGTGCGCGACCGTCACGCACCCGATATGTGCCTATCCTCCACTATGCGGCGCGCGGACCGGGCGAACCCGGCCCGAGCGAGCATCCATCCAATGAGAAATCTATCCGTTTCGGGCGCCGCGCAGCAGCGCGGCGCCGTTGTCCACCAGAACTTCTCAGTTGCTCTTCACCAGGATCAGCATGTCCGACTTCGGGGCCGGAATGACGATCCGGGTGTCCTCGGCGATCCGCGAGGCCCGCGGACCGGCCACCGACATGGTGGCGGTGGCGGGCTCGGCGGCGCCCTCGCCGGCCGGCGCCGCGGCCGGTTCGGCGGTGCGCTCTTCGCTCGCGGCCGCGGCCTCGGCCGGCACCGGCAGCCCGTCGGCGCCCGCCATGATCGTGCTCACGTCCCAGAGCACTCTGGACAGCGGCACGTCCAGCGCCGCGCAGATCGCGGCGAGCAGCTCGCTGGAGGCCTCCTTGCGGCCTCGCTCCACCTCGGACAGGTACCCCAAGCTCACGCGCGCGGAGGTGGACACCTCACGCAAAGTCCGGTTCTGGGCGAGGCGCGCACGCCGCAGACTGTCCCCGATCGCCTCTCGAAGCAGCGTCATCACGTTCTCCTTCGCTCCCAGTATGCGGTGGACCGGAATATAGCCCGATCACCGCTCCAACGGACCCGCACGGCAACTATCGACGCCGGACGTACACCCGTTTCATCTGGCACAACGTCGGACGCCCTCCGGTGAGTTCCCGCCCTCGTGAACTCACCACTACACAGTCAGCCCGCGAACGCACCGGAGTAGTTCCCGCACCGCGGTGTGGGCCGCGGCGAGTCTGATCGTCCACCGGTCACCGGAGAGTTGCAACCGGATCACCTCGGTGTGCCAGGGACTGGACAGCCCCAGGAACACCGTCCCGACCGGGTGACCGTCCTGCGAATCCGGCCCGGCCACGCCGGTCAGGCCGCAACCCCAGGTGGCCGCGCACCGGACCCGGGCTCCGACCGCGAGCTGCTCGGCCGTGCGCGCGGCGACCGGGCCGTCGGTGCGCAGCAGGTCCGCGTCGACCTCCGCGAGCGAGTGCTTGAGGTCGGTCGCGTAGACGATCAGCCCGCCGCGCAGCACCGCGCTCGCGCCCGGGACGCCCGCGATGGTCGCGCCGAGCAATCCGGCGGTGAGGGATTCGGCGGTGGCCACGGTGTGCCCGTGGGTAGCCAGTTCGCGGACGAGTTCGGCGGCGGGCACGCCCGCCGTCAGCGGATCGGTGGTCATCGGCCGCTGTGCGCGCCCGCGAACCAGACCCGGGCCGCCTGCCCCACGTAATCCAGGCCGGTGATCACCGTGAGCGCGACCGCCAGGTACATCAGGCCCATCCCCGCGGTGATGAAACCGCCCGCCAGCGGCAACAGCAGCACCGCGATGGCCAGCGACTGGACCAGCGTCTTCAGCTTGCCGCCGCGACCGGCCGGGATCACCCCGCGCCGCACGACCACCAGCCGCAGCAGCGTCACCCCGATTTCGCGGCCGCAGATGACCAGCGTGATCCACCACGCCAGATCACCCAGCGCGGAGAGCCCGATCAGGGCCGAGCCGATCAGCGCCTTGTCCGCGATCGGGTCGGCGAGCTTGCCGAAGTCGGTGACCAAACCGTATTTGCGGGCCAATTGCCCGTCGAAGCGATCGGTGATGGCGGCGATGCCGAACAGTGCGGCCGCGGCGATCCGCCAGCCCGTCTCGTGGCCGCCGCCGGCGAAGAGGGCGAGCACGAACAGCGGCACGAGCGCGATCCGGAACATGGTCAGCACGTTCGCGATGTTCATCAGCGGCACGTTCGGCTCGGCGGGCACGGGGACGAACCCCGACCGCACCGGCTCCGCCGCCCACGGCGAATCGATCTCTTCCGGCTGCACACTCATTCCCCCGCCCCTGCTCTATCGCGGAGCACCCGCATCCACACGCGGGCAGCGCGGGGCGACGGAGGCGAGGGGATGTGCGGCACGCGTTCAGCCTATCGGTAACGGGGCCGACTACTGTGCACCCCATGACCTCTCGGGGACCACAGGGTGGTTCGACCAGCGATGCCCAGCCGGGCGCATCGACGGATGCGCAGCTCGCCACGCCGGTGGTGCGACGCGCGCGAACCTCCGACGTCCCCGAGATCAAGCGTTTGGTCGATGTCTACGCGGGCCGGATCCTGCTGGAAAAGAACCTGGTCACGCTGTACGAGGCGGTGCAGGAATTCTGGGTCGCCGAGGTCGGCGGCCGGGTTGTGGGCTGCGGGGCGCTGCACGTGCTGTGGGCCGATCTCGGCGAGGTCCGCACGGTGGCGGTGCACCCGGACGTGAAGGGCCACGGCGTCGGCAAGCTGATCGTCGAGCGACTGGTCGCGGTGGCCCGGCAGCTGGAGCTGCGGCGGCTGTTCGTGCTCACCTTCGAGGTCGATTTCTTCGGCCGGCACGGTTTCGCGGAGATCGAGGGAACACCGGTGACCGCCGAGGTGTTCGCCGAGATGTGCCGGTCCTACGACACCGGTGTGGCCGAGTTCCTCGACCTCAGCTATGTGAAACCGAACACGCTCGGCAACACTCGCATGTTGCTGACCCTTTGAGAGAAAGAGATCGCAGTGCCGACTTTCGCCGTCCACTACACCTACTCCGACGCCACCGTGGCCGGTCGCGACGAGCACCGGCCAGAGCATCGGACCTGGCTCGCGGATCTGGCCGACTCGCAGGTGCTGCTGAGCAGCGGTCCCTACGGTGACGGCTCCGGCGCGCTGCTGCTGTTCCGCGCCGAGAGCGAGGCCGCGCTGAAGGAACTGCTGGGCCAGGATCCGTTCGCGCGCGAGAACCTGGTCGAGGAGGTTCGCGTGGTCGAGTGGACCCCCACCATCGGTGAGCGCTTCGGCGCCTGAGACGACGAAGCCCGCGCGCCCCGCCGATTTCCGGCGGGGCGCGCGGGCTTTCCCACGGATCAGCTCTGCTTGACGGTGCCCCGGGTCTTGGCCAGGCTGGCGACGGTCGCCACGGCCAGGATGCCGAGGATCACCCCCAGCGAGACCGGGGTGGAGATCTCCGGAACGGCGATGTGCTCGCCGCCGTTGAGGAACGGCAGCGTGTTCTCGTGCAGCGCGTGCAGCACCAGCTTCACGCCGATGAACGCCAGGATCGCGGCCAGGCCGTAGGACAGGTAGACCAGGCGGTCCAGCAGTCCGCCGATGAGGAAGAACAGCTGACGCAGGCCCATCAGGGCAAACGCGTTGGCGGTGAACACCAGGTAGGGCTGTTCGGTCAGGCCGTAGATCGCGGGGATCGAGTCCAGCGCGAACAGCAGGTCGGCGAAGCCGATGGCCAGCAGGGCCAGCAGCAGCGGGGTCAGCGTGCGCCGCCCGTCGATCCGGGTGACCAGCTTGTCGCCGTGGTATTCGTCGGTGGTCGGGAAGATCCGCTTGACCAGCGCGACGATGCGGCTGTCGCGTTTCTCCTCGACCTCCTCCTCGTGCCCGCTCTCCTTGAGCAGCTTGGCGGCGGTGTAGATGAGGAACGCGCCGAACAGGTAGAACACCCAGCTGAACGCGCTGATCGCGGCCGCGCCGACGGCGATGAAGACGCCGCGCATGACCAGGGCCAGCACGATGCCGATGAGCAGCACCTTCTGCTGGTAGATCCGGGGCACCGCGAAGGTGCTCATGATGATCAGGAAGATGAACAGGTTGTCGACCGAGAGCGCTTTCTCGGTGACGAAGCCCGCGTAGTACTCCCCGGCGTAGGTGCCGCCCCACTGCCAGGCCACGAAACCGCCGAACAGCAGTGCGATGCCGATGTAGACCGCGGACCAGAAGCCGGATTCGCGGAACGTAGGCTCGTGCGGGGTGCGCACGTGGGCAAAGAAGTCGAAGACGAAGAGCCCGAGGATCACCAGCACGGTGATCGCCCAGGTCAAGGTGGTCACATGCATGCGTCAGCCCGATCGGCTTGGATTCTCATGGTGTCCATAGTGCCCGATATGTCCGTTTCTGTCCGCTAGCGGGGTATTAGCTACCCATAGTTCCATAAGTTCGCAGGTAGACGCCGCGCCGCCGCCCGCCCGCGCCGCGCCGCCGCCCGCCCGCGCCGCGGCGGCCCCGGCTAACCCGGACCGGCGCGTCAGCAAATCGATCCAGCAAACCCGACCGGACATCTGAGACGGCACGCCGGAAAATAGGTTTCGCGTACCGATTTGGGGTGTTAGCGTCATAGACGACAACTTCGAGGACCACCAACCCGGAAGGGCGACACCATGATCCGGCAGACCATGCAGCAGCGACGCAGCTCGCTCGGTGGCGTCTGGCGCGGGTTCGTCCGGCTATCGGCCACCCAACAGGTCCGCCTCGCGCGTACCCGGAGCCGCCCCTGAGGTCTCGTTTCTCGCAGACCTGTTGGGGTCACTCCGGCGCTACCCGCCCAGGAGTGGCCCCTTTTTCGTATGTCTCTAGTTCGTTTCCCTACGGATGTAGCTCAACGGAAGAGCGACAGTCTCCAAAACTGTTGGCTGGGGGTTCGAATCCCTCCATCCGTGCTCCCTCGTAGCCCAATTGGCAGAGGCGCCGGCATTAGGAGCCGGTTGTTGCGAGTTCGAATCTCGTCGAGGGAACTACCCCACAGGGGGCATGCGCTCGTAGCTCAAAGGAAGAGCACCGGTCTACGAAGCCGGCGGCTGGAAGTTCGAATCTTCCCGGGCGCACCGATGGAGTGTGGTGTAAGCGGCAGCACGGCGGGTTTTGGTTCCGTCGGTTCAGGTTCGAACCCTGGCACTCCAGCATCGCTTGTCTCGGAACGCATTTGCCGAAATCCAGCGGCAGCCCGGCGGCGCGCGGCCCGTATGCTGCCCGTCGGGTGCGTTCGACGCGCCCGCGATCGAACGTGATGGAGGACAGATGGCGCCGGGGAATCGCAGACAGGACGATCCGTGGGATCAGCCGACGGAGGTGTTCGCGCCGGTCCGGGGTGAGCACGCGCCGCTACCCCGCCGCGGCGACCCGGGTCCGTCCAAGCAGGCGCGGACCCGGCAGCGGATCCTGATCGGGGTGTCGGCGGCCGTCGTGGCGGCGGTCCTGATCGTCGGCGGGCTGTTCGTCACCGGGTTCTTCGCGCAGACCGGCCCCTCGGAGCCGAACCCGACGGCGGCCGCGCAGACGACGACCACGGCCGCCGCCGGCACCACGCGGGCCCTGCCGGTGCCCTCGGCCGGCGCGCCGATCGCCACGGTGGCCAAGTGGATCGAGGCGGGCACCCCGGTCGACGCGAGCGGATTCCACAGCGCGACCACCGAGGACGGCAAGGCCACCAACCTCGGCTCCGCGGTCGCGTTCGCCAGCCCGTCCGAGAAGATCCGCTGCATGACGCCGCGCAAGGCCACCACGGCCCGGCCGGGCATGCGCTGCATCGTGCAGTACGACGACCCGCCCGCACGCCCGGCCGACGCGCCCAGCCACGGCAACTGGGTCGGCAGCCTGACCGACTTCCAGGACGGTGTCCTCGGCATCGGTCAGCTGGCCGGTGACCCCGGCGATTTCACGCTGGGCGACGGGGCCACCCTGGCCTACGGCAGCCGCCTCACCTTCAACGAATTCGATTGCCGGATGGACGAAGCCGGGCTGTTCTGCCTCGACAAGAACGCCGGGGCGGCGGTCCGGCTCGGCTCCAAGGGCGCCGAACCGTTCGGCTGCCTCGGCGAGACCGCCTCCGAGCAGTACGGCATCGAATACTCGTGCGCCTCGGCGAGTGATCCCACCACCACCAAACCCAGCACCACCCAGTCCAGCAGCACCACCACACCCGCCGCGGGCGGGGCACCGGCGCTGGGCGCGCCCTGCACCGAATCCGGCAAGAAGGCCAAGTCCGCCGACGGCCGCAATCTGACCTGCGGTACCGCCAGCGACGGCGACCTGCGCTGGCTCGGGTACTGACCTAGGTGTACTGACCATGGACGTTGGTGACGGCGTGGCGAGCTGGACATGACGAAGACCTCCGAGTGAAGTGCGAGCTGTCTAGGAACGCATCCA